>JBBQUH010000150.1:0-1620 GCA_038212625.1 Gemmatimonadales bacterium | reverse complement strand
CGATGCGGCCACCAACGTACTGCGCGACGCACCCGTACCCAGGTTTCAGGCGTCGCTGGACACGAATGCGTTGCGTGGGGCTCGCATTGGCGTGTTCCTGCCGTACTTCCGCGATACCGACGCCGAGATTGCGGATACCGTACGCGCCGCGATTGCAGCCATGCGCGCGCAGGGCGCCACGGTGATCGATGTCCCGATGGCGGAGTTCGACACGCTCATCGCCAACACCAGCGTGATCAACCTCGAAACGAAGTTCGATCTCATCGACTATCTGCGCACCGTGCCGAACGCGCCGGTGAACTCGCTTCGCGACATTCTCGACCGCGGACTGTACGACCGTCAACTCGAAGTACGCTTTCGCGTGATGGACACGGTGCTGGCGGCCGACAGCGAGCAGCATCGCAGAGCGCTCTCGCGACAAGCGGCACTGCGCGCGCGCATGGAGCGTATCCTCGACAGCCTCTCGCTCGATGCGATTGCCTATCCCACCGTACGGCAAAAGCCGACGCTGGTCGGTGAAGTGCAAAACGGCAGCACCTGCAACCTCGGCGCGCAGAGTGGGCTCCCGTCCATCAGTGTCCCGGCCGGCTTTGCCGCCGATGGACTGCCGGTGGGCGTCGAACTATTGGGCAAGGGCTTCAGCGACACGCGCCTCGTGGCCTTGGCCTACGCCTTCGAGCAGTCGGGTGCGCGACGTATCGCGCCGAGCACCACGCCGGCGTTGGTGGCGAACAAGGCACCCTCGGCGACACAGATCGTAGTCACCACCCGCGCGCGCGGCATCGTGGCCACTACCCGCGTGACGCTGGACCGCGTACACAGCGTGCTGCGCTGGTCCGCCACCGTGCAACGCACCGACGGCGCGCCACTATCGGCGCTGGTGCTGCGCCGCACGGGCAACGCGGGTCGCATCTCAGGCCCGATCTCGGGCACCGCGGCGAGCGGCACGACGTCGGCCAGCATAGCAATTCCGGCGGGAGCCAGCCGCGTGAGCGCACGACTTCTGGGGCCCGGTCAGACGAGTGGGAGCGGATCGTTTCCCTTGAGCTATGCCGACCGCGTGGCATTCGAAGCCGGGCAACTCACGGTGGCGATGTATACGGCTGCTGGTATGGAGCCGGTGGAGGTGACGGTGGGGAAGTAGTGGCATCAGCCGGAACGCGCTACGGTGCCCACTTCCTCCCAGCGCCATCGATGCAACTCGCGCTCGCGCACGAGTTTCGCACCACGATCGAGTCGATCTTTCTGCACGACGCGTCCAATCGGTGATTTACCACCGCACACGGTGAACGCGCCGGCCCAATGTACCGGCGTCCGGGCACGAAGCAGGTTCGCTAGCCAGGACGGTCGACTTGCTCCAAACCGTGACGGGCAAACAGCTCGCACACCTGTCGACTGTTGAGCCCAGGCCGCGCCTGAATCAAGACAAGATTCAGCGGCCGGAGCTCGGAGCCGTCGCGGGTCAGGTACGCCGGCGCAATAAAACGCAGCCCGGTCACCTGCCGGGCGAGGTGCAGGAGCGCGGTTCGCTGGCGCGCGCTGGATCCCACGCCCCCGTCGGCCAGTCTCACCTCGAAGTGCCCCAAGTGCCCCGCCAGTGCCACCACTTCCACCGTCACG
>JBBQUH010000149.1:0-1704 GCA_038212625.1 Gemmatimonadales bacterium | reverse complement strand
GCGCACGTGGGCGGCGAGGCGTTCGATCACGTTGTCACGGTGTTCGACGATGCCGATCGTGGAGCCGCGCCGGCCAGCGGGTCGGCCCGGTCGAGCGGCATGGTGATCTGCCCGTGCAGCATGGGCACGGTGGCGGCGATCGCGCACGGGACGTCGCGGTCGCTGGTGGAGCGGGCGGCGGATGTCGCCCTCAAGGAGCGGCGCCCGCTGTTGGTCGTTCCACGGGAAACACCGCTATCGCTCATTCATTTGGAAAATCTGACCCAGCTGACGCGGGCTGGTGCTACGGTCATGCCGGCGGCGCCAGGGTTTTATCACCAGCCCACGCGCATTGACCAACTGGTGGATTTTGTGGTGGCGCGGGTGCTCGATCACCTGCACGTGGAGCATACGCTGGGCAAGCGGTGGGGCACGGACGTGGCGTAGTCCCGTCTTTATCGGGGTACGCACCGTTGGTTCACACTACACAGAGCGCCGCTTCGACCTGCAGTATTCGCTACGAATCCTCGCCTCTTCTACTGAGTCAATATGAGTAAGCCACTCATCATCGGACTGATCTCCGACACGCACGGTTTGGTTCGCCCGGAAGTCTTCGAGGCGCTCAAGGGCGTGTCGCTGATTCTCCATGCCGGTGACGTGGGACCGCCTGATGTCCTGCTCGAACTCGCCACCATTGCCCCGGTGCGTGCCGTGTGGGGCAACACGGATGCCCCGGGTCGCCCGGACTTGGTGGAACGGATCGACGAAATGTTCGGCGGCGTGCGCGTTGTCGTGACCCATGGGCACGAGCTGGCCAACACGAAACCGCCGCAGCTGGTGTCGGCCTATATGCATGCGTCGGTGATTGTGTACGGGCACACGCACCAGCAGTTGATCACAAAGGCCGCCCGTCGGCTGGTGGTCAACCCCGGCGCGGCCGGCCCGCGCCGCTTCAAGTTGCAGCCGAGCGTGGGGAAGCTGTACATCGTGAACGGTCAGGCCGATGCGACGCTGATTCCGCTGGGAATTCCGGACGAGATCGTCGAGGACGCGGACGTGTGAGAGGGCGGGGCACGATGCGCGCGCGGCTGGAGCGCACGGGGCTGCGGTTGGGCGCCAGTATCCGCTGCGGTCCCGTGCCGATCTATGCCGCCGGTACCGCGTCGCGCCGTCGGCTCATCGCCGCGCGCAGCATGAAATACGTGAGTAACCCCACCGGCCCGACCATGAACGTGAGCGCCAGACACGGAATGACGAGCCAGTGCGGGATGTGCCGCTCCCGCGCGTCGATCGCCTCCCAGCATCCGATGAAGAGATCGAAGGCGAGGTAGTGCACCCAGCCGGCGAGCACGGCGCGATCCGACAGAAAGAGCGCTTTTACTTGGGCGAGCGAGCCGAATCCGCCATCCGGGTTGCTGGGTGCCGTAACCAGCGCCCAGAGGTACAGCAGCGCAAACGCCGCTGGCAGCACAAACCGCAGCACGGGCGCGACGCGCTTCGGTTGGACCACCAAGGCGATCCAGCCCAGGAGCGCGGCGGAGTTGGCGTACTGAAACAGTTGTGCGTCACTCATATGGTGGTGCCTGATGGCGGGGTCAACGGGTGGCCGCTCAGCGCTTGCACCAGCGCCGCCCCAAAGACGGCCACACAGAGCGCCGCGCTCACAAGCACCACCGATTGCTCAGCAACGTCATTGCGCGGTGTTCGCAGGCGACGAAGGCCAAG
>JBBQUH010000148.1:0-2218 GCA_038212625.1 Gemmatimonadales bacterium | reverse complement strand
CCGCGCAGCCGTGGCGGCTGTTGCGGCTGTTGCGGCGCCTCGCTGACCTACAGCGGCCATCTGCCCGGCAACACTTAACGCGAAACCTCGAACGTACAAATCTTGCACGCGAGCTCGAATGCACGCGTGTCGCGCGACGCGGCGCCGTGATGCGACATGATGAGCTCACGGGCAAACACATCGGTATGGAGTGGGGTCATGGTGACGGGTGAGGCACACCGGCACCTGCCATTGGAAACCGAGGCCTCGACCTGCGGGCGAGCCGCCGATTGTGAACCTTCGACTTCTTGATCGCGATGATTGACAGGCTGTGCTTGCAGCGTACGGTGGAGCGTTCTCCACCGGCGTAGAGCGGCGCGCGAACACGATTGCTTGACCGGTGCTCCTGGCGCGATGCGGGGGACGTAGCATTGAGTATTCGGGAGCTGCACATTCGAACCCAAATGCGAGTCTGGCGATGATCCTGCTGAAGCGCGGCGACAAGCTACCCATGGTTGCGGCCGCACAGCTGCTGCTCAATGCGCGTCTTGACGGCCACCCACCATTGTCCGTCGACGGCGACTACGGCCGTCAGACGGAACTGGCGGTGATCGCATTCCAACGACGAGCCACCCTGCGCGACGATGGAGACATCGGCCTCAGTACGTGGAACCGTCTGATCGCGCACATGCCGCTGCGGATTCGTGACATCGTCGATGTGTTCGACCCGATCATGCATGAAAGTCGCACCGCACTTGAGAGCCCGGGCAGCCAACCGATCCTTTTCGGTGGCGGCAGCAACGCAGTCGGATGGGTCGTCCCCAGCATTGTGTCGAGCGGCGTGACTCCGCGGTCGCTGGTCCTGCTGCGATTTCACGGACACGGCAATCAGGGAACGCAGGCGATCGGCTACGGCACTGGGGTGCACGTGTTGCACGACACGTTGCGACGGCAGCCGGTACCGTCATTGTACGGGTTTGTTCGCGCGCAGGCAAACGTCACGGCTTCGGAAGATGCCGCGGTGCGAGACGTGTCGGCACGTTCGGGCATCAGTTTGCTCAGCCACCACGCCGAGCCGGCAGAGATAGTACAATGACGCCGATCGCTGACAACGCGGCCGAATCACGTGCTGGAACGGTGCGCGATGGCACGCGTGGATACAGTACCGTGCCGGTTCCGATAAATACGCCAGTCGAGACATGCGCGATGCTGACAGCTCTTCGAAACGCCACCGGATTCTGTCTTGCAGGCTAAGCAAAGTCGCAGATTGGAAGGTTGAATCAATAGCCGCATGTACGGGCGCCCGCAGACACGGCCAACCGCCCTGCGACGTGCGACCGTAATTGCACTCCCGCACGATCCCTCTGTATAGCGCCGACAAGTTCGTTCGACCGAGGCCCTTTCGTGGATGATGCCCGACTCACTATGGTGGCCCAATCTTCGGTAGGATGTCCGGCACGACCAGTGGCGGCGGACGTTGCGTTCTCCGTGGACGAGCGCGGTTGACGGTGGGCGCAGAGGCTTCGGGTCGCGCAGCACTTATTTCAGATCGTTCCGACGATCACGCTATCGCTCTTTCTCGTGGCGCTGATCGCCAACTGGAGGACCCAGCGGAGGAGCATGCTGTTGGGTGCATTCGCGCTCTTTCTGCTGAGTGGTGTCGTCGCCGGGCTTTACCTGGAACCAGTTTTTGCAGAACTCAAGGCGATCGGATACAGCGACATCGTCGACCCCGTGCTGCGAAGTCGAGCGGCAACCTGGTACGCCTATGACCTTGGGGTCTGGCTCCGCGGGCTGGTCGCCGGTATCCTGCTTTTGTTCGCGCTCGCTCGCCCGGCAACTGATCGGTGAGCGCCGCCTGACCGTTCTTTCACACCGCCCGATTCCCCCCGTTTCAACGCCATGGACACCAGCGCGGCCGAACTGATTCGTCACGCCGAAGCGGGGCAGCCGAATGCGGCCGACCGTCTGTTCTCAGCGATGTACGCCGATCTACACCGGCTCGCCGAACGACAGCTGGCCCTGCGCGGGGACGAGCTCACACTTGGCGCGACCACGCTGCTCCACGAGGCGTACATCAGCATGGCCGCTCGGGAGAGCGCCGAGTACCCCGACCGGGCACGCTTCATGGCGTACGCGGCCCGGGCGATGCGCGGGCTCGTGATCGACTATGTCCGAAATCGACAGGCGCAAAAGCGCGGCGGTGCGTTTCACATCACCGGGATCGATACACTCACGC
>JBBQUH010000147.1:0-2343 GCA_038212625.1 Gemmatimonadales bacterium | reverse complement strand
GCGGCGGTCGACCCCGTCGAACGGGTGCGGCATCTGGCCGCGGAGGCCGGGCGCGCCACGTCGGAGGCGAAGGCGGCAGCTGCGCGAGTCAACGGGGCCAAAGGCGGCCGTCCGCGAAAGTCCGCGGCGCGTGCGGCTCCGACGACCCGGCGCAAGATCGCGGTCTAACGGTGTCTAATGGGCGTTAGAAGCCTCTCACGCAACGGTGTATGTTTTGAGGACCCTTTCGGAGGCGAGTCTTGCTACCCGATCCATTGATCACCAGTACTCTCGAGCGCCTCGGTGGCACGCCAGTCTTCGCGGGCACGCGCGTGCCGGTGCAGGGCCTTATTGCCTATCTGGAAGCGGGTCATCCGCTCGATCACTTTCTGGATGCGTTCTCCAGTGTCTCCCGCGCGCACGCGATTGCAGTGCTTGAGGTGGCCAAGCGTGCGCTGATCTCGCCAGCCGCATAACGAAACCATGCGCGTGCTGCTCGAAAGTAACGTGCCACGGGCCTTTCCCCCATTTCTTCACTATGCGCCACTCCACCATTCGCGCAGCTGCGCTATTCCTCGCTGTTGTCCACGCTGTTGTTGCCGATGCGCAATCCGCGCCATTGAGCACAGGCATGGTCGACTTGGGCGGACATCAGCTTCGCGTTCGTACGAGTGGGCCGGTTGTCGAAGGGCGACCGACCGTGGTCTTCGAGAGTGGTCTCGGGACACCACTGGAGAACTGGACCGGCGTTCAGCGCGACATCGCGGCCATCACTGCAACCGTAAGTTACGACCGGGCCGGACTCGGTGGTTCGGAGAAGAGCGGAGCACCGCCAACCATTCCGAACATGGTGGAGGAGTTGCACTCGCTCGTGCAGAAGGTGGGAGTGCGGTCTCCGTATATCCTGGTTGGCCATTCGTTGGGTGGAGCAGTAATCCGAATGTACGCCGCGCGTTATGCCGGTGAATTGGCTGGTCTGGTCTTCGTCGATCCGGCGGGTTTCACGCAGTCGGTCGCCGACCAGGACGAGATTTTCCGGCAAATCGGCGTGCCGAATGGGAGGGAGCAATTCAATCGCAGCATGATTGAGTGGTATCGACGGCCGAGTGTTCCCGAAGGCGTGCGCGCGGAGGCGGAAGCGTTCTCCCCGTTGTTCGAGGCCGGTTTCCCGGAGTTTCCTGCGCTGCCCCCGCTGCCGGATGTTCCGGCGATCGCCCTGCTCGCTGGCAAGTATGAGGCGCCAACGGACGGTATGTCACCGGTACCGGGCGGCCCGGAAAAGGATCGGCTGTTCCATACGGCGTGGGTGCGTCAGCGGGTAACACAAATGTCGGCGCTCGTCCGCGCGGGCGAGCCCGGGGCGCAGGGCAGCGTGGTGCTGACATCGGCGAGCGGCCATTACATCCAGCGCAGCGAGCCGGAACTGGTCGCATGGTGGATTCGTCGCGTGCTTTTTCCGGACCCTTCGGAACGCCTGGCCAAGGTGGCGCCAGTTCATGGCGCGGACAGCGCGCTCGCACTGTACACCGTGCTGAAACGAACCTACCCCGATTCACTGATCGGTGAGGCCGCGCTCAACTCGCTGGGCTACGTACTCCTGCAAGCGGGCAAACTACCGGATGCGCTGCGCGTGTTCCAGCGCAACGTGGCCGAGTATCCGAGTGCGTCCAATCCGCACGACAGTCTGGGCGAAGCGTTTATGGCGCTGGGCAATCGCGCGAAGGCAATCGAACATTACGAGCGCTCACTCGCGCTCGACCCAACGAACACGAACGCTGTCGCTCGACTGAAAACACTGCGTGGGCGGTAACCGTTTCACAGCCGGCACAACCCGCGAATTCTCCCAGTCCGACTCGGGATAGGAAATTTAATCGGAGTGCGCCGGAGCACGGTACGGTGAAACACTTCGGTCAACCGCGCCGTGTCGTGCACCGGCCACGAGACGAACGTCCCGACGGGCCGGAAGCCGCCATCGGTGACGAGCAGGTGCGGATGCCAGTTTGCCCGGGAGCCATGCGTCTGCAAACAAGCGACGATCCCAACGGCGAGCCCGCGTTCACCCGTCAGCGTGCGGATCGCCGCCGTGACGGTGCGGGCGGCGACGCGGGCGATCTCGCCGAGCAGGCGGCGACGGTACAAACAATCGGCGCGCAGCCGCTTTGGGATGGTGAGGACCACCTGCCGGTGGGGCACGGGCGCGAGGAGCGTGGTGTCCAGCCAGTGCGTCCAGATCGCGAGGCGCTTGGCGTGGCAGCTTGGGCAGAAGTAGCGGCACTTGCAGTAGAACGCGAGCAGAGACTCGTGGGCACAGGCGTCGCAGCGGCTGCGCGCGAAGCCGCTGCGACGAGCACGCTGCACGCCAGG
>JBBQUH010000146.1:0-2820 GCA_038212625.1 Gemmatimonadales bacterium | reverse complement strand
ACCGCCGACGCTTCCGGCTACCGCTATGTGTTCTCCACCAACGTGCAGGGTACTGATGACATCACCGGCAGCATCGGCTGGGACAACCGACTGGTTGGTTTCTCGTTCGACAATGGTGTAACCACGGACCTGTTCGGCAATGCGCCCACAGACTTCGACGAGCTCGGGTTCTGCCGCACATCAGACGGGGAATTCGAAACCGGTAGCGCTGTTTGCACGCGTAATTTCACCGTCGCGAGCAGCAACATCGGAAACTCCGGCACCTTCAGCGTTGTCATCGAGGGCGACCTGACCACCAGCGGCATAATTATTCAGGGCGCGTCCGTCACAGTCCCGGAGCCGACCAGCTTCGCGCTCCTGGCCGCTGGCCTGATGGGTTTCGTCGGCGTCGCGCGTCGTCGTCGCAGCATCAACGCCTGAGCTTAGGGCGGCATCAGCCGCCCACCGGGTAGTTTGAACGGGGAGTGGTGCCAATGGCACCACTCCCCGTTGTCCTTTGTAATCCATCGCACGCCATGCCCCACACACCGTCCACCGCCCTCATCATCGCGTTCGACGGCCTCGTCGCCGACACACTCCCGGCCCGCGCCCTCGCTCTCTCGGAAGCGATCACCGCCGAATGGGGCCCGTTTGGGCACGAGCAAGCCGCGGCACTGCTCCCCGGCCGCTCCATGCCCGAAGCCATCGATGCGGCGCTCGCCGCGTTTCCCGACGTTGCCTCCGACCACACGCTGCGCGATCTCGCCACCATGCGGGCCCAGCGCCGCTGTACCGGTGCCTTCGCCCAAGGCATGCCCTTCGCACCTGCCGCCATCGCCTGGCTGACTACACAACGCGAACGCGGCACTCGGCTCATCCTGCGCACCGACTCCACCAGACGCGACGTGGAACCGCTGCTGCAACTGGGCGCGCTCGATCTGCTCTTCGCCGCCGTGCGCTGCGCCGACGATCTGCCGCGTGTCCCCATGATCACCACGCTCGAGAGCAGCTATCGCGCCATCGATGCTCGGCTTGCCGCCATGACACCAGGCGCCCACCGCACCGCCATCGAACCCTCGCCCGAAGGTGTCGCAGTCGCCGCCAACTTTGTGCAGACGGTGTACCATGCCATACCGTAGCTGTCTTGTATCCCGCCGTATAAACCGGGGCTACCTTATACCCGATCGCATTACCGTCACCCCTTGGAGGTCCCCATGACGCTGCCGTCTGCTATGGCGCCGTCCGATACCGCGTTGCCCATCGAGCCGCCCGCACTGGTGTACCCGGAGCCGCTTACCGCCACCGACAACCACGCGTACCACGCGCTGCGCTCGAGTGCCACATGGTTCGAGTCAGGCGACCACTGGAGCAGCTTTATCGGTCCAAAGGCCGCCGAGTCGCTCAATGGCCTCGTCACCAACGACGTCTCCGTGCTGCAGCCCGGCCAGGGGCTCCACGCGGCCGCGCTCACGGTGAAGGGCAAGGTGCTCTGCGACATGTTTATCATGCGCGTGGATGAGCATACATTCCTCATGTCCATACGGCCGAGTAGCGCCGCGCATTGGATCGCCACCGCGAAAAAGTACGTGAATCCGCGACTGGCCAAGGTCACTGATGAATCGGCGCGCTACGCCACGTACATGCTGTATGGCGTGAACGCGTCGGCTCTTCTGACCCAACTCAGCGGCAACGCGCCGTCGGCAACACAAACCGGCGACACGCAGTCGGCAATAGACACCGGCGACACCATGATCACCGCGCTCGCCGCATGGCCCGACTGGTCACACGGCCCGCGCACCTTCGGCGCAGCCAGTGTGCGCGTGATACGCGCACCGCTCATGGGATCGGTACCGGGCTTCATCATCATGGCCGATGCGCACGACGCCAACGAGGTGCGCGCGCACCTCGCATCCAGCGCCGCCGTGCACGCCTCACCCGCCGTGTGGAACCTCACACGCATCGAAAGCGGACGCCCGGCGTGGGGCATCGACATGGACGACCTCACCATCCCCCAGGAAGCCAATCTCGACTCACTCGGCGCGATTTCGTTCACCAAAGGCTGCTACACGGGCCAGGAAACAGTCGCCCGACTGCATTTCCGCGGTCATGTGAACAAGCAGCTCCGGGCGCTGCAGGCAACGGCCCCGATGCCCACGCACGCGCGCCTGCTCGACGCGAACGGCAAAGATGTGGGAGACGTGCGCAGCACCGTGATCTCACCGCGACTGGGGCCGATCGCGATCGCGATGGTGCGGCGGGAGATCGCTCTGGGCGCCGTGGTGTTGGTGCAAGCCACCGGCACGCCCATACCCGCCACGGTCAGCGAACTGCCGTTCCCGGAGTAGCCACGGGACAGCCGGTACGCAAAGAGGGCGGAGCGCCGAAGCGCTCCGCCCTCTTTTGTGCGACAACTGCCGCTTAGTGCTTGGCTTCTTCGGCCGGCGGAGCCATCATTGCGGCCGAATCGGCTGGCGGCGCCATGGTCGAATCCATGGCCGGGGCCGACATTTCGGCCGGGGCAACGGCAGCGGCCGAATCGGCGGCGGGCGCCTCTTCCTTGGCGGCACAAGCGGTCAGAACAATTGCGGCGGCGACGAGAGCGATGCGCTTCATGTGGAGGACTCCATGCGTGGCGTGGTTGGCGCCGTGCGTCCTGATAAAGCGCACGGCCCCCTCGGCAACGTACCGACGGGGTTCAAGCACGTGGAACATATGTCACATGATGCGGGAGTCAAGAGCTCGCTACCGCCGTGCACCTCCCGTCCCTGACCGTCGAGCGCTTGGGGTGTAAAGCGTCCGTCTCGTCCCCGCAGGTTCCGCCGGCTAGCTACCGCCCGAGCC
>JBBQUH010000145.1:0-3024 GCA_038212625.1 Gemmatimonadales bacterium | reverse complement strand
CGGATCGCGTGCACGGTGCGCTGCACCACGTCGAGAGCGCTCGTGCCACCCTGCGGTGCGACCAGGCGGGATGGATCGAGTGCGTTGATGTGCAGGGGCTTGGCGCCGAATCGGTCGGTCACCTCCTCGCCGCGGATCACGAGAAAACGCGCATCGAGTCCGTGCAGTGCGTTGAGCCCGTCCACACTCGTTATCACGTTGTGGTCGGTGATCACTACAAACTGGTAGCCGTGCGAGCGATACCACTTCACCACATCGTCCGGATGCGAGTCACCGTCGCTGTTGAGCGTGTGGGTGTGCGTATTGCCCTTGTACCAGCGCGGCGTCTGCAACTGCGCGGTGAGTACGCGATCTTCGAGGCGCCGAAGCGCGACGGTGCCGCCGAGCAGCACGCACAAGGCGAGAAGGGAGAGCAGGCGACGGGGCATGCGGGTGGGGGCCGGGAGTGGGTGGGGTAGGGTTGGTGGTGCAATGTCGCGACTGAAGTGCGCTTCTGCTCAAATGCTGTGGAGGAATCGATTACGAAGGTGAGGTGACACCGGGCTGCTCGACAAGCGTCGGGTGTGGGCGCATGTTCGATGTATGACTTTTCTCCTGATCTCATCGCGTGTCATCGCTGGTATGGCGCTCGCGAGCGCCTGTGCTCTGTCCGCCTGCGCACCAAACCCCGACGCCACCCCCGATACCGTCGCGGCCTCAGCCGCACCCGACACCTTCCCCTCGCAGGAAGGGATGATCGACGTGCCCGGCGGCAAGGTGTGGTATCGCAAGATCGGCGACGGCCCCGGCATCCCGTTGCTGGCGCTGCACGGCGGTCCCGGCGGTTCCTCGTGTCGCTTTGAAATACTCGCGCCACTCGCCAACGAACGCCCGATCATTTTCTATGATCAACTGGGCTCCGGCCGCTCCGAACATCCCACCGATACAGCGCTCTGGAACTTCCCGCGCTTCGTGCAGGAAGTTGACGCGGTCAGACGCGCGCTCAAGCTCGACAGCGTGCACCTGCTTGGCCACTCGTGGGGTGGCGCACTGGCAGCCGAGTACTTGATTGCCACCAAGCCCGTCGGCATAAAGTCAGTCATCTTCAGCAGCCCGCTCATTTCAACGCCGCGTTGGATCGCCGATGCCGACAGCTTGCGTGAGCAGTTGCCGGAGTCCATTCAGGCGGTGCTCGACGAAAATGAGCAAGCGGGTACGCTCAACACACCGGCCTACGCCGCCGCCACCGATTCGTTCTACGCGCGCCATGTGCAGCGGCTCCCTACCGCACCGATCGCGCGCTGCGAAGGCGTGACTTCAAACGACACGATCTATCGTCAGATGTGGGGACCAACAGAGTTCCTGTCCACGGGATCACTCAAGTCGTGGACGCGCGCCAACGACATGGATCAGATCAGTGCGCCGGCGCTGTTCATCGCGGGGGAGTTTGATGAAGCGCGGCCGACAACACTCGAGGAGTTCCGGACCACGATGCCTGATGCGCGTCTGGTGATCATTGCCGGTGGTGCACATGCGGCAATGCGCGAGAAGCCTGCGGAGTACATCGCAGCGGTGCGCGCGTTTCTGGCGGAGGTGGAGCGGCCCTAATGACAGTGGGTGTGTCGCTTCCGGCATGCGCATTGTGGACTGCCGCACGTATCGCACGATCGTGGTCTCGGTCAAAGGGAACGGTGGCTACAATGCGCTCACTCTTTGGTTGCGGGCACACACGCTTACAACGTCGCAGGCTGCCGCGTTCGGCATGTTGTCCGGTCGTGCGCCGATAACTCGCCAATACTGCGCAGCACGAGTGAGCTGTCGAGCGTAAACAGCTTCCACCGAACGATCGATGGCACGGGAAGTCCTGTTGATGCACGATCACGAAGGCGCACGTCGCCGGGCCACTTCTCATGGCCGGCCGTGGTGATCGTGGTGAGCACCAAATGTTGTGACGCGTTGTTGATCGATGAACTGGAGCAGACAAGCGCCGGGCGACGCTTGGTGGCGTTGTGGTCAGAAAAGGGAAACGGCACCAACACCACATCGCCAGGCCTATAGGTTGGCATAGCCGATGTCATCGTGCGTGGATTCCCATTCCGATGCGAGCGTGGCTTCGAGCGCGTGCAACTCGCCGCGCTCCGGAAGCGCTCGACGTACGCACATGCCGTCGGCAACTATATGATGTCCGCCGCCCGAGGTCGCATCACCATTGTCACGCCGCCTGTTCGTGTCGCGCACTGCGACGTCCGTTCCGGACGATGAAACGAACCAATCTGCACGCCATTGTCCCCCACCCACGCCATGGCTGACGCCACGCAGCGCCTGACCGCCGCCCTCGCCGACCGCTACCGCATCGAGCGTGAACTCGGCGCGGGTGGCATGGCCACCGTCTACCTCGCGCATGACCTGCGCCATGAGCGCGACGTCGCCATCAAGGTGCTGCACCCGGACCTCGCCGCCGCCCTCGGCGGCGATCGGTTCCTGAGCGAGATCAAGACCACCGCACGGCTCCAGCACCCGCACATCCTGCCCCTGCTCGACAGCGGCAGCGCCGGCACGTTCCTGTTCTACGTGATGCCGTTCATCGCCGGCGAGACACTGCGCGCGCGGCTCGAGCGGGAACGCCAGCTCCCCGTGGACGACGCGCTGCGGATCACGCGCGAAGTGGCCGACGCGCTCGAGAGCGCCCATGCCCTTGGCGTGATCCACCGCGACATCAAGCCAGAGAACATCCTGCTGCAGGGCGGCCACGCGCTGGTGGCCGACTTCGGCATCGCCCTCGCCGTCCAGAGCGCCGGCGGCTCCCGCATGACGCAGACCGGGCTCAGTCTGGGCACGCCGCAGTACATGAGCCCCGAGCAGGCCATGGGCGAGCGGCACATCGATGCGCGCACCGACCTGTACGCGCTCGGCGCCGTGACCTACGAAATGCTCACCGGCGATCCGCCGTTCACCGGGTCGAGTGTGCAGGCCATCGTGGCGCGGGTTCTCACGGAAAGGCCCGCGCCGATCAGCACCGTGCGCGACACCGTACCGCCGGCCGTC
>JBBQUH010000144.1:0-3180 GCA_038212625.1 Gemmatimonadales bacterium | reverse complement strand
AAGAAACCCCCACTCCAGCAGTGACTCATCGGCAAAGCGTAGACCAGCGATCGCGAGCGCGGCGAAGAAGAGCGGCGTGGCGGCGCAATGGAAGGCGCAGAGTAATGATACCGCGATGCCGGCGACGTCCGGGGCAGCTTGAGCTTTCATGCCGCAAGTATAATGATAACCGGCTATCAAGTAAAGCGCCGTGTGAGGACCCCCTTCCTCGGGGCAGCCGGGCAGCGTCTGGTTGAAAAGGCGCGGCTGCGCACAGGCCGGCAAACATCTTCGCACTATGCGCATTGCTCCAAGCGCTCGAATCGTTCGGACGCTCCGTGCAACGCGAACATTCGTGGACGGTATCCGATGGGGCGACTACGCTCCGTAAGATCGACATGGCGCACCAGCGCGGGGGAGCCTACTCGCGTCGTCGCGCCCGCTGCAACTCGTCGGCGGTCACGAGGTCGTCGCAGGTGCCCGCCCGTTTGACCAATTCTGCCATTCTTCGACGCCGATTGAATTCGGTGATTGCGGTGAGGATCGTTTCACGTTTTGTGGTTGCCCGAGTGAACCGCATCACACCCGCAATCTCGTCGTCAGGAATGACCACAGAAGTTTTCAGAATCCCAATGTCACGTATTTCAGAATCTTACTCAAAATGGTTCGGAATCTCGACCGTCAGCCGATCATCAGGAACACGCGTCGAGGGCACGGGCGTCGCTAACGCTCTCCCAAAGCTTCGGCAAATAGCGCGTCGAGGTGAATCGGTAACGCGGCAGCAACCCCCGCCGGTTGCCACGTGCACGTGCCGGTGATGATCTCGGGGCGCTCGGCGTCCGGCGTCCATTTTTCCACCAACCGCGCGTCGAGATCGACGATCCAGTATTCCACGCCGTAGCGCTGATAGCGCGCACGCTTCACGACGCGATCGTAGCGCGCGGTGCTCGGGGAAATCACCTCGACCAGCAGCAGCGCGTGCCCGATTTCGTTGTGATCCACCGGTCGCCGTCCGTCGGACAGCGGCAGTATGAACAGATCGGGCTGCACCAGCGTGAATGGATCGAGTTCCAGGTCACCCGGCGCCATGAAGACCGCGCCGCACGTGTGACGCTTGGCAAAGTCATGCAGAAGACTGAACAGCAGACCAACGGCCGACTGGTGCGCCAGCTTGGGAGCGGGGTTCACAAGAAGCACCCCGTCCACACACTCATAGCGCTTCCCCTGTTCGTCGGGAAGCGCCCGCACGTCATTGGCTGTCCAGACGCGTGATTCGATTGCAGGCATGGCCATAAGTTGCTCGAATTTGGCGGTGAGTCGCAAGGGATCATACCGGACAGTAGCGAGACGAGAGGCCGATGCCGTCACCAATCCTACGCCGGTTACATCACACCGCCGCTGGGCGATCGGTCTCTGACTTACGCACTTTCCAACTAACTGATCAACTATTCCGGTGCCGCGTTTACCTGGGGGGCTCGCCGCCCTTACCCCGCCAACGCCCGCAGCGCCGCCACCCGCTCCTCCGTGGGCGGGTGCGTGCTAAACCACTTGCTCACCCCGCGCATGCTGAACGCCGCCAGCGGGTTCACAATGGCCAGCGTCGCCGCGCTCGGCGACACGTGCATGGGAATGCGACGCGCGCCCATCTCCAGCTTGGTCAATGCACCGGCCAGCGACAGCGGACGGCCACTGATTGCGGCGCCCACGGCATCGGCCTTGAACTCGCGCTGACGGCTCACGGCAAACTGCAGCATCATGGCGATGATCGGCCCGATGATGAGCATCGCGATCATGACCAGCGGATTGGGACTGTCTTCGTCGTCCCCACGGCCGCCGAAGAAGAAGGCCATCTGCGCGATGTTGGTGATCGCACCCGCCATGGTCGCGGCGATGGTTTGCAGCAGCATGTCACGGTTCTTGATGTGCGCCAACTCGTGCGCGATCACCCCTTCCAACTCGTCGGTGCTGAGCGCGCGCAGAATGCCCTGCGTAACGCAGACCACCGAGTTTTCCGGGTTCCGGCCGGTGGCAAAAGCGTTGGGCTGATCCTGCGGCGCGATGGCTACGGTGGGCATCGGTAACCCGGCGCGCTGCCGCAAGCGGTCGACCATGGCGTACAGCTCCGGCGCCTCGGCGGCCGTGACGACCTGGGCCCCGTACGAGCGCAGCACCATGCTCGACGAGCCCCAGTACATGAACAGATTCATGCCGGCCGACAGCACCAGCGCGATCATCGCGCCCTGTCCACCGCCTACGGCCTGTCCGACGCCCATCACGAGCGCGGTGAGACCGGCCATGAGGACAAACACCTTCACGTTGTTCATCGCGGGTAGTCTCTATAAGCAAAGCCGCTACTCCTGGTCGGAAGCGCGGCGTTGGTCGATTGGTTGATTCGGTGGCGCCATCTGCGGAACGGTGGCCTGGGAACGGTGCGGCCCTCGGTTCCCCTCCACGAGCTCCGATGAGGCTGATGTTACGCCCCGGCGCGCCAGTTCTTCGGCCACCGCCCGCAGATGTCGTGCCCATACATACCGCGCCAGGGTAAAGAAGTTCCGGCAGGCGTCGGGCTCGTCGGTGAGAAAGTGAGCCAGTGACCGGCCGCCTTTGCGTGTGTTGCAGCCCCTGCACGCCGTGACTACGTTGCCGTCAGACCCGTCGCCGCCGCGCATGCGGGGCTGCACGTGGTCCACGCTCAAGTCGTCCGCCGCAAAGACGTCGCCGCAGTACACGCAGCGGTATTCGTCGCGCGCAAAGATCTCGGAGCGTTTCACTTGGTCTCGTCTCCCATTCCTCTTCCGTGAAAATCCCCGATCGTGGCCGCCGGATGCTCTTCGAGCAGCTGACGAAGTTCCTCGACACCGAGGAGAGTACGGAGTCGGTGGACGACGTACCACCCCGCCTGACCTTCAAAGCTATCGAGGCGCTCCGTATGTCCCGTACCCGCGAACGCATTCTCACCAACCTCGAGGAGATGTACCGCGAGGCCTTCGAGCGCGCCAAGGAGACCGGTGATCCGGCCGCCATGACGACACTGGATTTCGCATATCGCCGCGAGCAGCTGTACTTCGAGATATTACTGGATGTACGCGACGCGGTTGAAAAAAAGTAGCGAGGGATCCGCGCGGATCACTCGCGAGCGACCGTTTGCGTTTGCCAGTCGCGAGTCTCCGGTCACAAGTAGCGCGAACTACCCGCCACCGG
>JBBQUH010000143.1:0-3216 GCA_038212625.1 Gemmatimonadales bacterium | reverse complement strand
ACCGTACGCAAGATTGGCCAGATATGCCCACGGCTGTGTCTCGTGAATCGTGCCACGCTCGGCACGAAGATGCGCATGCGTATCCACGAAGCCCGGCATGATCGTAGCACCCGTCATATCCATTGAGGTGGCGCCAGCGGGGACGGTCACGCCACCCGCCGCGCCAACGGCAACTATACGATTATTGGTGACCACAATGTCGCCGCGCGCGATCACTTCGTTGCTTTTCATGGTGATCAATCGCGCGTTGCGCAGCACCACAGTACCGCGCGGTGTATCACGCGTTGCTTGCACCAACACGCGCTTCTCGCTCGGCACGTAGGGGCGCGGACGCAAACTGTCGGCCAGCGTAGAGTCGCGACGGGACGCGGTGATCAGCGCGTCACGCACCGCGGCTGAGTCGAGGTCGTAGACCACGTGCGCATTGCCGATCGACCAATGCACCAGTTTACCGTTTGCCGACCACGCCGGGAACTGTCCACCGATATCGGTCAGCTTCTTCACTGGCACCGACGCCGTATTGACGTCGGCCACACTCACCGACGCCTGTGTGCCGCGTGGCGGCACCACGACGGTGTAGAAATCCGAGTTGATCTGCGCCAGCGCCATCTCGCCGCTGGGCGACATCATCGTGAGCGTGGCCGGCGGGCCGGGCGAGCCGGGCTCCTCGGGGTCATTGAAACGCTGCAACAACAGCTCCGACGGGTTGACGTCGTGATCGTCTACCTCACCGCCAACACCGGGCCCGGTCACACGCAAATGTCGCCGTTCGTCACTGCCATCCCAGCGAATGGATACGAGGCCGTTGGCGGTCGACGATAGATAGATGCGCGATGTGTCCTTCGCGAAATGCGGCTTGCTGCGTCCCGCAGACCGGGCAATGACGGTGGCCGCGCTGCCGGCGGCAGTTACCGGTGTTGCGGGATACCACACAATATCGGTCGGCGCGGTGACACCGGTTTGATCGCGACGGCCCTGCGCGGCGGTCTGCGTGAGCACGATGCGCGCGCCGTTGGGCGTCCACACCGGCTGACGCAGCGTGCCAAGCACCGCGCTCAGCGCTGTCGGCGCCACAGGCCGAGCGCTCACGGCCGCCTTGTACAATCGACCACCATTGTCGGACCACGTGACCCACGCCAGCGACTTGCCGTCGGGCGACCAGGCCGGCTCCGACTCGATGATATTCAGCGTGGACACGCGACGCGGCGCGCCGCCGGGATAGTCCATGACGTAAAGCTTCTCCAGCGCTACGAACGCGAGCTGCTTGCCGTCGGGCGACGGTACCGCATCGCGGATTTGCCGCACCATGAACTGCACACTGTCGGATATAGGATATTTGAACGCGAGCTCGGGACCGGCTTCGAGTGTCGCCTGCACCCGAAACGGAATCTCGGTCTGCCCACTGCCATCGATCGCGACACGCCAGATCTTGTTGGCGTAGCTGGCGATCAGCTCTTTTGAATCAGGGGTGAAGCTCATGCCCGGTAGCGCATCCATCGGCGCACGCGACTCCATCTCGTCGCGCTGGGTGGGATACGCCAACCAGCGCTCGTCGCCAGTGGCGAGGTCACGCACGCGCAATCCGGTGTGGTTCTCGTAGCGCGAACCATACACCAGCCACTTGCCGTCGGGGCTCAGCGTGGGGCGTACTGCCGAGCCGTAGCGAGACGACTGTACTTCACGCTCACCGGTTTCGCGGTTATATGCGTAGATCTGATACTGCGGAAATTGCGCGTTGTAGTTCCACGCGCCGGTGCGTTGCGTGTACCAGATCCACTTGCCATCGGGGCTGAAGGCGGCGCCCGCCTGCTGCACCGCCGTACCCGGCGCGGCGTTGGCCGGTGCGGTGTATAGCGACAAGCCGTTGCCACCGTCGGCGTGATACATCCACAACGTGGGCAGTCCACCGCGGAATCCGCCCTTGCTGGCCACGATGTACTGGCCATCCGGCGACCACTCCGCCGACAGGTACACGTTGGTCTTGCCGCGCGTAATCGCCTTCACGGCTTTCGTGGCCATGTCGAGTACGTGCACGTTGTCGGCGCCGTCACGATCGGAGATGAACACCACCGACTGGCCATCGGGGCTGAAACGTGGCTGCGCGTCGTACGGCATGCCACTGGTAAGACGGGTGGCATCGCCGCCGGCGATTGGCATGAAATACAGATCGCCCAGCATATCGAACACGATCGTCGCGCCGTCGGGGCTCACATCCAGGGAGAGCCAGGTGCCTTCACGCGTATCGAGCGTGAAGCTGCGGCTGGGATCGAGCGGCAGCGGTCGCTCAGGTGCACGGGCACCGGCACGGGGGGCCGCGCCCTGTCCGTGTGCAAGGAGCGGTACCGTTGTGGCAAGGGCGGCCGCGAACAGCGCGCCGAATCGACGGGGCAAGCGGGACATCAGGATCCTCCGAGGCGGGTAATGAACACCCGTTGAGTTTGCTGCCTGCACCGCTCGGCCGCCAGTCGGAGCCCGTACATACGGCGTACAGACTTTCAAGACATTAGATTTCCAAGGTCTCTCACGCAGAGGCCGTTATGACGAAGTCTCGCCTTGGCGCACCCGTCGGCGCGCTGGATCGCGTCGCCGCCGACGGAGGATTCGTACCGCGCTATCGAATGGATGGGCAGAATGAGCCGCTCTGATTGCATACCGCGCGCGAGCTCGGCGGGGCTCTCAGTGCGCGGGACAAAGATTTCCGCCGCATTTGCCCGCCGGGGAACGGGCTGCGGGTAGCAGCTCTGTTTCCGCAGCGACCCACCATCGCGCAGGGAACCAACCGACATTTTTTGCGACTCGGTGGTATTATCTCCATTCACTCACCACCACGGCGGAGCCGGACATGATGCGACGGGAGTTTCTCGTGACCTCAACGTTGGGCACAGCAGGTGCGATCGCCACGTCGATGGGTGGTGCAGAGCGCGCGGGCGACGGGCTCGCACCGGCCTCCACGGAGTGGGTGGACGGCATGCCCACGGCACCGATGCGCACGGAGCGCGCCACGCGTAAAATCCTCATCGCGGGCGGCGGTTTCGGCACGACGTTCATTCGGTATATGGCGCAGCTCACCGGCAAGCCGCGACCGCGCCTGCTGTATCTGCCCACGGCCTCGGCGGATCGCGACGCGTCGGCGCTCAACTGGTACAAGGCCTGTGCGCCGCTCAACGTGGAGCCGCACGTGCAGAACATGTTCATCGCGAGCACCGCGCAATCGCT
>JBBQUH010000142.1:0-3683 GCA_038212625.1 Gemmatimonadales bacterium | reverse complement strand
TCAACGGCGCATACCATGTTACCGTTCAGAAGTTGGTGGACTGTCGTCCACCGAGGCGAGACGCGCGGCGACGCCGACCCGGGCCTCGTGGCAGTCACCGCTTCAAGGGAGGTCGTATGCACAGCAGCCCGGCAGTATCCGTTGGAATGTTCTATTCTCGGCGTGAAGAGCTGGCCAACGCTCTCACGCACGGCGTGGGATTGCTGGCGTGCCTGATCGGTGTGCCAATACTCATTGCGTCCTATCTGGCACGCGGTGACCTGTTGCTGGTGCTGGGCGTGAGTGTGTTTGCGGCGTCATTGCTCGCGGTGTACACCACTTCCACGTTGTACCACGCCGTGCCGCACCCGCGTGCGAAACATGTGCTGCGGCTGGCCGACCACGTGGCCATCTACCGTTTTTGGAGCAGCATTGCGACCACAGTCGAAGCTGAAGGTTGAGGCTCCAACTGGAGGATGGACGATCATTCGAGACGCTCCGTTTGGGTGGGCACATGAGGAATGCTGGTCGGTCGCGCAGCGCAAGCCGCGGCACCTTCCAATCGCCGCAATGTCTTAAGTTGGATCTTCAGCGCAAAGACAGCCCACACGCGGCATCAAAACATGACGTAGAAGGCGATGGCCTCGGCGAATCATGAACGACTCGCTCAGATGTGACACGATGATCCCTGATTGAGTCACCTCGGCAACATGAGGAAACGAGCTTCCATGTAGTAAATGCTCCAAGGCGCATCCTCACCCAGCGTCGCACGCTGCTCGCGGTTGCTGCAGAAGAAAAAATACTTTCCGTCTGGAGAGAACGCCGCGCAGCTCGCGTCGTCCAGATCGTTGATGTCGGGCCCAAGATTCACTGGCGCGAACCACCCGTCGCCGTCACGCTTGGCCACGTAGATATCTTCACCGCCGAAGCCATCGTCGCGTTCCGACGAGGCGAAGAACAGGTGCCGCACATCGGGCGACAGCCGAGGAGCGCTGTCGAATCCTCGATGATTGGGCGGCATGGGCAGTGTACGTGGTGCATCGAACGAGCCGTCGGCGCGACGCGGCGCGAAGTACAGATCAGCGTCAGTCCCGGTGGCGCTTCCAGTCCAGTAATACAGGTTGCCCGCCGAGTCTATCGCCGGTCCCGCCTCGTAGTTGGCTGGCCACGGCGTTGACGACATCATGGTACGGTTGATTGTCGCCGGCAGCGCTCGTGGCGCACTCCACCCACTCGCCGTTCGCTCCACCGACCAGAGGTTCATATCGAAGAGGCCTGACGCGCGGCGCCCGGGAAGCGGCCGCGTCGAGGCGAAGTACAGGCGAGCGCCGTCTGGCGTGATCGCCGCGCCTTCGTCGACAGCCGTCGAGAACTCGGCCACCGTTGGCGCGCCCCATCCGCTGGCGATACGCACGGAGCGATAGATGCGCTGCCCCGAACTGCCTGCGACTTTCCGCGTGAAGTAGGTCGTGTCGCCATCCGGCGTGAAGGTGAGGCCCCACTCACTGTTGTCGCGCGTGGATATCACACCGGGTGCAAAAAGTTCGGGACGGTCGATCAGCCGTACCCCGTACTCCCATCGCTGTACCGCGGTGGGAATTCCGTTGACATCGAACGCACTGGCCACACCATGCTGCTTCCCGTTCACGTACGTCCGCTCCGCCTTCACGACGCCGTTTTCATGATACTCGCGCTCCGACCCAACTGGCTCGTCGGCGCTGAAGGTGGACTCTGAACGAAGGCGTCCGGATGGGTAAAAATACTCCCAGCGCCCGTCGCCCTGGCCGGCCCGCCACCACGATCGGAAGCGCACGGCACCGTTGGTGTGCCACTCGAGCCAGAGCCCCTCGGCTTTGCCATTGCGCAGCTGCTTCCAGAGGCGCGGCTTTCCGTCGGGGTAGCTCTCCTGTGTGACGCTCGTGTTGGAGGATGCATCACTCTCAGTTTCTCGGGCGACTGACTGCGACCCGCCGCGCGTCGGGATCGTGAGACACGCGAACATATTCACTACAAGCAGGAAAAGGCGCATGGTATAAAGGCGGGGAGTGGGTGAGCAGCAAGGTTTGCGTATCCATGCATGACGTTTCGCACCGGTCTTCGGTTTGGATGCACCAGGAAGCAATGCCGCGAACCGCTCAGCTGGCGTCCGATTGGCACGCGCCCATGATCGATTTGCTACCGATCAAGGGATCACGGTCCTTGGAGGCCAAGGACTCTGACCCCTTGATGGACCTGATGGCGAGATGTGAGCTGTGAGGGACGTCACGTGGCGTTGTAGATACCGATGACTACGCAATACTGGCCATCTGCGGGGCGGGCTGGCAGAACGCCGACTACGACGGCAGTGGTGAACACACCAAGTCCTGATAACGCTCGATACGGTGTTCAACCGTCGACTGACGCGTGCATCGTTCGCGGTGGCGCGCGGGATGCTTCGACCAGTGAGGCCGATGGCCACGGTCTGCCCGAGCGATCAGATGGTCAGGTAGTCCTTGGTCACCTCCGAGGAGCGGATGCGGAGGGCGCATTTGATTCAGGTGCACGTCGAATCATCAGCGGTACAAGCTAACAAGGCCGAGTCCCCATCCCGTTGCACCAGTCAGGCGATAGATATCGCTGTCTCTCGGAACCTCTGCTTGCACGGTAAACATTTCGTCAACAAGTGCTGACGATAATCCCGCTCCGTTCATCAGAGAAATCATGAACCGGCCGTAATCGCGTGCGTTCGTGTGCAACCTTCCCGCCGCACCGAAGGTCATGGGCGTATCGTCTGGGAAGCTCCGGGGCCCTGCATCGTCAGCGACTTTTGCATCTTTATGCCCGGTGACCTTTCGAGCCGCGACACACGGCGATCTCACGAACGCACTGCAGGACAGTATAAGCGGCTCCGAGACTTTGGTCTGGCAGAGCGCATTCAGTGTTGTGAGGGTGTTGTCCGCGAGGGCAGCAATCACCATGGCAACATAATTATAGCCTTCTCAGGAATAACCGAACGCCCCGGGATCGCGATTCATGTACATGGTGCCGCGCGCCAATCCACGTTCCGGCGGAGCAGGTCAAACCAGCGACAGTTCGGAAAGCCTGTCCGATGACTGAGCGCCATACGCGCCGTTATCTCGTGGTATCGAGGATCGCCTTCCAGCTCAGCCATGGAAAGGAATTCATGCAGCGGTCGATCAAGATCGAGGACGCCCGACAATGCGCCCTTAAGCAATCATCGCAACTGACAGCCCCGGCATTCCGAGTGCGTTCATTTCGGTTTTCACAAACGTGTCAAGGTCCGAAATACTGACGCTATCGCCGCTCGCTGTGACAAATGCGGCGTGGTCCGCTGATCGCGTATCCCTTACAGAGGAGCCGCGCGGACCCGTCGCGCAAGCGATCAATAACAAAAAAGCAGACGAGCTCGCAAACAGGCGTCCGGTGAACTGATGACGGGGTAATCGGCCGGCGTTTGCCGTAAATGTGTTCTGGGTGCACTTGAAACCTCTGGCAGCGTCTCGCTGCACTGCCTCGAGCTCCTCAACGGCGCATACCATGTTACCGTTAGTAGTTGGTGGACCGTCGTCCACCGTGGCGAGACGCGCGGCGAGGCCGACCCGGGCCTCGTGGGAGTTACCGCTTCAATGGTGGTCGTATGGACAGCAGCCCGGCAGTATCCGTTGGAATGTTCTATTCTCGGCGTGAGGAGCTGGCCAACGCTC
>JBBQUH010000141.1:0-3692 GCA_038212625.1 Gemmatimonadales bacterium | reverse complement strand
CACCCCAAGCGCTCGATTGTCCTCAATGACAAGCACGTGCAGACTGGTGGCCACTTGCTAGTTGTTCAGTCTGGCAAGCAGCGCCTGCGCATCTTTGCGTTCCGGATGTCGCGCCAGCACATCGCGTACAAGCACGCGCGCCTCGTTCGCCCGTCCAAGCCGCAGATACGCGTCGGCCAGCCCCACCGATACTTCCACGTGTGGCATGTACGGCGCAGCGAGTTCGAGTAATGTCAGCGCGCGTCGCACGGCCACCGTATCCGCCGCCACTTGCAGTTGATAGTATCCAATCATTCCAATGAGGTCTGGCTGCAGGTCACCGTGAATGGCGGCGAGCGCGCGGCGAACGACCGTCGGATCGTTGCGCAGCGCGTACGCCGCAAAGTTGACCGATCGTTCATCACGCCACGGCGCACGTGCAACCGGTGTCTTTCCCAGCGCGACGATCACCGCTTCCACCGTGCCCGCCGTAGCGTACGGATTCTGTCCCGTAATGACACGACCATCGACCGCGACGTGTGGCAACATGAGCGGCGCCTCTTGCCAGCGCGCACCCAGTGATCGGATTTCGTCTTCAAGAAGAAACGCGAACTGCGGAGCCCACTGCTTTCCAAACACAGCTTCTTCCTCATTGGAGAAACCGGTCACCGCGCGATTCGCAAGCAGTGCACGACCGTCGCGTGTGCGCGCGCGAACCAGTCCGGCTGGACCGTGGCACACCGCAGACACAATTGCTCCTCGGTCGAACATATCGCCGGCGAAACGCGCCAGCGCGGTATCAAGCGGCAGGTCGAACATCGCGCCTTTTCCGCCAATGACCAAGATCGCATCATAATCCCGTGCCCTCAGCTGGGCGGTGCGCCGAGTGTTGCCAAGTAGCTGCATTGCGTCCGGATCCGCGAGGAACCGCGCGTTGTAGTCAACCGATCGGTCAAAGCGGTCCGCCTCCACGGCGCCTCCGGCTGGACTGGCGATGGTCACCGCGAAACCATTCGTTGTGAAGAGGTGATAGGCTTGCGACAGCTCGTCCATCTCAAAACCCGGGTGCGTTGTGCCGCTGTCACGTCCTGCGCTGCTGACCACAAGCACTACGGCGCCGGTGGGCGTGGGATTCGGTGTTTGCGCGCGGCTCGCGTCCGCGGCACCGGCAAGCACGCTCGCGAGCAGGGTGCCGTGGACCATCAGGATCTTCGTTGAAATCAGCATGGGATCTCCGGAGTTGAACGTGAACAGGTGCCGAAGCATGGCCAGCGGCTGTGAAGCAAACATCAACAGTTCCGGAATGAATTGTATGAAGCGGCGGCTGGTCCTCCGCGGTGTCGTGGCGACACGCATCACCCCACCACGATCCACGCGCTCATCGTATGCCGCCGGGATGCACACCGGGAAGCCAGCCACCGTGGAGCAGCAGCGGGATCGACAGATGGCCGCGCTGACCGGCTGAAAGCCCGACGGAATGCCCCTGGCTTCGCTCGACCCGCCGAACGGTGCCGGCGTTGCCGTCCACCTCGACCCAGTCACCGTCGCTGAAGGCCTTGACGATGCCGGCTATACGGCTTGTAGACGGTGTTGTTGAGCAGCGGGCCGCGCTGGAACGTCGGCGCATGGCGGGACTTGCCACCGGCAGCAAGGGGATGGCGACCTGATGTAGATAGGTGTGGAAGGCGGCCGTCCAGAGCATCCCGGCGAGCCACGAGGCCACGACGACGATGCCCCGCATGCGGGCCGAAGCGGCCAGAAACCCGTCGGACTACGTTGCACGAGGCTCGTCTTCGTATGGACGCGGGACGCGTGGATTGCTCCGACTTCGACGACGAGCGGGCGGGGTGGACCGCCGCAGACGTGTGGCATGCAATTACGGTGATGCTGCCCCTGCCCTTCGAGCGCGTACTGACGCACGGCGATTCTTCGCTCGGCAACATCCTCCTCTCGAATGGTCGTATCACGGGCTGTATCGATGTCGGCCGTGCAGGCATTGCCGATCCGTATCAGGACCTCGCGCTTCTCTGGAACAACCTGCGCGAGTTCCCCGAGCCGCTCGCCGCGACACTGTGGGAGGCGTACGGCGTGACAAGCCCTGACCAACGCCGACTGGCTTTTCATCTCGGCCTGGACGAAATGTTCTAGGCATGGGTCGCCCGGCCACGCGTCGCTAAGGTATGCGCCACAGTCGCATTTGTCTGTCGAGCCCCGCCGAAAGAACCCACTGCGCGTCGGAAGAGATCTCCACCGCTGTCGTGGTGCCTCGATGGGCCAGCCACGTCTGCGCAGGCGCCCCGACACGACCGCCGTGATCGATGTTCCACAGCCAGACGCCGCCGTCAGTTCCAGCGACGGCGAGGCGCGAACCATTCGCCGAGAAGACGAAGTCGGTGGACTCAACGCCCGTTGGTCTCGACCGGCAACGTCAGCGCGCACGACCGCGTGTCGATGGTCCACACAACCGCCGCTGTTTGGGGCACCCGTTCAAACGTCGGCGCATCTTCGTTCGCGAGCGACACCCGAATCCGCCAACCAGTCGGCAGTGTGAATGCCACGGGGCGAATGCGCACCGACACATCTTCCAGTGCGCGGGTGTCGGAGAATGATGCCGACGTGCCAGCCGGCGCACCGCGCGCTGCGGTCCGTGTGATCGTCTGCATCCCCTCCGTGAGCAGGCGGACATGGCCCGCCGGATCAATGGACTCGACGTAGACGTGCAATGTCGCCGCTGGTTGATCGGCCGCCATCCGACAGGTAAACACACCGGCGCCAAACACGGTCAGAGAGTCGGTGAGTACCGGAAGCTGGAACGAGCGGATGCCGCGTGCCTTGCCGCGCTCGATGATATCGACCGGTCGTGCAAGGCCGGTGGTCCACCGATTGTTTTTGCCGGTGGTCGCGCGGTCGGTCGCACTCCATCGCTGCAACGAGTCTTCGCCAACCGGCGAGCGAAATAATGGGCTGACCGTCACGAGCGACCAGGCGCGCATCGTGGTGCGCGGCCACTGTGACGCGGCACGCCAGCGTTCGGCGCCGGCGACGTACCACTGCACCCTACGCGAGCCATCGGGCAGCGACGGTTTTGTGCGAAGATGGCGGTCGAAGAACGCGACCACGGAGTCCAGATCAACGGTTCCCCGCTCTGCAGTGGCATGCTTCAGCGGGCTGGCGTGCTGATCGCCTTCGTGATTCCACGGTCCGATGCGTGCCTCTGATATCGGCATCGCGTCCTGCGCACGAAACACCGCGTCAGCCGTCGCACCATCCCACCAGCTGCCCCAGATGCCGACGATGGTGCGCGTGTTCGCGAGTGCTGCAACGTGACCCGCCGGTCCGAGCGAGTCGGTCGCCGGCGCATCGACTCCAAACAGATCGGAACCACGTGTCACTCCGCGCGCGCGCTGTGCGATGTCTGATGACGGGCGAGCATCCTGACGTTTCCGCTGCGTGATTCCCCTCGGATCGTCATCCCGGCGACCGACACCGGTGATGAGCAACTTCCCGATCGTCGGAAACATCGCGGGATATCGGCCATGATCGAGATCGTTCACCGCATCGGCCCACATATCGGCAAAGAGGGCGTTGCGCACACCCCCCGGTGCGAGGGTTTCGTCGGCCAACTGCCACTCGATCTGCCGCGCAAGGACTGCCTTGAGCGCCGGTCGGCCGGAGGCTGCCGCGAGTAGCGCCGTCGTGCCTTCATACGAGAC
>JBBQUH010000140.1:0-3717 GCA_038212625.1 Gemmatimonadales bacterium | reverse complement strand
GAAGGTGTGTAGTCACGCGTCTTGAATCTTGAATCCGCGCCGAGGCCAGTCATCGCTGGTCGAGGTCAGGCTCGGAACAGCGGATGGGCGCCGCTCCGCGGACCGGTCGTCGGGGCAAGCGCGATTTGCTCGACGCTTGGCATGTCGAGAGTTAGCCGTCCTGTATCGAGCTCGACCACAAAACGGTTATACCGACACATCTCCCAGTCCGTCTGCCCATGGAATCAGAAATTCTCGTCGCCGTTGGCTGACGGATCGCCGTTCAAGGCGAGGGAGTTCATCACCGGGAAGGACGCAGCGACGCTGGCGGCGGACATCCTCGCGCTCGATCAGGAGGCGTTCAGTGCGGCGTTCCGGAAGTCACCGATGAAGCGGGCGAAGCTGGTGGGGTTGCAGCGCAATGCGAAGGTGGTACTGACAAATACGGAGCCGCCTCTCCCTGTCGCTTCGCTGCCTTCGGCCGATATCCACCGTCAGGATACGTCTCGCCTCTGAGGCGCATGCCAGTCCCCATCACGGCGTGATCCCTGCCCAGCAGCCCTCGGTCACCAGCGGCACCAGCATGTCACGGCCGTGCGGCAGGCGGGTGCGCGGGCGTCGCAGACGCGAGGAATGCTTGCAACTCGGCGAGGATCGTATCGCGCGCCGCGACCGTGAGGGCGTTGTGGCCGAGCGCTTTCAGTCGGACGATCCGGACTCCGGAGATCTCGCGCTCGAGGTTTGCAATGAGTGCACGCTGATACGGTACGAACTGTTCGGCATGCCACTTCGCCTGCGCCGCGCGGAGCGTCGTGTCCGCGCCAACCGGTGCGAGTTCGAAGTGCTCAGGCACGATGACGAGCACGGGGCATCGGATACCCGAGTAGTCGCGCCGATTCCCCGTCTCGATCGCGGTCATCGACGGCGCCACACGGTCGGACGGAATCGTCACGCGGCCGTCGGGCCCCACCGCCGCGAAGTCGCGCAGCACGGCCTCCATCGTCGCGGTCCATTCGACGCCAGGGTACCAGACCGACTGCGCGAACCGTCGGAACGTCGTCAGTGATGCATAGTCCGCCGGCGTCGGCTGGGGCAGCGGCGGCAACGACGCGAACACCACGGCCTGCCCGGGACGGCTCTGCTCGAACGCGGCGTCGAGATACACGAGCCGCGACACTCGCGCGGGAAACCGCTCGGCGAAGCGCGTGATCTCGTGGCCACCGAACGAGAACCCGACGAGCGTCACCGTGTCGAGGTGCAGCGAATCGAGCAGGCCTGCCAGATCGTTCGTCAGATCGTCGAGCGTGAACGGCGCGGACGGCACCTGTGACTGGCCGTGCCCCCGTCGTGCGGGAGCGACGACACGATGGTTCGCGGACAGCACGGGCGCGATGTCGTCGAAGTAGTGTGGGCTGTCGCCCGAGCCGTGGACGAAGACCACCGGCTCGCCGTGGTCACCCCAGCTCAGGTACTGCAGCCGGAGCCCGCCGACCTGCATCGCCGCCGTGCGATGCGGCGAGGGGTCGCGCCATGGTGCGTGGTCGGCATCAGGACGCGGTTGGCAGGAGGCCGTCACGAGGGCATTCAGGCACATCGCGATCCGCAGCGTGATCGGGATGAGTGTCATGGGCCTCTGGGCTGAATGGGAGCCGCCTTGCGTGCGTCTCCGGTCGTCGAGCGTCGCCATCGAAGCCTCAGCGTTCGCGGGAAGGCGCTGGCTGCTCGTCGAATGTGCAGCAGAACTGGCGCGGTGGCAAAAGCGCGCCCGCGCCACGTGACCGGTGCACAGCACCTACGGATCGCCTGCCTGTCGTCAGCTCGATCTCAAAACGGGTATACCGACACAGCTCCCAGACTGTGTGTCCGTGGAACGTGAAGTTTTCGCAGGCGCTGACTGAGGGATCGCCGTTTGCGGCGCGGGAGTTCATTCGCGGGAAGGATGCAGTGACGCTGGCGACGGACCTTCTCGCGCTGGATTAGGAACAGTTCAGCGCGGCGTTCCGGAAGTCGCCGATGAAGCGGGCGAAGTTGGCGGGGCTGCGGAGGAACGCGATGGTGGTGCTGGAGAACGCTGTGGAGTGAGGTCGAGGGACAGACTCGGCGATTAGTACCTGCACGTGGGGGTCGTCCAGGTATAGCCCGGATACATGGGTAACACTTTAGTCCGGCAGCATGGGTGACACTCCTTCTACACTGCATCGCGACACTCCTTTGCGCGAGGTCGCAGATGCCATGGTTGGAGACCGACCCCATGATCGAACGCTTGAAGTTCGTGCAGGACGCCCAGAGTGACCGCTTTACCATGGCCGAGCTCTGCGCCCGCCACGGTGTCAGTCGGAAGACGGGCTACCAATGAATTACCCGGTACGCTGAGGAGGGCCGGCGCGGGTTGGGAGATCGCAGTCGTGCCCCGCAGACCTGCCCTCATCGGCTCGCGGCGGCGACGGCGACGCTGCTGGTGACCGCACGGAAAGCGCATCCGTTCTGGGGCGCACGGAAGCTGCTGGCCACGCTCAAAGGCAAGCATCCGCACATCCTCGAGCGGCCCGCCGCGAGCACGGTCGCCGACCTCCTCGTAAGATGCGCCCGCGGAGCGGGCGCTACAATAGCGTGGCTGTCGGCAGCAAGCTTCGTTATGCGGTCACCGCGCTACGGCGTCGGTCGGGCGAGATACATCGAGTCCAGCAGACGGACATACTCGCCTATCGGCATCATGCCCATGCGAGCGCGACGTGAGTCCAAGCCTGCAGAGTCCGCAATGGGCTCAAACACCATCCGGCCGTCACGCATGTCGGCCTGGGTCCCGTACACTTGCGGCTGCCCACGATGGACCGCTACCCGATCCGTAAGCAGGGCCACGCTTTGGCCATCGGCTTCTCCGTGCTCGAACGCCGTGACGAGCTCTCGAAGCATCGCGGCCTGGAACGCGGTATCGCGCGAGGCGTGCTGGACGAGCAGGAACGCTGCCGATGCGGCCTCACGACCTACCGTGCTTTGTGCCGGCCATCCGTGTGATGCCACGGCTCCTCTTAACCAAGCGGTGTTCGCCGAATCCGCGGCCTCGATCTGAGCGAGGAGGCTGGAGGCTGGCGCAGATCCCGACTGGAGGCGCGCCATCATCTGATCGCGAAGCGCCTGATCTTCACCGCTGCGGCGTAGCAGCTCAGCGGACAACGCCTCATCCCACGCCGCCCGCGCATCGGGTCGCGATGGAGTGCACGCGAGAGCAACAGACGCGATCACGACGACCACGAAACGCATTCCTATCCTCTCGGAGAGTGCTTGAATAGATCCGCCTAACGCTCCAGCTAAGCTGCGAGCGAACCCAACGAAATGCGAACGTAGCGAGCTTCCTTGGCTCGCTCGTCAGCTTCAGCGCACGTTAAGCCAAGAAGAGGCTTAGCTCACGACCTCCGAGTGACTTGAGGCTTGCCAACTTTCCATCTCCGCACGCCTCCAGGTTCTACTCATTCGCATATCCGAAACGTCCGGGCTCGTTGAAGACGTAGTCGTAACGGTCAAACTTCTGAGCCGCTTACGATGAGAATAGTGCGCGTAAATAAAGGCGGCGGCATCGCGCTGGTAAGCCTCACGTGCGGCCAGAGCCATGGCTTCAAAGCGGCGTTCATCCACGCGCGCCTTCTGCTGCGTGGGAAGGTTAACCTGAAGTTCCTGCGCCCAAAAAGCGAGTTTCCCCTATGAAACCGCGTGTATTTTTGGTTCCATGTTCTGTCTACA
>JBBQUH010000139.1:0-3730 GCA_038212625.1 Gemmatimonadales bacterium | reverse complement strand
CGAAAAGTTCATTCCCAACGATCTGACGCTGTCCGAAGACGCCCAGCTGATTGTCCTCACCGGCCCGAACATGGCTGGCAAGAGCACCATTTTACGGCAGGTGGGGCTCATACAGCTCATGGCGCAGGTGGGGTGCTATGTCCCCGCGCGCAAGGCGCGCCTGAGTGTGGTGGATCGGCTCTTTACGCGAGTGGGCGCGAGTGACAATCTCGTGCGCGGGCAGAGTACGTTCATGGTGGAGATGAGCGAAACCAGTGCCATTCTGCATACGGCCACGAGCCGCTCGCTGGTGCTGCTTGACGAGATCGGCCGCGGGACCAGCACGTACGACGGCGTGTCGATCGCCTGGAGCGTGAGTGAGCATCTGCATGATGCCATCGGCTGCAAAACCGTCTTCGCGACGCACTACCACGAGCTTACGCAGCTGGAGAGTGAGTTGCGCGGCGCGCGCAATTTCACCGTAGCCGTGCGCGAGGTGGGCGATCAGGTGCTCTTTCTGCACACACTGATTCCCGGCGGCGCCGATCGCTCGTACGGCATTGAAGTGGGTCGACTCGCGGGGCTTCCGGCACCGGTGATTGCGCGCGCCAAGGAAGTACTCGCGTTGCTCGAGGGAGAGGGCGAGCAGATGGCGGCCCGTCTCACGGCGGAGGGGATGACGCCGCCGCGTGGCGCCACGCGCCGCGGACCGCGTATGAAGCATCAGGCACCCACGCCGCAGCTCGGGTTCTTCGGTGAGAGTGTGGCAGTGGCGGTGGCCACCGATCCCGCACTCACGCGCCTGGCAGACGCGGTCGATGCGTTGCAGCCAGACTCGATGACGCCGCTGGAGGCGCTCACGGTCTTGTCGTCGCTCAAAAAGGATCGGGAGCAGCAGCGATGACTGCCGCACGCCGCGCGCCCCTGAAGCCCACGAAGGCCGAGCTGGCGGCGGCGATCGATCGCACCGTACCGGATCTGATCGCCCCCAACCTGCGGGTGCTCTTTTGCGGCATCAATCCGGGGCTGTATACCGCAGCGCTGGGTCATCACTTCGCTCGCCCCGGAAATCGCTTCTGGCCGGCGGTGCACGGGGCCGGCTTCACGCCGCGGCTGTTTGCGCCCTGGGAAGAGCAGGAGCTACTGCCCCTTGGCGTTGGCATCACCAATATGGTCCAACGCACCACGGCCACAGCCGCCGAGCTTTCCCCCGAGGAGTATGCGGCCGGTGGGGCGCGCTTGCGCGCCATGGTCGCCGAGAACGCGCCGCAGGTCGTGGCCTTTCTGGGCATTGGCGCGTATCGATCGGCGTTCAGCCGTCCCAAAGCCACGTTCGGATTGCAGCCGGAGCGGTTGAATAGCACGGCACTCTGGGTGCTGCCGAGTCCCAGCGGCCTGAACGCCAATCATCAGCTCGGCGACCTCATCGTGTTGCTGCGCGAGTTGCGCGACTGGGTCAACGCGACGTAAGTGTTTACCGCTCACCACCTCTTTTCCCACAGCAGGATCGACTGATGGCAATCTTCAGTACGCTGCGACGCACCCGCACGGCCTCGGCGGCGATTCTGTTTGCTACGGTGGCGTTCCTTTCCACGGCCGGCGCCTTTGGGGCGTGCGGCGGTGAGGCCAGCGCGGTCGCTGATTCCACCGGTCGCGGCAACGCCGCGCTGTCGACGCGCACGCCCACGTACAAGTACGAATCTGTGCAGAGTTATCCGCATGACCCCAAGGCGTTCACGCAGGGGCTCGTGTGGCACGACAACCGGCTCTTCGAGAGCACCGGTCAGGTGGGCGAGTCGACGATTCGCGAGGTGGAGCTCACGACGGGCCGCGTCATCCGCCGGCAGGATCTCGCCAAGCCGCACTTTGGCGAAGGGATCGTCATTCTCGGGGCGCAGCTTTTTCAGATTACCTGGACGAGTGGCAAAGCCTTTGTCTACGATTGGCGGACGTTCAAGCGGACCGGCGAGTTTTCGTATGACGGAGAAGGCTGGGGGCTCGCCACGGACGGCTCGGCGCTCATCATGAGCAACGGGACCTCGGCGCTGGTGTGGCGCGATCCGGCCACCTTCGCCGTAACCAAGACACTCACCGTCACGGAGAACGGGACGCCGGTTTCGGCGCTGAACGAACTGGAGTGGGTGAAGGGCGAGATCTGGGCGAATGTGTGGCAAACGGATAAAATCGCGCGCATCGATCCCACGACGGGCGAAGTGACCGGGTGGATCGATCTGGCCGGGATCCTGCCGTCACTCGACCGGTCCGGCAAGGAAGATGTGCTCAACGGCATCGCGTACGATGCCGCGCAGGACCGGATCTTCGTGACCGGCAAGTTGTGGAGCCGGCTGTACGAGATCCGGCTTACGGAGCGTCGCTAGCAGGGAGCGAGCGCTCATGTGCCGCAGCGCCCACACACCCTACCGCAGTCGCACGATGCCGTAGCGCACGGTGGCTGCCGGTAACGCCCCATTCGACGAGAGCGTCACGATCGCCTGACGTCCCGCCGGCACCCCGAAGCGCAGATACGAACTGGTGCCACCGGCCAACGTGATCCGTTGCGGTGTGTTGCTCAGGAGTGAGCGCGTGGCGATCGGGTACACACCGAGTGCGGCACCGCCACTGAAGCGCAGGCCGGGGAAGATGCTGCGGAAATTCCACGCCGGGAGCGCATAGCGCGTGTCGAGGCCGGCGCTCACGGCGCTGGAATAATCATCCGCGATGAGCGAGACCGACCAGTCACGCAAATAATCGGCGAACTGTCCGCCCGACAGCACGCCCTGCAGATTGGCCACACCGACAGTGCGGGAGTTCACCAGCGCGCGGAAGAATGCCGCTTCGCCGTTGACGCCTTGACGTCCGGCGGCAAAGCGCAGGAAATTCCAGATCGCGCCACGCGTGGCGAGCGAATCGTTCGGCGCGTAGGGTGAGTTCACCTCGGGGTTGATCAGAAACGCGTAGAACCTCGAGAAATTCTGCGACGCATAATTTCGGAACAACTCGGCGCGCGCAGCGTTACCTCCAACGTTACTGAGCACAATGTTCTGTCGGGATGTGAAGTTACCTACGCGAAAGTACAGCAGTTCTTCGGCCACGTGGGATAATCCTTCATCCAGCCACGTCTGTTCGTTTGGCGCCGCACCCACGGTCACGTACAGTCGGCGCGAGGCATTGATGAGATGCTGCAGTTCGTGCGCGATAGTGGTCAGGTTGAGCAGTGTGACCTCATCTTTCGAGCGCCGGTTGCCGTTCACGGTGCCGTTCGGATCGGGGGCGAGCAGATAGAACATTTCCGCTTCATTCGATGCGGCGCAGGCCGGTAACCCGCTCCGCGCAACTTTGGGATACAGGTCGCGCGCAAAGAAGAAGCCGCCGATGGCGAAGTTTGCACCTGCGGGCGTCAGGGCATTTACCGCGCGGGTGTAGAACAGGATGACTTTACCATAGCCACTGATATCGGTTGGCGCCCCGAATGCGGTGGTGTCCAGCGGATACACCAGCGTGTCGAACGTGGCGGCCACCGACTGGTATTCGGCGTCGGTGTAGCCGCCGGCGGGATTATCGTTGTCGCTGACGATGATTGAGTGCGCGCCCACGGCCGCCACTCGGCCATTGCGCGTGTCGGCGTTACTGCAGGCGGAATTCGGGTTGGCATTCAGGCGCAGCACGTCGCCGACCTTCACGTCGGTCATGGCGGTGGCCATTGGGCGCGTTCGGCGTGCCGTTGCGCGTTCGGCGTACCAGTCGCGCGCGG
>JBBQUH010000138.1:0-4118 GCA_038212625.1 Gemmatimonadales bacterium | reverse complement strand
GTAGCGGTGACCGCGGTGGCGAAACAGCCACGGATTGTCGGGATAGAGCGCCACGCCTCGTGAGAACAGCTCGATGGACTCACGAAAACGCCCCAGGTAGCCCAACCGACGCGCATACCAGATGATCGAGTCGACGTTCGTAGGCGTGTGCTCGTAGGCGCGACGGGCGTCGGCTAGTTGTGCCTCGTAACGCTGCCGCACTGCCGGTGTGAGCGGCATGGTACGTAGCGTGTCACCGAGTAACGAGATGGTTTGAAAGCGCGGCGCTACGGGCTGGGCGGTGGACGGCGCGGTCTGCGCGTGTAGTGGCCACACGGAGCCGACACAAGCAAAGGCCAGCGCTGCGAACCGCTGGCTGAATGGAGACGCTGTCATGACGGAGGGGGTGACCGTGGAGAAGGACTTCGGATGACGATCGCGACACTGCCCTGCTGCTGCCTGGTGTGCGGATAATAGTAGGCACACGAGGGCACAGTCCGTAAGATTATGACCGCTCCCACGTTCTCCAAACTCCGAGAATGCTCCCTGCCTTGCCATTCCAAAAGAGCAAACGCGACGGCGTGATCGAGGAGATCGGTCAGGGTGGGCACGCGATCGTGTTTCGGGCATACGACCGGTCGCTGTCGCGTGACGTGGCGGTGAAGATGCTGCGCGAGGATGTGTCGTTCACCGACATCCGCGCTCAGTTCGCGCAGGCGCATACGCTGGCGCATCGACTGGAACACGACCCGCAGCTGCCGCACAACACGATGACGCGTACGTCGGCGGCGGACTATCGGCAGGACGGGCTCCACATGAGCAGCGTGGACACCGGCTGGGTGACCGATGAAGACGGGGCGGTACGGATCGTCGATCCGATCGTCGCCGGTGTCTCGAGCGGTGTACGTGTATGGGGACAGGTCCTCAAGGATTATGCGCCGTCCGACTGGTAGGCGTGGGCAGGGTGCCGCGCGGTGAATCTTTGTGGGCGCCTGATCCGTAGATGCCGCATGCGTCTGCCATCCGCTCACTCAGCGTTCGCCACATTCGCGATCTCCGCAGCCATGACAATCTCCGCCGCGGGCGGTCAGACCGTCGCCAGCGTTCACCGGTTGCCCAATACCGCGACAATCGATTCGCTGGCCCGTGGGCTGATGCAGGAACAGCAGGTGCAGGGGCTCGCGCTCGCCGTCATCGATGACGGCAGGGTGACCCACGTGGCGGCTTACGGCCGTCGCTCAGCCGACGGCGCGCCGCTCACGACGAGCACGGTGATGTACGGCGCATCGCTCACCAAGACGGCGGTGGCCTACCTGGTGATGCAGCTGGTGGACGAGGGACGGCTTTCCCTCGACGCGCCCATACGCACGTTGTTGCCCAAGCCACTGCCCGGGTATGCCGACTACGCGGACCTTGCCACTGACGCGCGATGGGGCGACATCACGCCACGCATGCTGCTGAATCATACCACGGGATTCGCCAACTTCCGTTGGCTGGAGCATGACAAGCGCCTGCGCTTTCACCATGATCCCGGTACGCGATACGGCTACTCCGGAGAGGGGTTTTATCTGCTGCAGTTGATTCTGGAGCAAGGGCTCGGTCTCCATCTTACGGCCGAAATGCAGCGTCGCGTGTTCGGACGCTTTCGCATGACGCACACCAGCATGCAGTGGCGGCCCGACTTTCGCGAAAATCTTGCCGATGGATTCCGAGCTGACGGCACGGTGGAACTGCACGACGAACGCAGTCGCGCCAGCGCGGCGGGGTCGATGGACACGAGTATCGAAGATCAGGCAAAGCTGTGGAGCGGTATCGTGCGTGGTGACGGGCTGTCGACGGCGGCGCGCGCCGAGTTGGTGCGACCGCAATTTCCCATCACGTCGCGCCAGCAGTTCCCGACGCTCGATACCACCACGGGCCGCCAGAATGCGTCGGTAGCGCTGGCGGCGGGGGTGGGGCTCGTGACGTTCGAAAGCACGAGCGGTCCGGCGTGGTTCAAGGGGGGGCACAACGATTCCACCGGTAACATGGTGATCTGTATCGAGCGGCAGCGTCGGTGCGTGGTGTTCCTCGCGAATGATGTGCGGGCGGAGCGGATCTATACGGCGTTGGCGCGCGGCATTCTCGGGGAAATCTCGATGCCGTGGTTTTGGGAGTACGGCGAGTCCACGCCGTAGACCAGCGGCCTTTGCCGTACACCGATCTAACGGGTTCGCCGGAAGCGACCGGGGAAGAAACGCCGAAGTCGCGACGTGGCGGGTGCGCGGAGTAGCCCAAATAGATCGAGTTGAGCAATTCGGCACACTTCTCGTTCTCCCCCCGCCCATGCCATTTCTTGATTCGGCGCCCAAGCGCCTCACGCACGCATTCCGCGCGGTCGCGCTGTCGGCGTTGCTCATCGCCCCACTGCGTGCCCAGTCCGACGCCCATCGTGCCGCCCCCACTACGCGCGCCATCGCGGGAATGTCCACCGTCCAGTCGCCATCGCTCCCATCGAGCACGCCGACCAATGGGTGGTAGTGTGGTCGCTCCAGCAATTCGCCTCCGGCATTGCTGCTGGAGGGCTCGCTGAGGTCGAGGTAGAACGACAGAAAATTTATGGGCGATAACTCGGCGAGTTTACTCAGCGTCCGGGCGTTCGCCCCGGTGCGCGTCTCATGGATCTTCGATCGCGTTGTTGCCGATACCGGAAACCCATCGGTAAGCCCTGTCCAACCCATCGACGCTGGAAACAATTCGTCAGGATTGAACGGCTCCGCAAAGATGTTTGGCATGTCAAGGCGTAGAATCCCTTACCGAGGTCCAGCAAGAGTCGGCCAATCCGGTGACCCCTTCACGTACGACTCACCTTCCGATAAGGGGTACGTCCGTTGACGGCTCACTGTCTTGCCGGAGTGATAGTTTGGACAACGATGAGCGAAGACAGGCGCCGGTTATCGACCCGGCCGGGGTCAGGGTGCGGCGGCTGTCGACGCTGTAAGCGATCGGCGTGATTTTTATGAAGGTGGCGTGCGCAAACGAGAATCAGCTGTGGAGCAAGCCGTTCTATTTTTGGCCGTCGAAGGCGAGGTGCAGAAGGGCGGCCAACCGCTGGCGGGCGCAACGCTGATCCGCGTATAATCCGGGTCGACGGAATGGCGGCTGTGGGCGGGATCCAAGCACAATATCAAAGCCGGCACCGAAGCGTGGACCGAACCATGGGCGCAAACGGGTCCTGAGGCTTCTGTACCCGTGTTCCGGGCTGCGACGCCGTGGCATGCGGCCCGCCTTTGTGCTCAGTCTAACGGGCTATCGTCGTGCGGCGGGCAAAACGTGAGACCCACTCTTCAGGAGCCAACGGCCGTGTCGATGCCCAGGCAGCAGCGACGCTGGCTGGGGCTTCCGGTTGGCGTCTCACGCACGATCGATTTCGGTCGCAGCGTTTCCGACGACGAATAGGATCGGATCGTGGTCGCCTTCCGCGAGACGTTCGAAGCCACCCGCCCACGGCGGCGCACGGAGTCCCCCGTCGACGCGGGGACAGTCGGGACCGGGCGCCACGCGACGACCCGCGGCGGCCCACCGGGTCTCACCTCTCCCGCGCTAAGGCGCACACGGGGCACCGGCTGCTGCAGTGCCGGCGTCGCTCGGCGCGAACATGGTAACTGAGACGACCGTCATGAGAGAAAATGCCGCAACGAGCCGCCTCAACGACCGATTTCGGAATCCATCCAGCGAATGCGTTCCTCGAGCCACAGCCTCATCGCAAAGACCTCCAGATCATAACGTCCCAAGACGAACTGATTCGGCCAGACGTACGTGCCGAGGATCGGCCAGCGCTCGAAGTTGCGTGTCTGTACGATGCTCATGTAGCTGGCACGTGCAACGACCAGCTTCTGCAGCGAGTCGATCGCACCGGCAGCCTTGAGTTCATTCCAGCGGCTCGCGAAGCGCGCCTTGAAGACGGGATCCTGAAACAGACGCGTGTACCACTGCGCCTGGCGCGAGTGCCATCCATTGGTACGATCGGCGCCGTCGTAATTGACGTTCCCGATCGCGAGGTCGAAGTCCCAGACCGGGCCGAAGAAGAGCTTCCCGCCACGCGGCTTGTACATGAAGCCGCTGAAGCGCAGGCCGCCATCGACATTCTTCACCACTTC
>JBBQUH010000137.1:0-4331 GCA_038212625.1 Gemmatimonadales bacterium | reverse complement strand
TCGGTTGGTGTCGGATCATCGGCACCGCCTGCAGACGGTGTACGACGACCGCTTCGCGCGCGCGTACGGCCCGTCGTCGCGCAGGTCGCCGAGAAGTTCCTCGCCTGCGGGGTGCTCGAGCACGGCTTCGCCCGCATCCGGTGCGACGACTGCACGCACGAATATCTACTCGCGTTCTCCTGCAAGTGCCGGTACTTCTGCCCGACTTGTCACGCCAAGCGCCTGGCCATCTGGACCCAGTGGCTCGACACGACCCCCCTCGCGCCGGTGCCACACCGCCACGTGGTGCTCACTATTCCCAAGCGGTTGCGCGCCTGCTGTCTGTATCGGCGCCGCCTGCTGAGCGAGATCGCCCGCGTCGCCGCCCGCACCGTCACCGCCGCCATTCGCACGCTGACGGGCGAGCGTGCGCTCGCGGTCGGTATCATCGCCTGTCTGCCGACGCACGGCACGACGGAACGCCTCCGTCAATAGCGCGGCTGGAGCCGTTCGACGAGGAGCAGGTCACCGGGATGCTGACATGGCCGCATTCCGGCTTCCACCTGCACACCGCCGTCTGGGTGCCCCAGGACGATCGCGCGTTTGCGACCGGCCTCGCGCGCTACGGTGCCCGCAAGCCCGTCGCGCTGGAGCGGCTCACCGACGACCGAGCCGCCAGGGCGGTGACGTACCGAACGGACAAGTCCGAGGGGCCAACGGCCGACACGGAGACCGTGGACGCGCTCGAGTTGCTGGCCGGGGTGCTGGTCCACCTCCCCGACCGGGGCCACGTCACGACGCGGTACTCTGGCTGGTCTGCCAATCGCCCTCGTGACGTGCGGGGGAAGGCGGCGTCCGCCGCAGCGAACGAACCGCCCGCGATGGTTGGCGCACCGCGACTGGCGCCGACCGAGGCCACCCGCCGGTGGGCGAAGACCCTACGGCGGCGCTCCTGCCGCAGATCTTGGCGGTGCACCCGCTGGCGTGTCCGTCCTGCCAGGGCGCGCTGCGCCTCGACGCCTGCATAACCCAGGCGCCGAGGGACGTCACGTGCCTAGGGCCCGTCCGCCGCGGCCCCGACCGCCCCTTAACTGCGGCGCTGGTTCATTTGCAGCAGCCTTTCGCCGCTGGGCCGGACGCCTTGGGGTCGACGATGGCGGGGCGTGCCGAGCAGCTCGTAGGCGCTCCAGCGACCGTGGTGAGTGCCGGTGTCCAATGGTGCTATCCGGTCGGATCTGACCGAACCACGCCTTGTTTTCCGGCCGAAATGAGCGTATATACACGTATACCCATTCGGGGAGTCTACCATGACCATCGCGCGCAGCCGGACTTTCCGGAGCGGCAACAGTGAAGCGGTCCGTCTCCCGAAGGACGTGGCTTTCGGCGACGACGTCGAACTCGTCCTCGTCCGCTCCGGCGATGTGATCACGATGTATCCGGCCGGGATGACGATCCCGGCGATGCTCGAGAGGCTTGCGGCGCTGCCGCGTCCGCGTCTCATCGAGCGTCGCGACAACGAGCCGCTGCCCGAACGCCCGGGGCTTTAGCGCGTGGCGTACCTGCTCGACACGAACGTCGCGATTCATCTGCGCGACGGCGACCCGACGACCGGCGCGAAGATCGCGGCGCTGGATGATGCGATCCTGCTGTCGATCGTGACGCGCGTGGAACTCGAAGGGGGCGTCTATCGCGATGCGGCCGACGCGCCGGCGCGGCGGGCACGGCTCGACACACTCCTCAGTGCGATCCCGGTGCTCGCTTTCGATGCCGCGGCGGCGGACGCATATGCCGCGATCGTCGCCCGCGCCGGCTATTCCCGGCGCAAGCTGCTCGACCGGATGATCGCCGCGCATGCGCTGGTACATCGAGCGACATTGGTGACCATGAACGCCGACGACTTCCTCGACATCGCGGGCCTCGAGATGCTCGCATGGTGATCGGGACGCTCACGCGCTGAGTGACGATACCATCACGATTTTGTGTACATCACTCGGCAATCGCTACCGCATCGAACGTGAACTCGGCGGTAGTGGGATGTCGCACGTCTTCCTCACCACTGAGACCGCCCTCGGTCGCGAGATCGTCATCAAGGTGCTGGCGCCCGATGTCATGGCGACGGTGGGTGCGGAGCGATTCGCGCGCGAAGTGCAGCTGGCCGGGCGGCTGCAGCACGCCAACATCGTGCCCGTGCTCGCCGCCGGTGACGCGTACGACGTGGCCTACTCCGCCATGCCCTATGTGCGCGGCTAGACATTGCCCGAACGCATGGCACGCCGACGCGCGCCTCTCGACGATGCGTGCAGCATCCTGCGCAATGTGGCCCGCGCGCTGGCCTCTGCGCATGGCGAAGGGGTGATCCATCGCGACATCAAGCCGGATAACACTACTGCGCTCGGGTGGCGCTGCGGTCGTGACGGCAGCGTCGCCTGCCTGCAAACGCACGGCTCGCGCGCCAATCGATCATCTCGGTCTAACCGGTACCCATCATCCCGGCTGAACACGAGTTCCTTGTGACCGGGAAGTCGGAACTGGTAGCCGCCAACGGTGACCCGGGAGTGATCAGCGCAAATCCCCGCTGCAGTGAAACGCCCCGCGACATGCCACCCACCGCCACCCTTACCGCCGCCCAACAGTCATCGGCGCCACCCGGGTCACCACGCGCCCCGACTGCAGATCCGTCGTCACGAGCCGTACCTGATAGGCGCCAGCCGCAACGTCGCCGAGGTCCAGTGTCAGCGTTTCCACATTCGTGTCAAATGCCGGGAGCGTGCGATCAAACGTGACTGTGCGCGGATCGCTTCCCGCCCCACCCATGACCGCGCCGCGCACGCCGCCGAGGGCGCGCACCACCACCGCGCGCACCCCACGCGCTTCAACCCGCTCCACCGACAGCTGCACGCGATACCGCACCGCACCGTTCACCGGAGTGGGCTGGTACGTTTCCCAGAGCAACGCAATCGGTTGCCCGCGCGCGGCGCGGGCACCGAAGAGTGGATCGATGTCGTACGCCTGCCAGCGCGCAACGCCTGTTTCGCTTGGCTTGCGCACCGTGCGGGCGACCACCACGTCACTTGTAGAAAAGCCTGCGGTCTCCAACGGGACGATGTCCAGCATGCCACGCGCCGCGCGCTGCTGACCGGTGGCCGGATCTTCCGCCAGCGCATCCGCGCGCAGATACCGCGCCGTGGCGGGCAGCGACACTTGCACCGTGGCGCGCGTTGCAGACAAGGTGTCGCGTACCGTCATGGAGACCGTCTGCGATTGTGTCGAGAGCGTGGTCCAGTTGTCACTCAACGCCGTCAGGGCGAATTGGGCCGCCTGCACCCCGGTGCGCAGTGTGCGCTCCGTTTTCTCCTGGTGCAATTGCCCGAGTGGCACGAGACTCCACACCGCGTGCGCCGTGGAATCGGCCGTCCCGCGAAAGCGCGCCGAGGCGAGTGGCGGGTCCACCACGCCGGCGCGAATCACGGGGATGTTCATCCACGACACGAAACAGTTCGTGCAAACGCGTGACTGACGGCTTCCACGTCTGGAGCGAGCGGTTCGATCGCGAGATAGAAAATGTCTTCGCCGTGCAGGACGAGATTGCCAGTGCGACCGCCGGCAAGATGCAAACGACGCGAGAGGCAACGGCGTCGCGGGCGCGCTGCGCAACGGACACCATCGATGCCTACGGCGCTTAGCTGACAGGCTGCGCCTTGCTGGACAAGCGCGGTCCACACCTCGTGCAGCGGCTGGTGCTGCTGCAGGAGGCGCTGGCGCCCAGCGATGCTTGGATCGGTCGAGGTCATCGCCGCTCCTGCGCCCTTGGCCATCGAGTGGCTGGACCGGGCCGTGGCGCTGGATCCCACGAACTTCGCCGGCCAGCTGCCTGGTGCGGGTGGTGGTCCACATCCCCGACACGGGGCACGTCACGTCACGGCACGACGCGTCTCGTCGCCGTCACCACCCTCGCGTCGGTGCTCGACCAGATCCTTGCACACCGCCGCCCCCGCGGCGTGACGGTGGCGTGGAACTCGAGCAAGTTACTACCAGTGGGCAGCTGACTGGCGTGAGCGAGGCACTACGATCATTTTCGGAGTCGCCAATGCGCTTCAGGGCGACAGAATGGTGACGGTACGACAGCGCGCCGCGCGGCTTGTGTTCACCCGTCAGCGTTTCGCGCGAGAGCCAGCGTGGCATTCGAGGTCCAGCCGACCGCCGCGCTTTGTTGGCGAAGACGCCCGGTGAGCTGTTTGGGCGGGTTTTCGCGCGTGACTCTGTGCCATCCTTTTCGGCCGGTAATCTCACCGCGCCCCGGCCCCGTCGAATTCACAAGTCTTTGGAGTCCTCCAATGTCACGCCTTTTTTCA
>JBBQUH010000136.1:0-4499 GCA_038212625.1 Gemmatimonadales bacterium | reverse complement strand
TTCGTACTCGTTTCCACCAACATCAGGGTGACGCGTGGCGATCAGCGCCCGATAGGCGGCCTTGATCACCTCGGGTGGCGCGTCCGGCTGCACGTGCAGCAGGCGGTAATGATTTCTTCGGTTGGTCGTCATAGCGTTCTAGCGGAGACGTTCGCGCTCGTACTGCGGCGGCCAGGTGATGCTGGCGCCGAGCGCGTGCGCTGCGAGGAGCGGCCAGTGCGGATTACGTAACAGTTCGCGGGCGAGGAACATCATCAAGTCGACGCCGCAGGCATGTAGCCGTGCGGCGAACTGCACCGACTCTTCAATGCTCCAGCCGCCCTCGACCCAATCCGTAGCGGAGATGCGCACGATGAGTGGAAGCTTCGCCGGCCACACCGTGCGCACGCCGTCGGTGACTTCGACGGCGAGGCGAACGCGGTTCTCGAATAAGCCGCCATACTCGCCGTGGCGCGGAACGACGCGACGACGTGCGCGATGCCATCCAGCGACAGTTCATCCGGCGAGGGATGGTTCGACGCCAACGGCCTCGCACTGGGCGCCATCACGTTGTCCCATCCACCCTCCGACAGCGGCACCGTGCCACCGGAATGCTCCCACGGACGCAGCATGCTCGCCTTGCGACCCGTGTGTGCCAGCTGAATGCCCACGACCGCGCCCTGTGCGCGGCAGTAATCCGTGAGGCGTCGCAGAGTGGGAATGTGCGCGTCATCCCAGATGCCTGGATCCTGGGGACTGATACGCCCTGCCGGCGTCACCGCCGCGGCTTCGGTCAGCACAAGCCCCGCGCCACCAGTGGCGAACGGCCCCAGATGCACGAAATGCCAGTCGGCGGCGAAACCGTGGTCGCTGGAGTATTGGCACATCGGCGACACGCCGACGCGGTTGCGGAGCGCGCGCGAGCGAAGGGAGAGCGGGGAGAAGAGCGCGGGCATCCGTTTCAGTTCAAGAAGCTTTGGATCGCGGCAGACTGTAAGCTACGTCGGCGCAGGCTTCTTCAAGCGAGGCGACACGAAATTCCTCACGCGCGCACTGCCGAAGTGCATGCCCGTCACCCGCCCCTGCCTGTCGCGCACGAACCAGACCGTCTCGTCGCCATTGAGGAAGGCATCGCGATAGGTCGCCGACAGCGTATCGACCACACCCACTCGGGAGCCCACGGTGAGGCGATCGCCAGCCGCAGCGACGGCGAACGTGCTGCCGATTTCCTCTTTTCGGTACATGCCGGCGATGCCAACGAGTTCCGACGCGCTCGGCTTCCAGCGTTCCGCGGCCATGAAGGCATGGACCACGGTGTCGCCGTCGCTCGTGGGTCGCGACCGGGAAAGCTCATTGACTTTGCCACAACCATCCCGACGAGCACGCCGAGGACTGGTTCGGCGCCCGCAGCACCGGATGGCACGCTCACGCAGGCCGGCAGCAGCCTCGGCACGCCGGCGTGCGTGGCGTACGAGCTGCTGGGTGGCGCGCACCCGTTTGCCGGCAAGCCGGGCCCGTCGCCGTTGATTGCCGCACATCTGGCGGAGCTGCCCGCACCGCTTGCAACGCGAGTGCCTGAGCTCGCGTGCGCAAAGGCCGCGCTTGTGATGCAGTGTCTCACCAAGATTCCGAGCGAACGGCCGACCAACGCGTAGGCGCTGTTGGAACGGTTGGCGAGTGTGTCTACGCCGAGCGCCGAGCGTGTGACCATGAGGGTGCCTGCATCGCGGCGAGGCGCCGTCATGGTCGCCGGCGTGGCGGTACTCGCAGTGGTGGCGTGTGGACTGTGGGTCGCGCGTACCGATGCCAGCGCCGCTTTCGGCATCCGCGCCACGACACCGAATCTCAGCGGGAGGAGGTCGGGAACATCAGACTTGAGCGACACGCCCATGACGATCGCCGGCACCTTCGACGCTCCCGATGTCGGCCGCGCTGCACCACCGACCGACGACCCGGGCTTCGGACAGGTCGTAGCGCAACTTCCACGCGGGCGCCTCTTCAATAGCGACGGCACATTACGTCCACGTCCGCTGCGGCCTGTCGCGCCTTCGGGCCAACCGCGACACTATGCGTCCCTCCTGATCCCTGATCCGGTGGAACTTTGATCGTGCCGTGACGTCTAACGCATCGTGGTCACGCAGCCCTGCGGGCTGCGCAATACGTCAGAGACAATTACAGGGAGACGCCCCGCGATGATTAATTACGAAAATTTCTTCAGCTTCGAGTACTGGCAATACGAGACGATCCGACACCTGTTCACCTTTACCGTCGCCGTCTTTGCCGCGTCGCTCTTGTATTTCACCGTCACCGCCTCCGAGGCGCCGCCGAAATATCGTCGCACCTTCTATATCTCGGGCGTCGTGATGGTGTCGGCCACGATCGAGCTGTTCCTGCTGTTTCAGCTGTGGGACCGGTCCTTTGCGTACAACGAAGCGACGATGATGGTTGAACGTACCGAAGGAGAGGTGTTCACCAACGGTTATCGCTATGCCAACTGGCTGATCGATGTGCCGATGCTGCTGACCCAATTTCTGGTGGTGCTGCAGTTTACCGGGCGGGCCTTTACCACACGCTGGGTCAAGCTGGTGGTCGCGGGGGCCGCGATGATCATCCTGGGCTATATCGGGCAATACTACGAACCGCAGGTTGCGGGCTTTGTCGAAGGCTCGGATGCGCCGTTCTGGATCTGGGGCGGGATCAGCTGGATCGCGTTTTTCTACCTGCTCTACGTGGCCAACGAGGCGGTCACTGAAGGCAGCAAGAGCCTGACATCCGAGGCAGCCGGCCTGATGAAGATTGCTTGGCGGCTGCTGATCGTGACATGGTTCATCTACGGGTTTGCCTACCTGATCCCCGGTATCCCCGGCATCAACCAGAGCGCCGATTGGGTCGTGGTGCGGCAGTTCATCTACACGATGGCCGACGTAATTTCGAAAACCGTCTTCGGTCTGCTGCTCAGCCAAGTCGCCCTGCGCCAGTCCCGTGCCGAAGCCGCCTAGGCCGGAACCCGATCCGCCGATATTGCGTGTATGTCCTGCCGCCCCGACCGGGCGGCAGGACCGTTTTTTAGCATGTGCAGGTGGTAAGCCGGACAGGATCTCCCATGGACCGGTAAATTAACGCCAATCTCACCGGGCTCGATTGCGGCGTCATCGGGGTCTCCCTCCTCGTCATCATCGGCATCGGCATCTGGGTGTCGCGCCAGACGCGCACCGTCAAGGATCTGAACACCGACCGGCAGGACGTCCCAGCAGCGCCAGCGCAGGCGTTTGTGCATGTGGGGGCGGGCCATAACATCATCTACGTGGATCCGGTCAACGACGTGGCGGCGGTGGTGCCGTGGATTGACACGAATCAGTCGGTGAACAAAATTGTGGAGCAATTGCCGGCGGCGGTGAACACGCCGTACGCGCAGCGGCCGACGGGGCGAATGCCCCCATTCGTTCCTCTCGCGTCCGCCGCGGGCCTTTCGATGGTACTGGGTGCTCCCCGCCTCCCGAGACTCCTGGAACTGCGACGCCGCGCAGTTGCGGATGCATCACCTGCATCCCACCGCGCTCCAGCGGGTGGGCTGCCACACCGTCCGTCACTCCTTCGCCACGCACTTGCTGGAAGCCGGCTACGACATCCGCACCGTCCAGGAATTGCTGGGGCACCGGGACGTGTCGACCACCATGCTGTGCACCCACGTGCTCAACCGCGGAGGCCTCGGCGTACGCAGCCCACTCGACCTGCCCGCCGCCACCCCCCCCTTGCGCCCCCCTCGGCGCGATTGAATGTTATGCCGCAATATGCGCCGTCTATTCCGGGAGCACTGACGCCGCGTTCACGGGCGTAAGTGCATGTTTGGTAAGCGGTTGGCGAGCATTCGGCTTGCTGGGCTGCCACGTGATAGACTGCAGAAAGGCGCTGTATAACGCGCTGGCTGCAGTGATCGCCTGCAGGCTAATACGCGTTAGGCAGGCTGAACTGCCACTGTTGCCATGTACGTATGGAATATGTACATTTCAGTGTGGATGACCTCCGCTTTGAATGGGATCCTGCGAAGGCCCGACTCAATCACCGGAAGCATGGCATTGCGTTCGAGGAAGCGCAGACGGTATTCGCCGATGATGCTGCCGTGTTGGTGTCGGATCCTGCGCATTCGTCTTCGGAAGATCGGTTCTATCTCCTCGGACTGAGCGCGCGCTTGCGCGTGCTGGTGGTCGTCCATTGCTATCGAGTCGACGACGAGATTGTTCGGCTGATCTCGGCCCGCAAGGCCACCTCTTCTGAGCGCGCCCAGTATGACGCGCGGTGGAAAGTATGAAGCGTTCTTTAGACTTCTCGAATGGACAGCGAAATCCGTACGCGTCGAAACTCAAACGCCCGGTCACTATTCGCCTCGATGAATTCACGGTGGATTACTTCAAGGCAATGGCTGAGGACACAGAGATTCCGTATCAAACCCTTATCAACCTGTATCTGCGCGAATGCGCCGGCACCGGGCGTCGCCTCGCGATGCAGTGGCGAAACGCGAA
>JBBQUH010000135.1:0-4510 GCA_038212625.1 Gemmatimonadales bacterium | reverse complement strand
ATGGCCGTGTCGTGCCATGATGTGCATGACCGTGGGGATGGTTTCCAACAGGTACGCCCCCGAGTACCACACCAATCCAGCGCGCCTCACCTCGATGTCACCAGCGATCGCATCACGCACGGGACCATCCAGCAACGCCGAGGTGGCGCCGCACCATCCCGCCAAACGCCCGCTCTCGAGACGTGTGCTATACTGCTGATCGAAATCGAACGGGCGTAGCACATCGGTGTACGTATCGAGCCACGACAGCGCAGTGGCTGGCACATCGCCACTCAGCAGTCGCCATAACAGAGCCACCCACGCTACCGCACTCGAAATCGCGAGCGGATCGTTGTGTGTGATCGCGGCGGAGATCGCGGTCTGCTGCCAGAGCGTGTCGCGCTCACCGATAAGGTGTGGCAACACCATGGGTGCAATGCGCATCAGCGCGCCATTTCCAGCGCTGGGTTGGCCGGCTTCCCACCACGCCGCACCGGCTCGGCGCGCGTGCACGAAGTTGGCGGTGGCCTGGCCGCGCCCAAAGATCTCGCGTGACGCGAACAGTGTGGACAGCGCATCGGGGTTGAGGTGCCCGTGCTCCAGCAAGTGCTCAACGGTCCAGAAGGACAGCTGCGTGTCATCGCTCGGCGTGCCGACCCGCCGTCCGCGCGCATGTCGATTGGGGAGGTAGTCCGTGATGTACCCAAACCGCTCGGCGCGACGCGCGGGCACCAGGGACTCACTCTGATTGCCGAGCGCGTCGCCGATGGCAATGCCCAGCAGCATCCCGCGCACACGATCCGCGAGGTCGGTGGTGGTGATCGCGGTAGGGCGTGGTACCGCGTGAAGGCGCTCGGCCTCAACATTGAGTCGCATGGTGGAAGCGGTTCGTAGATTGTAGATTGCAGGATTACCGGAACGCGGCTTCACTGCCAGCGGTCACTGCGGAGCAGCAATGGGCCAATGTTGGCACGCATCACCCACGGCGGGAAGACGTCGCATATGAAGATCTCCACAACACGCGCCGACATCACCACACGACACGTCGACGCCATCGTGAACGCCGCCAATGCCACGCTGCGCGCCGGTGGCGGCGTGTGCGGCGCCATTCACAAAGCGGCCGGCCGCGAGCTCGCCGCCGCTTGCGCCCTGATTGGCGGCTGCCCAACCGGCGAGGCACGCATCACCCCGGGCTTCGCACTGCCGGCCACGTATGTCATTCATGCGGTAGGCCCCGTGTGGCGCGGCGGCACCGAGGGCGAAGCGGCGCTCCTCGCAGGCGCGTATCGCGCGGCGCTCACGTTGGCGCGTGATCACCGGTGCCGGAGCATCGCGTTCCCCGCGATCAGCACGGGGATTTACGGCTATCCGCTGGTAGAGGCCACGGAGATTGCGGTGGCGACGGTGCGGGGGTTTGCGGGCGAGGCGGACGGGCTCGAGGTAGTGGAGTTTGTGTGTTTCGGGGAGGAGGCGCTCAATGCGTATCGCAGTGCGCTGGCGCCGGGTGCTATTGGGTGAGGACGATGTCTTCGCGGAGCCCAAATTCAGGACAGTAAGACTACCTCTACGCACGAATCGCAGGCTCGACCCCCATGCACCCCGCATACTTCCAAACCCGCTTCAAAACCGAACACCCGTTCGCATCATGGCCCGCGCACTTCGTCATCATCACCGCCTTCGCAACCACAGGCGAACAATGGACGGACGCCGAAAATGCCGCTGCGGACCATGAGCTGGAACGTGTCCTGCGCGCGCGCTCTCTCGATATTCGACGCGTCGTGGGGTATTCACCCACGACCGGCCACGAGGAGCAGGGTTGGAGCTGTGAACTTGCCCTCAACGACGCGTGTGCGATCGGCCGGGACTTCCGGCAGGATGCACTCTACGTGGTGACCAACGGGCTTCTCAGCGTCACGTACTGCGATGCACGACGCGCTCTGGTTCCGGTGGCACAATTTCTGGACCGCCTCGACGCATAGCAGCAGACGCCGCGCCCCCAGGCTATCCTTGGCCACATGACCGAAACCATCCCGCAGCACCTCGTCACCGTCTGGAACCCCCGCTACGCCAGCGATGCCATGGAGGCGCACCTCCGGCTGCTCCTCGACTGGGACGCGAAGGCGACCGCGGACACGGCCGACCCCGACGCGGTCTATGTATGGTGGGGCAAGATCCGGTCGGCGCAGCGTCAGCAATCGATGCCGCATCTCGATGCCATTCTGGCGCTGGGAGCCGCCGCCGCCAATGCGGCCGACCCGCGGGACGAAACGCATCTGTACCTCACGGACTACCGGTCGTTGTATGTGGCCGAAGTGACGGCGATCGTGGCGGACGACCCGCGAGCCACCGATGGCGACCATGTGCCCACGTACTACACCACGCAGCAGCTGCACTGTGACTGCTGGTTCGAGATCAGCGACATCCGGTTGCTCGTGAAGGATGATCTGGAGGGCGTGGCGGCGGAGCTCACGTTGCTGCGGAATACGCGCTACAACGATCGTCCGGTGTCGCTGTACGGTGGCATGGTCGACTTGCCGCTGCTGGTCGCGCGCCCCGACGGTCGCCGATACTTCGACGAACGTGAACGCGACTTGTATGCCGACAGGCAGCTCTGGTCGCGCTACGACGCGGAGCAGGGCGGGGTGGGAGCGCTGGAGGCCACGCTACGTGAAGATCACTTCGGCGCCGAGGTGTGGGGCACGCTGGAGCCAAGTACGCGCCGGTTCATTGCGATGGCGGAGCGCACGCTGCGCGACCACCGTCGTGATCCCGGTGCCGACCTCACCCCAGTGGTGGTGGGCTACGGCAAAGCCATCGAGGTGCACACCAATGCGTTGCTGCGTATGGCCATGGCGGGCGCGCCCGACGCCGCACGCCGCGTGAAGCTGGAAAGTCACACCGCGCTCCTGCCCGACGCCTTACCCCTCACCATCCGCCAGCTCGCCTTCGCACTCGGCGGTGAAATCGCCCTCGGCGAACACCTCCGCGCGGTGCTCGCCGACGGCGCGTGGCTCACGCGTGAGTTCGCGGCCATTCTGGATGCGTTTGCACAAGAAGCGCGCAATCCCGGCTCACACACGGAGGTGGTGCCACGAGATGTCGTAGTGCGGTGGCGTGACCGGATGTTGGGGGTGGGTGGGGAAAGTGTGTTCGGACGGTTGGGGCGGGTGCGGCGACGGTAGAGGGATACGGCGCAAGCGGCGAGTCAGGTCAAACGGTACCCGAGCCCCGACTCCCGGCGCGCCGTCTTCCGAATCGCGTTCCTGAGCGTCTCTGCAGACCCCACCAGCACCACCTTGCTCTTGGCCCGCGTCACCGCGGTGTAGAGCAGTTCGCGACTCAACATCCGCGTGTCGCGATCGGGTAGCACCACGTACACCGTGTCGAACTCACTCCCTTGCGATTTGTGAATCGACATCGCCCAGGCCGTGACCGCTTCCGGCAACTGCGGCAAAGGAAAGGCGCGCGCACGCCCGGCATCTGCCTGTCCAGACACAAAGGCGCGCTCAAACCGCTCCCCGTCCTCAATCGTATCCCACACCACGCCGACGTCGCCGTTGAACAGGTCGAGTGTGTAGTCGTTACGCGTGATCAAGAGCGGACGCCCGCGATAGCTCCGCCCGCTCACGTCACGGCCACGCGACCGCAGCACCTGTTCGGCGCGCGCGGTGATCGCAGTGGTGCCCGCCGGTCCAACATTCGTCGCGCAGAGAATACGCACCTGACCGAGTCGTACGATCGCCGCCTCAGGAGACTCGGCGTCAAACACCGGCTCGGCGAGCGTCGCGAACTCCTCGAGCCAACTATCGTCACCTGAAGGCTGCGCCACGTGCTGCACGGATCCGTCGTTGCTGTGCATCGCACTGAGTGCCGCATCGGCGTCACCGTCCCGAATCGCGCGTGCGAGTGCGCCGATCCCCTTGGTTTCATCGAAGCGATGGCTCTTGGTGAGTCGCTTCACGGCACTCTCGAGTGGGCCGCCATCCGCCACGCGCACGATGTCCGCGAGTACGGAGCCCGCCTCAACCGAAGCTAGCTGATCATGATCACCGAGGAGAATCAACCGCGCTGAGGGACGCAGTGATTCGAAAAGGGCGTCCATGAGCAGAAGCGGTACCATGGATGCTTCGTCTACTATTACGACATCGTGCTCCAGCGGGTCGGTGGGACCACGGCGGAAGGAATCGGTGGTGGGGGAGTAGCCAAGCAAGCGATGCAGGGTCCGGCCAGCCACGGGCACCTTCTCCTTGAGATGCGCGAGCCCTTCGCGCTCCCACGCCACTTCGATAGCCTCGCCAAGTCGCGTGGCAGCCTTTCCAGTCGGCGCCGCGAGGGCAATGCGCACGGAGGGGTTTTTCGCCACGAGATCGGCTATCAACCGCGCGGCTGATGTGGTCTTCCCCGTGCCGGGACCGCCGGTCACCAGTTCGAAGCGCTCAGGAGCCGCCGCGAGCAGCGCGCGCGCGAGCCTTACCTCGGCTTCGCGGTAGCGTCGGAGGTACAGCCGATTGTGCTCGAACACCAGCGGCAT
>JBBQUH010000134.1:0-4735 GCA_038212625.1 Gemmatimonadales bacterium | reverse complement strand
CGGTGGGCAGAAGTTTCTTGACAGTACGAATCGACGGGTATCGGCAGGGCGCCGATACCCGTTTGTCGGTGATGATCCTGTTGACGCCTGAGCAGCACACCGCCAGAGGATCCGCCGCGCCCCAGTTGAACGTGCGCCGTCCTGAAGCCGCGGACGGCTGCCAGGTTCGCCCTTTCAGAGCCCTGTGATGCTTGATGAACTGGTGGACGGCGTCAGAACGTCGACAGAGCTGCGGTCACGCCTACGGTCATTGTATTCGCGGAGCGACGTTGTGTGGCTTGCCGCGGGAGGACTGTCGGCCAAATCGGGCATCGCGCATAGGGCGGTTCAGAGCGCGCTATGGCGTTCCGGACTCCACGGCGAAGCTGACAACCAGAGGGCGAGGGTGGTCGTGATGGACTGGACCAACGCTGACGCGTTCAATGCGGACGGGCTGGCGTTTGGCGCGGTAGTGCTCCGGCGCTGGCTTCCGCCGAGCCACGTTACCGGGGGTTGCGCGTTCCCTGCGCGCTCGGCGGCTCAAACAACCGTCGCTCCGGCGCCCGATCGATACGCGGTGCTTCGGGCGGTGCGGTCGCACCGCGGGCGGCCATTGGTGTGAGCCACGACGATAGCCACCAGCGAAAGCGCTCGTCCTGGTGCAACACCAGAAAGCGCGGACCCACGCCGGTCATCGCGGACGCGGTGAAGGGGAGCATCGCGCTTTGGAGATACCGACCGCGCTCGTCGTAGTAGTCGATGAGGCGTCCCTGTCGGTCTGACGTCATGCCAACCAGTACCACGAAGCCACCGTCGACGATCGCGGCGTCGACAACGAACGGCTGCTGCTTCCGAGCGTTGCCAGTGGGAGTGTCAACGTTGTGGAATGACGCGCTGATGGTGATCGGCGCGGAGTCACCGGGCGGAGTGAGCGCCGCCAACCGGGGAACAGCGCCCGCGCCGGCTTCGGCGGGCGCGCTGACTATCAGCACCTCACGGTCGGTGATGAGCAGACAGCGCCGCGCGTCACCGCTGCCGAAGCGCAATCGGGCCGCCGGCTCGCCGCTGATGCGGTGCCGGCCCACCAGCGCGTCGTCGCTGGGATTGCCGGTGAGTGTGAACGCTTCGAGCGTCCGACGTTGGCCGAGGAGCCGGAGGTGAAACATTGTGGCGGGCGATACGGTGCAGAGGCGACCACTGCCCCCTCGCAGTAATGGGAGCTCACGACGGAACACGAAACCACCGATCGACTCGCGTACCAGCGTGCTCGAGGCGCTGTCCAAGACGTCGACCTGCCCGTCATCGGTGACGCGCGAAAGTTCGGTGGGCGCCACGATGTCGCGTGGCACCTGTGCGTGGAGCACCGAGTCGATGCGCGCGGGGCGCGTGGACAGCAGCATGCCGCGTCGGTTGAGCTCGAACAACGCAATGCGCACTGGCGACGATTGCAAAAGCGCCACGGTGGTGCCACTGGCCCGAAACACCATGGGCACCATGGTGCTGTCGGTGTTGGTCGTAATGTCGGTGCGCCACTCTTCGCGCTTGGCCGGATACACGGTGCGTGCGTCCAGCGCGGCGCGCAGTGCCGGTGGCACCTCGTTGGTGGTCTCTGCCGGTGGCTCGCACGCGATCAAGCCCACAAGTAGCCACAGTGCCCGCGAACAACGGGAAACTACAGCGCGCACACGTTCCAGCGCACCACCGTTTCGTCGTTACAGCGGTAGGTGCAGAAGCCGCAATTGTTGCCGGCCACGTTGATGCAGGCGCCGTAGCCCGGGACACGCGCAAACTGCGGGCAGCTCGTTCGCGACTGAGTACTCGAGGTCGTGGGTACGAGCAAGGCAATCAGCGCCCATGCGGCAACCCGGATGCGGCGGCGGGACGCATCCCGTAACGTATTGTCAGTGTGCATGGGGAGGAATTAGCGTTTGCGCAGCGGGTCGGCAAGGCCCGGCCGCTCCACGTGCCGCGAGCACACCGTTACGGCAGTGGCACCCGAGAGTCGACTTACGGACCCTCTTTTCCTCGCTGCTGGCTACCGATGCGCCTCGCGCCGTTCCGTTCCCCCGCTGCCCGCTGGACCGCCGCCACGCTCGTCACAGCCGTCCTGGCCACGGCCGTCGGCCTGTCTTCCTCGCGTACCCCGCAGTCGCCCCCGCCGATCGCCATGCGCTACAGCGAGCTGCTGTCAGCGATGTCCGCGCATCAGGTCGATTCCATCGTCATCCAGCCGGGTGCGGCACTCCGCGGGTGGCTGGTGGCGCCCCACGCATCGGGGACGCGCGAGATTCGCGTGCAATACGGGACCGACGAGGGAAGTGCGCTGGTGAACGCAGCGACGGATGCACAGGTCGCGGTAGCGTTTGCCGCCCCGCCGCCGGATCGCTCGCAGTTCGTTAGCGTCGCCATCCTCTTGCTCGTCGCGGTAGGCGGTGGTTTGGCGCTCTACACGCAATACGTGCGACAGTCGCCGACCAGCGGCGGCGACTTCGACGTCGGCTCCGGAAAGTTTTCCGGCCCACGCACCACCTTCGCCGACGTTGCAGGCAACGCCGCCGCACTCGCTGACTTACGCGAGGTGGTCGACTTCCTGCGCGACGCACCGCGCTTCGTGGGGATGGGCGCGAGGGTGCCGAAGGGCATCTTGCTCGAGGGGCCACCGGGCACAGGCAAGACACTCATGGCGCGGGCGCTGGCCGGAGAGGCGGGGACCAACTTCTTCGCCATGTCGGGACCGGACTTTTCGGGGATGTTCATTGGCGTAGGCACCATGCGGGTGAAAGCGCTCTTTCGCAAAGCGCGTAAGGCGGGAGGCGGGGTTATCTTCATCGACGAGATCGATTCGTTGGGCGGCCGGCGCGGGCGCACCGGTGGCCATCCGGAAGACGACCGGACGCTCAACCAGTTCCTCGTTGAACTCGACGGCTTCAGCGCGAGCTCAGGGATCGTCGTGGTGGCCGCGACGAATCGCGCCGCCGATCTCGACCCGGCGCTGCTCCGCAAAGGGCGCTTTGATCGCTCGGTGACGGTGGCGCTGCCGAGTGTGGGGGAGCGCGCGGAGATCCTGTCGCTGCATGCGTCCAAGCGACGAATGCCGCTGGCGGTCGATGTCGAAATGGGGCGGATGGCGCGCCTCATGCCGGGGGCGAGCGGTGCCGATCTGGAAGGGCTGCTCAACGAGGCAGCGCTGCTCGCGGTGAAGACCGGGGCGAGCTCGGTGGCATGGTCGCACATGGAGGAAGCGCGCGATCGCGTGTTGCTCGGGCGTGCGCGCGAGGGCTTTGTCGTGGCACGCGTTGAGCAGCGGCTGGTTGCGGTACACGAAGCGGGGCACGCATTGGCCGGCTTGCTGTTCTGCCCGACCGATCCGCTGCACAAGGTGACCATCCAACCGCGCGGCGCCGCGATGGGGGTGGCGTTCTTCCAGCCCGACGCGGAGTTGCACTTGCACGCGCGCCACTACCTCGAAGGGCAGATCCGCAAGCTGCTCGGCGGGCGCGCCGCGGAGGAACTGGTGTATGGCCGCGCCGCGGTCACGAGCGGTGCCAGCAGCGATTTGCAGCAGGCTACGCGCATCGCCAAGCAGATGGTGTACAAGCTGGGTATGGGCGAATCCACGGGACTGATCACGTACGATCCCGACTCCGGGCCGGTGAGTGCCACCACACACGCGAACATGGACGCCGACGTGCGCGAGCTCTTGGCGTCAGGGTATAACGAGGTGTTGCAGATGTTCCGCGAGCATCGCGGCGCGCTGGAGGCGCTGGCCGACGCGTTGCTTGAGCACGAGACGCTGACGGGACACGAGGCGTTAGTCGTGCTTCGTGAAGCGGGGATGACGCCGCACAGTGCGGACCGCTTTCATCAGCGGCTCGCAAATGTGAGCACGGTCACTGTGTGATCGATACCTGACGGGATCGTGTCGATGGGCATCGGGTACCGCAGGGAGCGTGTCCATTCTTCTCTTTCCGATATTGCCGATGCCTGACTACCGCTCCATTGTGCCGTGTACGTTGTTTGTTCTCGCGATGGCCGCGTGCACTGGGTCTGACTCCGAACGGTCGAGCGCCGACGCCATGCGCGACTCGGCAGCAGGCGCTCTCGAGGCATCACGCGAGGCAGCGGCTGCCGACTCCGCCGCGAGACAGTCACGATTGCGCACGTTGCAGGCATCTGCCGACGACCTGGCGGCGCGTGACTCCACGGATATTCGTGTCGAGGTGGACATTACGGCGCGACAAGTCCGCGTGCTCGATGCGCGCAACGATACGCTCGCTCAGCACGGTATCGCCGTGGGATCGCCGGAATGGCCTACGCGGGCGGGTACGTGGACGATTGGCCAGGTGGTGCTCAATCCCGAGTGGATTCCCCCCGCCGAGGAATCGTGGGCAAAGGATGAGGAAGGCAGCCAGCCCGGCAGTGCCGACAATCCGCTTGGTCGCGCGCAGCTCGTGTATGATCTGCCCCGCAGTATTCACGGGACGAATGCGCCGTCGTCGATCGGGAAGGCGGTCTCGCACGGCTCCGTGCGTGCGACGAATGACGCCGTACTGTCGCTGGCCGGACTGCTGATGCAACGCACGGGAGTGGCGAACGCGTCGGAGATCTTGCAGTCGGCGCAGCGTGAACGCACCGTGAAGCGGATCGTGGATTTGCCTCAGCTTGTGCCGATTCGCGTGTTCTAGCGTGGTACGGAAGCCCGGGCCACCGCGCCATGCTCGGGTGAAGGACGAGCGATCTTACGACGATGCATCCG
>JBBQUH010000133.1:0-4950 GCA_038212625.1 Gemmatimonadales bacterium | reverse complement strand
TCGGCGTTGCTGGATGGTCCCGTGCGTGATGCGATCGCTGGTGACATCGAGGTGAGGCGCGCTGGATTGGTGTGGTACTCGGGGGCGTACCTGTTGGAAACCATCCCCACGGTCATGCACATCATGGCACGACACGGCCATAAGCCTTTAGTGGCGATGGAGACCGCCGTGAACGACACGCGAGACAACGATACAGTGGCGGCGATTGTCGGCGCGGCGATGGGCGCGGCCTATGGCACGGCGTGGATTCCACCGCGCTGGCGCGACGGGCTGCTGGGGCGAACGGGGGCGGAGGATGATGGGCGCGTGTTTGCGTTGATCGAGGCGGCGGTGGAGCGCTTTGTGGGGTGATGGTGCGGCTCATCTTCAAGTACGACGCGCACTTGTTCCTCGACTGGTAGGTCTGAGTGCGCGATTGATCCCTACAGCGTCATGCTCTTTCAACGTGAAACAGCGTCACGAGGGCGGGTGTTACGTCCAACCGGGCCTGCACCCAAGGTTCACGTATTTCTTCAGGGAGCGGGTAGTGCTGCACCCACAGGTTGTCAGCGGCGTCCACGAGGAGATCCCGTGTGCAGGGAAGGTATTTTGCCAACGGCATCGCCGCGTACGACCGTTCAATCGATCGTCGCGCTTTCTCGCCCATGGTCGCCATCTCGGGTTCGCGCGCTGCCTCGATGTCGTCTTTGGTGGCGAGAATGCGCGGCGCGCGTGTCCGCCCCATGACCACACGTGGCTCACGCCCCAAGGGGTAGGGACCGTCTGCGCCGGGAATTACGATGTCGTTGGCCACCAGCGAATCGCCGCAGCGCATGAGGGGTATCGAACCATCAGCGCACCACCACCTGAATCCCGAACATCGGCAGCGGCGAATCGCAGTATGTCACGGGCACACCACCCACGGCCAGCGATGAGAGCCGACAGCGACGTCCGGTCAGATTCCATGTTACAGGATACGCAACCGGCGCCAGGACCACGCCATCGCGATTGGCGCGTCGGATCAGTGAATCCGGGAAACTAGCAAGATCGTTGCCGTCGTTCCAGAGCGGCTCCTTCAACGTCCAGTTGGTGAGCGACAGGCCGAACATCCCCGCAGGCTCGGCGTTCATCAGGAAGAGCAACCAGTAGCGCCCGGGCGTGGTCGGTGCGGGGACGTCCACCGGCAAATCGATCACGTCTAGATTCACTGGTGTCAGCATGGGCAGGAGTTCGCGACCGATCGCCTTGGGATCGCCCCAAGTCGGTGTCACCGATGCCCAGACCGACGCTGCAGGCCACGCTGCGCTGTATTGCATCTGGACGATACCCGAAATCATGGCACCGGCTTGGACCACGATTTGTGCATCCGGGCCTCGCACGCGTTGTGCGCCAAACTGTGCCTCGGCCAATCGTACGCGGCCACTGTTTCCGCTACCGCCCCACTTTGCGCTGTCACCGCCGGCGGAGGCATCGAGACGGTATTCCACCGGTCGGTGACCGTCGGCCTCGAACCGCAGCGCGATGATGGTATCCGTGGTACGAAGACGCAGGTTGCCGAACGACGCCCTTCCCCCGTCGAATGCGGCACTGTCCCCGGCAATGACCGAGGTGCCCGGCCTGAGCGATCGCACGCGCACGAATTTCGGCTGTCGCAGGCTGTCGCCGGGACTCGACGGCACCTCCACCATGATCGACGGCACCAGTCGATAGGCATCATTTCCGTACAATCGAGCGGGCGACACAAACAGGGCCGCTTGGCGGATCGCTATCGGCGGCGTGTTCCACAGGTGCCACGAGAATCCGGTGAGCGCAACGCTGATGATCACGGCGGCGAATACCGCCGCCTGTAGACCAACGCGCGCCGATCGATATCGCCACGGCACGGCTGTCAACAGCTGCTGTTGCAGTGCGTGCGGGAGTCGATCGCCGAGCAGGTCCGACATGATGTCGCGCGCATGACGCGGATCGCCGCTGCGACGCGCACGGGCAATGACCTGCGCGAATGTGTCCGCAGCGCGTGCCTGGTCGCCACCGTGCACGAAGTGACGCAATGCGGTCGTGAGCCGATCGACGGCCTCAGAGTCGATGAGCGCCGTCGCCAACTGCACATGCGCCTCGCGGACGGCGTCTGGCGTATTGTGCGAGAGCAGGTGCTCGGTGATCACGTCGTGGGTTGGCGCATACATCGTGTCCTGCTGCACCACGAGCCCTTTCTGCTCGAGCGATTGCACACTGGTGGTCGCGGATCCGTCGGCGTTGGCCGGTGAGTGGGCCAGCCACACCGTGGCCGACAGCGGCGTACCGGCTACCGCCAGTCGTAGCAACAGCCGACGCTCAGTCTCGCTGCACGCCGCCATACGCCGACTGAGCGGCGACGATACGGCAATCTCACTCGCGGCTTTCGGCCAATCAGTGGCGCTCCATGCGCCATCGTGCAGCGCGATCAGTCCCGATTCCTGCGCGAAGCTCAGTCGCTCGATGACACCCAGCGGAATCCCGTCACACGCGTCGGCCAGCGTGTGGATGAAATGCTCCGCCGGCGCCGTGTCCGGCCAGACGCCGCTACTGCGAATGGCATCGACCACGGCATCAGCACCAAGTGGTGGCAGCGACAGTACGGCCAACGTGGAATGATCGAGTGACGTCGCGGCCGACGGACGCGTGGTGCCCACCACCAGCAGCGGCAGATCGCTGAGCCGTCCGATCGCAATGGAGAGCAACTGTCGCGACGCGGGATCTGCCCAGTGCAAGTCGTCCAGCAACAGCGCCAGCGGCTCCTGTTCGGCGATCGCCGACAGTAGATCGAGCAACGCCAGTGCGCGACGACGCACCGACTCGCCCCCTTCATTGGTGGACGGCGACACGGCGTACCGGCTGCCGAGTGCGGGGTCGAGCGCGACCAGTTCCCGGGCGCTGTCGGCGTTGATACCAGCCGCGCCGGGCAGTGACGCGAGCGCGCGCGCCACCTGCGCGGCGTAACCGAAGGGTACATCCTGCTCGCCCGGGTTGGCGCGCACGGTGAGTGCGCGCGAGCGACGTCCGGTACAGCGCGCGTCGACGGCCTTGAGCAGTCGACTCTTGCCGATACCGGCCACTCCCGTGAGTAACACCACCTGGCATTGCCCCTGCTTCGCCAGCGTCCACGCCTGAATCACGCGCGCGAACAGGTGATCGCGTCCCACCAGGTCGAGTGACAAGCCGACTTGGTCGGGCACCGACTCGTCGTCCACCCGTTCACGGGCGCGTGCCAGACTCACCGCGCACGCCGGCGACAGGGTGATCTCCTGCTGCTGCGCCAACTGCTCCATGGTATCGGCTTCGCCTTGCGCCGCCACGCGGTCCTCCATGTCGAGCAGCACGTCGATCGCGATCCGACGGGCGTCGGGATTGGTTGGCACCTTGTGCACGAAGGCGGTCAGTGCACTGCGTCGTTCCGACGGCTTCATGCGCAGCATATCGCCGCGCAGATAGGGCTCCGTGACACGGAGCAGCGCGTCTTCCAACCGCCGACGCTCCCCGGTGGCCCAGTCATCGAATTCATCGCCGCCGGGAATGGTGATGCCGCCGAGGAACGGTCCCTCGTACCATCCCAGCGCGTCGGGCGCGTCCTGGCGATACACCGCGTCGAGAAAGAGATCGCGATCGCTGGCGAGATCGGCGCCCACGCCGAGTACCGCGTCTTCACGGGTCACGAACAGGTCGCCGAGCAGTCGGCGGAGGCGCCAGAGCGCCTGACGCACGTTGTGGCGGGCGCGGTCGCGGGGTGCGTCGGACCAGAGCAGTGTGGCCAACGTGTCGCGCGATTGCTCCCGTTTGCGGGCGCTCGCGCAGTACGCGAGAAGCGCCAGCGGCTTGCCGCGCTGCAGGATGACCTGCAGCGAGCCGTCGGGCTGGCGTGCGCTGAGCTCGAGATTGGCGAACGTACGAAGGAAGAATGGGGCGGTGGGCGCGGTCATTGCAAACTACTAATTGTCATCATTGCAATCATAGCGCGAGCGCGGCTGATAGCCATGGACACTTCAACGGTTTCATTGCATCGTTAATGTAGAGCCGATGCATATAAAGAGCGTCAAAGCGTTGTTATGCATGAGCTTACAGCTGCCACCCGACGGCTTTCCCGATTCCCCTTGAAGCCAAGCCATGCCAACAACGATCCGCCCTTCCGGTATCACCGTTGAAACACAAGGCGGCGCCACCGCGACCGGGAACCTGAAGATACGGCGGCGACGCACAGGCGAGCTGCCGCCACGTGGTGCGGCGGCCGCACCAACCACAGGGCGCGGACGACGGCGCACGGCAACGACTGCGGCTGCGACGCCCGCTCCGCTCACCGAAGAAGAGGCACTCATCAATGCGATCGAAGATCAGGACCTCGAGCTCATCGATGCCGTACCTTTGGGGAATCCGCCCGCGCCGCCAGCGTCCGGGAAACGTCGACGGACGACGAAGGGGGAAGGCGCAGTCAGCAGCGGGCCTGCCTCGGCCGACCTGAACATCCCGCTCGCCGCCGGTGAATCGGCGGTGGTGCTGGTGGAACAGGATGGCGTGTACGAGTGGCACGTCACGGGGGACGTCACGGAGGTTGCACCACCGCCGCCACCGCCACCGGGCGCGCGGCGCCGTCGCACCGCGGCGGCAAAGGCGGCGGAGCCCGCTGCGCCCGCCATCACACACTCGGCGCGCTTCACCATCACGCTCGCGCCGCAAAGTGCGACAGCTGCCAGCACACCGGCAACATCCGCGAAACGCCGCAAGCTGGGCATGGTGAAAAAGTATCTGCTCGGTAAAGCCGTGGCGTACGTATTCACGTTCATTGCGAAACCGATCCTATCCGGGCTGGCGCGCTTTCAGGAACGCAATGTGCGCGAGGGACTCGTTCATGTTGTCGGCACCGATCCGTCGCAGTGGGTGACGCTTGCGGACACCGATATGCTGCCCCTGCCGACGTCGCGCGCCGCCAAGGTGTTGCTG
>JBBQUH010000132.1:0-4973 GCA_038212625.1 Gemmatimonadales bacterium | reverse complement strand
GGAAAGGCCGCGGTAGTCGAGGTCCACCGGATTTTGCGTGGCGAGCACCACGCCCAGTCCGTAGGCGCGCGCCTGCTTGAGTAGCGTGAGCAGCAGAACTTTCGACGGCGGATTGGCCACGGGCGGCATATAGCCGAACAGCTCGTCGATGTAGAGAATGGCGCGCAGCGCGCCGGTGCCGGGCTGCGTGCGCACCCACGCCAGAATGTCGGCCAGCAACAGCGTCATGAAGAACATGCGCTCGGCGTCGCCCAGGTGTGCGATGGAAATAATCGAGCCCTTCGCCTTGCCCTGCTCATCGTACAACAGCCGCGCGGTATCGAGCGGCTCGCCTTTCATCCAGTTCTGAAAACCGGGCGCGGCCAGCAGGTTGTTGAGGCGCATGGCCAGGGCCATACGGTCCTTTGGCGGGAACACGGTATCAAGCGGCATCACGCCCACGGTGTTGAACGGCGGCGTCTGAATGCCGCCGATCAGGCCGGGCAGGTCGAGATCATGCCCGTCGCTCCACGTGTGGTGCAAGAGGTTGGCGAGCAGGATATGCTCGCGACTTGAAATGGGGTCGGCGTCGATGCCGAGCAGTGCGAGGACGCTGGTGGCGGTGGCACCTACGCGTTCTTGTAGCGCTTCGCTGTCTTCGAGAATCGCGGGCGGCGGCGCGACGAACGCCTTGAGCAGCGAGAGCGGGCGGCCGGCAGTGCTGCCCGGTGTATAGACCGTGATCGAGGCGGCATCCACGAACCGCTGAATGCGCGAGCCGTCCTGTCCCCAGCCGGCGAGCCCGTTGCGCCAAAGCGTGGCCTGCTGCTCCGCGAAGGCCTCGGCGGAGAGACCGGCGTTGGTGGCCTGCTGCGGATCGACCCAAGGACGGAAATCGCTCGGCGCCAGCGACGGAAAGCGCAGTGCAAGGTTGCCGAGGTCGCCCTTGGGATCCACCGCGATCACGGGCACGTGATCGATGAGCGCTTCTTCGATGAGTCCGATACCGAGACCGGTTTTGCCACTACCGGTCATGCCGATGATGACGGCGTGTGTGGTCAGATCCTTGGCGTCGTACAGTACCAAGTCGTCCTGACGCGTGCGGTCTGCGAGGCTGAACCGCTTGCCAAGGTAGAAGGCGCCCAGCGTTTCGAAGTCGGTCACGAGACGGGTCCGTAAGGAAAGATCGGTGTGCGGGTGGGGACGGTCATCCGCGGAGCGGAACGCCGGGATAGACGGCGACTGCCGATCCGTCGGCCACGAAGGTGGAGACGGGGTCGGCGCGCAGCGACGTGGCGAGTGTCGGGCCGTAGAGGCGCGGGAGATCAGCATCGACGCGCCACGCGGTGGGGATGCTCACGTGCCAACGCGGATGCGTGACTTCGTATTCCAAGGTGGGCTTGCCCGGGCGTCGCGTGTAGCCCCAGTAGTGTTCGGCGATGAACTCCTCTGCCGAGCCCGGTTTCATGGGTTCTGGCGTGTGCTCCACGCGGGCATGTACGCCTTCCCAGCGGCCATCGTGGCGCCATTCGAAGGCGATGGACTGCGGCTGCTCAGGTGAGACCGTGGCGAGGCTGGCGTGTGGGCCCACGGTGCGCCGCATACGGCGCGCTACGTACGGCTCACCGTAGACGGTGCGCGCGACCGTGGCGATGGCGAGTCGCGGCACCATCTCCTGCACGAAGATGACACCGCGTCGCCACGTGCTGCCAACCTGGCGTTTCACGTAGAAGCGCAGATTGACTTCGGGAAACCGGATATGCCACGGAATGGGAATGCCGAGCACGCGGGTGTCGCGGAAGTCGAACGCCACGATGCTCGCGAGCGCGTTGCCTTGCCAGAGATCGAGCTCGGTGCCATCGGCGAGATAGGGCGCGAGATCGGCAGCGGGCACGGCCCACGTGAGCATCACGAGGTCGCGCCACGTGGCGGTGAGGAACGGGCGGCGCGAAGGAGCGGGAGGACCTGTATCGGTCATCCTGCAATTTCACACGGGGGTGAGCTCTGGCGCGAGGAGTCGGCGCACATCGCGTGCGGCGTCGACCCGGCGTTGGACGTCACGGACCGCATCGAGATGCACCGTGAGTTGACCCGGTAGAGTTTCGCCTGCTTCGAGGCGCAGCAGGTCCAGGCGGAGTGACTCCAAGGCAGCGATCGTGGTACCGAGGCGGGCTTGCACGGCCACGCGTTCTTGCTGGATCTCGCCGGCCCGTGCGAGGGGCGCGCCGTCATCGGCGCGTACGGCGCGCAGTGCACCGGATAACACGAGATCCCGCTGGCGGAGCCGTTCCGCCTCGTCGGCCAGCGCCGTGACGGCCTGCGGCAGCGCGTTGAGCGAATTGCGAAGGGCCGCCGGCAACCGGTCGATGATCGCGTGAGCGGCGGCCCCGAGACGTACTTCCGTGGGTGCCGACGCGGGCAGCGGCGGAAGCGTCGGGACGTCGGACGCGGTCTGTAACCAACGCATGAGTCGCGCGGCGAGCGGCTGGCGCACGTGGGCCCACCACCACGTGCTCTGGCCGGAGGCGCGGCGCATAGCGGTGATGCCGGACTTGATCATCAAGGGCGGCACGACGATCATTGCGATCTGCAGCGGTCCACTCAGCCAGTCGATGGGCATTATGACGTCGCTGGCGGCACCCTGCGCCCCAGCGGTGACGACACCCGCGACAAACGTGGCCGCGCCTGCGCTGAAGCGCGGAATGGCGCCCTCGGGAGGCGGCGCCAGCGCGGTGGTGACGTCAGAGACCGCCGTGCCGCGGCGAAGCGCACGGCGTGCGTACACGAGTGCCTCGCCGACGCACAAGACCGAGCCGAACGAGAGCACACTGACCACGATTTGGGCGAGCCCACGCACGATGGCCCGGTCGAACGAATCGGTTTCCCCGATGATGAGCATCGCGCCAGCGAGCGTCGTTGCCGTGGCCCAGCTTGCGAGAGCCAGCGCGCTGCGCGCTTTTTCGCGGACCACGCGCGTATCTGCAGGCAATTCTGCGCCCTGTGGGGTTCGGTCGAGGGCGGCGACGAAGGCTGCGGCGGAATCGAAACGTTCGGTTGGCTGGGCCGCGAGACAGCGGTCGATCGCGTCGGCGAGCGAGTCGGGCAATCGCGTAGCGTAGCGGCGCACCGATGGTGCCTGAGGGGCGTTTGCTTTGGAAAGCGCGAGCATGCCCGGCGTGCCATCAAACGGATAGCGACCCGTGGCGGCGAGGAAGAGTGTCACGCCGAGCGCGTAGAGGTCGGCGCGACCGTCGAGTGCTTGGCCGAGCGCCTGCTCGGGGGCCATGTACCGAAGGGTGCCGGCGACGTCGTGGTGATCGGGGGTGGCGTGCGGATTCTCGTGCAGCGCGATGCCGAAGTCGGTGATGAGCGCGCGTTCGGTGCCGACCTCGAGCAGAATATTTTCCGGCTTCACGTCGCGATGAATGATGCCGCGTTCGTGGAGACAGGCGAGGGCGAGGCCGATTTCGTGGCCGAGGCGCCGGACGGTGTCGACGGGGAGCGTACCCACGCGCCGTATACGGTCAGCCAGCGTTTCGCCGCGCACATACGACATGACGAGCCACGCCAGGTCACCCGATTCTTCGACCGCGTGAATCGGTACGATGTGCGGATGAAAGCACCCGGCGGCGATTCGTGCTTCGCGCAGAAAGCGGCGGCGCATGTCGGCGCGTGCGGCAAGCGCGGGGGCGAGGAGTTTGATCGCGACCGGGCGCTCGAGAATGACATCGCGGGCGAGATAGACAATACCCATGCCGCCACGTCCTAACTCGGACTCGAGTGAGAAACGGCCGGCGAGTGCAGTCTGCAACGCCACGAAGTTCGGGTCGTGTGGGGTGCGCATGACGATATCTAACGCACGACACTCGCCCGCAGATTCACCGCATTAAAACTCGCGGCGCTTCATTTCCTTGAAGATCTCTTCCGCTTCAGAGCCGGAGAGCGGTTCATCCTTGGTGCGCGTGGCTTCAAGCGTGGAGTCGAACGAGGCGCGGGCTGGCTTCTTCTGCTGCGAGGCTTTGGCGGCGGTCTTCTTCAACAACGCCTTGAGCTGGGAATCCTTCATTTGTACTCCGGTTGGGGGCTCCTTGATGTTGCGGGTGCGGCGGGTGTCTGTAAAGGTGGCCCAAGCAGGAGTTCCCGGATCGCGACAATCACCGCACGTCCGGTGGCCTAGGCACGCCGAGCGGACTGGAGCGTGCCAGGCGATCCGTTCTGAACTCCGCCTTGAACCCCACTCTGAGCCGTGACGGGTCGGAGGGGGATGGTGCAGGTCCAGCGCGACTACGTCGGGAGAGCGCGGTCAAGCGGTGTCAGGCGTTACGGGACGGTGACCAAGGCGAGCAAAAAATTCTGTTGACAGCGTTGTTTGGCCGCAGTACCGTCTTGCAGTGGTTGAAAGGCTGATGTCGCACGATGTCGGCAGTCCGCGCGGGGGCTTGGTCCGCGATTAACAGCGTGCTCGGTGCGTACGGCAGGGCCGGACTCCGAACACCCAGCAACAGGAGTAGTGCCATGCGTACAACCGGTAAGGTGAAGTGGTTCAACGACGCGAAGGGATTCGGTTTCATCACGCCCGACGACGGCTCGAAGGATTGCTTCGTCCACCACTCGGCCATCCAGGGCGGCGGTTTCCGCTCGCTGGCTGAAGGCGAGCGTGTCGAGTTCGACGTTGTGGATGGTCAGAAAGGGCCTGCGGCCGAACAGGTCACGAAGATTCAAGGCTGACCATTCGGATGTTTCGGAATAAACGGGCCATCGACGCACGCGTCGGTGGCCCGTTGACTATTCGTGCAGGATTTTTTGCAGTCGATCGTGCGCGATGGTGGCGCGGTCGCCAGATTCTCTATGCATCACTCGTTTCCACCCGGACCCCGGCCGAATGAACTTCCTGACGCCCGCTGCGTCATGTGTAACTCGGTCATCAGTGTACCACGGGCCAATCACTCGCTGCTGTGCATGTCGCCGGTGTGTGCTGGGCGCTACGCGATGCT
>JBBQUH010000131.1:0-5060 GCA_038212625.1 Gemmatimonadales bacterium | reverse complement strand
GAAGCGGTGATGGGTCGTCCGCGGTGTCCTGCAGACACGCATCGCCCCACCACGGTCCACGCACTCAACGTCTCGCGATTGGGCGCACACCATGAGGCCAGTCACCATACAGAGCATCGGCCTGAATCTGCCCAAGCGCGAGAGTCAGCGGTCCAGTACGACGGACGACGGCGCATCGCGCTGGCGAAAGCGCTGGTGCGTCGCGATACACTGCGAGTCGACGGGCAAGAATGCGGTACGAGATGTGGCGAGTCCAGGTGTCCTACGACGCGGAGCGAATTCGTCCGCTGGCGCCATCCGCGCTTTCGTATCACCCGCAGGCGCCAAGACCTTCGGTCACATCCAAGCGCACGAACAGAAGGCTGAGCAGCACCTCGAGGATGACCCGGTCCTCCGAAAACGCGACGACGGCAAGCCCCGAAACAACACGTGGGGGCTTGCTGCGGGCCGGACCTTCACAGCAGAACCTTCCCGCGGAGTGGGTCGGGGATACGTCGTGGTCCGCCGGCCCGCGAGCAGCGGCGCCTGCGTATCGGTGCGCCGGACGCTGCGCCGGAGGCCTCGTGGGTGGTGCGGTCCCGGGTCGGGGCGGGTGTCCTGAGGCGAGCGGGGGCTCGTGTCGATGGGGGGCTGCGTGGCCCGGGGTGCGGCAACGCGCGTGATCTCGCACAGCAGGCAGCGGCGGCAGAGATACTACGCGCGGAACCGCGAGGGCATGGTGAGCACCACTTGTCGGTGCGGCACCATCGCGAGCGGGGTGATGTCCAGCCACTGCGTCCAAGTCGCGAGGCGTCTGGCGTGGCAGCTTGGGCAGACATACCGGCACGTGCACAAGAAGGCGAGCAGGTATCCCTGCGGACAGGCGTCGCAGCGGATGCGGGCGGTGCAGATGATCCGACACCAATCGACACAACGGCGAGGCCTGCGGGTGTTGTGGCCTGTAGATGCTGCGCGCCGCTGACGCCGGATCGGCCATCGGCGTTCCGCGACACGGGAGCGCCGAGCCTACGCGCCACTCGCGCACGGACCGTCACCGTTGCGTTGCGCGACAGGCCGTTTCGGCGCAACGTTCGGTGTCGCGGGCCCAACGATGCTTGCTGCAGAATCGAGCGTTCAATCTGTAACAAACCCCCGCAACGTGCGGTGCGTGAAGGCTCCGAGTCGCGCAAGCATGAGGCGCGTGCACTGGCTAAACGCGACGCCCCCCACTTGCTTTCACCCTAATCCCCATGGCGACGGGCACGAGCCGCGAGATCGATGGCGCCCTCGACATGACGCAAGCGGTCAATGCCGGCTTCGATGTGGGGCGATGAATCACCACACCGCTGACCAGCCCCGCGACGTTACTGCCGGCGCGCTACCAGCGCGTATCGCCCCGTTGAGAAACCACCCACGCGAACATAGTAATCACCGACGGACAGTGGCAACGTGAGGCGCGAGCAGTAGTTGTCGTTCGCCGCATCGATATCGTCCTGCTCGGCCAGCCGCGTGCCGGCCCCGGAGAACACGGTGAGGATGGGGTCCGCCTCGTTGGCGTATCCGCAGGCACCCACCTGACCAGTGGCCTGCAACACGTATGTCCCCTGCACACCGACACGAAGTCGATACATGTCGACATCACTGATGGTAAAGATAGTCCCGTAACTGTACCCATCGACCAATAGCTCGTCCGCTGCAGAAGGGCTGTCGTTCGGTTCGATCTCGGCCCCGGTCGTAATGGAAAAAGTGGCTGGATACACGCCAGCGCCATTGACGAGCACCGTGCTCGGGTTGCTCGCCGCGCCCAACGCCCCCCACGTGCGCCATGGCAGCCCCGTGAAACCATCGTTCGACTCATCGTGGCCGGCATATACCCAGTATGCCCCATCGGCCAAGCCATTCACCTCGTAGGTGCCGTTGTTCGCCGTGGGAACGGTGCGCACCACGAGACCGGTCATCGAGTTCACGACGCGCACGTACATGATACGTTGTGGAGCCAGCGTACCCGAGACGGCGTTTCGTGCATTGACCAAGCCCGCGCCGAACTCATGATCCCGGCCCGGTGCGCCGATATCGAGCGCGGTACCCAGCAGACGCGCCGCGACCTGCGCCGCAGACAGTCCCGGCTCCCGTGCCATCACGAGCGCGGCGATCCCAGCGACGTGTGGCGTCGACATCGATGTACCTTGCCAGCTGTCGAACGTGGGTTGCGTGGTGACGAAATTCCATGTCGACGACAGCACGTTGGTCGACGAGCCTTTAATGCCCTGCCCGCCCGGCGCCGTGATGTCGACCGACGGACCGAACGACGAATAGCTCGCGCGGTTCAGCGTTGGCGCAACAGACGAGACCGATATTACGTCGGGATATGATCCCGGGTAGTTCGGCAGGCTGTTGTTGTTGTTGCCCGATGAAGCAATGATCAGCACTCCGTTGGCGACCGCTGCGGCAACGGCATTCGCTTGCGTCGTGTTGAATACGGTACCGCCCAAGCTCATGTTGATGATACGCGCACGACCACCCGGCGCCGATACCGTTCCACCGAAGCCATTGTCTGCCGGAAGGCCAGCGGCGTAGAGTACCGCCTGAGAAATATCGTAACTGGATCCAGACCCTGTCGTACCCAGCGCGCGCACCGGTCGAATTCTGACATTCCAGTTTACGCCGACGAGACCAGTAGCAGTCGTGCGTGCGGCGCCAATTGTTCCGGCGACGTGGAGCCCGTGCCCCCCTGAGCTGTTGATACCGGTGACGCACCCGCTTGTCACATCGTAGTCCATCGGAATCGTCGGATTACCGTCATATCCGTCACCGTCGCCGTTCAATGAAACCGTTCCACCGGAACAGCGCGGAAAGCTGCCCGCGGACACAAAGTCGTAGCCGTCGTCGGTCAACACGCCGGCCATCGACGGATGATCGAATCGAATGCCATCGTCGATCACAGCCACCACGACGTCGCTGCTTCCCTGCGTCATCATCCACGCTTGCGGCAACGACACCAGGTTGTAGTGCCAAGCCTGTCGCCGGAACAGTGCGTTCCCCGGAAACAGACCACCAAACGGATAGCTCGACTGCGCCGACGCATCTCGAAATGGAGACGCGATTTCCAACAGCGACCCAACCGGTACTGCATGGCCCACACCGCGAGACGCCAGGTAGAGTTCGAGGGCGGTGGGGCGGACCCGATGCGAATGCATCAGGCCGTTGCGTTCGACGACCGCTACGCGTGGGTCACGGCGCAGCTCCGCAATCACATCGGCCTCCCGTGCGCCAGAGGCGAGGCGTATGCGCGCCGTGAGCAGCGTGGGCGACACCGAGAGCACGGACGCGACCGTTTCATGGACCGACGGCGCGATGACCTCGAGCACGGCCTCACGGATGGTCTGTGCGACCGCCGGTGCCACATCCCGCCATCTGAACGCACTCGCCGTGATAGATGGCGCGTCGAGCGCCTCCGCCCGATAGACGACCAACAACTCGTTCGGCACATGCGCGTCGGCGTCATCAGTTTGCCTCGTATCGGATCCGCCGACTTGTGCCGCCGATGTCATGCGCGCCGATGCCACCGGCAAGACTCCGCGCGTGGTCTTATGGTCTGCGAACTGCGGCAGCGACAGAATCGGTGTGTCGCGCAGTATGCGATGCGTCTGCGTGGTTGAGTTCCGCAGCGCGCCACCCGACGTCGAGAGGACACCCGGTACCATCGCCGAGCCGGTGACTGAGCCGCGAATAACGCCGTTGGGTGTCGCGGTTGCCACGAACGTGGCCTGCGCGGCGGGAGCGGCGGCGCTCGTGGCTCGTACCGTGCTTGCGCCGGCGAAACGCGAGAGCGTGTATGTGGTTGAAGCATTTCCACTCGCATCGGTCGTCACCACATCGACACTGAGCGTGCCGCCACCGGTCTGGACAGAGAATGCGATCGGTACCGACGGGACACCGTTGCCGAAACCGTCGCGTAAGCCAGCCTGCAGCGGCTGCGACAACGCAACGCCAGCCAACCCAGTCTGACTGTTTCCTCCCACGATGGCCACTGCCACTGGAAGACCGGCGGCGAGTGTGAAGCTGTTCGACGTGACCGTTTCCAGGCCGGTCGCCGCGAGTTGAAGCGACTTCACGCCAACCACGCCACCAACGCCGAGGGACGTGAATGTCACCACACCACCACTTGACGCAGCCACGCCCGATCCTGAGATCGTCCCGGCTCCCGACCCCACCGAAGCTGACACGACCGTCGCGTTGTCGGTCGTTACGCGATTACCTCTGCTGTCCTGCACCTCGGCGATCGGCTGGACCTCTAATGCCACGCCGGCTCTCGCGCCTGAGGGCTGACGGGTGAGCACGAGCCGCGCGGCACGCTGTTGTACCGTCACCATTCTTTCGCCCTGAAGCGCATCGGCGACTCCGCGAATGATCGTGGTACCCTCGCTTACGCCAGTCAGCTGCCCACTGGCGGTGACCGTCGCCACGCCGGGATTGCTCGAGCTCCACGTCGGCGTCACGGCGCCGATCGCGCTGCCACGCGCATCACGCGTTGTAGCGAGTGCCCGACTGGTGTCACCGAGCGCCGCGATGGTGTCGCGGGTGAAGGTGACCACCATTTGCGTCGCCACCTGCTGCACCGTGACCTGCGCGCTGCCGGTCGACGAGCCAGCGGACGCGGTGATCGATGTGGTGCCATTGCCGACCGCCGTCACGATACCGTCCGACACCGTCGCCACCCTTGGATCGGACGAGGTCCACGTAAAAGTCAGACCGGCAACCGCCTTTCCCTTCGCTGACTTGCCGGCAGCGGTGAGGGGGAGCGTCTCGCCCAGCGCGGCGATCGCACGGGTGGCACCGGCCACTTCGATCGTAGCCAGCGCCGCCGGTCCGGTGGGATCACCACCACTGCAGGCGGATAGACTGAGCGCCGTCACGACGATACTCAAATGAGCTATGAGTGAAAAAAGGCGTGACATTGGAGGACTCCAAAGACTTGTGAATTCGACGGGGCCGGGGCGCGGTGAGATTACCGGCCGAAAAGGATGGCACAGAGTCACGCGCGAAAACCCGCCCAAACAGCTCACCGGGCGTCTTCGCCA
>JBBQUH010000130.1:0-5060 GCA_038212625.1 Gemmatimonadales bacterium | reverse complement strand
GTAGGCAGGCGACGATACCGACGGCGAGGTCGCGCTCGCCCGTGAGCGTGCGCATGGCGGCCGTCACGGTGCGGGCGGCGACGCGGGCGATTTCGCCGAGGAGCCGGTGGCGAGAGAGGCAATAGGCGCGCAGCCGCTTGGGGATGGTGCGCACCACTTGGTCGGTGCGGCACCGGCGCGAGCAGGGTGGTGTCCAGCCACTGCGTCCAGATCGCGAGGCGTTTAGGCAGGGCAGCTCGGGCAGAAATAGCGACACGTGCACGAGAACGCGAGCAGGTATTCGTGCGCGCAGGTGTCACAGCGGATGCGGGCGAAGCCATGCTCCAGCACGCCGCAGGCGAGGAACGTGTTTGGTCTGGCGATACGTCTTTCGTTGGTCATGCTGGCAGCCCCACTGGTGTTGCCGCAACCCCGAAGCATCACGCGTGTGGCGTGGCTGGGGCCGGTGTGCCGTGGCGTTCGGTTTGCCGGTGGAGGAAGCGCCACGGCGGTGACCATCAAGGCCGCCGAGTTTCTGGGCATTTCCGACAACGTGGGCTCGCTCGAGGTGGGCAAGGAAGGCAGGTTGCTGATCACGACCGGGACGCCGTTGGACATGACGAGCAACATCATCCAGTCGTACATCCAGGGCCGCGAGATCAACATGATGGACATCCACAAGCTTTTCTTTCAGAAGTACATGAAGAAGATCAAGCAACAGGCGCCGAAGAAGATCACGCCATGACGGTCGTTCGAGCCTATGGCTGCCCCAGCTCGTCCAACCGCGGATTCACGATCGAGTTGTAGATCGACCCGAAGGTGAAGTTGATCCCAACCGACCCGCTCAACCGGAACGACGTGGCCAACGCGCGCTGACGCGTCAGCACGTCGTCATCGCTCGCGTTGCCACGCGCGAGGAAGAGCTGGTCGTTCACCCGGGCGGCATCACCGCGCAGTTCCAGCGAGAGGCCGCGCGTGAGACGAATATTGGTGCGCCCGTTGAAGCTCACGCTGTACGTGTCGGCGTTGTGCAGGAATCGCGTGTAACGCACAGAGCCGTCGATGTTGCCCCAGGTCTGACGCGATTCGGTGGCCAGAATCGCGCGGGCGACAGGTCGGCTTTCGGTGGTGAATCCGAAGATGCTCGGTTGGTAGTAATCAAAGTAGCGCTGTCCGACCGAGACCAGTGCCAGGAGCTGCCGGCTGGTGGCCTCCTTCCACGGGAAGAAATTGTACTCCGCGGACAGATCGACCGCGGCACTGGCTTCGGTGTTGCGAAACTCCGAGAAGCCGGTGCTCGCGTTCGTACCGATGGACAAGTGGTCTGTGAGGGACTTGACCACACGAACGTTGGCATCTGCCGACCGCAGCACGAACCGGCGCTCCTCACCGCTCGACAGCTTGAACCGATTGGCGCGGTAGTCGTTGCGGGCGTTCACCGTGATCTTCCAGTCTTCGGTGATGCGCGAGGCGTTCACGTTGCCGTTGAGCTCATAGTTGCTACCTCGCGTCTCCGCACTCCCCGATCCGTTGAGCCGGATACGGTAGACCCAGAAATTCCAGGGATCGCTCAGTGACGAGAGTTTGGGTGCCGCTGGCGCGTTCTTGGGCGTTTCGTAGTGAACCGAAAAGCGCTCAGCACCCGGCAAGCGCATGGCAAAAGGCGCCAACCCTACCTTGGCCACGCGGGCGAGTTCACGACGACGGACATCGTCGGTCGTATTGGGCGGCAGAAACGTCACCATCGTGTCGAGGCGCGTCGCGAACTGCCGTTGACCAACGAAGCTCAGCGTGTACTCCCCGCCTCCCGACGCCGTGCCGATGCGGGTGATCAGCAAGTGCACATCGGAGTCGAGTCGGTCCTGCGTCCACAGCGCGAAGGGAAGATCGGCAATGAAGAAGTTCGGGTCGCAGCGGGCATTCTGGCAATCGAGAAACACGCGCAGACGCGCGTCGGCTACCGGGCTGCCGACGCCGCTGGTCGATGACGTTGAGTCGGGGGGAGGGGTGGCCCCGGCGGACTGCGCCGAGGTAAGCGCAGGCAGGCAAACCGCAGCGACGTGCAACAACAAGAGACGGGAGATCATACTGGAGTGTACGCGGTGCAGGGGGCATCCGCTGGCCAATCGCGCCGCCTGCCGGTATTGGCTATTGCCGCACGCGCAACACCTTCAACTGCTTGTCGGCGGCGATCTCTTTCTCGGTGAAGGGGAGCTTGACCATTTCACCTTTCGCATACAGGCGCGTGAGATCGCCGCCGTGCTCCGCGTTCGGATCTTCATGCTGCGAGTAGGTGAGGATGCCGCGCGGGTCCACCGTGCCGTCAGCCTTCCAGCCGACGATCTGGATGTAACTGTTGCCGGCGAGGATCGGTGTGTAGCCGCCCGGCTTGAGTTCGGTGCTGATCACGCTCCACATGCCAGCGATACCGTCACCACCTGGAATCGGTATACGTTCGCCGTTGCGCACGTCGTACTGGATGCTGCCGAGTATGGCGTCAGGCGCAACGCTCGCCTGCAAAAGACGCTGCTGGGCCTGCGCGAGGGCGCGCCGAATACCGTCACGCACGGCGGGCTCATGCGCCGCGATACCGCGCGGCGTGTGCACCGGCTCGTTCACAGTGAACGGAACCGTGAACAGGTTGGGCACGCGCGATGCGGCGCGCCAGAACTCGCGCCATACTTGCGCGCCCCGTGCGTCAGCGGTCTCCGTACGATTCCACCCGCGCAATGCGCTGCACGATGGTGTGATATCCACGCTCGCGGTTTGCATGGGCACCGGCGCGAGCGGCGCGGCACACACCGTGAGCACGTCGTCGAGCAACAGCTCGGCACCGAAGTTGCGCTGACTGAAGAGCATCGCCTGCAACCCGTCGGGTGTGACTTTCCGGCCGTTGGCCGTCGCTTCGGCGATGAACGTCAGCCCAGCGCGTGTGCGCAGGCTGCGCGCGGTGCGCTCGGCGCCGATGATGGGCGAATATCCTTCCAGTGGTGCCGCAGGATTCGCCAACCAGTAGCTGTCGTTCGAGTTGGACACGGCGTCATCACGCGTGATGCGCGGCATCGCCTTGGGTGGCATGGCACCGGGTACCGCCGCCGCGGGGTCGACGGTCCACTCGCACTGCGTGTCGGCGCCATTGAGCACGATGATCGCCGCGGGGACGTTGGTCACCTTCACGCGGCATACATCGAGCTGCGTAGCACTCAGGTTAGGCACCACGCTCACGTCGGCATAGTACGCGGCGCCGTTGCGGTCGGCGGCGATCGTGTTCGTAAACGCCACGCCACCCAAACTGATCGCCGCGTCCACTTCGGCGACATTGCGCGCGCGATTGAGCGCGTCGTAGGTGGCGGCGCTGCGATCATTGGCGAGGTTCACGTCGCGCACGGAATACGCGCGCGTTACGGTCCACGGCAACTGCGCCGACGCGACAATCGGGCCGTAGTGCGACATCCAGACCGTACGAGATTCCGTCGTTTCTGCACGGCTGGCGCTCTTCACCGGAAGTGCCACGTTCACCTGCGTCATGGTGCGCCAGCCGCTGCCGTAGCGATAGCGCGTGGCGTCGTTCGGATCGAGATCGAGCGCGTAGAGCGTAGAGCGCGTGCCGGTGGACACTGTGTGAGTCCACGCGACGTCCTTGTTGAAGCCGATACTGACGCGATTCGTAGTGTACAGACTGACGCCCATCACATCCAACACGCCGGGAATGGTGGTATGAATGAGGTGAAAGCGCGACGACCCTTGCCACGGATAATGCGGGTTTCCAAGCAGCAGTCCGCGCCCCGATTCGGTGACCGCTTTGCCCATCGCCACGGCGTTGCTACCGATCCCCTCGGGGGCATCGAAGTCGGTGGATAACGCATACAACGCGTCGGTCCCATCGGCCTTCTTGGACGTGGGCGGTGCGGCCGCCGCCATCTCCCTCGTGAACCGGCCCACGCCGTACCGAATGCCCACGCTGATCAGGAGCCGCGTGACGTCGTTGACCGTAACGGGTCCCACCCAAGCGGCGCCCCTGCATGACGGAGAGAGATCGCTCGCGTGATCTTCGAGATAGCGGTTGTAGCCAGCTACGTAGCCCGCGTCGAAACGATTGCTCGTCACGCTCTGGCGTGTCGTGTACGCACGCAGCGCCGCATCCGGAAGCAACGCGCGATGGAACAGATCGCTCTCGCGATTGCCGCTGTCGGGACCGAAGGTACGAGACAGATCACCACGCACCATCACGATGTCGCGCGCCAACGTACACGCCGCATCGGTCATGGTTGCATACGCGAACCCGAAGCCCAACCCACCCCAGTCGTTCGCCTTCACGTGCGGAATGCCGTAACTGGTCCATCGGATCGTCGCGTCGTAGCGCACGGCCTTTACCGACTTTCGCGGCGCGATCGGCGCGCGCGTGGTGGCGGCTTGTGCGATGAGGTTCGTGGCGACGGCCAAAGACAGCACGGCCGATAAGCCTGCGACAGAAAAACGGCGAGAGGCGTGCACGATGGATTGCCTGGCGTGAGAGTAAGAACGAGAAGACGGTGGTCCAAAGTGACGTAGCGGGAAAGCGCAGATCATGGCGTCGTGATTACGGCGCACGCCCTGCGGTCGCAGGACGCTCCACATCCATACGCAGTCCCGTCATGCCCAGCCCCGCAACGACGTTCTGGACGCCCGTGCCGTCCAGACGCGTGGCCCGGAACGCATCAGTCTTGCGCAGCGTGATCGCACCACCGGATACGGGCCACGACACTTCGCGGTCGCTCGAACGTCCGAAAGATTCGAGCGTTTTGAGAAACTCCCATGGCGCGAAGATGTTCGCCGGCGATGTCACGACAGGCCCGCCGCCTTCGAGCGCCGTCTTCTCCGTAGATGCCGTGTAGCGGCGTGTGCTGAGGTCGAACCCATCTCCCATACTCATCACGTGCATGGTGAGCCCACGCGCCGAACGACCATTGCGTGTGGCGCCGCGCGCATCGAACACCGTGACGGCCGATGCCCCCAATGCGCGCACCTGTGGTCCATCCACCACCAGCGCCGTATTCTCGTCGATCCCGAACGCCAGATCGAACCCCGGCACGTCGAGCAGC
>JBBQUH010000129.1:0-5111 GCA_038212625.1 Gemmatimonadales bacterium | reverse complement strand
CCGGCGGTGCTGTACGCTCGCACGCAGCACGCTTTTCGGTTCGTTGCCGCCGGCAATCGTGGCGCGCAATCTGAGACGTTTAACAGCTACGCTGCCGCTCGCGTGGCCGGGCTGGGCGCGATGCTGCTGGCGGCATCCGCTCGCGGTACCGGTGACGACCTCGAAACACACTTGGTACAATATTCGGAGCGGGTTCTCCAAGGCGGTTTTTTGACCACTCGCGTGAGATCGCAGAGATGAGGCAGACGATACGAAAGGCGCAGCCGTTGTCGCGCGCGGAGTGGTGGTGGGCGGTGTTGGGAGTGGCCTTGGCGTCAAGTTGTGCGCCGAACCATCCGGGCCGGGTGGTGCGGCCGGAACGCGTCCACCCAGAGCTGACCACGACGCCGACGGCGCGTCTGGTGCGGGAGTTCGTGGTCGCGTGGAGGAACGCGCACCGCCAAGCAGCGGTGCGATCATCGCCCATAAGTGCGCAGGCGCGGGTGAGGGGCACGCCCGCAGACATGCTGATGGGCGTGCGCATGGCCTGCTTCAACGGAATAAAATGGGAGGAGGGTGGCTTCTACAACTCGTTTTTTCCGGATATGTTGCGCGAGCACATGTACGCGCATCGGGTTACGCGGCGGTCCGAAGCTGGCTACTGCCCAGATTGGTCGGCAGCGGCGTTGACGCAGACGAGGCGTCCGGTGGAGGCACAGGAGAGCCTCTTTCCTCGTCCGAGGCAGGTAGCAGTGGCAGACCGACGGGATGGGTTGCTGTCGGCGCTGGAGGTGGCCTCGCGGACGACTCCGACGGATTCGATCGCTATGGGACAACGGGTGCGCTTCGCGCTGGATGCGAACGACCCGGCGCGCGCGCGGAACGCGGCGGCAGGCTGCGCGTTTGGTACGTCGTACTGCCTGCGGCTGGCGGGGCTGGTTGCGGCCGCCACGGGTAAGGAGGCGCTGGCCGATTCGCTCTTTGAGGCTGCGTGGCGCGCTGGGGCGGCATCGGGCGTGTGCGACGTGTCTGCCGAGAAACTGTTGGCGGCCCGCGGCGCTTTAAACGGGGAGCAGCGTGAAGGCAACGCCGGACTCCCCGTGGACGGGTGCGCTGAGCGGGCGCGGTGGCGCGCGCAGTTTTGGTGGGCGAGCCAGCCGCTTTGGTCGGAGTCCTACAATTCGCGGCGGGTGGAGCATGAGCGGCGGCAGACCGAAATGGCGCTGCGCACGCAGGTCGCGAGCGATGAGCTGCTGGACTGGAGTGTCGCGAATCGTGCGCCGGCGATGGAGCTGGTGAATCGATATGGCTGGCCGGACCGGCTAATTGTAGCCGACTCTGGTACCGAAAATAGCAGCCGAAGCACGGCCAATCCGGGCGCCGATCTACCCGCGCGTCCGACGGGCGCCGTCCAGTATTCGCGCCGCCGCTCCGCGACGATCCCTCAGGCCACGGTGCTGGCCGACCCGATCGGCGCCGATCCGCGCGACTGGCTCACGGCGCGAGCGAATCGGGGACATCCGTTTCTGGAGACGTGGCCCTACGAGCATATGTGGCTGGCGCAGGTATTGGTGCCGGTTCCCACGTGGCAGTGGGGGCGGCTCTGGCGGGCGGGGCAGACGGTGCTGTGCCTCGCCATGCCGGCGCCGCCGCCGAACGTGGCGGGAGGGCGCGTGCATTTGCTTTTTAGCCCTGGGCCGGATGACATCCGCGCGCTCCCCGACGGCGTGCGAGATGGCACCTTGCTTCGATTCTTGGCATCGCTGCCGGATACCGCCGGCGTCGTCTCAGTGGAGGTGACTGGCGAAACGGAGAGCGAGGGGCCGGTCGCGTGGCGCCTGCGCGGCGGGATGCGCCCGCTCGCCGGGGTGCGGGCGTCGTGGGGCGACACGGTACGCCTGTCAGACGTGCTGTTGGTGGAGGCCACGGAGGCGGTCGCGCGGGATACGATTGACGAATACGCGGTGGCAAATTATCTGCTGCCGACAACGACGCTGGCTGCGGGCACAACGCGGGTCGGGCTGGTGTGGGAGATGTACGGTTTGCAACCGAGTGCGGCGGTGTCGTACCGGCTGACGGTGACTGGAGAGCGGTCCGGCGGACTGCGGCAGCTGTTCAGCGACTTGGTGTCGCGGTCGTCGGGCGAGGGGCCAACGCGAATGCTGAGCTGGGAGCGCGTCGGCGCACCACCGTCGTCGGTGCTGCGAGAGACCTTGCAGTTAGGCGGCCTAACCGCGGGGAAATACACGGTGGCGCTAGAGGCGCGCTGGGGCGCGGGCCGCGACGACCACATTCGCAGCGCGCTCACGACGATCGAGATCAAGTAGGGTGCGCGTTGACGCAAGCGCCGGTGTGTTGACCGACGCATCGCTGGCCTCGTCGGTTCGGCTCGCTTGGAGACTGTTTCGATTCCTTCGGGCCGACTGGGGGGATCTGTTTCGTGGCATCGCCTTGGGGATGGCGAGCAGCGCTCTCGGGCTGTTGGTGCCCATGCTGACATCAAAACTCGTCGATGAAATGTACCCCGCGCGAGACGAATCGCTGTTGCTCGTCATACTCGCGGGGGTGGGTTTCGTCACGGTGTTGTCGACTCTCTTGGGCGCAGTCCGCAGCTATGTGTCGCAGTTGCTAGGTGGCAAAATCGGCAGCGCCCTCTCGTTGTTCTTTGTGAATCATGTGCAACATCTGCCAATCGGATTCTTCGATCAGCATCGGGTCGGCGAAGTCACCAGCCGTCTCGGCGACGTTCGCGCGTCGGTGGCGATGCTGACTCGTGCGGCGGAGACGCTGCTGGTCAATAGCGTCACCCTCCTGATGGTCCCGATCATTCTCATTGGTCTCAACTGGCGATTGGCTGCTCTCTCGCTCGTGACCATACCGTTGAGCACTTGGATATCCACGATGGCCGCGCGACTCACGGCCAAATACTGGAGTAAACACGCACAGATTCAGGCAGACCTCAACGCGACACAAGTCGATACGCTGAGCAATATACGAACGGTGAAATTGGCGTGTGCCGAGCGCGAGTTTTTCGTCCGATTGCGCAGTCATCACCAAGCCGCGCTTGTGCAACAACTCGCGGCCGCGGGCCTGGGCGCTGGGTTAATGATATGCAACGCCCTGCTCAAGTGTTTAGGTACCCTCGCCAGTACATGGTATGGCTGGAAGCTGGTGCTGGCACGTGAGATTTCCATCGGTGAGCTCTTCGCGGTCGGCGCCTACGTCAGCTATGTGACTGGTCCGATAGGTGAGCTGTCGGCGCTCTTCTCGGAACTGCAACGGTCGTCCATGTGATCGCGCCCTATACTCGACAGATAGTCGACCCGCTCCGATTGAAATTCCTATCCCCCCAAGACCTCGGCATCTGCCTTGGTCAGGACTCACCGCCGCTTCTGCGGCATCGTTGACACGAAAGTGTCAGGAGGTAGTTGTGAAGAAGTTTATTCAGATGTTCGCTGTGGTCGCCATGTTCGCCTCTGCAGGGATTCTTCCCGCGCAGGCGACGACCCTTTCGGCAACTGGAACACCCACTGGCATCGGCTGCCAGAACGGAACGTTATTGTGCACCATCGGTGCTCTTGGTGAAAACGGCCAGGCCGGTCGGTATGACCTGAATGTGCTGACCGGATCTTACACATTCGGAGCGCTTATCCCGCCGCCATCTACTGTCGGCTTCGCGAGCGCTGGTCGCTCCATCGTCCAGCAAAGCGGCAGCTTGGTCGGCTGGAACTACTTTGGGACGGGTGGTGTTGTGTATGATAACACCACGCCGACACAGGTGACCGGTGTGGGGCCTGCGACTATCACGGGTATAACATCTTCCGGCCTGATTGTCGGACTGACCGGTAGTGGACAGGTTGGTTACACAGCGGATGCGTCAACACCGATGTCGATTATCCCGGGATTTAGTTCAGGAGTTGCGACTTCATTTGGGGCAATTGACGTGGGCGGCCAGAGCTTCATTTTCGGTGGCGGCCAGCAAAGCCCAGTGTCCCCTACGCTAGCGGGATACTGGAGCGGTAATCCAGGAAGTTTCGCGTTCACCCAAGTTTTTGGGACAGCGGCTCCCGGATATTCCTTCGGACTTTTGAACGCTTTCTCCGCCGACGGAAACGTCTATGCAGGTGGGGTTGATGGGATGCTGTGCCGCGGTGCACGAAACGGCTTCTTTAGTGAGGAGTGTTTCGACTTCGGCGACCCCTTCCTAAATATCCTCGGTGTTGACGTCGCGGGTAACATCTACGGAAACGGTTCCGGGTACAACGGTTTCGTCTGGGAGCGAGGAAGTTCGTCCATCATCGACCTCAGGACATACAACCTAGCTCGTGGTCGAGACGTTGCAGCAACAGACATTCTTCGAGGGTATCAGCAGTGGTACGACCCGGATAACGTCTTGCGTGATGCTGTTCTTCTCCAGGGTTCGGTGAAGTTTTTCTCTTATGAGTCCGATTTCCAACCTGTGACGACAGTCCCAGAGCCTGGAACTTTCGGACTTATGGCATTAGGCGCTGGACTTCTTGCAGCTCACAAACGGCGCCGAAAGAGCTAAGGTTAACAAAGGGGGCTTCAGCTAAAATAGTGAAGCTCCCGAACCTCTCTCCCGCGAAGATTCTACAAGTTATTGAATGTCTCCGCCCGGAACACTACCGGAACAGGTATAGTTCGGGTCACCGCCACAGGCGGCGGCGGTAGGTAGCCCTGACGGGATCGGGCAAGTGGACTGAAGAAGCGGTGCATCCCACGAAAGGAAGTGGATGCCCCAATTCGGCCAACACAGCATCGGCGCCTGAGTAGTAGTCGTCCTCCCCGTAGTCGTAGTCGTAGTAGTCGTAGTCGTAACAATCGTCACCACCTCCCCCCCCACCGGAACCATCCCCGTAAGCGGAATATCCTGCTCTCTCGATCCACTTAGCCGAAAAGTCTTACTCACGATCATCGTGTTTGTAAGGAGTGGATTCAAAAAGCGATACCGGTAGCGAAATACAATCTGATCAATGGGGTGACCCTGCCAGTCCGTCACTACACCAACAATTCTCAGTGGGTCGCGAGAGCGATAGGACTGCGTGACGTTCCCGGGAAAGCGCTTATTGGTCAAGTTGGGGTCATCCTCGAATGGGCCAGTTGGCTCGACC
>JBBQUH010000128.1:0-5137 GCA_038212625.1 Gemmatimonadales bacterium | reverse complement strand
GGCGCAGCGTGAACGCACCGTGAAGCGGATCGTGGATTTGCCTCAGCTTGTGCCGATTCGCGTGTTCTAGCGTGGTACGGAAGCCCGGGCCACCGCGCCATGCTCGGGTGAAGGACGAGCGATCTTACGACGATGCATCCGGCAGCGGGCCGAACAGCTCCACGAAACTCACCGCGAGCGGCTGCGTGCCCGCAGGGAGCGGCGCGGGTGGTGTCCAGGAGAACGCGTCGTGGCATAGGTCGGGAAACTCCGAGTCGCTCGTCCAGCGCTCGATGGTGCGCGCCTGTGCGTCGACGGTCCACATCTCGCCCACGCCGTGGTGGAGATACGCAGGGCGCTTGCGGAATCGGTCCCGACTTTTCGTAGACGGGCTCAGGACTTCCACCACCAGTACCGGCGGCGGCAACGCCTTCCACGAGAGATCTGCCAGATCCGGCGCCCGGTAGACACCGACGTCCGGCTCGAGCCAGGTGGTCTGACTGATGTACACGCCTCCGGGCGCGCGAATGCTCCAGTCCGGATGCGCGCGGCACCAATTGTGTAAGAGCCACGTGAGCCGCACCGCCACGCCTTGATGCCCCCACGTCGGCAGCGGCGTCACGAGCAACTCGCCGTGGAGAATTTCGTAGCGGTTTCCGTCGTCGGGGAGCTGTTCCAAATCGTCCACGGTCCAGACAGTGCGATCAGGGAACGACAATGAATCGGACATGGCCATACAGTCGGCTCGGCGACGGCGTTTGCGCAAGGGGCGAACATCCGCCGAGGATAAGGTGAGGCCCGTGCATGACGAGTACCGGAATGATGCGCGCGGTATCATGCGACGGCGCCGCGACCACTACAGCTGATCGCCCGGGAAACCTACGGATCGAAAACGACCAAAAATTTGCGGCCGCTGAATACGGCGCGTATTTCCCAGTGTCCTCTCACCCCACGCCGTCCCATGTCTATACGTCGCCTGCTCCCTGCACTCGCCGTGCTCCTCCCCGCGCCCGCTGCGGCGCAGGGCACCGCCGCCGACTACGCGCGCGCCGTCTCACTCACTGAGCGCACGCAAGGATTGGTGGTACACGTAGCCGAACGTCCGGTCTGGCTCGACGCCGAGCGCTTCTGGTATCGCAAATCGGTGGCTGGCGGCAACCAGTTCGTGCTTGTGACCGCCTCAACCCGAGCAAAAGCGGTGCCGTTCGATCACGCGCGGCTGGCCACCGCGCTCAACGCGGTCACGCAAGGACGCGCTACGGCTGTAACGCTTCCTTTCACGACGTTCACCTTGGTGGAGCGCCGCGCGGTACGTGTAGCGGTAGGGCGCAGCGCGTACGAGTGCACGCTTGCCGATTACGTGTGCACGCGGACCGGCGCAATACCGGCACCTGGTGATAGTGGCCGCAGCGGGGAGGTGCCGAACGACACATGGGACGTACCCAGCGAAGGCCCGTGGGACGACGACCAGAGCCATGAGCAGGAAGTCTTCGCGCAGCGCCTGCGTCTGTGGCAGCCGGCCGTCTCACAGGCGCGTATCGATACCAACAGCGTGCGATCGCCCGACGGCAGCGTGGAGGTGTACATCAACAACTACAATCTCTGGATCCGTCCCGTGGCGGCAGCGGCAGCGGCTGCTCCGAGCGCTCCGACCGCCGCGCTCAGTGCCGTGGCACCGGCTGCTCCTTTCAGTACGCAGCTCACGTGGGACGGCTCCGAGGGCAATGCCTACGTCCTCGGCGCCGGTCAGACTCGCGCCGTGCGTTTCTCGCCCAACGGCAAGAAAATTGCGGCGTTTCGCGTCACACCCGGCTATCAGCGTATGGTGCGATACGTCGAGTCGTCGCCGTTTGATCAGCTCCAGCCCAAGTGGATGGAGCGCTACTACCAAAAGCCTGGCGACGTGGTCACGCAGCGCGTACCAGTGTTGATCGATGTAGCCACAAAGAAGGCCATGGTGATCGATAATGCGCTCTTCCCCAACGCCTATCAGCTTTCGGCCATCCGCTGGTGGAACGACTCGCGCGCCTTCACGTTCGAGTACAACCAGCGTGGCCATCAGGTATATCGGGTGATTGAGGTTCATGCAAATACGGGCGGCGCCCGCGCGCTGATCTCGGAAGAACCGAAAACCTTCTTCTCCTATCGCGCCCCCGATGACGCGCTCGGCAGCGGCGGTGGCGCCTACTGGCGACGCGACATCACGGATGGTCGTGAAATCCTGTGGATGTCGGAGCGCGACGGCTGGAAGCACATCTACCTGATTGACGGTACCACGGGGCGTGTGAAACAGCCGGTCACCAAAGGCGATTGGGTGGTGCGCAACGTGCACACCGTGGACACGATCGCTCGGCAGCTCTGGTTCGTAGCGAGCGGGCGCGATGCGGGGCAGGATCCGTACTTTCTCAAGTATCATCGCATCAACCTGGATGGTTCCGGGCTCGTGTCATTCACGCCGGAAGATGGCACGCATACCGTGACGTTCTCGAAGGATACCCTGTACTACGTGGACCAGTGGCAGCGCCCCGATCTGCCGATGGTCACGGTGCTCAAGCGCACACGTGATCAGTCGGTGGTGATGGAGCTCGAGCGCGGTGATGCGTCGGCGCTGCTGGCGGCGGGGTATCAGATGGCCGAGCCGTTTGTGGCAAAGGCGCGTGACGGCACGACGGATGTATGGGGCGTGATCGTCAGGCCGACCAACTTCGATTCCAACAGGAAGTATCCGGTCATCGAGCAGATCTATGCCGGTCCACAGGGCTCATTCGCGCCGAAGAACTTTCAGGTGAGCGGAGCCACGCGATTGCTGGCCGAGCACGGGTTCATTGTGGTACAAGTGGACGGCATGGGTACGGCGAATCGCTCCAAGGCGTTCCATGACGTGGCGTGGCAGAACCTTGGTGATGCAGGATTTCCTGATCGCATTCTGTGGCACACGGCCATTGCGGCGAAGTACCCGTGGTACGATGCGTCGCGCGTAGGCATTTATGGCGGCTCCGCCGGCGGCCAAAGCGCGATGGGTGCGCTGCTGTTCCACCCGGAGTTTTACAAGGCCGCGTTCGCGTCGGTGGGCTGCCATGACAACCGCATGGACAAGATCTGGTGGAACGAGCAGTGGATGGGATGGCCGATTGGCGAGCACTACGCCGCGAGTTCCAACATGGTGAACGCCGACAAATTGCAGGGGAAGCTGATGCTGGTGGTGGGCGAGCTGGATACGAACGTGGATCCCGCGAGTACCATGCAGGTTGTCAACGCGCTGGTGCGTGCGCAGAAGGATTTTGAGTTGATCGTATTGCCGGGGCAGGGGCATACGAACGGTGGACCGTATGGCGTGCGACGGATGACCGACTTCTTTGTGCGGAGTCTGGTGGGTATCGCGAGTCCTGATCGGAACGTGGGCGGCAATTGATCTGCACTACGAACTGACCACGCCGCCCTGCCTGCGTGCCGAGCCAACGCTTGTGCTGGACCCGCCGCTGCCGCACCGGCAGGCGTGCTTCGCGCAGGCCCACGGCGATACGACAACGGGCGCGTGGAGAACATCCCACGCGCCCGCTGATGTGCATGGTGTGCGATGTTACATGACGATGACGGCGATGTGATCGCCCTGCTCAAGGCGGAGTGCCTTCGTGCTCACAGTCGCCGCGCCTTCGGGGCGAGCAAACACGCGCAGCTCCCCTTTGTTCTTGGTCAGCATGGACGGTACGACCAACGTGCCTTGCCGCCCCGCCGCGATCTCGCCGAGACGGACAAATAGGAGCCCCTGCTCCGCAAACACCGTGACGGTGCGGTTACGCTCGTTGGAGACGGTCACCGTGGCCTGCGTGCCGGCTCCTTTTGGCAGCATCACCAGCATGCTATCGGCATCCGAAATTCCTTCGGCGGGAGGAACAAGCAGCCCCAGTTGAAGGCCTTCGTTCACCGGCAGCGAATAGCTGGCGATGGCCTTCGTGTTGTTGTCGGTGCGGGCCACGAGCTTCACGGCATCCCGGCCGGCAAGCGCCCAGCTGGGCAGCGACAGCGTTGCGATGGAGCCCGCCGCAACGGTACCGATGGCGCGCTCCACTCGGTCCGCGTCGATGAACAGCGTGACGGCGGTGAGCCGATCATTTTGCACGATGACGGCCTTCATGGTCTCGCCCACGACCTTCGTCGCCGGGAGGCGCGCGGGGGGCTGCTGTGTCACTTGTGCGCTCGCTACGGCGGCGCTCAGCGAGAGTGCTGCGGCCGTAGTAAGCAGGGTGGTATATCGTAACATGAGACTGACCTCGGATAGTTGGGAGTAGTACGCAATCGCGGAGAATACTGCAGGCGACGTTTCGCCCCAGTCTGGCTGCTGAACGCCGCCGCGGCGTCGTCGGGAAACTGACGAATTGGCAACATGGTTTCCTGCATGTTGAGAAGATCTGCGCCTTGTCGTAATACCCCACACGACGCGAAACAGTTTGTGGGAGGGTCGAAGTGCGCGTGAGTGGGACGCGTCGCCTCTGGCGAGTCCCACGGCGAATATTTCCGTGCGCCCTCGCTTTTTGCGTCGAGGGGTCGCAACATCGACAGCACGCGACGTGCAGACTGCGCGCCGCCTCACCTGCCTTATTCCCCACCTGTCGATGACGATCTATTCGATCAATATCATGTGGGCGATCGTGCTCTTCGGCATCCTGCTGTGGACCACAGCGATTGTGGCACTCAACGCTGCGCTTCGGCGCGGCATGGGGCGGATGGGACTGGCGCTCAGCTATGGCGTGCTGTTCTGGATGATTATGGAGCTGCCGTGGCGCGAGGCGGCGGCGACGTGGGGTGTGTTTGCCACCGCCGGTGGTGTGCTCACGGTAATCTACGAATTCTGGGCACGCCGCCACTATGCAGGCACAGGGCGCGCGCCGCGTCGGCTGGTTCGCATTGAAGGCGTGCTGATGTGGCCGGCGATGATTCCTGATGCAGTGGGACTGATCTTCAACGAATTGGGCATCATGCCGACCGATGCTCGGCAGGAGCGACACACGGATGATGCGGTGCCGCCGCCTCAGCGCCCGCCCGGCGCGGAATAGCCCGGGGGCGGCCCATCCGGATGCATGCGGCATGCGGGCGGTTGCTCCACGGAGTACGTGAGGTTGGCAATTCGCCATGCCGCGCCTACGCGCACCAGCGTGAA
>JBBQUH010000127.1:0-5167 GCA_038212625.1 Gemmatimonadales bacterium | reverse complement strand
CGCAAGGCGATGTCGCTGATCGAGTTCTACCCGATCATCGCCGCGCTCAACGTGGAAACCTACGGCAAGGACAGCGCCGCTGTGATCGACGTGACGCGCATGTTCACGGGCGGCATCCAGGAATTTACCGCCGGCGGCCGTCGCGCGAGCGTGGATGCGTCACGGTCTTACATCGAGAAGTTCGCGGCGTTCACACGCAACGTGAACGTCACCGCCACGCAAACGTTTACGCCGTCTGGTGGCCCCGGTGGCCTGCCGTCCATTCCGGGACTCAACCTCGGCGGCGGCGGCGCCGCGACAACGGAAGCGTACACGTTCTCGCTCGTACGCCTGCCCGACGATCCCATGATGCCGCGCATGCTCGATGCCCGCGTGGGATACTTCGGTGAAACGAAGACCGATTTCGGTTCGGCCGAACAGCGGGTGCTGCCGCGCCGGTACATCGCGCGCTGGCGCCTCGAGTGCTCCGACCAGAAGGTCGGTAATCTCTGCGCCCCCAAGAAGCCGATCACGTATTACGTCGACCCCGCCACGCCCGCGTGGCTGATCCCGTGGGTGCGCGCCGGTATCGAAGAGTGGCAGCCCGCCTTTGAAATGGCCGGCTTCAGCAAGGGCATCGTGGCCGGCACCGCGCCCAACGATCCCGACTTCTCCGGTGAAGACGCCGCAGTCGCGATGGTTCGCTGGCTCCCGTCGCCGGTGGCCAACGCCGTCGGGCCGAGCACCACGGATCCGCGCACCGGCGAAATCATCGACGCTGACGTGCAGATGTATCACAACATCATGGACCTGCAGCGCAACTGGTACTTCACGCAGGTCGGACATCTCGACAAGCGCGCACAGACGTTCCCGTTCCCCGATTCACTCATGGGACGGCTCGTACAGTTCGTGGTCGCACACGAAGTGGGCCACACGCTGGGCTTCCCGCACAACTTCAAGGGCAGCTCGATGTACCCGGTCGATTCCATCCGCAGCAAGACGTGGGTGGCCACGATGGGCCATTCCCCGTCGATCATGGACTACGCGCGTTTCAACTACATCGCGCAGCCGGAAGACGGCATCGCCCTTGGCGATCTCGTGCCCAAGGTGGGGCCGTACGACAAGTACGCCGTGATGTGGGGCTACAAGCCGATTCCGGGTGCGAAGACGTCGGACGACGAAAAGAAGACGCTCGATGAATGGGCGCGCATGCAGGACTCGATTCCGTGGTACCGCTTCGCCAGCGATGGCGGCGCCGGTGGCGCGGATCCGGGCGAGCAGTCGGAAGCCATCGGTGATGCCGATGCCGTGCGCGCCACGCGACTCGGCTTCAAGAACCTCGAGCGCATCGTGAATCTCGTGGTGCCGGCCGCCACGACGGATAAGACCGCCGACTACTCGCTGCTGCGCGCCACGTACGGCGCGGTGCTCGGGCAGTGGGCCACCGAAGCCAACCACGTCACCAAGATCGTGGGCGGTCAGAACAAGCAGGAGAAGGCCGTCAGCCAGGGTGGCCCGGTGTGGACGCCGGTGCCGCGGGCGCGTCAAAAAGAAGCCGTCGCGTTCCTCAACGAGGCCGTGTTCAGCACGCCCACCGCGATGATCAAGACGGACATCCTCAGCAAGCTCGAGTCCGACGGGAACATCAACCGTATCACCGGCGCCCAGGGTCGCGTGCTCGGTGCTCTCGTGTCCAATACGAAGCTTCAGCGCATGGTGGAGTACGAAGCGCTCGCCACGAACAAGAGCACCGTGTACACGGTAGGTGAGATGCTCACCGATCTCCGTCGTGGTCTCTGGAAGGAGATTTACGCCGGCCAGCCGATCGACGCGTATCGTCGTCGCCTGCAAGCCACCTACCTCGAGGCGATGGCCAGCAAGATCAAGCCACCCGCTCCGAGCGCGCAGGAGCTGGCGCTGGCGCAGTTCCTGGGCGGTGGCACCGTGAACACGCGCGACTTCCGTCCGATCCTCAAGGATGAAATGCGCACGCTGGACCGCGAACTCGCCGCCGCCATCGGACGCACCAGCGATCGCATGACGCGTGCGCACCTGAGCGATGCGCGGGATCTGATCGAAGCGATGCTCGACAGCGACAACTAGTCGCGGTTGAAGTTCGTCGGACGAAGGGGCGGTCGCACGCGGTGCGACCGCCCCTTCGTCTGTCCCGTAAGAGAGAAATGCTCACAGACTCTGCAACTTTGCCTCTCCGAGGCCGTAGTTTGCAGAAAGCATGCAGAATACCACTGACTCCGCCGACGGCGAATTCGCCGCCCTCCGCACCGCCCTAGCCGGCCAGTACGATCTGCAGCGAGAACTCGGACGCGGGGGCATGGGCATCGTGCTCCTCGCCCGCGATGTCCGGCTCGATCGCTCGGTCGCCCTCAAGCTGCTCCCGCCGCACCTCGCGCAGGTAGGCGACACCCGCGAACGCTTCCTCCGCGAAGCCCGCATGGCGGCCCAACTCTCGCACCCCAACATCGTCCCCGTCTACCGGGCAGACGAGCTCGGCGGTTTCGCGTTCTTCACCATGGGATTCGTGGACGGTGAAACGCTTGGCGAGCGGATTCGTGATCGCGGCGCGCTCCCGGCTGCCGATGTGGTCCGCATCCTGCGCGAAGTGGCGTGGGCGCTCGCCTACGCTCACGCGCGCGGCATCGTGCACCGCGACGTAAAGCCCGACAACATCCTGCTCGAACGCGGCAGCGGACGCGCCGTGGTCACCGATTTCGGCATCGCCCGCGCGGACTTTAACCCCGCCCTCACGCAGGACGGATTGGTCCTCGGCAGCGTGCACTTCATGAGTCCCGAACAGGCCAGCGGTACACCGCTCGACGGACGGAGCGACCTCTACGCGCTGGCCTGCATCGGCTTCCTCGCTCTCAGTGGCCGACTCCCGTTTGAAGACGCGGCCCCGCAGGCGGTACTTTTCGCCCACGCCACCAAGGAACCGCCGGCACTCCGGAGTGTCGCGCCCACCGTGCCCGCCGCCCTGGCCGCCGTGATCGATCGCGGCCTCCGCAAATCCCCGCAGGAACGCCACGAAACCGGCGAGGCACTCGCGGATGCCCTCGGCAAGGCCCTCGACGCCGTGCAGCAGGCGGCGGGATCTGCGGGTGCCAGTGGCGTGATTTCGAGCGATGAAGCCATGGCCGTGTGGCGGCGGGCCGCCGAGTTGCAGGCGGAGGCGGCAATGCGGCTCGAGACGAGGATGCGAGAAACGAATGACACCCAACAGCTCGCGCCGGTCGCGCCGGACGCTTTAGGCAGCACAGCGGATAACAGCTCAGGCAGCGTAGCGGACCACCGCGCGGCCTCGGCGATTCCCGCCGATACCTACCGCGTGGCCGACGTGGAGTCGGCAGCGCTCGAGGTTGGCATCTCCCAGCGATACGTCGCGCTGGCGCTCGCCGAGCTCAAGGCGTCTCCGGCCGCGATGCTGCATCCGCCACAGGTCTCGCCATGGAAAGAGCGTCTCGTCACCCGCGTGCTTGGCATCACGCAGCGCACACTTTCCGTGTCGCGGGTGTTTCGTCATCCGCCTCGCGATGTCCTCCAAGCCCTAGGCCGCTCACTGCGGAAAGCCCCGTTCTCGCTGGGACTTCGTGACACACTGGGCGGACACCCGCTCGATGGTGGCGTGTTGGTGTTTGATATTCCGGCCATGGTGGACGGGAATTATCACTGGACCTATACCCGGTATGCGATGTACGTCCCCGAAATACGGCTCGGTATGAGTAGTGTTGCCGGCGACCCCAAGGCGTGCGAAGTCACCCTCACCGTAGACTTGCGACGGGGATTCGGCACGAATGCCGGCGTCCTTTCCTTCGTTACGGGACTATTCGGTGCGTTCGGCGGGTTGATTGGCGCCGTTGTTGGCAAGGCGGCACTTGCGCTCACCGGCGCCACACTGGTGGGGCCTGCTGTGGGGGGCGCGGTCGTCCTTGGCGCCGGCGTCGTCGCCATCTCGGGGCCGACCTATCGCGGATCGGCGCGCAAAGCCGCCACCGAGTTGAGCGCCGCACTCACAGCGGTCGATGCCGGGATTCGCGCGTACGACATCTTCGGGGAGCCACCACCGCCGCCACGCGGCGGTCCACCGTCTGGCATGAGTGGCGACGATCCACTGCTCTTTCTGGGTGTGTAAGCCGAGTCGGGCGCGATAAATTCCAACACATGAATGTTCGCCTCGCCTACCACATTCGCGCGTTCGTCGCCATCGCGCTTCTCGCATCGTCACTCGATGCCCAAGCGGAAACTGCCCAGAAAAAGAAGAAGCGGCTGGAGTTTAACGGCTCCCTCGGCTTTGCGCGCACCGGCGGTAACGCCAGCGCCCTTACTACCAACGTGAACAACCGCCTCAAGTACAGTGTGGTAGGCTGGGCCGTGGTGCAAGACCTCGCATTTCTCTACGGCGAAGCCAACGAGAAGGTCAACACGAACTTCTGGAACGGCGGCCTGCGCGGCGAGCGCACCGTGGCCGAACGCGTGTCGCTGTTCATCGCCTCGCGTTACGACCGGAACGTCATTCAGGGCATCAGCAATCGGTACCAGCAAGGCTTCGGCGTCACCCTGCTCGCGGTCGACGATAAGCGCAACAAGCTGAATGTGTCGATGGGCGGCTCGTTTTTTCAGCAGTCTCTTACGCCAGGCTCGGTGGCGCGCGCCCAACGCGCCTTCCCCGCCGCCCGGGCCGCCATGGACTACCGCCGACGCTTCACCGACCAAGCCTATCTGCAGCAAAGTGCCGAGTACTTGCCGTCGATTGGCGATACGACCAGCGCCTATTTCCTGAACACCGAAAGCAGCATCGTCGCCCCGATCACGAAGAATGTCGGCCTCAAAGTCGGCTACGTGATCCGGTTCAATTCCCAGCCCCCGGTGCGGAGCAACGTCCAACTCCGCACCACGGATACGTTTTTTTCCAGCGGAGTCACGTTGAGTTTTTAGGAGCTCAGAACTCAGAGCTCAGAGCTCAGAGCTAAGAGCTAAGAGCTCAGAGCTTAGAGCTACAACCCGCCCCTCTGAGCTCTGAGCTCTTAGCTCTTAGCTCTTAGCTCTTAGCTCTTAGCTCTTAGCTCTTAGCTCTTAGCTCTTTGCTCTTTGCTCTTTGCTATTTGCTCTTAGCTCTTAGCTCTTAGCTCTTTACCCTTAGCTCTTAGCCCTTAGCTCTTCTCTCTTTGCACTA
>JBBQUH010000126.1:0-5448 GCA_038212625.1 Gemmatimonadales bacterium | reverse complement strand
CTGGACGGTGCACGTGGTGCTGGGTGCTCCACCTCGTACACTGGCCCGCGTGGCGGCCGCGCGTGGTGCGGCGGTGCTCATCATGGGGATCGGTCGGCACAATCCCCTCGATCGCCTCTTCGGCACCGAGACCACGTTGGCCACGCTGCGCGAATCGACGGTACCGATTCTAGCGGTCGGCCCCACCTTCCCCGCGAAGCCCACCCATGCGGTGGTGGGACTCGATTTCAGCGAGGCAAGCATCCGCGCCGCGCGGCTGGCGCTGCAGCTGATCGGCCCTGCCGGGCGACTGTCGCTCGTGCACGTCCGGCCGCGCTTTGAACATCCGTCGTCGGAGTGGCAGTCGTGGGACGCCGAATATGGCCGCACGCTGCCGCCGCTGTTCGATCAGGTGCGGGCGCAGCTCGGTGCAACGGGCGAGGTGCTGGTGGAAACCGTAACCGTGCGCGGCGATTCGGCGCCCGCCCTGCTCGCCTTCGCCCAGCAAGCGAACGCCGAGCTCATTGCCGTGGGCACGCAACGCCACGGATTCATCGAACGGCTGGTGGTAGGTTCGGTCGCGACCCGCATACTGCGCACGGCCCGTTGCGGCGTGCTGGCGGTACCGGCGGTGCCTGCCGCGAACGCATAGCGCGAGACACCGAATGCTCAGAACACGTGCACGTTGATGTAGCGTTTGGGATTGCGCGTCATATCGGCAACCAGCCCCCGCGTGCTTCGTGCGTACCGTGTCGCCCACAAAATGTGCAGCGGCGGCGTCACGGTGCAGCCGGCCAGCCGATCCACAGTCCCAGCACACTGCCCGCGGCAAGCGTGAGCAGTCCGAAAGCCGCCCGCGAGCGAAAGTGCGGCGCTCCGACCACAGTAACGATGATCAACTTGAGCGCCGTATTGGAGAGCACTCCGATGGCCATCGCCGTTGCCGCAATCGGCACCAGCGATGCTTCGCGGCCATAGCGCGTCATCGACGCCGTCAGAGCGTCGACGTCGGTGAAACCGAGCACCACCGCCGACGCCAGCACACCGGTGGTCCCCACATGTTGCTGCAGCCACGCGATGGCGTACAACACCAGCTGAAAACCGACGGCCATCTGCAGCGCCGTGCCGAGGCCGAGCGGATTTTGCCCGATACCGTTCGTCACCGGGCTCGCACGGCCTGATGACCCGCCTGGTGGCGCGTGCAGCACCGCGTAGTCGGGCGTGCCAACGGCGGAGACAGGGCGCGTGCGTTGCTCCCGCCAGAGTGCCACGGCCAGCAACGACAGGCCCGCCACAAACGCCGGCGCCAGCAGCGGCACCGCCGCGAGCGCTACGCGGCGATTCAAGACCGCCGCGATCACGACAATGCGCGGCAGCAACACCGTGCAGGCGGCGACGACGCCGAGCGCGAGCGCCGAGCCCAGCGCCGGCTCCTCGCGGCTACGGCGGCTGAAGGTGAGCGACACCGCCGTAGACGACACCAGACCGCCCAGCAGCCCCGTGACCCCCAGTCCGCGGGTTTCCCCAATCGCTCGGCGGGCAATATACCCCGCAAAGTTGAGCCCCGAAAAGAGCAGCACCACGCCCCACAACTGCCGAGGATTGAAGCCGCCGTAGGGGCCGATCGATTGATTGGGGAGCAGCGGCAGCACCACGAGCGCCAGCACCGCGAACTGTAGCGCCGCGCGGAGTTCATTCGCCGCCACTTTCTCGAGGCCACGCTGGAGCGCGGACTTTTCGTGCAGCAGCACCACCGTGACCGCTCCTACTGCGCTGGCCACCGTGCGCTCCCCCATGCCGGCGGCGGCTCCCAGCGCCACCACCAGCATCGCTACCACCTCCGTGGTGCCGTCGGTACTTGTGCCAGGGCGCCGCAGTGCCCCCCAGTACGCGATGACGGGAAACAAAACCGCCGCTCCAACGATCACGGCGGCCAGTGCGCCGTGCCCACTCTGTAGAAACCAGCCGCCGAAACCGCCGATGGTGCCCAGCAGGGCGAAGGTGCGAATGCCGGCAAACCGGGCATCCGGACCGATGGTGTGCCCCGACCACTCGCGCTCGATGCCCACGGCCATGCCGACCAGGGCCGCCACCACGAGATCAAAAACCAGGGGAAGATCGAGCATCACCGACTATCACCCGAATTGTGGGGTGGGGAAAGGGCGACAGGGGCTGGAACTGTGCCGGGGAATTTATTATCCTTTTATCCGGATACCTCAATATGACACTCCCTCGCCTCCCCATCCACGACCGTATGGTCGAGCTCGCCGACATCACGCGGTGTCGGCTGCTGCATGCCATCGAGCGGCAGGAGCTCACGGTTGGCGAGCTGTCCCTTGCGCTGCAGCTACCGCAGAGCACGGTCAGTCGCCACCTGCGCATCCTCGCCGACCAGGCTTGGGTGACCTCGCGCGCTGAGGGCGCGAGTCGTTGGTACCGGCTCAACCTGCGGCTCGATCCCGAGATGGACGCACTCTGGCGTCTCGTCCTGGCGTCGCTGCAGCGCACCCCCGCCGTGTTGCAGGACGCGGCCCGGATCGACGCAGTCATCGCGGCCCGCCGCGCGGGCAGCCAGGCGTTTTTCGCCACGGCCAGCGCCAAGTGGGACGCGTTGCGGACCACCATGTACGGCGCACGCGCCGACCTCAGCGCCACGTTGGCGCTGCTCGACTCGTGGATGGTGGTGGGCGATCTGGGGTGCGGCACCGGCTCGCTGTCGGCGGCACTCGCGCCGCATGTGGCGCAGGTCCACGCGGTCGATGCGTCGCCTTCCATGCTGGCCACCGCCGCGCTCCGTCTGGGCGCTCTTCGTAACGTGTCGATCACCGAGGGCACGCTCGAGCAGCTCCCGCTCCCCGAGAAGTCGCTCGATGTGGCGATTCTCATGCTGGTGCTGCATCACGTACCCGAGCCCGCCGTGGCGCTCGCCGAAGTGCGACGCGTGTTGCGGCCGGAAGGGCGCGTGCTGATCGCTGACATGCGTCCGCATGCGCAGGAGAGTTACCGGCAACAGATGGGGCATGTGTGGTTGGGCTTCGACGAGCCGACACTCTCCAGCTGGCTGCAGGACGCCGGCTTTGCCGGTGTGCGGTACGTCCCGCTGGCCGTGGATCCCGATGCCACCGGCCCGGCGTTGTTCACCGCCACGGCGCGCGCTGTGCCTGACGGTCGTATGGTTTGTCCATCGGCACCACCTGCGGCGCCGCACCGACTGACGGTGCGTGCAGCCGATACTTCGTTCGACACTCTTTCTCAGGACACGCCATAATGGCTACTGCAGTCATGACTGAACACGGCGTCGCCGATCTGGCGTCGCTCGATCGTCCCGCCTTCGCCGTGCGCGATCTTTCACTGGCCGAGTGGGGCCGCAAGGAAATCCGTCTCGCCGAGTTCGAGATGCCGGGGCTGATGGCGCTGCGCGTGGAATACGCCGGCCAGCTGCCGCTCAAGGGCGCGAAGATCATGGGCTCGCTCCACATGACCGTGCAAACGGCCGTGCTCATCGAGACACTCGTGGCCCTCGGCGCCGATGTGCGCTGGGTGTCGTGCAACATCTTCTCCACGCAGGATCACGCGGCGGCCGCCGTGGCGGTGGGCCCCACCGGTACCGTGGAAAAGCCGCAGGGCACGCCGGTGTTCGCGTGGAAGGGTGAGACGCTCGACGAATACTGGTGGTGCACCGAGCAGGCGCTCATGTGGAGCGACGGCACGGGCCCGAACCTGCTGCTCGATGACGGCGGCGACGCCACGTTGCTGGTGCATCGCGGCACCGAGTACGAGCAGAGCGGCGTGATTCCGGGCTTTGATAGCGACAACGAGCCGGAAGAGTGGGGTGTGATCCTGGAGCTGCTGCGCGACCAGCAGGCGAAGAACCCGGGCCGTTGGACGAAGGTGTTGGCCGGTATCCGTGGCGTGTCGGAAGAGACCACCACGGGCGTCCTGCGTCTGTACGAAATGGAGCGCGCGGGCACGCTGGCCTTCCCGGCCATCAACGTGAACGATGCCGTGACCAAGTCGAAGTTCGACAATCTGTACGGCTGCCGTCATTCGATCATTGACGGGCTCAATCGCGCCACGGATGTGATGCTGGCCGGCAAGGTTGCGGTGGTGATGGGCTACGGCGACGTAGGTAAGGGCTGCGCGCAGGCGCTCAAGGGACAGGGCGCACGCGTGATCATCACCGAGATCGATCCGATCTGCGCGCTGCAGGCGGCACTCGAAGGCTACCAGGTGACCACGCTGGAAGATGTGGTGGACACCGCCGACCTTTTCATCTCGGCCACCGGCAACAAGAACGTGATCACGGTGGAGCACATGGGTCGCATGAAGGACAAGGCGATCGTGGCCAACATCGGGCACTTCGACAATGAGATCGACATGGCCGGTCTCAAGAAGGTCGAAGGCATGAAGCGCATCAATATCAAGCCGCAGTACGACGAGTTCGTGCTGCCGAACGGTCGCTCGATTCTGATTCTCGCCGAAGGCCGCCTGATGAACCTGGGCTGTGCCACGGGTCACCCGAGCTTCGTGATGTCGGCGAGCTTCACCAATCAGGTGCTGGCGCAGCTGGAGCTGCACGCCAACGCGGAGCAGTACGGCAAGCGGGTGTTCACGCTGCCCAAGCATCTCGATGAAAAGGTGGCGCGGTTGCACCTGGACAAGCTGGGCGTGAAGCTGACGACGCTGAACACGGAGCAGGCGGCGTATCTGGGCGTGAATCCGATGGGGCCGTTCAAGTCGGATCATTACCGGTACTAGGCTTTGGTGTCGGGCTTCGTGTGTTCGTCTTGACGGTTGACCACGGAGCACGGCAGCAGGAACCACGGAGAACGGCAGGCGGGATGACGGGGAATGTCATCGTGCCTGCCGTTTCTGCGTTCCCTGCCGTGTAGATCAAGACCTCCAGTCTTGGCCGGGCATGATACGCGGCACGATTTGATCGAACTGCAGAACGGTACAGGCTGTGTCGCCGTGGTTGGGACTTCACACCATGCCTTTCTTGATCAGTGACGCGCGCGCAGCGCCAAGACCGGCGAAGAGCAGAACAAGATCGGCAAGATCCACTGCCCCAAAGACTCCGTGGCCATGCTGCGCATGGTCGTGAACGGCCAGCCGCACATTCGGTACGAAGCATGCCCCGTCTGCTACGGCACGTACTTTGATGCGGGCGAGTTCACGGACTTCAAGGAGGAATCCTTGACGGATCTGATAAAGACCGTATTCGGCAAAAGGCGAACGTAACAGCCACAGTGAAGGGGGACTGTCAGACCTCTGCGCGAGCTTGTCTCCACGGCCAATGAAGGTGCCGTGCTGACAATCAACGGAGAGTGCGATGCGACGTGTTGCGAGTGCAGTGTCTATGATGATGTGGATGACCGCGTGCGGCGGCGGAGGAGCGGACGGCACCACGGCGCCTCCACCGCCGCCCGCGACCATTGCCGTAGGCACGGTAACCGTCGCTCTTTCGGC
>JBBQUH010000125.1:0-5511 GCA_038212625.1 Gemmatimonadales bacterium | reverse complement strand
TCAGCGCGGCCCTTCGTTGGACTCGTTTTGCGTACGGCTGGCTTCGAGGGCTTCGGCATAACGACGGCGCTCCTTGCGGTTGCTGAGGCGTGCACTGATGAGGCGACGCACGACGCCAGCATCAGAGTCAATACGGTCGGTAAATACGACGGTGAGTGGGATGCCGTCCGCGAGGCCAAGGGCCAATACCCGACGCTCCCCATAGTCGCGCCGCGTGTCGTCAAACTCGACCATAGGTGTCAACGAAGATCTGCGAGGCGAACGCGAAATCGAAATCGAATCCGCGCAGCGCAAGATTCCGCGTACTCTTGGCGGTGTCCCAGTCGAAGGTCACATGATAGTATACAGGTGTATATACACGCAGTCAAGCCCCACCCAAGCGGGATAACGTTGCGTTCTGCTGCAGCGCCTCCAACAAAATGCGGCGGGACGGCGCAGCGCAGAAGCGCGAAGCCGCCAGCCACGCTCCGCCTCGCGCTGTCAGCAGCAGCGCGTCGTTATGTGGCGGATTCGCGTGCGGCGAGCCACTGCTTGAACGACCGCTGACTCTCGCCGGAACGCGCGCCGCCTAGCAGGTTCTCAACGCTGATGTCCTCGTCGAGATCCGGCCAGTGCACCCCTTCGCCGCGCCCGATGAGCCGCCAATGTGCCCGCTCTGCCGGACTACCGTGCACGAGCCGTGGGTACCACTCGAGCGGCACCGCGATACTGCGGCCATCCGCCAGATCGACCGTCAGCGTATCGCCGCTGACGTGCACCGTTTGCGCGTAGGCCGGGCAGCGTTCAATTCGTGAAGTACTCATTCCAGCGCCGTGGCAGTTCCACTGCATGTTTCTGCACTATCACGGCGATACGCGCCAGCTCGCGGCGCGGGAAGCCACCGCTCTCCTGCAGGCGGACCGGATCGAGCCAGACTTTGGTGCGATTCGCATCGCGCTCCACGTGCACGTGCGCGGGCTCCGCACGATCACCGGCGTAGAAGAAAAAGCGGTACGGGCCAACACGGAGGACGGTAGTTATCGCGCAGCTTTCGTCGTGTTCGCCGTGGACGCAACCTGCGTGGTCGATGGCCACATAACGTTCGCTTCTACTGCGGACACTCCATAAAACGCGGCCGCTCAGCGGCCGCTGCAACCATGTGGCCGGCAGTAGCAAGCATCGTTATGTGTTGCGTCCGGGCGCGGTGCGGCGTGTACGCGGCGGCGACTCTTCGAGCACCTTCCGCAGCGCCGCATTCACGGCACGGGCCGTTGGAAAAGCCTCGGCGACGTCGGGCTCCAAGAGCACGACGTTGGTGCCTTCAGCGTATCGCTTCGCGTACTTCCCCCGCACGCCGTCGCTGAAATCGTAGTCGTCCCGCATGGGAACCTCCTCCGTCGGAGCGCTAGACGTCTTCTTCATATTGGTGCCGCTCAGAGCGGCTTGCCAGGCGGGCTCTGATCAGCCGGATCTCGGCCGCTCCGCGTTCCGCGTGCACCACCACCACCAGCCGCTCACGCGTCGATCGGCCTACCAGTACGAACCGAGACTCGTCCTTCGAGTGATCCGGATCTGGCACTGTAATCGAAAGCGGGTCAGCGAACGCCGTGCTGGCCTCCTCGAACGATACCCCGTGCTTCCGGCGATTTGCCACGGACTTCCGAGGATCCCACGAGAATCGCATTCCCATACTGGAAATCTAGCCCCAGCGCGAATGTCCGGCATACACATAACAGTTGGTTGTGCTGCGGACACTCAATCAACGTGGCGGCGAAGCCGCCGCTTCCATTACGTGTCTGTCAGCACCAACCCACGTTATGCGACTGCGTGTGGACGCACGAGGTCTCGAAGAAACTCGGGTGCAAAGTCCGCGCCGTTCGGCCATGCAATCGTGTGGATTTCAGGATCGACGGCGACTTGGGCGAACACGGCTGGATCGCGAAGCGGTTCGAAGATCGGTCCGTCCAGTTCCTCCGCCAGATCTACTTCGCCTCGCAGACCGTCGCTGAATGCGACCCAGAGCCGGTACGCGCCAGTTGGTCGGATTTCCGTGATGTGCAGCATGCTGGCTCCTCCGCGGATCGCGGTTTACTCAAGTGGCGCAATGGGAAGCAGCGACTCGCGGGCGCGAGCGCGGTCCCAATTCAGCATCAGCTCGGTGGCATGCAACTCGCGCCACTCCGGACATGGACAAGGGCCCGTCGCGGGAAGCGGCCCGTGACCGCACCGTCGCGATACACTATCGCGATTGCAATCCCCAGAAACCGGCTGATCACGGGCATTTTGAAATCTACTTCCTGGTTGGGGATCGCCTAACGCGTGTTGCCCTGCAGGCGATCACTGCAGCCAGCGCGTTACGCAGCTCGTTTCTGCAGCCTTACACCGCAGCGTCCATCTCGCCACGCGCGCAGTAACCGACAGTCAAACAAGCACTTACACCACTACGCTCCGTCTCCCTCCGCACGGAATATGTGGCGCATATTGCTGCATAACGCTCAATTGCGCCGAGCGTCTCGCATTCGCGCACATGAACGCCCCTCCAAGACATCGACCGGCGGCTTCCCCACGGCGCAACGAACGCGCGCCGCCATCGCACCTACGTCGCATGCAGCCCGATCCAGTGGCTCATGAGTCGCCTGCCGTGTATCGGCGCCAGCACATAGTTCAACCGGAACCGGTCGAAGGGGCAGGATAGGCAATTCTATCGGGGTCGGTCAAGTATCCGGCGATACTTGCGGCGCGGTTGCCGACCACGCAATGGCCTACGGACATGGAGCGCTTGGCCGTCCCCCGACGCTTTGACCGTACGGGATCCGCGCGTCAGAACCGAATCGGTGCGTAGAGGTCAGCGCGCCAGCGCGCCCCAGCCGCCAGTTCCCGCGCCGCATCCACGCGGATGGGCAGCCCGAACAAGGCGGCACCACCACCAACGCTGGTCCGCACATTGCGAAGCGCACCAAGGTCGCCACGATTTCCCGCCCATCCGGCGTCCCAGAAGAGGCCGGGCGGGAGCCGCCCGTCAGTCCGCGCACGGTTTGCCACCCGCCGATGTTCCACCAGCGATGCACGGGTAACGTGCCGGTGCTGGTGCCGCCGCTGATCGTGGCGGTGGCGTGCAGCGTGCTGGTGAGTGCACGATTGAGTGAGAGATCGGTGGCGCCTCGCGCAAAGGGTAACGTGTCGATCACTTGGTCATCAACCGTGCGAGCACGATTGAACAGCCACGGCACCGACACCGTACTCTGCGTGCCCACGCCCTGCTGCCACTCGGCAAAGAGACGAAGCTCACGCCGAACGGCGCCGGTGCCACGTCCGCTGTGACGCCACACCGCTTCAGCGCCGGCAGCACGCGCGTAAAACTGTTCGTCCTGTGCGCTGAACAGATTCTGTAACGACGCAAACGGACCAAATGCGGCGCCGTAGTCATCGGTCTGCATCAGACGGCGATAGCCAGCCACGCTGATCTCGCCACCACCGAGAAACGGACTGTGGCGTGATGCAGGCGACGAGGCGCATCACGCCGTGGCAGGACGGGCACGCGGGGGGGTCGACCTCGAACAGCTGCCGATACACCGCCGCGCACCGTCGGGTGGCCTCGGCGGGCCCGAGGAAGGGCGCCGCCGAGCCACGAGTGCTTTGTGGCAATGCCAGACGTTCAAAAACCTGTTTGACCGTGGTGACGAATGGTGCAGGACATCAGGGAAGTGGGCCAATTCGCGAAATAATCGACGGCCGATCGTTTCTGGCACTCGCGATGGCGTCTACGCCGAGCAGACCAACCACCAGCGCGCTAATCGCGGCGCCAACCGGTGTAGCCGCCCATCCCGTCACGAGAATCGCCACCGCCAGTACCACAAAGCATACGCCGAAGATCATCGTGACCGTCCGTCCGGAGTTCGCGTTCGCCATGGTGCATCCCCTCCTCGCGCTGAGCGCGCAGCTGTCGGTCCGTGCTTCTCCTTGGCTAGCTACGCACCACATCGGCAATCGTCACGCACGGGGAGTCGGCCGGCGCGGGGCACCGTGCCGTCCCGCTCCCTGCACATGACCGCCTTCGTGAAGTGGGGAAACAGCGACACACTGCGGCTCACACGGTCGCGCTCCCTGGCAACCGATGAGAGCAAGCCGCAGTCACTCCACCACCGGCGGATTCGCATCGATAGCAAGCACTGCCTGCAACAGCACCTCCGCACCCTGCGTGATCTGCGCCGGGTGCGTCAACTCCCACGGGGAATGGCTGATGCCCGCGATGCTCGGCACGAAGAGCATGCCCATCGGCCCCACGCGCGCCATGCTCTGGGCATCGTGCCCCGCGCCGCTTGGTACGTCGTTAGTGGTGAAGCCGAGCGCGCGCGCCTGCGTGCGCACCATATCCCGTATCGCCGGCACGCAGAAGGAGGGGCCGCGCGACTGCGCAAGCGCGAACGTAAATGTGGTGCCGTTGGCGGCCCCGATCTCGGCGGTCGCACGCTGAATCGTTTCGAATAGCCGCTGAATGCGCGCCTCGTCGAGCGAACGCAGCTCGAGCGACGCGTCCACGCGCCCCGGAATCACATTGCGCGCTCCCGGCACCACCGAAAGACGCCCTACCGTACCCACCGCCTGCCCTTCGGCACGCACGATGCGATCGACCGCGGCCACGTAGCGCGACGCGGCAAGCAGCGCGTCCTTGCGATCGACCATGGCGGTCGCACCCGCGTGGTTCTGCTGGCCGGTGATCACCACATCCCATGCGTAAATGCCCACGATCCCTTCCACCACGCCGATCTCCAACCCGTCACGGTCGAGCGAACCGCCCTGCTCGATGTGCAACTCCACGTAGGCCGCATTGCGGCCAGCCGCCCACTGCGCAGCGTCGAGCCGCGTGGGGTCGCCGCCCAGTCGCGTGATGCCCTCGCGATGCGTCATGCCCGACACCGCGACCGCGTCGAGGTCGCGTTCCACCAGTTCACCGGCCACGATGCGGCTACCGATCAACCCGCCCTCCTCGTTCATCCAGATCACGACCTCGAGCGGATGACGAAGCGCGGTGCGCGAAACACGGAGCGCATCGGCCACCTCGATTGCGGCCATGACGCCCACGGTGCCATCGTATCGCCCGCCCGCCGGCACTGAGTCAATATGCGAGCCGATCACGATCGGCCGACGCGACGGATCCGACCCTTCGCGCCGACCGACGAGGTTGCCCACGGTGTCACGACGTAGCACCAGCCCCGCCTCGCGCAGCAGCGGTTCGATCCACGCGCGCGCCGCCAGGTCGGCCACCGTGTACGCCACGCGATCCACCCCGCCATCGGGTCGCGCGCCAAAGGTGGCCAGCTGCGCCAGCCGCGCATTCAGTCGCGGGCCATCGATTACCGGCGCGACGCTGCGCAAGCGAGCGAAGAGCGGGCGGGCCAAGAGCGGGCGCGGCAGCACAAGGCCGGCGGAGGCGGCGGCGAGCAGCGCGGCGAACTGGCGGCGAGGTATGGTCATGGTTGCCTCAAGGCGAAGAGACGGAAGGTGCAAAGAAACTCTGCGCACGCCACGCCG
>JBBQUH010000124.1:0-5548 GCA_038212625.1 Gemmatimonadales bacterium | reverse complement strand
CACCGAAGCGGCGAACACTACGGGGTCATGCCCTTCGAGTTTGTAGAGCTGGGACTGCGCGGCGCGGCCAAGCGCGAACGCGGCGGCGATGCCGATCACCGAGCCGATCAGGGTCATCGCGCCCACCTGGCGCATCACGAGACCGCGCACACGGCCGGCGTCAGCGCCGAGGGCCATGCGCACCCCGATTTCGCGCGTGCGCTGCGCCACGGAAAAGGCCAGGACTCCGTACAAGCCCACCGCCGCCAGCAGCGTCGCGAGCACGGCAAAGGCGGAGGCCATAATGCTGATGAGGCGGTCCAGGAACACGTTCTCGCGAATCTGCTGCGGCATGGTTTTCAGAGCCTCCACCGGCACCGTGGGATCGAGGCGCTTCAGGATCGCGCTGATGCTCTTCAACAGCTGCTCCGGCGGGATCGAGCTGTTTACGTAGAAGTAGAGCCCACTCACCGATCCGCGTTGGCGCCAGGGCGTGTAGAACACCGGTGGCACGTCGTCCTTCACCTGGGCGTATTTGGCGTCTTTCACGAGGCCGACGATCTGCATGTCGAGTGAGTCCTGTCCCTCCGACATGAACTTGCCGATGGGGTTCGTGCCAAGATTGAACTTCTTCACGAACGCTTGGTTGACGAGCACCACTTTACTGCTACCGACTCGATCACTTTGAGAGAATTCACGCCCGGCCAGCAGCTGCATGCCGAGCGTCGTGAGGTAGGAGGCTCCGATCGAGTTGAATTGAGCAACGGCATCGACATCGGGACCGTGCGCGAATCCCTGCACACGCACATCTTGGCCCCAGTTGTCGCCCGACAGAAGTGGAACCACCGACGACGTCACCCCGGTGGCGCCGGGGATCGCCGTCAGCTCCTGCTCCACCCGCTCGTACAACGCCGCCGCTCGCGTACTGTCGTAGCCACTGCGCATCGGCGTGATCGAGAACGTCGCGACGTTGTCGACCTTGAGTCCGAGGTCCGCACGGCTCACGTTCACCAGACTCTTGAGAAACAGACCGGCCGAGATCAGCAGCGCCATCGACAGCGCAATCTGCGCAGTCACAAGCACCGTGCGGAATCGCGAGGCCGAGCGGCCACCTGCAATCTGCCCGGCGCCGGCGCGAATCACGGTGATGAGATCCGAGCGCGTGCTGTGCAGCGCGGGAAAGAGACCGAAGATCAGCCCGGTAGTGATCGCGGTGACCGCCGCGAAGATCATCATCGGCGGCTGCAAACTCAGATTGATCGTGGCCGACGCCTCCACCGGCATGAGCGAGCCGATCGCACGAAGCGTCCAGACCGCCACCAGCAAGCTCCCCAGCCCACCGAGCAGCGCGAGCACCAGCGATTCTGTGAGGAGCTGTACGAGCAGCTGACGCCGCGTGGCTCCGAGGGCGAGGCGCACGCCCATTTCGGTGGCACGCGTGGCACCACGGGCCAAGAGCAGATTCGCGATGTTCGCGCACGCAATGAGCAGTACGGTCACGGTGATGGCGAAGAGCATGGCCAGCGGCGTCGTCACTTCGCGGTGCATGCTGCTCTGACCGCGGGCACCTGGAGCGAGCACCAGGGACTTGGCCTTGAACAACCTCATGGTGGCGTCGCTGATGCCCTCCTGCAGCGGCGCCTCGACGTCGACGAGGATCGGCGTGTACGCCGCGTTGAGCTGCGTACTCGCCTGCTCGATCGAGAGGCCGGGCTTGAGGCGCCCGAACACGTACACCCAATAGCTCCGGCGATTGTCGAAAGCCGGACGCCAGGTGGTGATGACCGCCCGCATGCTGATCGGCGCAAAGAGCGCCGGTTGCGCGCCCAGGGTTGTGCCGCGAAAGCCTGCTGACGCTACGCCGATCACGGTCAGCGACTTCCCGTTTACAAGAATCGTCTGGCCAACGACTGCCCGATCTCCGCCGTAGTGCTCCTGCCAGAAGTCGTAGCTGAGTACGGTCACGAAGTTCGCGCCGATCACGGCGTCGTCCGCCGCCTGCAGCAAACGTCCGATAACCGGCGTGACGCCCAGCACACCGAAATAGGAGCCTGAGACGAACACTCCCTGCCCCGTCAGTGATTCATTCTTGATGGAGAGGTTCGCCCCGAACAGCACGTGCGCAGCGAGTCCGCTGAAGGGCGTTTGCCGCTGCTCCAGATCACGGAACATCGGGTAGCTGAACACCTCGTCGCAGTCGCCGGCTTGTCCGCAATTCGACGACCCAGGCTTCGGACCGGGCGCTGCAAGGTTCACAAGCTGCGCCGGGTCGTTCACAGGCAGCTCGCGAAGCAGCATTTGATCGAAGAGCGAAAAAATTGCGGCGTTCGCGCCTATCCCCAGCGCCAGTGAGGCGATGGCGATCGACGTGACGAAGGGCGTCTTGCGCAGCATCCGCAAGGCGAGCGTGAGGTGTCTCATGGCGTGCACTCGGTGAACGAAGAGGCGACGGCCCACCGGCGCCGTGTCAATTAGACCGAAGCAACGGCGAAACGGTTTGAATCGATTCGGCGCGACGGGCGTCATGCCTCTGAGCGCCCGCCACCTTGCCCGTAGTCCGCAATCACGCGCTGCGGTGGATGGGCACTGGGCCGACGTCGATTGAATGTCCAATCCCGCGTAATTCTCCGTCCAGCGATCACCACGTGATCGGTAAGATCCAGCCCGCTCGGGCCCCACGATCCACAACGGCGCTCCTAACGATCGTGCAAGGTTGCCTCGACAACCAAACGCTTTTTGGATGTCTGTTCTTCGAGGCTAGAACTGCGGTCGAAAAGAGATTTGCAAAACCGCCGGATTATCTGCACTCCGGCCAGCACGCAAGCGACCTGGCGTGCTCCACCGGACTCCCGCTACCAGTGCGACCGTCAGCAGTCCGATTCCGCCGCTCACGAGCGCTCCGCGACGCGCACCGCGCCAGCGGTTGCCGGCGAAAGTGCGCTCATAGTTGCGTGATGCCGCGAATTCGTACGGCGCAACGGCATTCGAGCGCCGCGGTGAGCGCAGCCCCACCTCGACGCTCTGCTTCTTGATCGTGCTGACGATCATCTCCAACAGTCCCTGCCGTCGGGGTATTGCGATATCGGTCCGCAAGCCGCGCGTGATGAATGCGGCACCAGTGACCATGAGGATCATGACGAGCCACGTCACGACGACGGTCATGTTGAGCTTGACGACTCCCATCGCTCAGAAGATCCGTTCGTCAGGACTGAGCTCCACGGCTCGCCTCCTGAGCTGGATCTCCGATAGGAAGTGGCGACATTGCGCGCGTCACCCGCAGCACGACCGACCGCGCCACGATGAAGCCGACCGGCGCGGCCACAAGGCGAACGGGCTCATCGCGTCCAACCCAGATAGATGCGGCCCGCGCAATAACGAGTCGCACCAACAGGCTGAGCAGAAACCAGAGCGGCGCAAAGCGCGATGTGACGCCGAGCCGAACGGTCAGCCACAGTCCGCCGAGGAACATGGCGCCCATCACGAGACCAACGACCAGCCCCAGTGCGCCCCCGACGGTCCACTCACGCATCGTCACTCCCGCGCGGCGTGTCATCTGCTGCCGTGATGGCCCGTGACTCCCGCGCCACCCAGTGCCAGGCATTCAGACAGCCGAGACACAGCCCCGCGACAAGCAGGGCCAGCGTCCACGAGCGCGTGCCGACGGTGTGACGGTCGATCCAGTTGCCGAGCGCTGCCCCAACATGAGGCAGTGCTTCGAGATTAATTCCTTCGCGCGCACGACGTACGGAGACGAAGACTTCTCGGCCAACCTTGACCAGCGTTCAGTGATCCACGGCAACGTATCGCTCGCCCAGTGACGCCATCTCGATCGTGAGAATGCCGGGAACGATGACCATGACGTCATGACGACTTCCGATCGCGCTTGACCTCATCGACGCGACCGATCATGTACAAGGAACGCTCAGGCACATCCATGAATTCGTCGGCGAGTATTCGCTCACCACCGTTCAGCGCGTCCTCGCGGCTCACCACCGCGCCGGGAATCCCGGAGAACTGTTGTGTGGTCGCGAACGGTTGCGTGAGGAAGCGCTCCAAACGACGAGCACGTCCGACCACATCGCGATCGTCCTGCGACAGCTGCTCGAGACCGAGCATGGCGATGATATCTCGCAGTTCGGTGTACTGCGCGAGCGTACGTCGCACGTCCTGCGCAATGCGATAGTGCCGCTCCCCCACGGCAACCGGCGTTGCCATCTTGGAAGTCGACTGCAGTGGGTCTATCGCCGGATACAGCCCTTCCGATGCACGCTTTCGTGAGAGTACGATTGACGCCGAGAGGTGCGAGAAGGTATGCACTGCGGCCGGATCGGTGAAATCGTCAGCGGGAACGTACACCGCCTGAATCGACGTGATTGCGCCAGCGTCCGTATTGGAGATGCGCTTCTGAAGCCGCGACAGCTCCGTCCCCATCGTCGGCTGATAGCCGAGTCGAGACGGCATTTGTCCAAGGAGACCGGAGACTTCGGAACCTGCCTGGATGAAGCGGAAGATGTTGTCGACGAGCAACAGCACATCGGTTTGTCGTTCATCACGAAAGTACTCCGCCATCGTGAGCGCCACATGTCCAACGCGAAACCGGCTGCCGGGGGGTTCATTCATCTGCCCGAACACCATGATCATGTTGGGCAAGACGCAGGCGTCACGCATCTCGCGGTAGAGCTCCTCGCCTTCCCGACAGCGTTCGCCGATGCCACAAAAGATGCTGATGCCCTCGTGCTGACCGATCATGTTCTGGATCATCTCCGTGATCTGCACCGTCTTGCCGACGCCTGCGCCTCCAAACAGCCCCGACTTGCCCCCTCGTTCGAGCGGCAACAGCACATCGATCATCTTGATGCCCGTCTCGAATACCTCGGATCTCGCGGAACGCCGAACGAGCGGTGCCGGCGCGTTGTGCGCACTGTGCCACGCGACATCTTCGAGGGGTGTACACCTATCGATGGGCTCGCCGAACACGTTGAACGTTCTGGATAGCATGCATGCACGGCGATGGACGGGCGAGCGGCGACGCGGGCGATCTCGCCGAGCAGGCGGCGCCGGGACCGGCACTATGCGCGCAGCCACTTGGAATGGTGAGCATCATCAGCTCGCGCTCGTGTTGGCCGGGGCGCGGCTTGGGCGTAATGTCGGCGGCTGGCGCGAGCTGCCATCTGCTTGGGTGGTCGTCAAGATCAAAGGCTCTTTGGGACTTCGTGTGGGTGAATTTCAGCCAACACGCCCTTGAAGGAGGTGACCGCAGCCGGCCCCTTGAAACGCGCGAAGCTGCGAGGGCTGCAGCGGAACGCCACGGTCGTGCAGGCAACGTGGGTACGCCATCATTGATCCAGTCGCAGGTATTCATGATTCCCGTGCGTGCGGGACACGTTCGCGAAACGGTGAGCGCTCACGCCGCCAACGGCTTTGCCTCTCTGAGCCACCGGATCAGATCCCGTCCAATGAGCGGTCTACTGTACAGGTAGCCTTGCCCTTTGTCGCACCCTAACGTTCGAATCACCTCGGCCTGCGCGTCGGTTTCGACCCCTTCCGCCACCGTCCGCATCCCCAAACT
>JBBQUH010000123.1:0-5627 GCA_038212625.1 Gemmatimonadales bacterium | reverse complement strand
GAACTAACCCATGCGATCCATGCGTCATCTGATCGTCGGTGCATGCACCGCCTCGTTGGTCATCACTGCCGCGTGTAGCAGTGATGAACGCTCCATCACCACCGAGCCTGTGGGTCCGCTCGGTTTCGGTACGTTGCTCGTCCGCACCTCTACCAACCTGCCACGCGGTACGGTCACGTATCCGGTAGCGGTCGTCGCCTCGGCGAGTCCGGCTACCGACTCGGTGATTGTCACGTTCGCTGGGTTGGACTCTCTGACGACCGGCGCGTACACGCTGTGGTTCGGCAACGACTCCGCCACGAAGTTTGCTCGCGTCACCAACTTCGACGTTCGCGTCACACGCGTTGACTCCACGATCAACGCGGCCGGTGATCCGGTGTTTACTCCCACGGTGACCAACCGCACTGGACAAAGCAGCTTCCGCGCGGGTGGCTCCAATCTCACCTTCCGTGTCGCGACGGCGCGCAACGCCGCCGCAGGGTTAGCGGCGACGGACTCGCTCACGCTGGTCATGGTGAGCGTGGAGACCGGCACACCCGGTGCCACACCCGGCGAAGTTCGCCCGCTCTGGGCTCGTCGCAGTCAGGCGAGTACGGCGCGTGTGTCGTCGCTGCGGTTTGGCACGTTCGGTCGCGGCATCCCGGCTCGTGCCGGCGATCCAGGCGCGAACCAGGAGTTCGTGGTCGCCACAAACGGCAATATGACCATCGTGCCACGCGGTCGTGTTGAAGTGCGCGGAAAAATCATGGTGCTCAACGACTCCAACTACTTCCGTCCGCCCGTTGGTTACTACTACAACGCGTACGCCGTGAAGTTCGACAGCACGGGTCGCTTCCGCGACACTGTCTATGTGGGCCGTCGTACATCGCCGCTGCCAGAGCGTATCTCGCTCTATGACGCCGACAAGGAGAACCCGGCGCCTAACGTGGTGTTCGATATACCGCGAGTGATTTTCGCCATGGCGTCGCGCGTCTCCACCGATACGATCCCGAAGGCCAATACCACCCGGCCATGGCTCGACTTCGGCCTCGTGCGTGTGAATTTGCAATCCAAGTTCTCTCAGGAAGGCCGCATGGGCCCGAACACCATCCTCGAGGCCACGCTGCCACAGTCCGTACGCGGCCGGTAAATCGGGTTCACCGCACCAAAAGAACCGCCCCAGCACCGAAAGTGCTGGGGCGGTTCTTTTGCGCTGCTGGCTGTTGCCGCAATTATCTACAGCTCCTGCCGGCCTCCGTGCCAATTGTTTACCGCACGGACAAACGGAAGCGTCGTCCGAGGAAAACAGCGAAGCGGCACGGGGTCAGGGCACGACACGGGCCACACTATTGCGGCTGCGATCGCCCACCCACAGAGCGCCGTTGGCCGAGCGTATCGTCGTGGCAAAGGGAAACTGGCGCGACGAGCCGAGGATACGCGGGGCGGGTGACAGCAGAATGCGATACACACCGTCCACGCCGCCCGCCACAAACAGCTCGCCGTTGAGCAGCGCCGCGTCGTACGCAAATCGCGGTTCCTGCACCAGGCGCACCGGCGCTATCACGCCGCCGCCCAGGGCGTCGCGTCGCCATGCGGAGATGCCGTTGTCGCCGAGTGAGGCCACAATCCACGTGCCGTCTGTGGTGATCGCGCGCGGCGCGCTCGGCACGCTCAGTGACGTCTGTAGCAGCAGTGCACCGTCCACGACGGCCACTCGTACCACCTGCGAGTCCTGGCCCACCCACCACGTGCGAGACGTTTGGTCGTAGGCAATGGCACTGACCGCAGTGGGCATTTCCAAACTGTCCGTGCGGTCCGCACCTTGCGGGCCCGTGAGCAGGCGCAGGCGCCGCCCCGACGCGCTGAGGATCGCGTCGCCGGAGCTCGCGAGGGCATCCACCGCGCCATCGGCCAGGCGCGACGCCGGCCCGGTGATCAATTCCGCTTCCCAGAGGGCTGTGCCCGTGCCGACAACCAACGTGCGGCGTCCCGGAACCAGCGCCACGTGCCGGAGCGAACTGAGGCCGGCGGCCCGACGGCGCAGGGCGGCCGGCTTGACGCCCGCAGTGAGCAGCTGCGCACCGCTGTCACTCACTACGGCGAGCAGCGTATCCCGCACGTCGATCGCGTTCGGCGCCGCGAGTATGGCACCCTCCGTGAGTGCGAACTCGAAGCTGGCGCCGGCACGCGGGGCGAGGGCGCGCTGTTGCGAATTCATGTCACTACCCAGAAACAGGCCGGCAAGAGCGCCGCTCACCGTCAGAAAGGGCAGAGCGCAGCCGCGCGGCTTACAGCCCGTGGCGCGCTCACCTTTATCGCTCATGTAGTAGTAGCCGGTCGTCAGCGCCACCCCGGAGAGTGCGCCCACGATACTGTACCGCGCGATGCGCGAGTTGATTTTGGCCGGAGGTTCAGCGGTTGCGATCGTGCTCGGCTGCGAGGACCCGGCGCCTTGCGCGAAAAGCGTCGTGCTGACCAGCGGCTGAGCCGCCAGCAACACCCCGACATGCAGCGCAAATAGTGTGGTGGCCAGTGAGCGATGCTGAGACTGCCGTTCCGCGCTGAAACGTGTTGTCATGGACTCATCCGGCTGATCGTGAATTCGCGCTGCGCACTGACACGCGCACCATTGGTACTATCGGTGATGGTAACCTGCAACCGGTAGGTCCCCGGAGGAGCGCTGCCCAAGCCCAGCGTCACCACATCGGGCACTCGATCACGACCGGCGATCGCTTCATCACGCGTGAACCGAACGCCCAGCTGGGTGTCGCCCTCCGGGCTCAGACCTACCGCGTCGGACAGGTTGCCGAAAAAGTTGCGGAGCGCGTCGCGACCGCGATCGATAGAAACCAGCGTGACGGTAATATGGAGATCGTACCGCACGCGCTGATCAACTGTCGGCGTGAGACCGTACGTCTCCCAGTACACCGCAAACGTATCGCGCGCGGGCAGGCGCAGGTTGGCGCGTGGCAGGATGCCGGCATCACGCCAGCCCCGCAGCACACGCTCGGCCGGTGCCTGACGGGTGGCGATGAGCAGATCGCTGGTGGTAAGGGTCGCGCCGCTGAAGTCGGTTGCGGCAAGATCCGCCTGCGCACGGGCCAACGCGCTGGCTACGCTGGCATCGCGCGCCTCGACCCGCACCCGTTGTGCGCCACGCGGCACCTGTTCACTCCACGTGCGCAGCACCGGCTCGCTGATCGGCAAGCGTGTGACAATGGTATCCGTGGCGCGCACTTGCAGCGCCGATGGAGGCCCGATGCGCAGCGCGAGCTCTATCTGACCCTGATCGATGTCGGCTCGTTCGTACATCGCCGCCCCGTCGACAGCGGCCGCGACCACCACCAGGACGTCGTTCGCGGACGCCCCGCGGAACCGTGCCATTTGTACGGGGATGGTATCCACTTCCATGGCCAGCACCACGTTGTCCAGCAGGAACGGCCCACTCTCGCGGCGTTCCTCCGAGTAATCGCGGTAATTGCCGGCGAAGGTGGCCAGGTTGATTGCCGGAGGACCGAAGAAGGCGAATTCCATTTCCGTGCGCGGATAGAACCACACGGTGATGACCCGCGCGAGCGCGTCGCGCGAATCCGCATCCAGTTGCGGGGCAAACGTGGCGATTACCGGCGGCTCACCGTACCGCGCGACAATGAGGCCGCGATCCGTGCGCCATCCCTGCTGTTGCGTTTCCGTATCGGAGAATCGCAGGTCGGCGTACGCCAGCCGAGCGAAATACTCCAGCTGCGCCTCGTTCTGTGGCGTGGCAAGGAGCGGATCCGCCGCTTCCCAAAAGGCCGCGAGCGTCCCGCTGCGATCGGTGCCAGTCAGACCGGCCACTCGCACGCTGTCGCCTTTGCGCAGCACGCGTCCAATATCAAGAAATTCCCTACGCACGCCCGCCGAGAGGCACTGCAGGGAGCGCTCGAATGTTTGTTCGGCATTGGCCAGTGATCCCAGTTTGTACTCCGCCAAGCCGCTGGCCAGCAGCACGCGGGCACTGGGGTTCTCTTGCTGCACGAGCGGCTGTGCGATCGTGCGCATTTCTTCGTAGCGCTGCTGGTCATAGAGCAATCCCATCAGCCCCAGTACACTCGGCTCGTGGTGCGGCACGGCGCGCAACGCCAGCCGGAACATCTCTTCGGCTTCACTCCGATCCGCCGCGCCCGAATTTTCGATGGGTCGCGCAAGTTGGTCCAGAAATTCACGCGTGTAGTGCGGACGCAGTCGTGCCTCGACCGGATCGAACGTGACGGTCCCGGTATACATCCACCGGTTCCGACCGGTGAGATACCGACGCTCCTTCACATGTCCGAGTTCAGCGGCCACGTCGGCAATTTGTACCGGATCCCCACTCCGCTCCGCCACGAGCAAGGCGCGACGGAACAACCGTTCGGCCTCGGCGCGCATCAACGGCGTGCGCAGGCGCAAACGGCCGAGCTCAGTGAGGTACCGTGCGTTCTTCGCGTCGATGTCTGCGGCGCGGTTGAGTAAACGCCATGCGAGCAGTCGTCGCGGAGCGTCGGACATGCCGAGCTGCGTGGTGCGCACCATGATCAGGCTGCGCCAGTACAAGGCGTCGGGGTCGCGCGGTGATTGATCGGTGGCCTGCTCGAGCATTTCGAGTGCGGCGGTCGTATCGCCACCCGATGCGAGCGCGCGTCCTTCGCGCACCAGAACGTCGGTGGCCACGCGCGGAGGTCGCGTTTGCGCGTTTGCCGCAGTGGCGCCGAAGAGCACGAGCGCAAGGAAACGCGTCGAAGAAAACGGGGGGAGGGAGGACACCTCGGAAAGATATGAGTCGTACCGCGCTGTGGGGATGGAACTGCGGGGCCTTCTGCACGTAGAATGCCCATGCGTGAGGGCGCGCCGATCGTCCCTCGCCTCAACTTTTCAGGAGACTGCTTCATGATTCCAACCCCGCGTCGTCTCGCGGTTGCCTTTGCCGTACTCACCGGGCTGTGCGTCGTGGCGCCAGCCGCGCAGGCGCAGGCGTACAACTATCCCTCCATGCAGACACCGCGTGCGAGCCAGCGGGATTACAGTGCGGCCATTGTCGGGGGCTCGGGGACGACGTTGCTGTTCCAGTGGCGCGAGGGCGCGGGATCGGGGATGCATTGGCAGCTCGATGCCGGGCTCGCGGATCCGAAGGGGAGCACCGACCCGCTACTCTTTGTGGGCGGGAGTTTCGCCCGGGAAATGCTCCGCGCCACGACGGACCAACCGCTTGATGTGCTGTTTACGGTAGGGGCCGGTGCCGCGATCGGCGGGGATGCGTCGGCGTTCCGGATTCCGGTGGGCGCGAGCCTGGGCCATACCTTCGAGCTGGACCAGGGAATGGCCATCACGCCCTACGTGCACCCACGCGTGTCGCTGGACTTCTGTGGCGACTGCGGCGCACGGGACAACGGCCGTTCGTCCCTGAGCCTCAACTTCGACCTGGGGGCGGACTTCCAGGCGACGAAAAATTTCGGCGTCCGGGTCGCGGCCTCCTTCAGCGGGTCGGACGTAGTGGGAAGCGACGAGACGTTCGCCATAGGGTTCCGCTGGACACCGGTGCCGCTGGGGAGGCGATAAGAGCTAAGAGCTAAGAGCTAAGAGCTAAGAGCTAAGAGCTAAGAGCTAAGAGCTAAGAGCTAAGAGCTAAGAGC
>JBBQUH010000122.1:0-5725 GCA_038212625.1 Gemmatimonadales bacterium | reverse complement strand
CTTCCAACACATAGAGACTGCCGAAGGCTGTCGCTAAACCAGGCAGCGACGGAAGCGTTTGGCACATAGGGAGCGCATCCGGGTTTTCTACGCCCAGCGTGACGAGATCGGCACGCAGCGCTTCTGCTTTACAGCGTGCCGACAGGTCGATGCCGTGCTCGCTCCAGCCCTCAACCGCTGCCAACGCGTGCTCCATCGGCGCGTAAATGCCGAAGAACGCTTCCAGCTGGCACCGATAAGTGGCCGCATCTATTTCGGGGTTCATGAGATCGAGCGCCTTATCGAGGGCCTCGTGTTCGTGCTGCGTCGCCGACTTCAGTGCCGCCAGCGCCGAAATGTTTGATGATAGGGGCTCAGCATGCGTCATTGCGTCTCTTAGCAAGAGAGATGTGCTGCAGGATGGGTAATTCGATCAGGGACAAATCAGTATACGTCGTGGTCCGTCGGCCCGCGAGCATCGGCGCGTGTGTGTCGGTGCGACGGACGCTGCGCCGGGAGGCCTTGCGGGTGGTTCAGTCCCGGGTCGGGGCGGGTGTCCTGAGGCGAGCGGGGGCTGAAGAGACGCTGCAGCGGACGGCGGCGCCTGCCGACCATCCCCGCGTGGTGAAGGGGCGTTGGGGCCGTGCGCAGCGAGCCGGCGGGTCTGCGGCGGGGTCGGGCGCGCGTGGTGCGCCGAGCGCGCAAGGGCCCGTGTCGATCGGGGCTGCGTGACCAGGCGTGCGCTTCGCCGAGGGCGCGCGTGCGGAGGTGCGCGAGGCGCTGGCGGCCCGGTCGCACGTCAGTCGCTCCAAGGCCACGGGATTCCGGGCACGGTAGCGCGCCGACCACCGTATACACGCTACTCGTGACAAATGCGGTCATGATGCCCATGGACTCGCCGAGCCACCAGCTAGCGGGCGGGACCAGCTGTCACGAGTTCATCCGTCTCAGCGTCCGGTGACCGTCAGACGCTCGAACCGCGAAAACGGATTCACGCGCCGAGCAACACGCACACTCCGGAAGCGACCTGAGGAACCCCGCGCCGAATACAGACGACGGCGTGTGACACCCGGCCGGCGGCGCGGCCTCCAGCATACGACGCGCACTCTCCGGCGAACGCCAGCTCGAGCCGTTGGGCATCCGGGAGCCGGTCGGCCAGTCGCCCCGCTAGGCAGTCGGTTGGTGCCACGTCGAAGCCGACGCCCGGTATGATCACGACGCCTGCCTGCTTCGGGTCTTCGTGACGCGCGCAACAGATTTCAAACACGGCGATCTCACCGGTGATGTCGAGACAGTGCACTTTCGCGGCCAGGCAGGCGCGCACCATTGGTGCCGAGGTGCGGAAGAACGGACCGGCTGCGTGCACCACAACCATGATACCGGCGAGTACGGGTTGCAGACCGCGGCGTACGCATTCTTCGACGATGAGCTGGCCGGTGTACCCGTTCGCGCCGTCGACGAGCAACACCTGGTGACCGATGAGATGGTGGACGAGCGATGGAGCGGTACGAGAGCGTACCAACTGGCGTGGCGCGGCCACGCGCGAGCCGATTACCGTTCGATCACCGCCAGCTGCCCGCACCCTGCCGCGATATCGATTCCACGCCGCTGCCGCATCGTAGTCGGCAACGCGAACTCCTGTTGCAGAATCTCCCGAAAACGGTTGCCCGCGGCGCTGTGCGTGGGGGTACCGTCGTAGCCGAGGGTGGGATTGAGCGGAATGAGATTGACGTGCGCCGGAAGTCCGCGCAGCAGTTCCCCCACCGCGCGTGCCTGGTCTTCGCTGTCGTTCTTTCCGTCAATGAGCGTCCACTCGTAGAAAATACGGCGCCCGGTGGTATCGCTATATGTGCGGCACGCTGCCATGAGTTCATCGAGCGGCCACTTGCGCGCGGCGGGCACCAGCGCGGCGCGTTCGGCCTGCGTGGCCGCGTGCAACGAAACAGCCAGATGGATCGGGCGCTGCTCGGCGGCGAGTCGAAGGATACCCGGTACGACCCCGACGGTGCTGAGCGTGATACGCTCCGCCGCCAGCGATGGCCCGTTCGGGTCGAGCATGATGTCGACCGCGTGCATCACCGACTCATAGTTGTGCAGCGGCTCACCCATGCCCATCAAGACGACGTTGCGGAGGCGCGTGCCAAGCGCATGTCGCGACCCGCGTCTGGCCGCTCCCTTGGGCGCCTCGTGGCGCAACACGCGCGCCACGTGCACCACCTGTGCCACGATTTCGCCCGGCGTGAGGTGACGCGTGTAACCCATCTGTCCCGTGGCACAAAATACACAGCCCATCGCACAGCCCACCTGCGAACTCACGCAGGCCGTCACGCGACCGGTGAACCGCATCAGCACCGTCTCGATCCGCTCGTCGTCGGGGAGCGACAACAGATACTTGCGCGTGAACCCATCGCTGGACGCCGTGTCGAGTGCGGTGGGGAGCACGCCCAGCGAGGCGTCTTCCCGCAATCGCTCCGCGAGTTTGGGTAGGAGCTCCGGCATCTCGTCCAGCGAGGACACGAGCTCGATGTACAGATATTTCCAGAGCCGCGCGGCATGGACGGGCTTGATGCCCCAGTGCACGAGCTGTTGTTGCAGCTCGCTCCGGGTGAGGCTGTAGAGATTACACCTTGTGGTGTTGTCGCTCGGTGGCATGCTGAAAGCTAGTGCGCGGAGCCAGGCGACGGGCGGGCGACGAGGCGACCACGGATAAGAATCGCGTCGCTACCCCTTTTGCCTAGTACAGCTTCGCAGGCACCACCTGCAGCAGCATGAAGAACGTACTGTTGCGCGACCTGCCGCCTTGTCGCTCGATATCGACGAGCCCCTGTTCGTAGCGTCCTTCCACCCCCACAATAGCGCCGCCACTCATGCGTTTTTCAAACCCGAGGCCGAGCATCAACCCCGCATCGACGCGTCGCATGCGATAGTCGTAGGCGAACGGCGTAGTGATCACCTGATTGCACCGTTGACTCCTAGAAATCGCCTGCAGTCCCTGCAAACGACATGTCGCCAGCACGGCGAGCGTCGGTCCGACCGAGAGCAGTGGGCTAAACGCCGCGCCGCTCGAAGCCAGAGCGCCGATGCGGAGCAACAGCGGGACCTCGACGTAGCCAAGCGAACGCGTTGGGCGGCTGGCGGTACCGTAGCCCTTCGGGACCAACCAGAGCTCTGGCTGGAAGGCGATGCGTCGACGCAGCATGTGCCGATAGGTCAGCCCGGCGGCGACGGCCTGTCGATTCTGGTACGAGATCGCCGACCCGTCGCCGAACGTGGTCATGATGTCGGACGTGGTCCCGGCGATCGTAACGCCGAGGCGTTGGGCGCTGAGGTGCAGGGGATGGATGACCCACGCAAGGGCTACGAGCGCGAACGTGGATTGGCAACAACGATTCAAGCTTCGGCGTCCGATGGGGTGCGGCGCGGGCTGCGCATGGCATGTCGTACACCACGATCCCAAGAATATGCTACTTAATCTGAAAGGAGCAAGGCGGAATTCTCCACCGCGTTACTTACGGCATCGAACGTGTGCCACACGTCGCTTTGACGGATACCCGAGTCGCACCGCGCCTTACCAGACCTTCGGAATGAGTCGATACGGCACCCGCCTCATATAGGCGTGGTATTCCGGGAAGGCGAGCTCAAGAAAGCGCTCCTCCTCCTCGAGACGCAGCACCATGAGGGTCACCGGGATCACCGCGCCGAGCGCCGCCGCGTATGATTCCCGCCACAGGCCAAGTCCGACGAGGATGAGTGGGTCGGCGGCGTAGAAGGGATAACGCACACACTCCCGAATCAGAGGGTCTGACGGGCCGAATCGGTCGCGAAGACCGACTCGACACTTTCAGCCTCCAAGTATCACGATCCAGCGAGGCTCCTATCCCGAAGATCGTGATGGAGTCTGACACGTGAAGGTCGCCGAAAACGCGCGGCCGTCGATCCCACTGACCACGCGCACCGCCGAAGTGCTCTGCACCCGAATCAAAGGCATGGAGATGACCGTGCGGCGACTTCCCGGCACGGCCCTCGCGAATCAGGTGATGAGAATCGTGGTTGCTGTACACGCTGCGAGGCGTCGAAGAAACCGCGCGATGGCCTACGGCGAAGATCGCGGCGATCCGTGCACTCATGGCGCATACCGTGGACTACGTGAGGCGGGAGCTTCCCAATATCTACAGTCGTGAACTACTGGAAATGATCTTCGAACTTCCCTACTGTCGCATCAGCCACATCACCGAGCGCGGTATCCGGGATTCGAGACACCATAGAGCGACACGTACCCAAGGGCGCACATCGTCCAACTGCCTCGCGGAAGCGCCGAGTCGTGCCCACTCCAGCTTCGCCAGCACCAAGTCCTCGACCGATGTCACCGGCACCGTGACACCACAGAAAACAACAGGCGCTCTCCGCGCAAACTCGACCACGCTGAACGGCCGGTCCTTTCGGATAATCAGATCGACCTTCCAGCCGGTTTCTACGTCCACCACGCTAAACATGGATCGACTCGCCAGCGCTTCGCGCACGGCCTGGATGGACAGGCAGCGACCAGTCAATGCCATGCTCATCGTTTCACATCTCCATCATTTAGCGACCCCCCGTGCAACTTCACCACCAACTCCAACATCGTACTCTCCGGAAAGCGAGCTCGCAACTTCGCGATAGCCGCCCCGTGCACCATCTCGCTCAGCTCGATCGCGTCACGCAACCGCGCCTCGGGCGATCGTGCACGAATGGCGGCCAACTGCGCGCGCGCTGCCTCGGCGCGTGTATCGCTCACCGGTTCCATGCACAACCCGCCATCGGTGCTTACGACCGCACCAACTTCTTGTACTTGATCCGCGTGGGCATATCCGCATCCGGGCCCTTCCGGCGCTTCAAGTCCTCGATGTACGCACCATAATTCCCCTCAAACCACACCGTCTCCGAATCCCCTTCAAACGCCAGAATGTGCGTCGCCACGCGATCCAGAAACCAGCGATCGTGGGAAATGATCACCGCACAACCCGAGAAATCGAGCACGGCGTCTTCGAGCGCACGCAGCGTATCCACGTCGAGGTCGTTGGTGGGTTCGTCGAGCAGCAACAGATTGCCACCTTGCATGACCGTCTTTGCCAGGTGCAACCGGTTGCGCTCACCGCCCGACAGGTTGGCCACCAGCTTCTGCTGATCGGCGCCCTTGAAGTTGAAGCTTGCGGCGTAGGCGCGTGAATTGAGCTCGCGCTTGCCCACTGTGAGCGACTCGCGTCCGCCGGAGATCTCTTCCCAGAGCGTGCGCTTGCCTTCGAGCGTGCGGGACTGATCCTGATACGAGATTTCGACCGTGTCACCGAGTTTGAGCGCGCCGCCGTCGGGCGTCTCGAGGCCGTTGATCATGCGGAACAACGTTGTCTTGCCGGCACCGTTGGGGCCGATGATTCCCACGATGCCGGCGCGCGGCAGATCGAAGGACAAGTTGTCGAACAGCAGCTTATCGCCGTAGGACTTTTTGAGCCCCTTCGCGATCACCACGTCGTTACCCAGACGCGGCGCCGGCGGGATCACGATCTCGTTCTGCATGGCGCGATCCTGCTGCGCTTCGCTGGCCAGATCCTCGTAGGCCGCCAGGCGGGCCTTGTTCTTGGCCTGACGCGCGCGCGGCGACATGCGCACCCACTCGAGCTCGCGCTGCAGCGTTTTCTGTCGCGTGCTCGCATGCTTTTCTTCGAGCGCCATGCGCGCCTGCTTCTGCTCCAGCCAACCGGAGTAGTTG
>JBBQUH010000121.1:0-5863 GCA_038212625.1 Gemmatimonadales bacterium | reverse complement strand
CGTGCTGCGAAGGAATGGTGGGTCATCGCACATCTGCGGAATGGTGGCCAGCGCCGCAGTGCGCTCGGTGCGATCGGCACTATGCACGCCAAGTAATCGGCGGCGCACGACAGGAACCACGCCCTACCAAACCCCGGGAATCAGCCGGTATGGCACCCACTCAATGTAGTCTTGATATTCCGGTAACGCGCGTCGAAGAAAACGCTTCTCCCCCTGCAGCCGTAGCACCATGAGCGCCACCGCGATGACCGCGTCAAGGGCCGCCGCATACGAATTGAGCCACAGTCCCAGCCCTACAAGGATGAACGGATCAGCGGCGTAGAACGGATGACGCACGATGGCGTACACGCCGGTATCCGCCACCGCGTGAGGGCGCGGGCGGCGGCAGCACATGCCAGCGGAACACGTCGAGCCCCCCGATTGCTGGCAAGCCGAGAAACCCCGTTGCCAAAACGGCGAGCAGCAGCACGCGGTCGGTCTAGGGCTGATCGGCGTGGAAGGGGAGCTTGGCACGAACGCGCAGCAACTCGGGATTTACCCGAGCCACCACGACGGCGCCGACAGCCAGCCGCATGGCGAGAAGAGACGTTCCGGTCTCGAGTCGCGATCCCTTTCTGGGTGCCTACGTGTACTGGAGCGCACCATCCCTAACGGTTGGAGCACGACGCGTGTATGAACGCCTCGAACGATTCACCGCTCGCGTCTTCGATCAGTAGTTGCAGAATGGCATAGCCACCGCCCGAGTATCTTCACTCGAGCCCCGGTTCAAATCCCACTCTGACGTTGCTGGTATCCACGAGGGTCACGGCGACTTTCATGAAGCCGGCCGTGTCGCCGCGCGGGCCGACGCGAGACACGCTCTTCATGCGGTGCTCTCACGAAGTTGAATGATGTTGCCTTCCGGGTCGCAGACGTTTCGTACCCGAATGCCCTGACCAGGCCAGACTTGCCCCAGAGTTCTTCATCCGAGCTCCTCGACCGCACGCTCGGCCACGGCAAGCGTGACCACGGTAAAGAACGGCTTGATCGCCTGCTCTTCGCGCGCCACCGGAGGCACTTCGATGTCGACTTTCCTCGTAGCGTAACGCACGAACGAAGCGAGAGCGGAGTTTTGTGCGAGTGTCGAAGCAGCCATTCCCTTTGCAGATTTCGCGCGTCGAGTCAGCGAATCAGCCGTTCTTCATCTTGACGTTGCGGACCAGCAGTAGTGCCGCGACGCTGGCTGCCACCGCGGCGATAGCGGCGCCGACCAGCGACCGATGGAAGCCCGCGATCAGCGCCTCGCCCTGGCGCGACAGGACCACGCCGAGCAAGGCAATGGCGATCAGTCCGCCGGTTTGCGCGACCGCGCTGTTGAAGCCCGACGCGGTACCGACATGCTGTTCGTCGACCGAGCCGAGCACCGAGGCAGTGAGCGGCGCGACGGCGATCGCCATGCCCGCCGCCATCATCGCGATCGCCGGAAAGACGCTGGTCCAGTACGCGGTGTCGGCGCCGATGCGGCGCCCAAGCAGCATGCCGGCGGCCACCACCAACGGTCCGACAATCAGAAACCAGCGCGGACCAATCCGACCGGCGAGCTGGCCCATCGTTGGTGACGCGGTGGTCAGCAGGATCGGCAGTGGAAGCAGCGCCAGCCCTGCCTGACCCGGCGAATAGCCGCCCGCCGAAATCAGCACATACGGGAGCAGCAGCATCGCCGCGCCGAACGCGCCGTACAGCAGGAAGGTGAGCAGGTTGAGACCTGAGAAGCCGCGATCGGCGAACATGACCACGGGCATCATCGCCTGGTCGCCGCGCCGCGCTTGGACCCACAGAAAGACAGCCAGTGTGACGAGGCCGGCGGCGACCGTGGCGATCGCGATCGCGTCGAGAGTGGCCGACGACGACCAGCGCGTCAGGCCGTACGTAGTACCGAGCAGACCGAGCGTGGCCAGTGCCGCGCCGGGATAGTCGGTCCGTGCGGCACCCTCGCCGCGGCTTTCGCGGACGAACATCACCGCCAGGAGCATCGCCCCGGCGGCAGGCGGCACGTTGATGAAGAAGATGGCTTGCCAGCCGACATTGTCGACCAACCAGCCACCAATCAGCGGCGCGATGGCCGACGAGGCAGCACCCGCGGCGGCCCAAGTGCCGACCGCACGGCCGCGTTTTTCACCGTGATACGCGGCGTTGAGCAAGGCGAGGCTGTTGGGCAGCAGCAGCGCCGCACCGACCCCCTGCGCGGCGCGGGCGGCGAGCAGGACGTCGAGGCTCGGGGCGAGGGCGCAGATGAGGCTCGCCACGGCGAATACTCCCGTGCCGATGAGTAGCAGCAGGCGCCGCCCGTACTGATCGCCGAGCGCGCCACCCAGCAACAGCAGTGCCGACAACGGCAAGAGGTACGCATTGACCACCCACTGCACGTCGGCGGCCCCGGCGCCGTAGCTGGCGCGGATGGCAGGGAGGGCGACGTTCAGCACGCTGCCATCGACGAATGACAAGCTGGAGGCGAGTATGCAGGCGGCGAGCGTAAATCGCGGATCGTGGCGAAGCGTGGTCAATGGGTCCCTCACCTTGATGCGCTCGCACAGTTTGTGAAGACGGTCACGGAGTGCCGCGGTCATCCGTCTCGCGATGCGATCACCAATCTACTCGCGGCAGGCTTCACGAAGGCCAACCTCATCGAAATCGGCTACCCGTTGAACGGATGACGCGGAGTCGCAGGGAACGCAGAGCGACGAGGACATATGAGAGACTCCGCGCCTCTGCGTGCTCATGCGCAACGAAGGCGCGAGGAGACTCACCTCGTGCGAAAGGCATTTAGGGGACGGGAACTCATCGTCCTCAGCAACCCTGCCCGCCTCGCACAAGCGAGTGCGCGGCTGTTGCAACTCGAGCAGCTCTGAATCCATCGCTTCAACAAGCTCGATGCGATCCTCGCCGAACCCACCACCGCCCCGGTTCGGAGTAGACATACCCATTACCGACGTGATCTCCACCGTACAGGACCTCGCGCTCACAATCATCGTCGATTAGCAAGATAGGAAATTTGATCGGGCTCGGTGGAGTATCCGATTCAGTGGTGACTATCCCGGCGAACGTACGGCGCGATCGCCGACCACGCGAGGGCCGGCGGGCGTGGGGCGCGTGACGCGCCTCGGCTCGTCGGGGCCCGCGTCGATGGGGGGCTCTGCGGCCCGGCGTGCGGCTCGCGGGCGACGCGGGCGCCGCGGTGCACGAGGATCTGGTCGATCACGGACGGTGGCGTGATGCAGGCGACGAGGCGCATCACGCCGTGGCAGCGAGGGCATTCGAGGGGTCGACCTCGACGATCTGCTGGAGCAGGGTCGCCCAGCGGCGGGTGGCCTCGGTCGGCGCCCGTCGTGGCGCGGGGACGATCGCGGACGGCGTATCGGCCTCGGCCGGCTCGGCCTGACGGCGCATCCCGCGCGGGCGGTTAGCGGACCAGCCGTCGTACCGCGTGGTCACGTGGCCTGTGTCGGGGATGTGGACCAGCACTCGGGCCAAGCACTCGAGCTGGTCCACCGTCTCGGTGCTCGCCGTCGGGCCGTCGGACGTGTCGGAGCGATACGTCACCGCCTTCGCACTGCGAATCGGTGAGCCGTTCCGGCGCGACAGCATACGTCCCGTCGGGCCGGAAGCCACTGTCGGTCACGAGGAGGTGCCGGGGGCGGATGCTAGTTGGCGCGCGCGCCGTGCGTCGGCAGACAGGCGACCATGCCGACCGCAAGCTCTCGCTCGCCGATCAGCGTGCGAATGGCGGCCATGACGGGGCGGGCGAACTCGCCGAGCAGGCGGCGGCGATAGGGCAGTACGCGCGCAGCCGCTTCGGGATGGTGAGCACGACCTGGCGGTGCGGCACGGGCGCGAGTAGTGAGGTGTCCAGCCACTGCGTCCAGATCCCGAGGCGCTTGGCGTGGCAGCTCGGGTAGAAGTAGCGACACTTGCGGAGAACGCGAAGAGGTCCTCGTGGGCGCAGTCGTTGCAGCGGATGCGCGCGAACCCGTGCTCGAGGATCCCACAGGCGAGGAACTTATCGGCCACTTGCGCAACGACGGGCCGACAGGGGCCGTACTCCCGAGCGAAGCGTTCTTCGTAGATCGTCTGCAGGCGGTGCAGATGATCTGAGACCAACCGAAAAAGTTGCGACGCCTGGGGGCGCCGGGCATTGTAGACGCCACGCGCCGTCGGCGCCGCGTCGGGCGTGTGCGCTCCGGGACCGGGGAGCGTCGAGCATACGCCCGGTCTGGGCGCGGAGCGTCACCATTCCGTTGCGCCACGGGCTGTTCCAACGTCATCGCAATCTCGGGTGCCAGCGTGCGCACGCGCGTCATCACGTCCCGGCGCGCACAGCCGGAAAGCGTGCAGCTCGTGCCGTCGAAGTTCGCGCTGACCGCGGGCGCCGCAACGAGCTCACCTTCACGGGCACCTTGCGGCGCGCCGTCGGCACACCCCCTCGGCGTCCGCGTGCTCTTCACAGCCGTCAACAGCACCGAGGTGCGCTCGCCTCACGGTCAGTCCACGTCTGCCGCGCCGACCTTTCCCTCGGCCCGCTGCTTGTGCGAGCCGTGACGCTGACGCCCACGCCAATGGCCGACACGGTGATCATTCGAGTCACACCGAGCGCATCCACGCCATCGCGTTCGGAACGCGCGAGCTTATGATCGTATCGCTCACCTGTACCAAGGACGTCACCAATCGCGACGCGACGCTTTTCGCCCGCTCGGCCCGGTGACCGGCCTCAACAGCATCTGGGACGATGCCCTCGTGGCCTCGGACTGGCTCTGGCAGTACGGGTGGGCCGAACTGGCGAGCCGCACCGAAGGATCCCTTGCGCCGCCGAGCGTTCGCGTGTTCAGAGACGCGTCAGCGTCTCGTGCACCTTTGCTGTTGGTGCGGCGGGCACCGAGGCGGTGGACCCGCTCGAGGTCCTCGCCCGGGTGCTTGTGCACATCCCCGACACGGGGCACGTCACGACACGGTACGACGACTGGTAGGCCAACGGCCTACGCGGTATCCCGTTCCGGGATGCGCTGTCAGGCCGAGTCGGCCGAGGCCGAGACGCCGCCCGCGATCGTCCCCGTGCCACGGCGCGGGCCTGCCGAGGCCACCCGACGCTGGGCGGCGTTGCTGCAGCAGGTCTTCGAGGTCGAAACCCCTCGCGTGCCCCATCTGCCACGGCGCGAGGCGTCTCATCGCATTACCCAGGCGTCGGTGATCGGCCAGATCCTCGCGCACCCCCGCGCCCGCGCCGCGACGGCGGCCCACGCCGTCGCGCGCACTCCTCCCTCGACCCAAGAACCGTCGGGACCGGGCGCCACGCGACGACCCGCCGCGGCCTACCCCCACCAGGCTCACCACGCACGGTGAGCCTCACCCCAATGCCCCGACGACGTGCGGGGACGTTCGGCGCGCGCGTCCGTCCCCCGGGGGCGTCGGATCAGTCCGCGCTGAGACTGGGTACCGACGGAACGCGCCGTCAGGACAACCACCGAGGCGTGGCGGCGTGCGGAGGTCGGGCCACCGCCTGCCCTCCGGCCCTCGCGGGGTCGGCGATCTCGCCGTACGTGCGCCGGATACTCGACCGACCCCGAGTGAATTTCCTATCCCGAATTTCCTATTCCGCGCGCTGCAGCACCCTCTCGTGCAGATGATGCCGACGAAGTTGGCCGGTTGCCTCGTCTCGCTATAAACGGGTGGCCGAAAACACCCGCTGCCAGGAGCGCTACGTACCCACACTTCGCCACGCACAAGATGGAGGTCCTTCACAAGCACGCTGCATCCTTACCAGCAGTCGCGGGGCGCTGCCGTGGAGCAACCGGACCATCAGCCCGAGCACACCGCTTAACGCCCGTGCAGC
>JBBQUH010000120.1:0-6156 GCA_038212625.1 Gemmatimonadales bacterium | reverse complement strand
GGTAGTGCGGGCTACTTGGGACCGGAAACTTGGGACTGGTAACCGCGAACGGTGACTCGGGGGGGTAGGCGCGGGTCCCGCCGATGGTGTGTTTGCGGTTCCCGGTAACGGGTTTCCGGTGACAGGTAGTTCGCACTGCTTGTGACTGGAAACTCGCGACTGGTAACTGCAAACGGTGACTCGGGGGGATCGGCGCGGGTCCCGCCGATGGTGTGTTTGCGGTTCCCGGTAACGGGTTTCCGGTGGCGGGTAGTTCGCACTACTTGGGACCGGAAACTCGCGACTGGTAACTGCAAACGGTGACTCGGAAGTAGTTCACGCGAACCCAGCAAGCACTATTCAGAGTGGCCACCGAAAACTTGATAGCGAACGAGTCAGCCGCGTTACGACAATTCGGCCCAGAAACCGCGAGCCGTGCCGGATGTAGTTGCAAATGCTGTTTAGGTTACGCACCGCCGAATCCGACCAGCGAACGGGTTTCACAGTCCGAGGCGGCGCTTCACATCCTCAGGGGACAGCATTCGGCCAGCCTCGGCATCGTCCTTCCCCTTCTCAATCGTAGCGAGAAAGAGCCGACGTTTCATCGCGTCATCCACCGACGCGTTCTCCGGAAGCCGGTCGACGGCTTCCCTGAGCAGATCCTTCGCTTGGCGTGGACCATGGTGTCTGTCGGGGCTGAGGGGCCTCTGATTTTACGCAAGCTCCCAGAGTGGGGGTAGCTCAGGCGTGCGTCGTCGCTCGCCAAGCGAACCTAAAACGTCGTACGCACTCCAAACGTCAACGTGCGCCCCACCGTCACCGTGTTGTTATCCGGCGCGCCCTGTTGCACGTTGAGCAAGTTGTCACCACCCAGCATCAGCGAAAGCTCCGGACGAATGGCATAGCTCACCGTGGCGCGCCAGCGGGTCACGCCACCAAACGCAGTCCAATAATCACGGAGCGCGGCGCCATCCACGTCGCGCGCGCGCGTTGTGTCGCTGAGCGCCGCGCCAACCGCAGCGCGGTCGTACCCCACCCAATCGGCAGCGTGCGACAGAGTGCTGCTCAGCATCCAGCGCGACACATCGTACGCGGCCGTGACACTCAGTGTTCGCGCGGGCACTTCGAGCATCCGGTCGCCCACCCGCAGATCCCCACGGTACCCCGACGCTACCCGGTCCACTCGGCTGCTGACCAACGACAGCGCGCCGGCAAGTGACAGCGAGGACCAGCGTGCCACCGATTGTAACTCCCAGCCGCGATTGGTAATGGCACCAACATTCTGCAGCGTATACGACATGACGCGCTGCATTCGGCCATTGGCGCCAATCACCGTGGCCACCGACGCGACCGGCTGCACGAGCTCCGACGCGCGCTGATCAAAGCGCGTAACGTGCCAGGACAACCCGTTCCCCACATGGAGATCTGCACCCCACTCCGTACCGCTCTGCCGTTCGGGGTCGAGACCGCGCAGCGATGGATACGCTGCGGGCCCCATCCATGTGCTCCCGCGCGCCGGTGTGCGGGCCGGCCGGATCCCGGTACCATAGGCGCCACGCGCCTTGAACAGCGCACCACGCCAGTCGTGTACGTACGAAGCGCCGAGCATTGGCAAGAGTGCGTGCTGCGCGTTGATCGTGGCGCCTACGGTGCGTTCGGCGCGTACGCCCGCCACAAAGAACCACGCGTCCTGCATTGAGAGATTCGCCTGCACCGACGCGCCGCTGTTCGAAATCCACGAGGCAATTTCCCGCGACGCCGGACGATTGAACGCCGACGGCGCGAATGGTCCGGCCAGTGCGCGACCTCCGGTACCCGCGACCTCGCCAACATCACGCATCACCGCCTGCTCGGCGGCGAGTGTCACCGACAGCAGCGTGGCCTCCCGTACGTCGAAACGTCCCACCGAGCGCAACCGAAGCGTGCCACGATCTGCAGCGCCCTGCCCGTCGCCGAACAGGCTGCCGCTGGCAACGGGCATCGGCAGCGCAACGGCAGACAACCCACGCAACCGGTAGCCATCGATGCCCGCAATCACGGTGTGTGTCCATGTGAGGTTGGGCATGACCGCGGCCGTGGCGCCCACGGTGTACTGCACCAGATCCTGCCCGGTGGCGCTGTCCCCACGCAGCATCGGCACCGTCGCGGTGTCTGCGCCTGCCGGCATCAGCACACGTGGGTTGCCAAACGACGCGCCGGTAATCAAGCTGGTGCTCGCGTTCGCCCGCTGGAGCGACAGTCGCGCGGTGCCGGTGAGAATCGACTGCGCACGCGCCAATCGGACATCCGCGTCAGCCAGCATCCGCTGCTCCGAGGCTCCGGGCACGTAGGCGCCCACCGTGCCCACACTCAGTCCCATACCCACACTCCGCGAACTGCTGCCGGCGCGCAGTGAGAGCGCATGATCCTGCACAAACGCGGCGCGTGGTGCAAACGCGGTGGTTGACAGGCCGGCGGTTGTGGATACCTGCACCACGCGACCGCCGTTCGGCGTACCATCGTGCCGCGTGAGAATGTTTACCACGCCACTTATGGCGTCGGCGCCATACAGCGCGGCACCCTGCGGCCCGCGAATGACTTCCACCCGGTCAATGCGCGACGCATCGAGCTGCGTAGCGAGCACCGGATTCGCCACCTCGATTCCGTCAACATAGATCTTCGGTGCACTCACACCGAACGAACTCGCACCACGGATGCTACCGTACCGTGCCGACACCGTGCCGGCGGTAGCCGACCATGTCCAGAGGCCGGGCACCGCCAATTCGAGTGCTTCGCCGAGTGAGCGCACCCGATGCTGCGTCAGTCGCTCACCCTCGATCACTTCGAGGGCGAAGGGTGACCCGCGTTGCGGGGCGCCGTCGGGCGTGCCGGTGACCACTACGCGATCGAGCACGCTGGTACGCCGCACGCTCATCGCGGGGTCGGTCGATACCGTCGGCGTGAGCGTCATCACGGGGCGCGATGGCGCGAGCACCACCTGCGACGCACCGAGCACAATCGCGCGCAAATCAGTACCGACCAATAACGTCTCGAGCACTGCGCCCACTGGCACGCGCTCGAGCGAGAGACAAACCCGCCGGTCGGGTGGCAAGAGCTCGCGGCTGTACGACAGCTCCACTTTGGCCATACGCGCCAATGCGTCGAGCACCTCCCGCAGGGGAGCGTCGGGGTGACGTATACTCACCACACGGTCGAGCGGTGCGGCCCACAGGGCGGTCCGATCGGCCACCGGAATACGCGTGAGACATTCATCGGCGCCGGTCACCTGCATTGCCCGTGTTCCCCGCAGAGGCAACACGCACGCACCAATCGCGCACCACATCAACGGCATCAGCCGCGCCACCACCCGATGACGCGGCTGATGCCCGCGAGTGCCAGCAGGAAGACGCTCCACGCTCAGCGCCTGCTGGCCGGCGCCGGTCCATGCGGCTGGAGACGAATCGTGTCGCCGCGTTGCACCAACTCCGCACCCAATGCCAGCGCGATCACGCGCAGCACCTGCGCCGACGAATCCGCCAGAAACGACGCCGTGAGGGTGCGCCCCGCGAGTGTGGGATCCGTGACCTCTAACTCTATGCCATACCAGCGCCGTAGATCGTCTTGCACTTCGTGCAATGGTGCATCGCGGTACGCCAGCAGACCGCGCGTCCACGCCACGTCAGCGTCGGTCACGATACCGCGCGCCACCTGAACGGCACCGCGCGACAACACTCCGCGATCGCCCGCCTGCAACTCCACCGGCGCTGTAGCGGCGACCACATCACGCAGCGCGACAACGCCGTGCGTGACGGCCACCGATACTTGTCCCGATGCTTCCTGCTTGACCGAAAACGCGGTGCCGAGGTCACGGATTTCCGCGTTCCCGCTGCGGATCGTAAAGGGCAACGCATCCTGGTGGCGCACGTCAAAGTACGCGGCGCCCTCGAGTGTGAGCCCGCGGTGCGCCGTACCGAAGCCCGCTGCGGCCGTGAGTCGACTACCGGGCGCGAGGACCACCGTGCTCCCGTCGGGCAGTTGCAACGAGTCCCGCTGCCCGACCACCGTGACATACGACAACGCCTCGGCCGCCGGTACGGTGCTACTGCGCCACTGCCGCACACCCGCCGCGAGCAGGACAGTGGCCGCAATGGCCACCAGTACCCCGCTCCACCGTCGTGACATCGACGACGATGTGGCGCGGATCGCGCCGCCGCCAGCGCCGCTGCCGCCGCGCACCACAGAGAGCGTCGGCGCCTCCATGCGCGCGCGAACCGCCGACAAAGCGGCCTCGGTGTCTACCGCAAGGTCCGCCCGGCTGGCGATGCGCGTGGTGCGTCGCTGCATCATGGCCACGAACGCAGCGTCCTCCGGATGCGCAGCCAACCAAGCCGCCACCTGCGACGCTTCGTGCGGATCGCTCTCGCCTGCCACGAAGCGCCCGATCGCCTCCCAATCAGCGTCGGACTCCGGGTTCAGGGCAGAAGGGAATTCGTTGGACATGCCCTGCAGACACGGGAAGGCACGGCGACCCTACCCCGTCCGGGAGTTCGGACGCGGGTCGCACGAGCGGCTGGAGAATAGTGTAGTATATCCCAGGTAACCGGCGGTCACCTTCTCTGGCCCGTCTGCCCAACATCCGCCCGCGCCTATCCGCCACGCTGTGTCTGACGCCGATCTGCTCGCCCGCCTCCGTAGTGGTGATCACATGGCGTTCGACGCACTGTTCCGGCAATGGTATGAGCCCGTGGTGCGTGCCGCCAACCGGGTGCTTCACGACCCCGGGGTGGCCGAGGAGCTATCGCAGGATGTCTTTCTGGAGCTCTGGCGACGTCGTGAGTCGCTGCAGCCCGACAGCAGTGTGTCGGGGTACCTCTTGCAGGCGGTTCGCAACCGTGCACTCAATCATCTGCGACATTTACAGGTTCAGAAGAAGAGCGCGGTGTATGTAGAAGCTCTCAGCGAGCGTGTCAAACACGCGGATGTTGAGGCACAGGCCAGAGAACTCGAGCAAGCGATCACCACCGCCATCTCTGAGCTTCCTCCGCGCACGCGCGAAGTATTCTTGCTGAGCCGCGAACGCAACTTACGGTACAGTGAAATTGCGGAGCAGTTGGGTATCTCGGTGAAAGCGGTTGAAGCGAACATGAGCCGCGCGCTTCGTCAGCTACGCGAGAAGCTGATTCGCTTTACGTAGGGCCATCGGGTTGGGACGGCGTTCACGTAGGGTCGGCGCGCCACCGTGTGTTTCATTTGCATACGCTTCGAGGCTCGCTTCACGATGAGCGCGACGGATCGAGGCCCACACCTGTGGAGTTTCACGATGAACACTTCTCGATTTCTTACGTTGACCGCAATCACCACGCTCCTCGGCGTGACCGCATGTTCGCTCGACGATGTCGGGGGCCCCAATCAAGCGCTGCTCCTCGGCAGCGCGTTCGACTCCGCACCGGCTGGCATGGACCTTACGAACAGCAGCTACGTGAGCGACGGTGCGGGACTACCGTGGGGAGGCCCGATGCGCGGGCCCGGCGGTTTTCTCATGGGTGGTGTGCGAGGCGGCCCCGGGGGGAGCGCCATGATGGGGGGCGGGATCGGCGCCGATTTCACGGGCGCCGGTGAGGGAGGGCGCGGCGCACATCGTGGACCGTTTGCGGTCCGCATTGATGCGTCATGCACCGTAACTGGTGGCGATGTCACGTGCGGCCCGACTGCACGCGGCGGTTTGTCCGCCACGACCGTGTACACCATCACGTCTCTCGCCGGCGCTCCGCAGACAGCCATCGACACGCTGACCACGAATACCGTGCGCACCCGCACCACGGCCACGGGGAGGGTCACCCGCAGTCGTGACGGCAGCGTTACCGCCACGGTGATCAACGCCAGCGACCGCACCGTCTCCGGCCTTGCGCCGAGCAGCATATCGCGCACCGTGAACGGCACCTCGCGCAGCACGGAAACGGCTACCGGTACGAATCGCGACGGCCAGACCTTTACCGCGACGCGCACCGCCAACGACGTCACGAGTAGCCTGATCGTTCCCGTGAGCACTACAAGCGCCACGTACCCAGTTGCTGGCACGGTGACGCGCGACATGAGCGTGGTCACGCAGGTTGCGGGCGGCGCTGCAACGACCAATACCCGCCGAGAAGTGCTGACCTTCGACGGCACCGCGACCGCTCGCCTGGTGATCACGCAGAA
>JBBQUH010000119.1:0-6188 GCA_038212625.1 Gemmatimonadales bacterium | reverse complement strand
CGCACTGGTGGCTTTTGCGACGCGCCATACGGAAAGCCGCGAACGAGCCGAAGAGCTGGTGCAGGATCTCTTTCTCGATCTCTGGCGCGAACGCGCATCATGGCAGGTGCGTGGCACGTTGCGCAGCTACCTGTTCGGTGCACTCCGGAACCGTGCGCTGAACCTGCGTCGCCGCGACATCATCGAACGCGGGTGGACCGACGATACTTCGCACGACGCGGTGCACCATCTGCACGTGACGCCAGCGCGGGTGGATGAACGCATGATTGCCGACGAACAGTCCGCCCTGGTCGAGGCCGCATTCTCGCAACTGCCGGAGCGCTGTCGACTGGCGATGCACTTGCGCTGGCGCGAGGGCATGCAGTACGCCGAGATCGCCGAGGTGCTCGGCATTACGGCGAAGAGCGTCGAGAACCATCTGGCGCGCGGTTTGAAGGCGCTGCGTGCACGGGTCCTTGCACCATGACCGATCCTCGTGACCTCAGCGCAGTCCGCATTGATCATGCCCTCGATCGGATGTGGGCGGGAATGCCGACGCGGGATGATGAAGCACTGATCGCTGACTGGCTTGCGGAAGACCCAGCGCGCGCCGTGTTGATCGATCGTCTGCCAACGGCCGCCGCGGGCGACGTTTACGTGACACCGGCCGAAACCGACACCGCCTGGGGCGCCGTTGCCGCACGCATGGACGTGGACGTTGTCCGGCCGATTTCAAGTGCTCGCTCAACAGCGGCTGGACCGATCCGGACGAGGGTGAAGGGGGCCTGGCTGATTCGTACCGCCGCGCTCGTAGCCGTGATCGTGGGAACAGCGACGTTCCGGACGCTCACCTCGCGCGCCATGAACGAAGTGGTGGCGCCGCGTGGCCAGCGTATCAGTACCTCACTCCCGGACGGCAGTGTGCTCACGCTGGCTGCCGGAAGCCGTGCGAGGTGGTCGAGTGACTTCGGTAAGGCGGAGCGTACAGTGTTGCTGGACGGCGAAGCGTTCTTCAGCGTCGTGCATGACACGATGCGACCATTTCGGGTACGCGCGCGGCATAGCGTCATCGAAGACATTGGTACCCGCTTCGCGGTCCGCGCCTGGGCGGAGCAACCCTTCGTCGAGATCATCGTGGAGGAAGGTCGTGTCTCCGTGCGCGACACGTCGGTCAAGCCGCAGCCTCGCGCGGCCGAGCTGCACGCTGGGCAACGTGGACGGCTGCCGGTGAAAGGCCCGCTGGTCGTCTCGATCCCGCCAGTCAATGCACTGGCCTGGGTCGGTGGTACGCTGGAATTTGACAATACACCACTCTCGGAGGCACTGCCTGTGCTCGAGCGCTGGTACAATGTCACGATTGTCGTCGATCCATCGCTGACGCGCCGTCGCCTCTCGGCGCGATTCGAAGCGCAGCCAATCGCGCAACTGCTTGTACCGCTTGGTGTCGCGCTGAACGCCGTGGTGGTCCAGACCGGCACCTTGATCACGATGACTCCGCGCTGATGCGTTGTGCCGCGCGATGTGGCGCCGTGCGCAGCGCGCGAATGCGAATGTAAACGTGAATGCGAACGAGGGGTTAGTGCGACGGCAAGTGTCGTGCTCCCGTACTCGATGTCACCGAGCACGCGTGGAGAGTCCACAATAGTGATGTCTCACACTGATCCTGACTGCCGTGCATTTCACATCCAGGCAACGTTTCACATGGTGTGCCTTCGCCGTTCTGATGACAACAGTGACGACCGGTCCCCTTCAGGCACAATCTGCGCTTCCACGGGACTTCATTGCGCTGGACAGTACAGCCGCGCTGCACGGTGCGCTGGCCGTGGCGGTCACGCTGAGTGACAGCGAGCAGCCGATGTCGGCGGTCGTCGCCGAGATTGCACGGCAGGCGCGGTTGTCGTTCATCGTGGACGGTGCGCTGCCAGCGATGTCGCGCCGGGTGCGCATCCGCGCGATTGCCACACCAGCCGCCACAGCACTGCAGCGTGCGCTGGCGGGTAGCGGGCTGCGTGGCTTTGTCGGACCGGCCAACCAGCTCCTGATCATTCCGATACCCGCCGTTCCGCGCGATTCAGTCAGGTTGCGCACGCCAGTGGTTCGATTGACTGGCTATGTCCGGAGCGCAGCGTCACGCGAAGTGATCCGGCATGCGGTGCTGATCGTTGGAGAGCTGCGCCTCTCGCGCGAGAGCAACGAGGAAGGGTACTTCGTGCTGACGTTGCCACCAGGCGCGCATCGTTTGCGGGTACGTGCGATTGGCTTCATGCCGGTGGACACGGTGGTCACGCTGGCAGCCTCGGTGATACGCGACTTCGTGCTGAAGCCGCAACAGACCACGCTGTCCGCCGTCGTCGTGAGGTCGGACAAGAATGAGGAACGCGCCGATCTCGATCCCAGGATGCCCGACATGAGTGTCGTGCGACTTGACATGGCGACGGTGCGTCTTGCGCCGCCGTTGCTCGGCGAGGTGGATCCGCTGCGCTCGATCGCGCTCTTGCCTGGAGTCGCCACGGTGAGCGACGCCTCGACCGCGTTCGTCGTCCGCGGCGGTGGCGTTGACCAGAACCTGATTCTGCTCGACGAGGCAGTCATCTACAATCCGTCACACATACTGGGGTTCATCTCGACGTTCAATGCCGATGCCGTGGACAACGTGACCCTCTACAAGGGCGCCATTCCGGCCAAGTTCGGTGGCCGGATTTCGTCGGTGGTCGACGTGCGTCAGCGCGAGGGAAATGCCAACGAGTATGCTGGCAGCGCCTCGATCGGATTGATCTCGAGCCGTGCGACCTTCGAAGGACCACTGCTCGGCAAGCGCGGCTCGTTTCTGGTGGCGGGGCGCCGGTCATATGCCGATGCCCTTCTTCGCGTTTCGAGCGACAGCAACCTGAATGACAATACGGCGTACTTCTACGATCTGAATGCCAAGGGAAACATCAGGCTCGGACAGCGAGGGGCTCTGATGCTGTCGGGATATGCGGGGCGCGATGAGTTCGCGCGCCCCAACCTCGGGGTCGGGGTCGGCTGGGGCAATCGGGCGGCGACCCTGCGCTGGAATCAGGCGATCGGTGATCGACTCTTCTCCAAGGTCACCGCCACGCGCAGCAACTACGACTTCCGTATTCGCTTCCCGTTTCCCGGACTTGATTCCGCGCGCTGGAAGGCCGGCATTGCCACTGCAACGCTAAAGGTGGATGAGACTTATCAGCTCACAGCCAGGCACCGCCTCGAATTCGGCGCCGACTGGACGGCGACCACCTTTGACAAGGGCGTGCGCGGCCAGACGGACACCAGCGCAACCCAGGCGTTCGGCCCCGAGGCGCGCCGCGGCAGGACTCTCGCCGGGTATGCCGGTCATGAGTTCGAGGCAGGCCCGATCGCAATCCGGTACGGCGTACGCTATGCGTCGTTTGCGCGCCTGGGTCAGGCGACACGGTATCGCTATCGGAACGACGCGCCAGTGGTATACAACAGCGCGTTGGACCGCTACGAGGCCGGAACGATCATCGACAGTTCACGTATCGCCCGCGGCGCGACACTCGTGTCGTACGATGGATGGGAACCGCGCGCGTCGGCGCGGTACACGCTCGACGCGCAATCGAGTCTCAAGATCAGCTATGCGCGGACACAGCAATTTCTGCACCTCGTCAGTCCGCTGAACTCCCCGACGCCACTGGATCTGTGGGAAGTGGCGGGGCCCGATATCCGACCGATGACGGCGGATCAGTTCGCGTTCGGCTACAGCGGCCAGCTGAAGGAGTACGAGTTTACCGCAGAGACGTTCTACAAGACCATCGATGACGTCGTCGACTTCATTGATGGTGCCGAGATCATCTTCAGACCGCGTGTCGAGACCGCGCTGGTACAGGGGTCCGGTCGCTCGTACGGGCTGGAACTCTACGCCCGGCGCACCACTGGGCGCGTGACCGGGTGGGCGAGCTATACCGTTTCGCGTGCTGAACAACGGTTTCCGGTACCGAGGAACTCCGGTGCGACGAGTGGTGGTGGCGTGAACAACGGCGACTGGTACGCATCGCCCTATGACCGGCTGCACAATCTGAGTGTCGTTGGTACGTATCGCTGGAAGCCGAAATGGACGGTCGGTTCCAGTTTCCTGCTGGCCAGCGGCCTGCCGATCACGCTCCCGCAATCGCGCTACACGCTGGATGGCTTTCTGGTGGCGGAGTACGGCCTGCGCAATGCCGCACGGCTGCCGATCTATCACCGACTCGACCTGAGCCTGACGCGAACACTGCGTCGTGGTGAGTTGCAGTTCGGTGTCCTGAATGCCTACAACCGGTTCAACGCCCAGTCGTTGCGCGTCCGCCAGGCAAAGAACGATCCGCTCGTTGCTGAGGCGGTGCAAACATCGATCTTCGGGATCGTCCCGAGTTTCAACTACGTCTTTCGATTCTGAGAACTGGTGATGCAACGACAGATTCGCGCGCTGATGGCGATAGCGCTACTGATGGGGAGCCAGACGGCATGTGAGCGTGTGGTTGGCCTGAAGGTGACCGATGGTCCCGTGCTCCTGGTGGTCGAGGCACGTCTCGAGGTACGGCGCGTCCAGGAGCGCCCGGCGGGACCGGTACTCAGTCCGCAAGTCATCCGACTGACAACGACAGCACCCTACTTCACGAATGCCGTGGCGCCACCGGCGCGCGCGGCAGTAGTCCACGTGGTGGACGACGAGGGTTTCAGCGTGCTGATGGCCGAGGTGACGGGAACCCCAGGGACGTACGGCGCGAGTGATCTCCCGATCGTTGTGGGGCGTCGATACACCCTTCGGATTCAATGGCAGGGCGATCAGTACGAAGCGGCGGAGGTGGTTCAGGCGGCGGTTCCGATCGACAGCTTGTACTTCGTGCCACGACCGAATCAGTCGGCGGCCACGGAAGGACTGCGTGCGACGATCGATGCGGTCGACCCGCCTGCTGCATCGAATTTCTACCTGTGGGAGCAGTGGGTTGATGGGGCGCGGCAGGTCTCACCGGACACCGGAACGCGAACGCGGTCCATCGCGGACGACGATCTCCTGAATGGACGCGTCGTCCGCCGGTTCCAGCCGTACATCGACATTCGCGTCCGCTCTGGTCAGGAGGTGCAGCTACGGCAGTTTGCCATCTCCAGGCCGGCGTACGACTACTACTACGCGTTCAACGGTGAGGTCAGTGGGGACGGCTCGCCATTTTCCTTCCCCAGCGCGAACCTGCGCGGCAACGTGCGCAACACGACGAACCCGCGCAAACGTGCTCTCGGCTACTACATCGCTTCGGAGTACTCGGAGCGCAGCGGGGTGGTGCCGTGACATGATGCAGTCGCTCGGCTCATCGCACTGGCACAACGCGGCGGAAATATTTCTGCAGGTTACACTCCGGCGCATGCCTGCCCGACGTCCGTATCACCATGGAGCCCTGCGCAATGTCGTGCTCGACGCGGCGCGATTCATGGTGTCGACGGACGGCACCGCGGCCCTGAGCCTCCGTGCACTCGCTCGTGAGGTCGGGGTGTCGCACCCTGCGATCTACAATCAGTTCGCGGATCGGGAGGCGCTGCTGGCGGAGCTCGGTACCGAGGCGTTGCTCGAAATTCAACTTCCGGGCTACTGCCCCGAACTCAACCCCGACGAGTTCGATCAGGATGTGGAAACCAACGCGGAAGCAAGAGTCGATCCCGCACCCGCGACGGGATGATGGCGTTGGTCAGACGCTATGGCTTTCGGCGGCCGACGCAAGCGCAGGTGATCGAAAACTTGTTCCGAAAGCAGAATGTGCGCTACGCCGGCGCCTGACGAACTACGCACCAATCTCCTGCGTCGTCAGTAACTGGCGGCAGGACGCATCACGGCCGGCGTCGAACCACCAGCACCGTATCAGACTTACCGCCACGTTCCAACGTCACCGTGAACGGAAGCGTATAAGGTGCATCGATGCGCACCACGACGGTATCGCGGAAGACTGCGGCGATACACGCGACGTCCGGCGAGGGCACCCCGACCGGAACCTGTCAATGATTTTGAGACACCGGGCGGGGAGAGATTACTGCGCAGCGGGTGCGGTCGGCGATGGTGCGGGTGGGTTGATCCAGGCGGCGGTGGGCAGTGCGGCCGGAGTGGGTGGTTTGTTGACGAAGCGGTGCGGCGTGGCCTGATAGGCGGCCGTGAGCACGACGGCGCGTTGCGCGCGACGCGCGTCAGCGCGGCCGTGATG
>JBBQUH010000118.1:0-6273 GCA_038212625.1 Gemmatimonadales bacterium | reverse complement strand
GCTCTCCACCGTGTCGAACTGATCGATCCCGTGTTGGGCGATCACATTGACCATACCGGGAGCGAGACCGGTGTCGGGGATCACACTGACCCCCTTCGCTTTCGCGGCCGCGTCGAGCTTTTTCTGTGCTTGAACGATTTCCGTGTTCCCGCCCAGATCAGCGAAATGCACACCCATTTCTACGGCGATGGCTGCGAGCGGGGCGTTAAAGTAGTACGGGATCGCACTCATCACCGCATCGCAACGGGCGAAGACGGCACGAACAGCATCGGCATTGCGGACGTCGAGCGCGATCGCCTCGAGGCGTGAGCCGGCGAAGGGCGAGAGAAACGCGGGTAGGGCACCCACGCGAACATCGGCCAGCAGTACCTGCGAGACCGACGGATTCTTCAGCAGATCATACGAGCACGCGGTGCCTTGCAGCCCCGCGCCGAGGACAAGCATGCGCATACGGGTGGCTCCAGCAAATTCGAGAAAGGGGGAGTGTATATGGACGAGAAGCTAATGCCTTCGGCGAGCGACGGGGGCGAAGCGACCGAATGGCGTTCGCATCTATTGGAGCACGCGTCACAGCTGGCCGGGGTGCTTTCGTCGGTGCGACGCATCGCCGTCATCGGCATCAAGCCGGCAATGGTTGGGGGTCCGGCCTATTACGTGCCCGAATACCTGCAAAGGGTGGGCTACGAGATTGTGCCGGTGCCAGTGTACTACGCCGACATCACGGAGATACTGGGGGCGACGGTCCATCGCTCACTTCGTACCGTCACACCACCGGCCGATATGATACTGCTGTTCCGCAAATCGGCCGATGTTGCCCAGCACCTCGAGGAGATGCTGGCCGCGAAGCCGCGCGTCGTGTGGATGCAGCAGGGCATTCAGGACGCGCGCGTTGCCGAGGCGCTGGCTCGGGCGGGCATCGATGTGGTGCAAGACCGGTGTGCGATGGTGGAACACCGCGACATGCAGACGTAAGCCTTACTGCCGTACGCGGTTGCGGCCATCGGCCTTGGCGCGATACAGCGCGGCATCGGCGCGCGAGAACAGGTCCTCCACGTTCTCGATGCGCGCGGCTGGAAACACCGCCACGCCCACACTGGTCGTGAGCTTGAGCGGCGGATGCTCACCACCCCTGGCAAACTCATTTTCGTCGATAGCGGATCGGATGCGTTCGGCGAACGACACGGCACCTGCCTCATCCGTTTCAGGGAGCAGCACGAGAAACTCTTCACCGCCGTACCGCGCGACGATATCGCACCCGCGGACGGTGTCGAGCAGAAGCCGACCGACATCTCGCAGTACGTCGTCGCCAACGAGGTGGCCATACGTATCGTTGACCTTCTTGAAGTGATCAAGATCGATCATCAACAGGGCCAGCGTGGAGTCGTAGCGCAGGGCGCGCTCCATTTCCGCGGTAATACGCTCGGTCAGTGCTCGACGATTTAACAGCTGTGTGAGCGGATCCGTCTGCGCGAGCTGCTCAAGGCGCGCGTTATCCGCCATGGTGCTCTCGACCATCTGCGCACGCTGAATCACCGCCACAGCGGCCGTTATCACGGCCTGCGCAAACTCAAGATCGTGCGGCGCGAACGGATCTTGATCGCGCGTGCGGCGCACCAGAAACACCCCGTACTGCCCGCGATCGACGGTAAACGGCAGCGCGATGACCGAACGGATGGGCACGTCGATGCCTTCGATACCCCAAACTTGCCGCACGCCTTCGTAGAGCGGATGCGTTTCCAGATCCTCCACCAGCACCGGTTGGCCAGAATCGAGCGCCGCCTTCAGCTCTGGATAGCGGTCGAGCTGAATACTGAGGTGCTGTAGCCCCGGATTCTCGAAGGCCGCCACGACCACCGCGTGCGCGTCGCCCGGCCGCGCCAGCACGACCGAACAGCGCGATACGCCAAGCGCGCGCGCCGCGCGGCGCACAAGCAGATGAAAGAGATCTGTGACCGAGAGATCACCGGTCACTTCGTGCAGGATGTCCACAAGCTTGCGACGGCTATCAGCATCCTGCTGCGCACGCACCAACGCCTCTTCCGTGCGCGCCAGTGCCAATCGGGTAGACCGCAGCATAGCCCCACTTCGCAATTGCACCTGCACGCGTGCCAACAACTCCTTCGGCCGATACGGCTTGCGAATAAAATCCGCCGCCCCTAACCCGAGGGACCGTACCGACGCGTCCTCGGGCGGCTGCGCAGAGAGCATGAGCACTGGCAAATCGCGCCAGCGCTCTTCGCTCTTGATGCGCTCGAGCAGCTGACAGCCATCGGCATCCGGCATCAGGATGTCGAGGAGCAGCAGATCGGGCGCGCGCTTCTCGAGCTGCTCAAGACAGGCCATCCCGCCACTGGCAGGAATCACCTCGTATCCGTTTTCCTGCAACAGCCAGGTGACAGATTCGAGGACGGCCACGTCGTCGTCAGCGACGAGAATTCGGGAGGTGGGCATCAGCGGGCGTTAGTCGTCACGCGTCGCTACCGCCCTCGAGTCCCAGTTCTCCCGTCGGGGTGTCCCCCTCGGCCGCCTCAACGCCATCGGCGTCTTCCTTGTCGTCGGGAATCACGCGAGCTACTGCCTGCACCACGTCGTTCTCATCGAGCGCAACCAGCTTCACCCCCTGCGCCGCACGACCCGTGACACGGATCTCACTTACGCGAGAGCGGATCGCGACGCCCTGACGCGTCATCAACATCAACTCATCTTCCGGTACGACTTCCATGAGCGCGACGACGTCTCCGGTCTTGGCGGTACGATTGAGCGTGAGAATGCCCTTCCCGCCGCGCTTCTGTACGCGATACTCGCTCACCTCACTGCACTTACCGAGGCCCTTCTCGGTGACAACCAGCAGCGTCGCTTCGCGTTTGATGACGACCATGCCAACCAACTGATCGTCAGGACGCAGTTCGATGCCCTTCACGCCGGTGGTGTCACGGCCCATCTCCCGCACATCGCTCTCGTGGAAGCGCACCGAGAGGCCGTGACGCGTGGCGAGCACCACGTCGTTGCTGCCCGACGTCACCTGCACGTCCATCAGCCGGTCATCTTCCTCGACCTTGATGGCCTTGATGCCGTTCGAGCGTGGATTGCTGTACTGCGACAGCGCCGTCTTCTTGACCGTGCCCTTGCGCGTGCAGAACAACAGGAACTCGGTGTCGCTGAATTCGCGCGTGAGCACGATCGCGCGGATGTGCGTATCCGGCGTCACGTTGATGAGGTTCACGATCGGCTTGCCGCGCGTGTTGCGGCCGGCCTGCGGCAGCTCGTGCACCTTGAGCCAGAAGCAACGGCCGTCATCGGTAAAGATCAGCATGTACGTGTGCGTACTCGCCACGTAGAAGCGCTCGATGAAATCGTGTTCCTTCAGATCGGCGCTGGCCTTGCCACGACCGCCGCGTCCTTGGCGATTGTACAGCGACAGCGGGGTGCGTTTGATGTAGCCGTTGTGCGAGATGGTCACGACCATCTCTTCTTCGGCGATCAGATCTTCGATCGAGAACTCGCCTTCGTCGCTCACGATTTCCGTGCGGCGATCATCGCCGTACGTCTCCATGAGCTTGAGGAGTTCACCCTTCATGATGTCCATGCGACGCGGGCGCGACTCGAGAATGCTCCGCAGTGCGACGATGGCCGAGCGCCCTTCCGTGAGCTCCTCCTCGAGCTTGTCGCGCTCAAGGCCGGTGAGCTTCGCGAGACGCATGTTGAGGATCGCTTCCGCCTGTCGCTCGGAGAGACCAAAGCGCGTCTGCAGCTGGAGACTCGCCGTGGGCGTGTCGTCGGCGGCGCGGATCATACGGATCACTTCGTCGATGTTGTCGACGGCGATCTTGAGTCCTTCGAGGATGTGCTCGCGCTCGAGCGCCTTGTCGAGATCGAATTGCGTACGCCGCACGATCACTTCATGACGGTGCTCGATGAAATGCCCGATGCACTGACGCAGCGTGAGCACCTTGGGCACGAGCTGACGCGTGTTCACGTCGGGCACGAGCGCCAGCATGATCACACCGAACGTGCTCTGCATAGCGGTGTGCTTGTACAGCTGGTTGAGCACAACACGCGGAATCGCGTCGCGCTTGAGCTCCACAACCACTCGAATGCCTTCGCGATCAGACTCGTCGCGCAGTGCTGAAATGCCGGTGAGCTTGCCGTCACGAACGAGGTCGGCAATGTCCTTCACGAGCTTGGCCTTGTTCACCTGATAGGGCACTTCAGTGACCACGATCTGCGATCGGCCCGACGATTCGCGCTCTTCAATGACAGCTCGCGCACGCATGACGATGCGACCACGTCCGGTGGTCTGGTAGTCGGCGATACCGGCGCGTCCGTAGATGTAGCCACCCGTTGGAAAATCGGGACCCTTGATAATGCCGCGTAGCGTGTCGACTTCGAGCTCAGGGTTGTCGATCATGGCAATGCAGGCGTCCACCACTTCGCGCATGTTGTGTGGCGGAATGTTGGTGGCCATGCCAACCGCAATGCCCGACGAACCGTTGACCAGCAGATTGGGCGCACCGGCCGGCAACACGGTTGGCTCTTGCAGACGGTCGTCAAAGTTTGACGCAAAGTTGACCGTATTCTTGTCGATGTCCGTGAGCATGTTCACGGCCAGACGCGTGAGCCGCGCTTCGGTGTAGCGATAGGCCGCCGCCGAATCGCCGTCAATCGAACCGAAGTTGCCTTGCGGATCGACCAGCAGATAGCGCAGCGAAAACTCTTGCGCCATGCGCACCAGTGCGTCGTACACCGAGCTGTCGCCGTGCGGGTGATACTTGCCGAGTACGTCGCCCACCACCGTTGCGCACTTCTTGAACGGCCGGCCCGGCACCAGGCCGAGTTCGTTCATCGCGTATAGCACGCGACGATGCACGGGCTTGAGTCCGTCGCGCACGTCGGGGAGCGCGCGTGAGACAATCACGCTCATGGAATAGTTGATGAACGATTCCTTGATTTCCTCGTGAATCATTCGCGGCAGAATGCGCTCGCGAGCGTTGGGAGCGGTCATGGAGGGAGCGTGGGGAGGCTGGGAAATGAGCCCGCACTACGGGCCGCGCAGGAGTTGCGCGATCTTCGGGGCAACCTGTAAAATCTAGTCGGTACCCACGCGTAAATCAACTCGCCGACAATCTCGCAAGTTGTTGCTACACAACAACTTCAAGGCCGAGCTTCGGAGCCGTCCTCAGCCGCGTCCACATCCGGCGTGGCCCGGGCGAACTCCTGTGTCTCCGGAAAATCTTCCGCTTCGTCGGCCGCCGCCTCGCGCTCCATGGCGGCGCGCTCCGCCTGATAGCGCCGGTACCAGTTACTCGTGATCTCGGCGGCCAGCTCGCGGTTGCCCAAACCAAAGGCCAACCCCAGCGCCAGCGCCACCGCACCAAAGAGAATCCCAAACGCAATCGTGACGATGTTGGTGGCCACCCCGATTTCCTGGAGCGCCATGAACACTGCCAGCACGATCACGCTTCCGCGCCCCACCCGCGCCAACGCTGCGGCGCCGTGCACCGCACCGGCGGCAGCGCGAATCAAGCCTTCCACAAATCCACCCAGCACGATGCCCACGATCACGATCACGATCGCCGCGATGATGCCCGGAATGTAGGAGAGCAGCTCGCTGAACACCCCGGCCAGCGATTCAAGACCGATCGCGTTGGCCGCGATCAGCAACACGGAGAACATCACGCCCCAGAAGAGGAACGCCGCCAGTACACGCGCCGGATTGATCGGTGTACCGGAGCGGGCAACTGCTTCAAGCACACCGCCCCGATCCAGCATGTCATTGAAGCGCACGCGACGCAGCAGGCGATGGGCCGCCTTCTCGATCAGCTTGGCGATGAGGTACCCCACAAACAGGATCACCAGCGCGCCAAACAGCGCCGGCACAAACTCGGCGATCAGCGTGAAGCTGTATTCAAGCCGCCCCGTAAAGCTCTCGGGGAGCGGGGCGGCCGACTGCAGAAGTGTGAGTGCGGGGAACACGGCTTGGTCCATGCGTCGAATCTACACATGCGGGCAAGCGTTCAAGCGGCGGCGAGGTGCGCGCCGTAGGCTCGGGCACACACGATGACCACGGTGCCAGTGTTGGCGCACTACGTCCGCGTCCCGCGCTGCGCGTCAAAAAGCACGCTGCGCTTGCATGAGGGGCAGAGCAGCCACTCGCGACGGCGTGAATACCCGAGACCAAACGATCCGCCCCCGATCGCCCGATGAGTGAGCGCCACGTGACAACGCGGACACTGCGGCGTTTCACCACGCGCATGCGACGCGCGAATTTCTTTT
>JBBQUH010000117.1:0-6289 GCA_038212625.1 Gemmatimonadales bacterium | reverse complement strand
GTCGAGCACACGGCTGACATTCCAGATCAGCGTCCTTCGCTGTCCGTCCGGCAGAATGGAGTCGTCTTCGAAGTTGAGCGTCAGCTTCCCCGCCAACACCTCGGTGATGTCCGCCCGCACGGCGGCCTGGTGTTCCGGGGCAATAAAGGTCGAGACGTAGTCCATCCCCAGTGCCTGTTCGCGCGGCGTCTGATAGAGCTGCTCGGCGGCACCATTCCACTCAAATATGCAGTTGTCCGGATGCAGACCGAGAATCACGCTGCCAGCGGTGTTCACGATGGCACGCAGCAGAGCGGCGTCGGTGGTCGAAGAGGCGGCGTGGGACATAAGATAGCAATTGGGACGGCACTGATCGCCGCGTGCATCCAAGCATCGTCGCAAGGATAGAGGCCGCTTTCCTACGGTTTTTAATATGGCGCAATCTCGCCAGCCGTGCGAATCCGGGGCGCGGGACGTTTCGTACAATCCGGGTCAAGCAACGCAGACTGGCACTGTCGGGGGTGCCCCTCGCTTTCTGTGGCGGACCTACCACAGGTACGAAGCGCCAACGAACGGCCTTTCGCTCTGAGCCGCTGGCGTGACAGTACCGCAAAGAGCGCGCCGCACGACGGCGACCGCCTGTGTAACGGAACGGCGCTGCAGGATGAACGCACGTTGGCACCAAACTTCCACAGGTGGCTGGCACCTTCCTCTCTGGATCACTGCCCATGCCCCGCCTTCTCCTACAGCCCCTCGCTTTCTGTATCCTTTTCGCGACGCCCGCAGCGGCCCGCGCTCAGGCGTCGACGGCGCTGCACTCGCCGCCACGAGCGCCACTCAGCGGCGAGGTCACCGACGTGGTGATGAAGGGGAAGTCGGTGGAGGTGCGCTTCCGCAATACGGGCGTCCAGTCTGCGGCCATTGTTGGCGAGCTGCAGGTGCGGACCGAGGATGACTCGCTGCTGCTGGCGCTTCCGTTGGTGGAAGCGCGCATCGTGAAGGCAGGTGCGGAAGAAAAGCTCCGCGTGCCGATGCCGGCATTGCCGCGCGGCCGCTACGTGCTCTATGCCGTGGTGAGTTACGGCGGCGATACGCTGACGGCCGCGCAGGCGGCGCTCGAAATCCGCTGACCCGGCAGGTTCCTGCCGGCGCCGTCCCGTTTACGCGGTGACGCCGCCGGGTATGAGACGCGCGGCAATCACTTCGGAGATATCGAGCACGGGCACCGTGCTGCCAGCTCCAGTCACGCCGTCGGTGATCATGGTCATGCAGAACGGACAGGCCACCGCGATCTGATCAGCTCCCGTGGCGAGCAGTTCTTCGCTGCGCTCCACGTTCACACGCTTGCCGACGTTTTCTTCCATCCACATCCGCCCACCGCCGGCGCCACAGCACAGGCCGCGATCCTTGGTGCGCGGCGGCTCGACGAGCTCCATGATGGGCAGTGCGCGCTTGAGTGCCGTGCGCGGTGCATCGTAGATGTCGTTGTAGCGACCGAGATAACAGGAGTCGTGGTAGGCCACCTTGAGTCGCTCACCATGCTCGGTGTCGAGTGGCACGCGACCATCGGCGAGCAATCGCTCGATGTACTCGGTATGGTGGATGACCTCGTAGTTGCCGCCAAGGTCAGGGAACTCGTTGCCCATTTGATGAAAGCAGTGCGGGCAAAACGTGACGATGGTTTTGACGGCGTAGCCGTCGAGCGTTTCGATGACGCCCTTGGCGAGCATCTGGTACAGGTATTCGTTGCCCATCCGTCGCGCCGGATCGCCGTGACAGGTTTCTTCCTGGCCGAGAATCGCGAACCGCACATTGGCGGCCTGTAGAATGCGCGCAAACGCTACCGTGATCTTCTTGGAGCGATCGTCGAATGAGCCCATGCAGCCGACCCAGAACAGGATGTCGGCCTTCTCGCCCCGCTCCACCAGCTCGGCCATGGTGGGGATGTCCATACCCTCTGCCCACTGCGCGCGGTCCGACGCGCTGAAGGCCCATGGGCTGCCGTTGCGCTCCAGACTGGTAAGTGCCGGCTGCAGCTCTTCCGGAAACCGCGACTCCATGAGCACGAGGTCGCGACGCAGTTCGTTGATGATATCCAACTGATCGATGGATACCGGGCACTCCTGCACACACGCACGACAGCTGGTGCAGGCCCACAGTTCTTCTTCGGTGATCCAGTCGTCGAGGAGATTCTTGTCGAGCACCGCCTGCTGCTCCGCGGTGGCCGTCCCACCAACGCCGATGGCATCGAGCGTGGACGCCTTCTCCGTGAGTCGGGCCCGCGTGTTCACTACGATCATGCGCGGCGAGAGCAGCTTGCCCGTGATGTTGGCGGGACACACTGCCGTGCAGCGGCCACATTCGGTGCAGGAATAGCCATCGAGCAGGTTCTTCCACGACAGATGCTCCACATCCGACGCGCCAAACTGTTCGGCGTCCTCGGCTTCCAGATCCATGGGGCGCATAGCGCCCAGGCGTCCAGGACCACTGGTGTTGGAGAACCATACGTTGATCAGCGACGTGAGCACGTGCAGATGTTTGGAGCCCGGCAAGTGATTCAGGAAATACAGAATCAGCACCGCATGGATCCACCACGACACGCGCGATACCGTGTGCGCCGACTCCGGTGTCAGGCCGCCGAACAGCGGCAGCAACAGCGATGACACGATCCGTCCGTCGGGCGAGGCGCCCGTGCGAAGATCGGCTGCAAAGATGATCAGCAGCGTCACCATGAGCGTGGCGATCATGCTCAGGATGAACACCGCGTCGCCGCCGTGCACCGGATCACCCGAGAAACGCGCCGGCTTGATCACCAGGCGGCGATACAACAGGTACGCCACCGGAATCAGCACAAACACCGCGAACAGTTCCTGCGACACCACATACGGCAGATACAGGAACCGCGGCAGCAGGAGATCCCACGTGAAGGGCGTGTAGAGCCCCTGAATGAGAATCTCGACCGTCCCCAGTGCCAGGATACAGAAGCCCCAGAAGACGAGGGCGTGCATCATGCCACCAATCGGGTCCCGCAGGATCTTGGTCTGTGCGAGGCCGATGAGCAGCAGGTTCTTCGTGCGCACGTCGGGATGATCGGTGCGATTTTCGTCGCGACCGATTTTCAGCCATCGATTGAGTCGTTGCGCGCTACGGGTAAAAAACCCCAGCGCGACAACGAGAATGATCGCAAAGACAATGTTGGACGGGGACATCAGCCTTCGGCTTTCGCCTTACGCACCGCTTCGGTCAGCACAGGCATGACCTCGAACACATCACCCACGATCCCGTAGTCTGAGATTTTGAAGATCGGCGCGTCTTTGTCCTTGTTGATGGCCACGATGACCTTCGAGGTCCGCATGCCGGCCAGGTGCTGGATGGCACCCGAGATGCCCACCGCGATGTACAGGTCGGGGCTCACGTTGCGCCCCGTCTGCCCGATCTGGTCGGAGTGCGGCCGCCATCCTTCGTCGGTGACGGCACGCGTGGCGCCAACGGCGGCGTTGCCGAACGCGGCGGCCAGATCGTCGCAAAGCGCGAAGTGCTCGGGGGCCTTGAGCCCGCGACCACCGGCCACGATGACAGGCGCGTCGTTGAGGTCGAGCTTGTCCGCGCTGCCCTGCTTGAGCTCGACGGTCTTCACGCGGGACGCCATCGGATCGGTCGCCGACGTAATGGCTTCGGTGGCCAGCGCACGCGCATTGACGACCGGCTGGAATGCGGCCGGACGTACTGACACCACCGCCGGCGAACCGGTCAGGGTGAGCGTCGCAATAACCTTGCCGTTGTTCTGGAAATGCTGCCCGACCACGGCGCCCTCGGTAACGGCGAGTCCGGTGAGATCGGCTGCGAGGCCGACGCCCAACTTGGCCGCCACGCGTGGGGACAAATCACGCCCCTGCGACGTGGCACTGAACAGCCCATACGCGTACGTACCGCTTTCAAGACGCTGCGCCAACGTGGCCGCGAGCGCCTCCGGGTTGTACTGCGTGAAGCCAGCATGCTCGAGCACGAGCACGCTGTCCGCGCCGTACTGTGCCAGCGCCTCGGCTTTCGCGTCGATCCCGGCACCGCCCGCCAGCACCGCATGTACGCTACCACCCCCAGACAACTCCGCGAGCGCACGCGCGGCCGTGACCGCTTCGTAGGCCACTTTGCGCAACTCACCACCGCGCACTTCGGCGAACACCAGAACATTGGCCATGATCAGAGCACCTTCGCTTCGGTCTGGAGGAGACGGATCAGTTCGGGAACTGCCGCCGAGCTGTCGCCAAGAATACGGGCCGCCGCGCGGTCGGCGGGGAGCGCCATCTTGGTGATGGTGACCCGCACGTCGCTGAACTGCGCCGCTTTGATTTCGAGTGGCTTCTTTTTGGCCGCCATGATGCCCTTGAGCGATGGCAAGCGTTCCTTGTTCATGCCGTCGTCGATGGTCAGCAGCGCCGGAAGCGGAAACTCCACCACTTCGCTGGCGCCTTCCAGCGCACGTTCGGCGCGCGCGGTGGCGCCGGTGATCTCCAGCTTGAAGACGTTGGTCACACAAGGCAGGTCGAGGAGTTCCGCGACCATCGGCCCCGTCATCTGATTCATCGAATCGATGGCGATGCGTCCGAACAACACCAGGTCGTAGCCACCATCCTTGAGTTCTGCCGCAAGAGCCCGCGCGATGGCGAGACCGTCAGCCGGCGCGCTGTCAGTTTTGAGCAAAATGCCACGATCGGCGCCCATGGCCATCGCCTTGCGGATCTGCTCTTGCGCCGTGTCGGGACCGAGCGAGATCACCACCACCTCGCCCACGTTGTTGTGCTTTTCTTTCAGCTGCAAGCCGGCTTCGATGGCCCACAGATCAAAATCGTTGATATCGTACTTGAGGCCCGTTTCTTCAACACGGGTGCCGTCTGCGGTGATGACGAACTTCACTTCCATCACCGGAACGCGCTTGATGCACACGGCAATCTTCACCGCGGTCGCTCCACCAAAGAGTCAAAAAGGCAGGGATCCAACTACCAGAAGCTAGATCCGGGCTCCGTCTGCGGCAATGCGACGGCGCCGTCATGTGTGCACACTCGCACCGTACGTCGCGCTACTTGAACGCGTTGAGCCCCGTGATGGCCTGGCCGAGGATGAGCGAATGCACGTCATGCGTGCCTTCGTATGTGTAGACGCTCTCCAGATTGGCCATGTGCCGCATCGCGCCATACTCGGCGAGGATGCCGTTGCCGCCGAGTAACCGACGGGTTTCGCGTGCGATGTCGGTGGCGATATTCACGTTGTTGCGCTTGGCCAGCGACACCTGCGTGGGCGTGAAGTTGCCAGCATCTTTGAGGCGCCCAAGATGGAGCGCCACGAGCTGGCCTTTTACCAGTTCCGTGAGCATGTCGGCCAGACGGACCTGCTGGATCTGGAAGCCGCCGATGGGCCGGTCGAACATCACGCGGTTCTTCGCGTACGACACCGCCTCTTCGAAGCAGGCCATCGCGGCGCCGAGGACACCCCAGGCGATGCCGAAGCGCGCCTGGGTGAGGCACATGAGCGGGCTTTTGAGCCCTTTCGAGGCGGGCAGGATGGCATCGGCCGGCACGCGCACATCGGTGAGCACGAGCTCCGACGTGTGGCTGGCACGCAACGACAGCTTGCCCTTCTGATCCTTGGCGTGGAAGCCGGGCAGCGACGTATCCACCACGAACCCGCGAATGGTGCTGTCGTCATGACTCTCGCCGGTCTTTGCCCAAATGATGGCCACCTGCGCCTTGGTGCCGTTGGTGATCCACATTTTACCGCCATTGATGATCCAGCTGCCGTCGGCCTGTTCCCGGGCGCGCGTGATCATCCCCGACGGATTGGAGCCGTGATCGGCTTCGGTGAGCCCGAAGCAGCCGATCATCTCCGCCTTGGCCAGCTTGGGCAGATAGTGCCGCTTCTGCTCTTCGGAGCCGAAGGCGAAGATCGGATACATCACGAGGGCGCCCTGCACCGAGGCGAACGAGCGCAGACCGGAATCACCGCGCTCGAGTTCCTGCATGATGAGGCCATAGGCAACGCTCGACAGTCCGGCGCAGCCGTACTCCTCGGGGAGGTTGGCGCCGAGGACGCCCAATTCGGCGAGTTCCGGGATCAGCTCGTCGGGGAAGCGGCCATCCACGTAGCAGTCGCCGATAATCGGCAGCACCCGCTCGTTGACGAATTGCCGGACGGTATCCCGGATCGCCCGCTCCTCTTCGGTGAGCGCGGCATCGATGTTGAACAGATCGGCCGGATGGGCCGTCAGTTCGACGGAGGGTAGCGCGGGAATCGCGCTCGCGGTCAGGAGGTCAGT
>JBBQUH010000116.1:0-6353 GCA_038212625.1 Gemmatimonadales bacterium | reverse complement strand
GATTCGGCGCTCGCCCCAATGCCGACTCGATGCCGCCCTCGTTCAGGACACCGACGTTGCCGCCGTACTGTCGCCGTTGATCCTCGTGAATCAGGTCGACAGCCGTGCGGCTCAACCAAATCGGCTCCATGCGCTACAGCTTGGCCAACGCCGCCATGGCCGCGCGATTCTCTCGCGCGCCCTCCTCATACGCCACCATCGCCGCCTTGGTCGCCGGATCGGTCGCCGTGAGCAGAATGCCGTCCGGCGTCTCGATCACGAACACCTCGTCGTTGGCCGCGAGATGCTGCCGCTGCAGCACCTCTTTAGGAATGATGGCCCCGACCGAGCCGCCGATTTTCTTGAGCGTGATGCTGAGCATGCAAACCTCCCGGCGCCTACGCGCAGAATGCATCCTGGGGTAAAGCGTAAAACGCACGGCGGATCCCTATTAAACAATAGTATAACTAATCTAACCTATTGTCAATACAGGGATTAACGCGTTCCGAGCCGTCGTCTACCCGCCGCTTTCTTACTGGCCCTGCCCCAGCGAAAACCCGCTTACCCCATCGAACGCGTACAAGTGTTCGGTCTTCACGAAATCGAGGCCGGCGTTGCCCACGCGCATCAACACCGACAGCACCTGACTCAGCGTCACGGTGCCGCTGGCCGTGGTACTCTGGAAACGGCAGCGCCAGTGATCGGTGCAGAATGTCTCGGGCATGCCATCAGGGTACACCTTCACGCCGCGGTTCGAGATCATCGTGAGCTCGAGGCCGTCCCCGTTCAACGCCTCGAGCTGCGGACCCAGCACGTTCGGTGCGCCGCGCCAGTGCAGGAACACGTCGACACCCAGAAGTGTCTTCACCGCCGGATGCGTGACCGAAATGCGACCCGCCACCGACACCGGCGTGCCGCCGGCATATTCAACCGGCGTGAAACGCGCTGGCCGTTGACCGAGTCGTTCGATCACCGCATCAGCGAAGGCGTCGGTCCCCACCTGCAGCTCCGACACCTTCTCGTGAAAGATGTCGCCGGTGTGCACGCCCGCTTCCAGCGTGGTCAGCCACGCGTTGTGAATCTTCTCGGCCACATCCCCCTGCCCGATGTGCACCAGCATCATCACGGCGGCCAACAGCAAGCCGCTGGGATTGGCGATCCCCTTACCCGCGATGTCTGGCGCCGAGCCGTGCACCGCTTCGAACATCGCGCACTGGTCGCCGATGTTGGCTGAGCCACCGAGTCCCACGGAGCCTGTGACTTCGGCGGCGATATCGGAGATGATGTCACCGTACAGGTTGAGCGTCACGATCACGTCGAACGTCTGCGGTCGTGTGGCCAGTCGCGCAGCGCCGATATCGATGATCATGTGATCAGTGGCGATGCCCGGATACTCGGCCGCGATCTCGTCGAACACTTTGTGAAAGAGCCCGTCGGTGAGCTTCATGATGTTGTCCTTCGTCATGCACGTCACGCGCTTTCGGCCATTCACGCGCGCGTACTCGAAGGCGTAGCGCACGATCTTTTCGCAGCCGGGCCGTGACACCAGCTTGAGGCACTGGTACACCTCGTCGCTCTGTCGATGTTCGATGCCGGCGTAGAGATCTTCCTCGTTCTCGCGCACGATCACGGTGTCGACACCGGGAAAGTGTGTCGCCACATACGGATCGTACGACATACACGGGCGCACGTTGGCGTACAGGCCAAGCGTTTTGCGCACGGTCACATTAAGCGACTTGAAGCCGCCGCCCGAGGGCGTGGTGATAGGCGATTTCAGAAACACCTTGGTGCGACGCAGACTCTCCCACGCCGAGGGCTCGATGCCTGCCGTCTGCCCACGAAGGTACACCGCTTCGCCGATCTCAATGGGTTCCGCCGCGAGGCGGGCACCTGCGGCTTCGAGCACGCGCAACGTGGCGCGCATGATTTCGGGACCGATGCCATCGCCATGGGCGATGGTGATGGGGACGTGGCTCATGGGAAGTCGACGGGGGGAGTGGGAGTGAAGCGAGTAATCTACTGCGCACTACCGACGCCGCACCCACCGAAACCCGGCCCCGAACGTGGTGAGACCAACAGCGCTCCCGCGCTCGCTGCCAAGGATGGAGCGCGTCAGGAAGAGCGTTGGCGTTGGCCCGTTCAGGCGCGGCGCAGCGTAATCGATCCGAAGCTGTGTACCCACACGCAGACCGCTGCCCTGCACATCGTACAAGGCGGGCCCAACCATCGCGCGTAAAATGGTTGACCGGATGTCGATGGCACCGCCAGTCAGCAGGGCGGCGCGCTCAGTGAATCGCCGATCCTGGCAGCCCGGCGCGTCAGCCTCCACAAAACAGGGATCAGAGTTACCCAGCGACAGCGCGGTACCGCGCACACCGACAATCCACGCGCTCTTTCGTCGCTGGACCAATCGGGTGGTGAGCAGTACGGACACGGCCACGGTGGGCGCCTCGGCGACCTCCGTACTCGAAGTTACGGTCCCAACCTCGATATCGCCGGTGACGAGACCGGTCGTGGTATAGAACCCGAAGTTCTGGCCGGGGCGCCGCTGCGCATCGGCCCCGTGCCACGGCAGGGCAAGCGACAGGGCGGCAAAAACGGTACAGGCAGCAAACGTCCTGAACGATCGACAGCGGTGCATGGATGTGTCACTGGAGGACGATTGGGAGGCTGGGCTGACGAAAGGTATCCAGTGGACCGCATTTGTCTCCGAGGGGAGCTCGCGTGATTTTCATGCCCTTCGGTCCCCGTTATGCACCGACCGGCACCACCACCCGCCCGTCGAACAGGATGGCCTCGCGATCGGCATGCCGCACGTAGCGGGCGTCGTGCGTGGCCATACAGACGGTACTCCCGTGGTCGTGCAGTTCCCGACACGAACTATCGCCTACGAGTCGTTAAGGGAAAGGTCTTTGGGCTAACTCGCAGCCCGGTGATTGTGAGGCTATTCCGCACGCGCCAAGCCGCGCATGATGGACGCACAGGACGCCTCCGGACACTATTGAGACACCCGGGGGCAACCCGCGTCAGGCCAGAAGCAAGGGCATGACGAACTCACGATAGCGTCCGTGACACTGTCGCGGCTTGTTTCACCCGCGCGGTAACATGCTCAGACCGAGCGCCCACTAACCACGCCGTCCGAATGGCCACCGCGGAGGGCAAGCCGCCGCGGGCGCGCCGGCTCTCGCGGGGGCGGCGATCGCGCCGTACGTGCCGGGGAACTGACGATCCTCAAAAGCTGAACAGATCACACAGAGGTCAAGAGAGAAAGAGAAGAGAGAACTACTGCTCTCTTTTTCTCCTTCCCTCCTATTCTCTGTGTGATCTGTTCCATTTCCAACGATGGGCAGTAACGCGACGGCCCCGGGTTGGTCGATAACAACACAGTGACGGCCATCGCTCACTCAGTGTTGGGGGTCCTGAGGGTCGGCTATTGCGAGCTGAACGCAACCTGTTGCGCGAGTGGTCCCTAGCCGAAGCAGCGACCCAACGCCCAGATCGCGAGGCGCCGACATCGCGCTGAATTACAGGTCCACCACCCTCTCCGGGCTCAGAATCACAAGTCGCTCGCTCTACCTGTGACCCTGAACCCGTTACCCGCTACCGCAAACTAACCAACGCGACTCCAGCACACGCCCACTCAGAGAATGCGTCGAGTCTACACCATGTCAATCAGAATTACGCGTGCTGCCCCGCGTATACGCCCTCAGCAATTTCCTCAAGCATCTTCGCATTGAAGTCCTTGAGATCCTCCGGGCTGCGGCTCGTCACGAGTCCCTGATCGGTCACCACGGACTTATCGACCCAAGTGGCACCGGCATTGGTGACATCGGTGCGAATCGAGGGATACGAGGTCATACGTCGACCTTTTGCTGCGCCCGCCTCGATGATGAGCCACGGTGCGTGACAGATCGCCGCCACTGGCTTACCCGCCGAGAAGAAGTCGCGGACGAAGGACACCGCATCGGTGCTCGTACGCAGCTTGTCCGGGTTCATGACACCACCCGGCAGCATGAGCGCGTCGAAGTCCGCGGCTTTCATTGTCGGCACCGTGCCATGCACCTTTGTGGTCTTCTCCGACCACGTGCCATCTGACCATCCTCGAATGCTGTCGGCCGAATCCTCAATGGAGACAATGCTCACGTTCGCCCCGGCGTTCTTGAGCGCCTCCAGTGGCGAGACGAGTTCTGATTCCTCAAATCCGTCGGTCGCCAGAATCGCGACCTTTTTGCCAGCGAGGGAGTTTGTGGATTTGGTATTGTCGAATGCAGTCATGTGATCTCTCCTGTTTAGCGTTTGTCCAACCCTATCTTCTACAACGTGTTAAGTGTTTTGTTCCGATCGCGCATGCGTGACCCATGGACGAGACCGCGCCGGTGGTATCGTGCGCACGAACACCGGCGTGCCCTCCACCAGCACTGCGCAGCCGTTCTCTTCCGCCAGCCGACGCGCCGTTTCGAGTACCACACGCTGGTGACGCGGATCGAGGACGGTAATCGGCTCGTCGAGCAGCGCAATACGAGTGCCTGACACGGCATCGCCGCTGCCAGGTCCGCCCACCGCGAACTGCGCGAGCACACGCGCCAAATGCACACGCTGTCGCTCCCCACCGGAAAGCGTGGGGTAGGCGCGGTCGGTCGCCCACCCCATCCCCACGGTGTCCAACGCATCAGCGATGACCGCCGCCTGTCCACGCTCGTTGCTTGTGCGCGTCACGTGCGGCGTATGTCCCAGCGCCACGACCTCGTCGACGGTGAGTGCAAAGTCGAGCGGGCTGTGCTGCGCCAGCACGGCGCGTCGTCTCGCGAGCTCGCGCGCGTCCCACCGACTTAGCGGTACCTCGTCGAGGCACACACTGCCGGCAGCGGGCGTGAGATCACCGGCCAGCGCGTGAAGCAACGTGCTCTTCCCGGCGCCAATCGGACCCACGACAGCAACGAACTCTCCCGGGCGCACTGTGCATGAGACGCCGCGCAGGATGTCCGCATCGCCGCGCCGTATCACGAGCTCCTGCGCCACGAGCATCAGCTGACCCGACGACGTAAAATGAGCATCAGGAACGTCGGTGCACCCACCGCCGCCGTGAGCACGCCGATGGGCAGTTCGATCGGTGCCGCCACGGTACGTGCCAGCACGTCCGAGGCCGTGAGCAGCAGAGCGCCGGCAACGGCGGCCAGCGGTAAAAGACGCATGTGCACCGGCCCGACCACCAGGCGTAACAGATGCGGCACCACCAGCCCGACAAAGCCGATCAGGCCGACAAACGCGGTGCCGATGCCGACCCCCAACGCCACGGCGGCGGCGATGGTCCACGAGACACGATCGAGCCGCACGCCGAGATGCGCCGCTTCGCGCTCGCCGAGTAGCATCACGTCGAGCGACCGCGCCAGCCGCAGGAGCAGGACCAGCGCGAGAACGAGCGCCGGGACGATCCAGCGCAGCGCATCCCATGTGACGCCACCAAGCGCACCGAGCGTCCAGAAGGCCAGGTTGCGCAGTTGCGTATCACTCGCGATTACCGTACACGCTCCGAGAATGGCTCCAGCAAAGGCGTTCACGGCGATCCCCGCGAGCAGGAGCGTGATCGTGTCGATACGACCGCCACGCCGCGCGAGCAGCAGCACGAGCGCGGTCGCCACACCGGCTCCGGCGCACGCCGCGATCGGCGCCAGGCCGCCGGTGACCACGCCCGTGATACCGCCGCCGACGATGGCCAGCGCCGCCCCCACCGCACCGCCGCTCGACACGCCAAGCAGCCCAGGGTCGTCCAGCGGGTCGCGTACCAACCCCTGCAGTGCAGACGCGTGGCGAAGTACGAGAAGTGCGCGTCGTCGAGCGTCACCACGCGCCCCGCGCGGCCAGCCGGGGTTGCGGCCAACCCCGGCAGGCGGAGCAGTCCCTCCCGTCCACCCACTGACGCCACACCGTCGGCCAAGGCCACGATAACGTCGGGGCGCGCGGCGACCACGGCTTCGGCCGTCAGCGGGCGAAAGTCCGACACGGCCACCGCGTTCTGCGCTCCGGCGTACGACAGGAGCGCCTCAGCGGAGGTCCCGCGTCCTGCCACGAAGGTCGCGCCAGCGCCGCGTGCATACACGAACAGCACACGCAGCGGCTGCCCGTCGGCGCGCCGCGGCGCCGGTTGGGCGAGTGTAATGCGGAGGGCGTTCCACGACCCCGCGACGAGCGCCGGCGCCGCCTCAAGGGCTACCTGTCGAAGCGAACCGAGCGGCCGACCGATTGCGGCGCCAACAGTGCCGCCCAGAGTCGATCGGCGGCCACGATGTCCCCGCCGTGCCCGAGCTGCTGGACCAGTTCGGCAAGCGCCGGTCCGAGCGTCACGACACGCGCGGGCGGTGAGGGGTTCGTGCGCG
>JBBQUH010000115.1:0-6356 GCA_038212625.1 Gemmatimonadales bacterium | reverse complement strand
CCGTCAATGCCTCCGTCTGGCAAGTCGAACACGAGAATGGGCGAGTTGCCGGGACGCACGTCGCCTGCAAAAAAGATCAGGTCTACATTGCCCGGAATGCTCGCGTTGAGCCACGCACCGCCGCTGCCGTCATCGGGCATGCGGTCCACCGACAGGCCAATGACGTCGCGGTAAAACACTTCGGTGCGGTCAATGTCGGACACGTAAAAAAAGATGCTGCCGATGCGCGGGGACGGGATCATGGGTCTGGTTCCGGAGAAATGTGGCGAGACATCGTGTGGATCCGTGTGTTGCCGCCGATTGGCAAACTGTGAGCACCGGATCGCGAAAGCATGATGAGATGTCCGTCGGGGTCGTGTGATCCCGCCGATGCGGTGGCCCGGACCACGGGCAGCAGCGCCCGCCGAATGAGGCCGAGTGGCAGGGCGTCGGACTGTATGGCCTCAGACAGGAACGCGTCATCGTGTGGCAAGCGTCGCCGCAGCGCCGACACGCGTTGACGCATGGCGGTGTCGGACAGGCCGAGCAACCAGGCAACTTCACGGCGGACGTGGCCACTGATCGCCAGCAGCGCTTGATCGTCCGTCCACTCAGATTCTCGCAGTCTACCACGCACCGCCGAACGCGCTGTCCTTACCCCGAGATTCCGCAACGCACCCACGAGCCAGCGGTAGTTCACGGCTTGTGTCAGATCGGCACGGCCAACACGCACCGCTTCGAGCAGCGCATCCTGCAACAGATCATCCGCCTCGTGCGGCACTTGGCTGTGCCGACGCGCTACCGCACGCAACGACTTTAGCACGGATGCGAGTGCTTCGAGTGAAGACAAACCACGTGCTGCCGAGTGATTCGGTGCGGAGGTGGTGTTGGCCATGGCGTCGCTGAGCGGAAAACAGAAGTGCAAAACTTGCGCCCGCCTTGCCGTAACCCGCCATGGCGCGTCACACTGGCCACATGTCTGAACTCCCGTCGGGATAGGAAATTCAATTGGGGTCGGTCGAGCACTCGGCGAACTGACGGCGCGATCGCCGACCACGCGAGGGCCGGCGGGCGTGGGGCGCGTAACGCGCCGCGGCTCGTCGGTGCCCGCGTCGATGGGGGACTCCCGGCCAAGCGTGCGGCTCGCGGGCGCCGCGATGCGCGAGGATCTGGTCGATCACGGACGGTGGCGTGATGCAGGAGACGAGGCGCATCACGCCGTGGCAGCGAGAGCACGCGAGGGGGTCGACCTCGACGATCTGCTGGAGCAGGGTCGCCCAACGGCGGGTGGCCTCGGTGGGCGCCCGTCGTAGCGCGCGGACGATCGCGGGCGGCGTCTCGGCCTCGGCTGGCTCGGCCCCACGGGCATCATAGCGCGCGAGCCGGTTGGCACAGGCCCGGTCGTCCTCCGACACCCAGACGGCCGTATGCACGTGGAACCCCGAGTGCGGCCACGTGCGCATCCCGCGGGCTTGGTCGTGGTCGAAGCGGGCCAAGCGCACGAAGCGCCGCAACACGGTGCGGCGGAACGCCTCGGTCAAGCGCGCCGTGTCAGGCACCGGCCACGCGGCGAACGTCCCGTCAGGCCGGAGCCCGCCATCGGTCACGAGCAGGTGCAGGGGCGGATGCCAGTTTGGCGCGCGAGCCGTGCGTCGACAGACAGGCGACGAGGCCGACGGCGAGCTCTCGCTCGCCGGTCAGCGTGCGGATGGCCGCCGTGATGGTGCGGGCGGCAAAGCGGGCAATCTCGCCGAGCAGCCGGCGCCGATACAAACAACAACACCACCGACATCAAGTGGGTGATGAAGGGCGGCGCACTGTACGATGCGATATCGCTTGATCAGGTGTGACACAAGGCGGTGCTGTTCGGGCCGCATTACCGGGTGCACGATGATGCGCTGCAGATGAACACGAAAGCGAGTGCACCGCACGACACGCCGAAAAATGCCGTAAGAGGAATACCAGCTGCCGGCTCATGCGCGACCGATAGTCGATTCAGCCGGGCCCTGCGCTTCTCCCAGTCCGGCACCAGTCGCTCAAGGTTCCGGAAGAAGCGTGGAGAGTGGTCGTGCACGAGCAGCTCAGAATACCATGCATCCAGCGTGCGCTTTACCGCAAACTCCGACTCTACGCGCTCAATTAGCGCGTTTCTTTTGCTCCGGCGACATGATTTTGTGCTTTATGTCGCTTCGCTTTTTGTTTTCCATTCTCAGTGAGATCGAAGCTTCGTGAGATATTTCGGCGGACATGGTGTCTGAACGCCGCTCGTACTCGGAGCAAGCAGACCGATTCGTTCCGCAAATGGCTGGCCCGCATGGCTTTTTGGAATTCTTCCCCGCTTCCGAGTTGGTGCCCCCGGCTTGGCAATCTGGACCTCCGTCCGCGAGTGGGCGCCGTCGAGGCGCTTGGCAACGACGGCGTCAGTCAGGTGGTGACCTTTCAATTAGCCGCTATCTAACCTTGCAATCAGCCGCTCAGGAGGGTTACGATTAGCCGTATGCCAGACCCGGTCGATTATCCCCGATTCGCCGAAGCTCGGCTGCTCGAAGCGCTGGCCGACTCGCCGGCCGTGCTCGTGCATGGACCTCGCCAATCGGGCAAGACCACCCTCGCCCGATCAGTGGGAAACCGACTGGGCTACGCGTACCTCACGTGTGACGACGACACGGTCCGTGAGGCGGCGCTATCGGACCCGGTGGGCTTCGTGGCGGATCTCCCGGCGCGCGCGATACTCGACGAAGTCCAACGGGTCCCTGAACTCTTCACCACACTCAAGGCGGCGATCGATCGCGACCGCGCGCCGGGCCGCTTCATTCTCACGGGCTCGGCAAATGTGCTGCTTCTGCCACGGCTGTCGGATTCACTGGCCGGACGCATGGACGTCCTGCGATTGCATCCCCTCGCCCAAGCGGAGATCGAGCGGAAGGAGCCACGGTTTCTCGAGCGGCTATTCACGGGAGAGTTCCGGGCGCCACCGAAGCAGCGGCTCGCGTCCAGCCTGCTCGACCGCGTCGTGGCTGGTGGATATCCCGCCGCACTCGCGCGATCGACCGCGCGGCGTCGGGCGACCTGGTACCTGAACTATCTCGACGCGCTGGTGCAGCGTGATGTGCGCGACATGTCGCGCATCAGTTCACTCGACGCGCTGCCGCGGCTGCTGGCCGTAGCCGCCGCACACACCGCGCAGTTGCTGAACGTGGCGGGACTCTCCGCGCCGTTTCAGCTCTCACGGCCAACCATCAATGACTACATCACCCTGCTCGAGCGGGTCTTCCTGCTCGACCGATTGCCGCCGTGGCATTCCAACCGACTGAGCCGACTGGTGAAGACGCCGAAGCTGCACGTCGGGGACACCGGACTGGCGTGCGCACTGCTGGGGATGGACGCCGATGCGCTGCGGGCCGACCGCAGTACGCTCGGACATCTGCTGGAGACATTCGTCTATCAGGAATTGCGACGCCAGGGAAGCTGGTACAACGCACCGTTGACGTTCTTTCACTTTCGCGACCGCGATGGTGTCGAGGTGGACTTGGTAATCGAGCGCGGTGCGCGCCAGCTGGTTGGCGTCGAGGTAAAGGCGGCCGCGACCGTTACCGCCGCCGACTTCAGCGGGCTGCGGAAGCTTCAGGAGGTCACGGGAACGCGGTTTTGCTGCGGCGTCGTACTGTACGACGGGGAAACGACAGCGTCATTCGGCGACGGCATGTATGCCGTCCCGATACGCAGCCTCTGGGAAACAACGTGACCGGCTCCTCCGAACCCGTCGTCGAAGACGCCGCGAGAAACGGCGCATGGTGAATTGACGACGTTGCGTCGCACGGCAACACTGGTGTTCGGCGTCCACGTGCTCTCGAAACCATCAGATTCACGACGCGCCAGCAGGACGCCCTCGCGATGCACCAGAAGTCGTTTCCATGCGGGAACGTAGGTGGGCGTGGCGCCGAGCATCAACCGTTTGGGAACCGTCGAGCCGGCTGCGAGCCAATACACCTGCGGCACGCGCTCGCGACTTCCATACGCGAACAGCATGCCGTGTCCGCCCGCTGCCGCCGACGGACCGGCGGGTTGTCGTTCGAGCGAGTCGGCTTTCAAACGGGTTGTGATCTGCGACGATTGGACGTCCGCGCTGTAGATGGCGGTGCCAACGGTCACAACAATACGCTCATTTGAAAGCCAAGTGGTTCCGCAATACGGCGCAACCCCGACAACGCGCGAGTCTCGCTTACTTCCCCTGCGTCTTCTCCCAGAGCGCCGGATACAGCTTCTTGAGCGCGTCGATCTTCGGGAGGTCGTTGTACACGATATACGGCTGGTCGGTATGGCTGTACAGGTAGTTCTGATGGTACGGCTCGGCGTCGTAAAACCTGGACAGCGATGAAACCTGTGTCACGATCGGGCGCGGAAACGCTCTCGCTTGGGTGAGCTGCGCAATGACGGTGGTCGCGCTCTTCTGCTGCTTGGCGCTCGTAAAGAAGATGGCCGAGCGGTATTGGGTGCCCACATCTGGCCCTTGGCGGTTGAGCTCCGTGGGGTTGTGCGCCACGGTGAAGAACACGGCCAAAAGCGTTTCGTACGACACGATGACCGGGTCGAAGGTCACCTTCACGACTTCGGCGTGTCCGGTGCGACCGCCGCTGACTGATTCGTAGTCCGGGTTCAGCACCGTGCCGCCAGCGTAGCCGGACACGACGGACTTGACGCCCTTCACGTGCTCGAACACGGCTTCCACGCCCCAGAAGCAGCCACCGGCGAATACGGCGGTTTGCAGCGTGGCCGCGCGCGCGTTCGGCGTAAACGAGAGGGTGGCAACGAGTGCCGCCGCGATGAATGAGCGAAACATTGTACGTCTCCTGAGAGGAATACCCGGACCGACGTCGACGGCACGCTGCAGAAGATAGCCGAAATCGGTGGCGTACCTTACGTAAACCGGTTTGGCGCCGTCATTGTGAATCATAAAGCGGTCTTCGCAGAGCTGTCCGAACGTGACGTGAAATGGCTGCTGGTCGGTGGCGCCCGACTCGAAACACGCGCCGCAGCGCAATCGTATTGCGACGCGTCACTGATTTACTCCGACACGGGGACCACGACGTTCGTAGATTTCAACTTGCGACATGGTGCCGAGTGCGTGATCGTGGAAATCGACGCGACGTGCGGGATGGGAATGTCAATCGGGATCGGTCGAGTATTGGCCGGACATACGGCGCGATCGCCGACCCCGCGAGGGCCGGCTGGCGCGCAGCGGGCTTGGTGGGCCGCGGTGGGTCGTCGCGTGGCGCCCGTCCCGGCGGTCCGCGCGTCGAGGGCGGACTCCGCGCGGCGGCGTGGGCCGGCGTCGCGGCGCGGGCGCCGCGGTGCGCGAGGATATGTTCGATCACCGACGGTGGCGTGATGCACGCGACGAGGCGCATCACGCCGTGGCCGCGAGAGCACGCGAGGGGATCGACCTCGACGATCTGCTGGAGCAGGGTCGCCCAGCGGCGGGTGGCCGCGGCCGGCTCGGCCTCACGGCACATCCCGCGCGGGCGGTTGGCGGACCAGCAGTCGCACCGCGTGGTCTCGTGGCCTGTGTCGGGGATGTGCGCCAACACCCGCGCTAGGAGCTCGAGCGGATCCACCGTCTCGGTGCCCGCCGTCGGGTCGTCGGACGTGTCCGACCGGTAGGTCACCGCCTTCGCCGTCCGGTCGTACGTCAGCCGTTCCATCCCGGTCGGGTTGGCGTGGCCTCATTTAGCCCGAATTTCTCACGAGGGTATTGCATAACGGCCGCTTCGCGTGGCATAAAGGGTTTGTCGAGAACACCTTACGCGCAACACGGAGACGGCCGCTATGTCCACAGAGTGTACGACCGAAGCGTTGATGTTTCAAGGGGTCGCGGGGCGCGAGGTGGTGGCGCGGTTTGATGGCGGCGCGCTGACCTCCGACGGCGGGGCCGTGCTGCTGCGCGAGGTGGACCGGGCGACGGGGCTCCTGACGCAATTCACGGCGTGCTTTACGGATCATCGGGATCCCGCGCGCGTCACGCACACGGTGGCGTCGCTCGTCCGGCAGCGCGTGTACGGCTTGGCGCTCGGGTACGAGGATTTGAATGACCACGACGCGCTGCGCCACGATCCGCTCGTGGCCGTGCTCGCCGAATCGACCGATCTCGCCGCGCCGGGCGCTGGCAAGAGTACGCTCAATCGCCTCGAATTGAGCGGCGCGACCGTCGCCGACCGCGAGCGCTACAAGAAGATCACCGTGGATCACGACGCGGTGGATCGCCTGTTCGTGCACGCGTTCGTGCAGGCGCACCCGACGGCGCCGACGGAGATCGTGCTGGATCTCGACGCGACCGATGATCCGGTGCACGGCGCGCAGGAAGGGCGCTTCTTCCACGG
>JBBQUH010000114.1:0-6416 GCA_038212625.1 Gemmatimonadales bacterium | reverse complement strand
CCGCCGATCTTGCCGCGACGCGAGGACAGGTCACCGAGGACGTCGCCCATGTACGCTTCCGGGCACACGACCTCGACCTTCATCACCGGTTCCAGCAGACAGGGGCTGGCCAAACGCGCCGCCTCCTTGAATGCCATCGAGCCAGCAATTTTGAACGCCATTTCCGAGGAGTCCACGTCATGGTACGAGCCGTACACCAGCTGCACCTTGACGTCCACCACCGGGTAGCCCGCAAGGACACCCGTTTCCAGCGCTTCCTTGATACCCGCTTCCGTGGGGCCGATGAACTCGCGCGGGATCACACCACCCACGACCTTGTCTTCAAAGACAAAGCCCTGACCCGGCTCGCTCGGCTCCATGTTGATCACCACATGGCCGTACTGGCCCTTACCGCCGGACTGCCGGATGAACTTGCCTTCGATCTTCTCGACGCGCTTCTTGATCGTCTCCCGATAGGCCACCTGCGGGCGCCCCACGTTCGCATCAACCTTGAACTCGCGCTGCATCCGGTCGACAATGATCTCGAGGTGCAGCTCGCCCATACCGGCGATGATCGTCTGACCCGTCTCGGCATCGGACCGCACGCGGAACGTCGGATCTTCCTCGGCCAGCTTCTGCAGCGCGATCGCGAGCTTGTCCTGATCCGCCTTGGTCTTCGGTTCGATGGCCACGTCGATGACCGGCGCCGGGAACTTCATCGCTTCCAGAATGATCGGCGAGTCTTCCGTGCACAGCGTGTCGCCGGTGCGCGTGTCCTTCAGGCCGATCGCGGCGGCGATGTCGCCACAGCGCACTTCCGTAATCTCTTCGCGCTTGTTCGCGTGCATCTGCAGCAGACGACCCACCCGTTCGCGCTTGTCCTTGGTGCTGTTGTAGACGTACGAGCCCGACGTGAGCACGCCCGAATAACAGCGGAAGAACGTGAGCTTGCCGACGAACGGATCGGTGGCAATCTTGAACGCCAGACCAGCAAACGGCGCGTCGTCGGTGACCGGGCACTCGACGAACGTCTCGTCCTGCTGCGGGAGATGCCCCTTGATCGCGGGCACGTCGAGCGGAGCCGGGAGGAAGTCGATCACCGCGTCCAGCAACGCCTGCACGCCCTTGTTCTTGAACGAAGCGCCACAGAGGATCGGGATAAACTTGCCCGCACACGTCGCCGTGCGAATCGCGCTGCGGATCTCGGCGACCGAAAGTTCTTCACCGGCGAGATACTTCTCCATCAGCACTTCGTCGTACTCGACCACGGTATCGATGAGCTTGTGACGCGCTGCTTCGACCGCGTCGTGAAACTCGGCCGGAATGTCGGTGACTGTGAAGGTCTTTCCAAGCGTCTGGTCGTCGAAAATGTACTGCTTGCGTTCGATGACATCGAGGTGGCCCGTGAACAGTTCGCCCGATCCCACGGGTAACTGGAGCGGCTGCGCGCTCTTGGACAACCGGTCGTGGATCATCGCCACACAGCGTTCGAAGTTCGCGCCCACACGGTCCATCTTGTTGGCGAAAATCATACGCGGCACAGCGTAGCCGTCGGCCTGGCGCCACACCGTCTCCGTCTGCGGCTCGACGCCGGCGACGGAATCCAGCAGCGTGACCGCACCGTCGAGCACGCGCAGGGAGCGCTGCACCTCAACGGTGAAGTCCACGTGGCCCGGGGTATCGATAATGTTGATGCGGTACTCAGGGCCATCGCCCTTGGCATCGCTCTGTCCGTGGCGCTGCCAGAAGCAGGTCGTCGCGGCCGACGTAATCGTGATGCCGCGCTCCTGTTCCTGCTCCATCCAGTCCATCGTGGCGGCGCCGTCGTGTACTTCACCAATCTTGTGCGACTTCCCCGTGTAATAGAGAATGCGCTCAGTCGTGGTGGTCTTACCGGCATCGATGTGGGCCATGATGCCGATATTGCGGTAATGCTCGAGCGGGGTGGTACGCGGCATAGTCTCTCTCGGCGGCTCGCTTGCGCGGCGCCAATGTTTGACGGAAAGTGGACCAGCAAAAAAACGGCTGGACCAGTCACCCCGCCTAAGCGCGGGATCGGTATCCATCCGCTGCCGCCGGGTACACTCGCCGCTGCTGCACGAGTGGGGACCCAAGCGCGCCGACTGGAGAAACCTGCTGACTCCCCGGTCGACGTCAAATTGACTGCGTTGTTTTTCGGGAGCCCCCGATCGTCACAGACGCGGAAGCCGGTAGAGCGTGCGCACATCTGCGGAGACGAGCGCGCCCCACTCCGGAGAGTGGCCCATAGATGTCGGCTGCAGATCGCCGACGGGTGGTGCACCTGCGACGAACCCGACAAGAATGGATTCGAACTGCCGCTTCTGAAACGGACCAGAGAGGTGGCAGTCCTCAAACATCACTTGGTCCGGAAGGGAAGTCAAGCCGGTCCGGGAAGCATTTCGAGAACCCGACAGAGATTTACGCAAAAAATGCCTTACGAACTGTACGATCGTCCCTCATCATTAGCCGCTAGTCCATCACTGTCTGGGCCAACGCCACTTCCGCGTGCCCGATCCGCCTCATTGAGCCCTCGACGTGTCGCTTCTAGCTAACCGCGCCTTCATCGCGTTCACCGCCGCCTACGGCGTGAGCGCCTTCGCCCTGTTCGCGTCGGTGGGACGGCCATTTGGCCCGTCGGCGCCGATTTTCTTGTATGCTGCCTACCTCTGGCTGCACCGCGATCGAATCGAGGGCCCCGGTGGCGAGACGCTGCGGGATTCGCCGTACTTCCTCGGCTTTCTCCTCACCATGACCGCGCTCCTCAAGCTATTTAACGACGCCTCTGCCGGCACAGTCAGCTTCGCGCAAAATCCGGCCGTGTTCACCTCCGAAGTCGGCTCGGCCATTCTGACGACGGTCGTGGGACTGTTCAGTCGGCAGGCGTTGCAGACGCTGATCCCGTCCTCGACCATCGACGACCGGGACGAACGACTCGAGCGGGTCGCTGCCGCCCTCGCTAGTCACGCCGTCCAGTTGGAACGGGCCCGGCAGGACTTTCTCAAGACGATTTCCTCAGAAACCGATCGCCGACAGGCAACGTTGGCGGCCGAGCAGCAGCGGTTCTTTACCGAACTCCGCCGCGAGACCGACTCCACCATCCGCGCCGCGACCACCTCCGCTGTGCAGGAATTGGTTCGCCCCGCCACGGCTGACCGGCCGCTGAACGCTCCGACCCAGCCATGAGCTCGTCACGTTCGGGCGTGCTCGGATTTACGGAAGCCGAGCTCGGGCTATTCCTGGCGCTCATCTTTATGGGGATCGCCGCCTTCGGAGCGGGCACACCCACTCCGCCGCCTGTTCCGAATCGTGTCCTCTCTGCCGACAGCTCGCGGTTTGCGATCGTCGCCCGATTGGCTGCGGAGCGCGATTCGCTCGTCCGCACGCTGCTCGGCTTCGGCGCGCGGACGGACTCACTGAACGCCACCGAACAGCGCTTGGCGGTTCGGCGTGATTCCCTCAGCGCCACGGGTGCGGGTGGGACCTCGGCCGAGCGCGCCCGGCGCGTCGCCTTGGCGGACTCCCTTGGCCGCGCACTTGACTCGGTCCGGGTCGCCAAGGCCACGCTCGATGCCGACAAGCGCCTCCTCCGCGAGACGCAGGAAAAACTCGAGAGTCGCCTGGAGCCGCTGGTGCGCACTGAAGCACAACTGCTCAGCGCCACCGCGGCCGCCCGCCGTTCCCGCGACTCCGCCATCGCTCGCGGCAGGCCGGCAGACTCCCTCAGCACCCGGCGCCTGGCTGCAATCGCTGACTCGGTCGGTAAAATCGCCGCCGATCCGCGTCGTCGTCCCGCCGCCACCGTACCGGCACCGACACTGGCCTCGTCACCGTCCGCACCGTCTGCACCGCGTGCCGCCATAGCCGCAGCCGCAGCTGCTGATGCCGACGGTACCTCTGGCGGAGGCCGTGGTCGCTCCAGTCAAGTTCCAACGTGTACGGAACTGGGCGTCGCCACCGGACCGATTGCCAGCGTCGCCATTATCGGCGCCGGGCGATACCGCGTGCGCGGCCAGGAGGGCTCGCTGCAGTCCGTAATCAACGCACTCGCCGCCGAGCAGGCGACCGCCGAGAAGGCGCGCTGCCGACAGATCGTGCGCGTGACCACGATTCCCGGATTAGCCGTCGACGCATACGTGCCGGCGCTGGTGGAGCTGCGGCGTGTCTTCAATACCTCGCTACTCGGCCCGGGCGAGTGAGCACGTCTCCGCGCCCGATGACCGGGGCGACCACTCAAACCGTCATTGAAGAAACGCTGACGTCGCTTCCGGGCCGCACGCGCCGGCACGATCTCGTCGTGAAGATCAGCATGCTGATTACGGTCGCCCTCGGCATTCGCTATTTCGAGTGGCGATGGACGGAGACGTTCAACCCCGAAGCCCCGCTGTTCTGGTGGGTCTTTGTGGTCGCCGAGACGCAGATCTTCGTGTCCGGCGTGCTGTTCTACATGACGACGTGGAACATCACGCGCTACGAGCAGGAAGTGCCGCTCCCGCGGCGATCCGTGGACGTGTTTATCGCCACATACAACGAGCCGTTGGAGTTGCTCCGCGATACGATCGTCGCCGCGAAGCAGATCCGGTATCCGCATCGCACCGTGGTGCTCGACGACGGAAATCGACCGGAAGTCGAGCAATTGGCAAAGGAGAACGCCTGTATTTACCTCGCGCGCGAAGAGAACACGCACGCGAAGGCGGGTAATCTCAACAACGGACTGGACAACAGCAAAGCGGAGTTCATCGTAACGCTCGACGCGGACCATGTCCCGTCGCCGGATCTGATCGATGAACTGCTTGGATATTTCAAGGATCCGAAAGTCGGCGCGATTCAGGGCAACCAGGATTTTTATAATCTCGATTCCTTCCAGCATGTGCTCGACTGGAAAAAGCGGATCGGCTGGCAGATGCAGGAAATTTTCTTTGGCGTGGTGCAGCCGGGCAAAGACGCACTGAACGCCGTGATCTACTGCGGCAGCCCCGCGATGCTGCGCCGCAGTGCACTCGACGATGTGGGCGGGTTCGCCACCGGCACGATTACCGAGGATATCCATACCGGCATCCGGCTGCAGAAGCGCGGGTGGCGCATCGTGTACGTGAACAAGTCCGTGGCACGCGGCCTCTCGCCGCAGACGTTCCTTGGCTACGAGACGCAGTGGAACCGGTGGGGCCTCGGCTCTATGCAAGTGTTCCGCATGGACAACGCGATCTTCGGCCGCGGCCTGACGTTCGGTCAGCGGTTGGCGTACCTGGCCTCGTACGAGTACAACGTGTTGTTCAGCTGGGCCAAGCTGATTGCCGTCGGGACCGTGATCTATGCGTTGTTCTCAGGCACCTTCCCGTTGTTGGCGGTACCGCTGGACTACTTCTGGCATTATCTGCCCTATCTGGCCGCGAACATTGTCACGGCGAGCGTTCTTGCGGGCGTGTTTGTCTCCCCGATCTTCACCGAGCGCTACAACGTGGTGAAGATCATGGCACAGCTGGATACCATCACGGGGCTATTCCGACGTAACGCCAAATTCCGCGTCACGCCCAAAGCCGTGAGTTCCGCCACCAGTATCGGCTCTGGCTGGGTGTATATAATCATTCTTGCCCTGCTGTACGGCGGGACCATGATTGGTATCACCAACATGATCGTACTGCAGTCCGGCGGGCTTTTCTGGGCGTACGCGGTGACGTCGCTGTTCGCCTCGTACTATTTCTGGGTGGTCATTCCCGGCGTGGCCCGTGCGGTTCGCCGCAAGGAAGATCGCTCGGCGTACCGGTTCCCGGGCGAATTGGAGATTCCCACCAAGTGGGAAGCGTATGTGTTGGAGGACGGTGAAAGTACGCCGCCCAGCGGCACGGCCTTCGCGCGCAATACTAATCGCGACGGAATGTCGCTGACCATCGATCGTGCCCTGCCGGTGGGTTCGTATATCTCGGTAGAGCTGGAGCTCGAGGACCGCACGATCATCTCGCTGGCGGAGGTGATGCGCGTGTCGGCCTTTCTCGTCGGCATGAAAGTTCGCTATGCCAATGGCTGCCGTTTCGTGGGGATGTCACGACAAGACGGTGATGCCTTGGTGCAGTACCTGTTCACCGATGTCGCGCCGCGACACGGTGAGTTGATGCAGATCACGACGACCACGCAGAACGTCGGGAAAGACCCGAAGGCACAGGACGCGGCCTGAGGAGGGGCGTTGAGCGCCCGGCACGGCCTTTGTGCAACCGATGCCGTGATCGCCCGTGCGATCACGGCATCGTGCGTTTCTCCCACACGATGAATGCGCCGTCTTCGCCGGGCAGGCGATACCGCACGGTTTCGCGGACCACGTAGCGGGGATCGGCGGTGAGGAGGCTATCAATACCTCGGGCCCAGAGATGTGTACGATCGAAACGCAGGACGACGCGGTCGAACGCGGCGTCTTGGAGGGCGAA
>JBBQUH010000113.1:0-6482 GCA_038212625.1 Gemmatimonadales bacterium | reverse complement strand
CACAGGTCTTGTCGGCTGGTCCGCCACGGTCACCGTTCTCATCGTGAAAATGGACCTCGACGCGCGTGATACGATCGGCGAATCGCGCCAGCGACTGCTCGAGTTGCGTGGTGACCGTCTGCGACAGCTCAGCGTGCCCGTTGATGTGATTGTCCGTGTTGAGCTGGATGATCATGATGGTGTCGGTTGGAGGGAGGCTTGCCCGCTTTGATACTCCCCCACGCTGCCGTCGGATCCAGTGAACAACGGTGGGATGCCGCTTACCGCCGACGAACGTGATGGCGCGCGCCATCACGACGAATGGCACCGGACGGTTCAGCTCGATGCGCCCTCCCACTGTGCGCGCTCCTTTTCGGACATTTCGCGGATGATGTTGCCGACTAAAACTGAAATGTGACTAAACGGACTTGGATCAACGAAGAGCTCCATGAACAGAGACGCTTGTCTTGGTGTGGCTCGTAAACACTGATTCTCGGCGCTTCGTCTTCTGTGAGGTAGTTGCTCATCGACCAGACCCAATCGGGTCACCACTTCGCTCCACACGTCCTCGACACCTGAGACTGCTATAAATGTCGCGTCACGTCCGCTCCGGCCTGTTGCTCCTCGCTGCGTTCGCACGGCTCACACCGTCGGCGCAGACAGAGCGCTCCGACTTCACCACGACACCGGGAGTATTCACGGCGTTAAATCCCGGCAACTTCATCGGTGCCGGCGTCTGAGACCATGAACCCGGCAGTGGCTGGACGGTGAACGGCAGGAGTCGCGAAACGGCCACGCAGCTCTTAGCCCTCTACTTGGCCACGGGTGGTACCGCCGGCATCTCCTTCGACCACAGCTTCAACTTCGAGCTGCGCCTGTTCGGCGGGCTGCTTCGATGGCAGGCTGCTGCGGGCGAGTATCAATGGCGGCGCATTTTTCCCGATCACGGCGATGACGGATGGCACGGGGTATCGAGGCGCCATCACGACCGATGGCGGCACCGCGCGTGCGGGACAGAATGCGTGCTGCGGTTTTCCGAACAACACGCTGGGCTCAGTCGTCACCAACAGCTTCTTCACGACGCTGGCGGCAGGCACGCAGGTGCAGTTTGCTTTCGAGAGCCCCGACCGGCGCGAAGATCGGGCAACCGGCAGGCGTCAGGGCGGTCCCTTCCTCGCACAGAGCGAGCCGCGTCGCGGCGTGGCTGACGGCCCGCGGGGCCATAGCACCGCCCTGCCTGATAGTCAGTCGGTTGTCAGCGTCTTCGTCGTCGCGTTCGATTTGTTGTCCCGCACCGCCATGTCCTTCCCGATAATGTAGCCCACGATGAGGGCGGCGACGACAAGAAATACGACCGCCAACAGCAACACCACTTTCACCTGTTTCGTTTTCTCTTCTGTGCTCATCGGTCTCAGCGCGGGAAGCATCGGAATGTGGATCGGTTGCGTGTAAACGTGCGGTCCCTTGTGCCGATAAGCGAGGCGGGGCGACACCTGACTGGGTTTCGGTGTGCTCTGGTCAGACGACAGTCTCGCGGTCACTGCGGACGCGCAGCGGCAACGGCAGCGGCAGCGGCTCCCCTCACCCCGCCTACTTACGTCAGCTCGCCGCAGGTCCACGGCTTGGCCAGAAAGCACCCGTAAAAATCGCCACAAATCGAAATCGCGAGACCGGCCCAGGTGACGCCGCTGGAGATCGCGATGCGCGGGTCGGAACGAAGATGCCGTATCTGGCAAAACACCTGAACCCCGCCGTCACGGCGAGCGCCTGCGCCCTTCCCAGCGCGACCCCGCAAACGTAATCGTGCCTACGACCACCAGTCTGAAACGAGGAGCACGCGGCCGATCTTCGCAAAGTTCGCAGCGCGCCGCGCCGGACCTGTGCATCACACTGCCAGCCGCTTCATCGAGGAATTATTCACACGTCGGCGTGGCACCAGCGCCGCGAGATTCGGCGTCCTGACGAACATCGCCGAGCGTGCTTCGAATACCTGAGCGATGGATGCGATCAGACTGGTCGCGTTTGTGTCGAGGCGCGTGATGCCAGCGCACAAGTCTCACGAGCGCGTGACGCCGGCGTTGTGAGTCGATTGAGGCGATAGAAACCTGCGAACGGAAGAGCTCGGTGCAACACTTGTGTTGTCTGCATACTACAGTTTGCCGTCATCGTGATCGGTCGCCCCCAAACACCAACGAACATTCGATCGAATTGTTCAGTTCGGCTAGCGAAAACCTAAGTTGTGAATGTGTAAACACTTGTAGTGATCCGCCCGCGAAGAAGTAACTGTCGTTTTCAACGTTCGCTCCGCAGAATTTGATATGAAAAGACATTATGAGATTCAGGAACACGATTTGCTCTCCAGTCTGATGATGTTCTGCGTCAGCGTGGGCCCAGCCACGCCGCACCGCTCTCCCCGAGCGGTAACATCGCCACCCAGGAGGAAATGCGAATGAAGGTATTCGGCACACTCGCCGCACTCGGCGCGGCGCTGGCCCCGGCCGTCTCGGCACAGGCCACGTACGTCCAGTTCGAAGGCACCGCGTACAACACGGTCGTCGTCCAGACTGCCGGCGCCGAAGGCGGCGGCATCAACAACTCGATCTACCTGCCGCCCGCCGCCGACAACAACTACGCCGGCGTCGTCAACCTCTGGTTTCGCGGTGCCAATGGCGCCGTAGCCTCGGCTTGCACCGGGTCGCTGCTCAGCACCCGCCAGATCCTCTCGGCAGCGCACTGCGTGACCAACCCGAACACCAACGTGATCCGCTGGACCAGCTTTACCGCCCGCTTCCGGAATGCCGACGGTACGTTCTCGGAAGTCAACGGTACCGGTTTCGCCACCAATCCGAACTACAGCGGCGCCGTCCTCGAAGAGCAGGACGTCGCCGTGCTGACGCTCAGCGCCGACGCCCCCGCTGGCGCCCGCACCTACTCGCTGTTCAATGGCAATCCGCTAGTCGACTACACGCTGGCCGGCTTCGGCCGCACCGGCGACGGCGTCACCGGCGACAATAACACCGCCAACGACCAGTTTGGCGCCGTCAACGTGCTCCGTGCCGGCCGGAATCGCTTCGAGACGACCGGCCGTGACGGTGGGGCTTTCGCGACCGCTGCGAACTCTGCGCGGCAGGACTTCGGTGGCATCCTCCTCTCCGATTTCGATCGAACGTCAGCCGAGTCCACGACATCGTTCATGTGCCGCGCGACAGGCCTCCAAATCTGCACCGGCGCCACGGATGGTGCACGTGAGAGTGCCGTCGGTCGTGGTGACTCGGGTGGCGCTGCCTTCAGCAACACCTGGGAAGTGCTGGGCGTCGCGTCTTGGGGCACAGGTGTCGCAGCCGGCATAAACCGCTACGACGCCCATTTCGGCTACTCCTGCGTCGCCAACTTCGCCTCGAACGCTGGCTGCCAGGGCAACTTCAACTTCGTGATGGCGCAGCTTGCCCCGGGCCAGGTCATCCCGGAGCCGTCCACGTACGCACTCATGGCGACCGGCCTGATCGGCCTCGCCGGTTTCGCTCGCCGTCGCCGCAGCTAGTTGAGTACTCGGCAGCGATGCGCTGCCGGGATCTGCACGATCATGGCGGGCGGTGCACTACGGTGCGCCGCCCGCTATTCGTTTTGGCTCCCTATTGCCTGCCGATGCCGCCGGGTAGGCTCACTGAGCTGCAACAGACGACGCGCTCGACCCGAACTGTTGCGTTCGTGCAACAACGACATCGAGAGACCCGTGTGACACTCGGGAAAGTGCTTGACGCGTCGTGAATCGGGCGAATGCGGGGGATCGACAGATAGCCGGACGATCGATGATCGTCCGGCCATGTCGCCTTTCCTGCGCGAGCTTCAGTAGTGGACTACAACTGCACCCTCGTCGGCCCGGCCAGCAGCGCGATACGACATCCGGTACTGTCCTGACCAATGCGCAGCCGCACGGTGCGCGAACGGGTTCCTTTCCTGAACGTCACATCGAAGCGTTCGCCCGCCGCGCGCAGGTCGGGCAGGTCGCCACCCTCGAGGATGCGGTAGTCGCCCGACCCACCCATCGATTCGGCACGAGGCAGCATCGCGCCCGTGCTGCGGCGACGCACCGCGATGGAAGCATCGGACACCGGGGCACCGCTTTTATCCACCAGTCGAATGGCCACGACCCAAGCCGACATGTCGCAGATCTTTTCCCCTGACGGCATCTTGGCAGTCGTCGCACCCTGTGCCCGCAGCCGTACAGCCGCGATGAGCATCAGGAACAGAAAGCGCTGGATCGTGTGCATGAAAAACTCCGAGACTACAAAGTGAGAGTGACCACCGTGTGTAACCGCATCGCCGCCGCAGAATCCCTCTGTAACTTTCCCGGTCGTCGGCAACATCTGTCATGATGAGGGCTGCGCAGGGAATGACGGTGAATCGGCGTTACCGGAAGGAGATGCCTGACTGGCAAAAGATTGCACATCTCTGCCGCGACCGGCCCCCCAGAACCTCTGGTTCGATGGAAGAGAGCAATTGCACAGTGGTTCAACATGCGCCCGATTTCGCCTGGCCTGCGTAAAGCCGAGCTCGTCAGAAGCTACATTCTGCTTTCGAGAATACTTCTTTGTGACCGAACCCTTCGGCACAGAGTATGCACTTGGAGTTCTCCAACAAATCAACAACGCACTGCGAGTCGGGACGTTCGGCAGACAGTGTGATCCTTCCAGATCAAACGGAGCATCAATGAAACTATCCCGCCTTGCGATCATCGCAGTCGCCGCGATCAGCACCGCCTGCAATTCGGACGAGAGCATCAGCCCGTCACCCATCATAGAAGCGCGCCTCGCTGCAGCGGCGACCGTCACGTCATCGTCCGTCATGATTTTTAACGTGCAGACCGTGGGGCTGCGCGTGGATGTGACCAGTGCACTGTCCGAGCCGGTGACCGGCAGTTCATGCGCCCGACTGGTGGAGGCGCGGGCGCCCGGCGGCTCGTCGTGGGTGGATGTGACGGCGGCGACGGGTGTCTGCTCTACAAATATCCTGCGGCTCGTGCCTGGTAGTACAGCGCAGCTCTCGGCGATCGCCGACCAGGCCAAGCTGCGCGCCCTGATCACGGGTGCCAACCGCAGCGTGACGATTCGTGTGCAGCACACACTCGACGGTGCCAACGCCAGCTACACGCTGCAGTCGAATGACGTTGCGTTCGCGGTGCCGTCGTAAGGTCTCGCTGATGCGCTGATTGTCGTCGGTCAGGTGTTGCGAGCGGCGCGGTTTCCATCATGGAGGCCGCGCTGCTTGCATCTCCGGGGCACTTCATACCTTCTTTTTCTACCGCCTCATCGATGAGACGATCGCGACGACGCGTGAGGACTCGGCGCCAGCCGCGGAGGACAGAAATATCTCACAGCACAGTGGGCTGCCTGTCGGCTGCTTCACTCCGGACGATTCCCGCTTGATGCTTCGCTTTCCTGCTCAGGAATCACAAATCTCACGACTCGTCACTGCGCGTCAGCAGCGTCGGGACTTCGGCGGCCAGACTCACCAGCAGTCGACCGTACTCGTGAGCCCAGCTGCGGAGAGACAGCAGCGCGTACCCGATGAGCCCCCCGCCAGAGGCCGTGAGCACGCCCCCGAGCACCCCGGGCACCCAGAGCGCGCGGGCCTTTTCCGTGGGCGCAATCTGAAGGGAGAGCGCGATCAATAGGAGTCCAGCGGCGGACAGGAAGGCGCCGGGTACGGCGAGTATCAAGGGGGATTTGTCCCGCGCCGTCACATACAGCGTATCACCCGCCGGACCTGACTCCACGACCACCCGCACGTATTGCTCTCGCCATTCACGAACGCCATCCTGCTCCCGCAGCGACCCCTTGGCATCGTGAAGGATGCGCAGACGCGTCACGATCCGCTTCCAGTCGCTCCCTTTGACGCGCTGTCCAGCGGCAATGCGTCGCGACAGCCAGGTCGGGATACCCATGGCACGTCGCACGACAGTGTTCGGTTCCGATGCGCCGCTGGCAATGAGTGTCGCGGCACGCTGAATGGCCGCCGCCGAAATGCCCGCCTCGGCACCGATCTGCTCGATCTCTGCAAGTGACCGTCCTTCGAGCGGCGCGAGCAGTGATCTTTCATCCGTTCCCGCCGCTGCATGGGCGAGAATCAGGCACACCTGTTCGTCAGAGAATTGCTGGGACGCGCTCATGGTGAAAGCCATGAAACTGGTGCTGCAGGAGTGTTGGCGTGGCAAGTGGAACCGTCAGAGACAACAGTGGCGCGTGCAGAACAGGCACGCACCACTGAAAATCCCAACCATCACGTCGACATCGTCACACCAGCCCGTGTCGCCGCTGTACGCCGCTGCTATCCCGGCTCTCCTGCTTATGGCGAGTCCGGGCTCGCACCCAGCGGAATCGCCGTCTGCGCCGACGTGTCGACGGGGCCCAACGGCCCACCCGCACCGAGGATTCCAGCCTCACCGCCAAACCAGTTCAGTGTGCGGCTCGCCGTCGCGATCTGCGTGGCCGTCTTCAGCACCG
>JBBQUH010000112.1:0-6886 GCA_038212625.1 Gemmatimonadales bacterium | reverse complement strand
GTCCGGGACAACCCCGGCGCGTATCGATCCGCTTACTACATTCCGGGGCGTACGCTCCGCGGCAAATGAGGGCTGTGCCATGACCGATCAGTTACTCCCCAACGTTGTCAACTCCGCCGCTTTCGCCTTGCTCGGCGTCGTGCTCTTTGTGGCCGCGTTCATCATTCTTGATCTACTCACTCCCGGCAAACTCTGGGATGAAATCAGTGTCAAGAAGAACACGGCGGCCGCCATTCTCATGGGTAGCGTCGCGCTCGCGCTGGGAATCATCGTCGCCGCCGCGATTCATTGAACATCGCGCTGTTCGTTTCCGTCTGCCTCATCGCCGCCTGTGGGCTCATCTATGAGCTGGTGGCTGGCGCGTTGGCGTCGTATCTGTTGGGTGACAGCGTCACGCAATTTTCCACGGTCATCGGCACGTATCTTTTTGCCATGGGCGTGGGCAGCTGGTTGTCCCGGTTCGTGGTGCGGGGCATGGTCGCCCGCTTTGTGCTTATCGAGCTGCTGGTTGGAGTGGTCGGCGGCTTCTCGTCGCTGATTTTGTTTCTGGCGTTCGCCTACACCGAGGCCTTCCGCCCCACGCTGTACGGTCTGGTGTTTCTGATCGGCACGCTGGTAGGGCTCGAGATCCCGTTGCTGATGCGCATTCTGAAGGACCGGTACGACTTCAAGGATGTGGTCGCGAACGTTCTCACCTTTGATTACATCGGCGCGCTCTTCGCGTCGTTGCTCTTTCCGCTGCTGTTGGTACCACGGCTCGGACTGGTGCGTTCGGCGCTGCTGTTTGGCGTCATCAACGTGGCCGTGGGCTTGTGGAGCACGCACATTTTCCGAGATGTGTTACCACGCCGTCGCTACCTGCAGGTCGGCGGTGTCGTGGCGCTGCTGCTGCTGGCCGGTGGTCTCTGGAAAGGACAGGCGATCACCACCCTCGCCGAGGAAGGGATGTATGCCGATCCCATCGTGCTCGCCAAGGATACGCGCTACCAGCGCATCATCCTGACTGCCTGGAAGGATGATCTCCGGCTGTATCTCAACGGCCACCTCCAGTTCGCCTCGCGCGACGAGTACCGCTATCACGAGGCGCTGGTACATCCCGGCCTGTCCGCGCTGCCGGCGCGCTCACGGGTGCTGGTGCTCGGCGGTGGGGACGGGCTGGCGGTACGCGAAATTCTGCGCTATCCCGAGGTACAGCAGATCACGCTCGTGGACCTCGACGAGGGCATGACGTCGCTTTTTCAGACGCATCCTCGGCTGACGGCGCTGAATACCGATGCGCTCAACGATCCCCGCGTCCGGGTGATCAACGCCGATGCCTTCACGTGGTTGGATACCGATTCCTCCACCTTCGATTTCGTGGTCATCGATTTCCCCGATCCGTCGAACTATCACGTGGGGAAACTGTACACGAGTGCGTTTTATCGACTGGTCAAGCGGCACATCGCCCCGCGTGGGCTGCTGGCGGTGCAGAGTACGTCGCCGATGTTCGCGCGGCAGTCGTTCTGGAGCATTGTCACCACGCTGGAAGGCGCCGGTTTGCGCACCTGGCCGTACCACGTGTACGTGCCCAGCTTCGGTGAGTGGGGGTTTGTCATCGCCAGTGTGTCCGACTACGCGCCACCCGCTACCTTGCCTCCCGCGTTGCGCTATCTCACCGTGGCTTCTCTGCCGGCACTCTTTGATTTCCCGGTGGATATGGGCCGTGTGCCCGCCGAAGCCAATCGATTGAACGATCAGGTGCTGGTGCGCTATTACGAGCACGAGTTCGACGCGATCAATCGGTGAGCGATCAATCGGTAGATGATCGAGTGCCGCGTGATGCATCAGCGGGTAGCCAGCCGCTGAGTGAGCACCCGGTCGGTCGCCGCGAGTTTCTCGCGTTGTTGGCGGCGGCCCCCGCGCTGGTAGGGCTGACGCAGAAGTCAGGGCGGGTGATCACCGGGGGATTCGCCGACGACGGCAGTGCGGTGGGTCATGCGCTCCGCGATGGTACGGCGTGGCCGCGTGCCCGCGAGCAGCGTCGCACCACGGTGGCCATTGTCGGCGGCGGCATGGGCGGATTGTCGGCCGGATGGCGACTCGACGCACGCGGCGTCTCCGACTGGGTGCTGCTGGAGTTGGCGTCGGACACGGGTGGGAACGCGCGCTCCGGGTCCAACCTCAGCGGACGGTATCCGTGGGGCGCGCACTACCTGCCGGTGCCATCGGCGGACGCCGAATATGTGCGGGCGTTGATGGCGGAGTTGGGGGTGCTGCAGGGTGACGGGGCGTGGGATGAGCGCACATTGTGTCATTCGCCGCAGGAGCGGTTGTGGCAGCACGGGCGGTGGCACGAGGGGCTGGCCCCGTTTGACGCGTTGCCGGGGAGTGAGCGGGCGCAGTTCGAGCGCTTCACGGCCATGATCGCGGAGTGGCGAGCCACCGGGGCGTTTCGGGTACCGAGTGCGTTGGGGCATGCCGCGCGGGCGCGCTCGCCGCGCGCGGCTGCGATCGTGGCGCTGGATACGCAGACCGCCGCGAGCTGGCTGGCGGCGCAGGGGTTCACGTCGCCCGCGTTGCGCTGGTGGGTGGAGTACGGCACGCGCGACGATTACGGCGCGTCGCTGGAGCAGGCCAGCGCGTGGGCGGCCGTGCACTACTTCGCCGCCCGAGACGACGACGAGGGGCCGCTCACGTGGCCCGAGGGCAACGACTGGATCGCGCAGCAGCTCACCAAGCGCCTCAGCGCCCGCCTGGCGGCCGATCGGGGGCCGCGCGTAGTCACGGGGGCCCCGGCCGTGTCCATCACGCGAGCGGGGGCGCAGTGGCTCGTGCGGACGCCTCGTGTAGACATCACCTGCGACGTGGTGATCTGGAGTGCGCCGCTGTTTGTGTTGCCGCGCGTGATGCCTGGAGTGCAGCTGCCGGTCACCTTGGAGTATTCGCCGTGGGTGGTTGCCAACCTCACACTCGACCGCTTGCCGCGCTCCCACGGGGCGCCGCTGTCGTGGGACAACGTGATTTACGGGAGCGCCGCGTTAGGGTACGTGGACGCCAGCCATCAGCTGCTCCGCACGCCGTCGCCACGTCGCGTGTGGACCTGGTATCACGCCGTGGTAGACCGTCCCGCGCGTGAGGCGCGGCAGTGGATGCAGCAGCGGCCGTGGAGCGGATGGCGTGATGAGATTCTGGCGGACCTGTCACGCGCGCATCCGGATATCGCCGAGTGTGTGTCGCGCATCGAGGTAATGCGCTGGGGGCACGCGATGGCGCGCCCGGTGCCGGGGGTGTTGGGGCGGGTGGAGACGTTGCGACAGTGGCAGCCGGCGGAGCGAATGTTCGTGGCGCATGCCGATCTGAGCGGCGTCAGTCTGCTTGAAGAGGCGCAGTGGCACGGGGTGCAGGCGGCGGATCGGGCGGTGCAGGTGGTCGGGTAGCGGTCCGGTGAGGGGTCGCGCGCCGGCGCCCCGCAGGTAGTTTTCCACAATGCTTTCGCTTGAGGCCGCTTGTCGGCCCCCACTGAACGTCCGGAACACCACGGTTTGCGCTGAACCGTCGGGAGTCGACCTGTCCACTCCGGCCGTACCGGCGGCCTGGTGACCACCCTGCGCGTATCCTGGGGCTCGCTCAATTGGAAAGCGCTGGGGTGGTTTGCGCTCGCGTTCTTCCTCTTGCACTCGGTCTCGCTCCAGCTGGTCAGAGCCGGAGGTCCGCTGGCCCCGGCGTGGCCGCCGATCGGCGTGGCGGTCGCGGCCCTGCTCATGATGCCGCGCACGCAGTGGTCGGCGATCCTGCTCCTCGTTGCTATCCTCGACCTGACGTCGAACGCGCTCCAGGGCTACGCCACTTGGACGGCTGTACAATATGGCGCCGTCAATCTCGGTGAAACGCTCGCCGTGGCGACCATACTGGGTCGCTGGCGAGTGGAACCCATCACCTTTGGACGCGTCCGTCACGTCTCTGCGCTGCTTGTTGCGTCGATTCTGGCCTCCACGTGCGGCGGTATCGTGGCCGGCCTCGTTGGTTCGCCGGCTTCGCTGGCGGACTACGGACGGAATTTCGCCACCTGGATGGTCGGCGATGTGCTCGGCGTGCTCCTTTTCACGCCGCTGGCGGTGGTCTGGGTGCGCGAAGGTCGACGCGCCGTACCTGACACCGCACACCCGCCGTCAACGCAATCGACGCTGTCGCATGCACTCGAGGTGATCCTGTTCGGCGCCCTGCTCGTGGCCGGGGCGCAGTGGTGCTTCCGCGGCGGCCTGGTACTGGGTGCGTTCGAAGCGCACCCGTATATGCTCACTCTCCTCCTTCTCTGGGCGTCGCTGCGCCTGGGGAAACGTGGCGTCACGCTGACGTTGGTGGTGATTGCGGCGGTGGCGGTGGTCATGTTGTACTCCGGCGTCCAAACCGCGCTGGGCGGCAGCACGATTGTTGAACAGCTGGTACGCGTGCAGGTCTACATCGGATTGATGGCACTCACTGGTCTCTTTCTGAGCGCGGCCATCTCCGAAGTGCGCGATGCGGGCGACGCGCAAAGGCGTTCCGCCGAAGCTCTGGTGGACAGTGAACGTCGGTTGCGGCAAAGCCAGAAAATGGAGGCCGTGGGACAGCTCGCCGGCGGCATCGCGCACGACTTCAACAACATCCTCGCCGCGATCCTCATGCAGGCGAACGAAGCCCGCAGCCTCGAGCCCCTGCATCCCGACGCCCACGAGTTACTCCTCGACGTCGAAGCCTCCGCACATCGTGCGGCGAGTCTCACTCGACAACTGCTCCTGTTCAGCCGTCAGCAAGCGATGCAACAGCGCGTGGTGGACCTCAACGATATCGTGCGCAATTTGGCCCGTTTGCTGCGTCGGGTGCTGCCGGAGAGCGTGCAATTCCAAGTGGCGTACGCCCCCGCACCGCTGGTGGTGCGCGCCGATCCTAGCATGGTTGAACAGGTCCTGATGAATCTGGTAGTAAACGCACGCGATGCGATGCCCAACGGGGGCCGTCTCACGATCGAGACGTGGACCGTGACGCTCGAAGCGTCCGACCTGCTGAACTCACCAGACGCGATTCCTGGGCGATATGCGGGACTTCAGGTCCGCGATACTGGCGGCGGGATCACCAACGACGATCTCCCGCATCTTTTTGAGCCATTTTTTACGACGAAGGAGCCTGGCAAGGGCACCGGCTTAGGGCTCTCAACGGTCTTCGGAATCGCCCAGCAACATCGCGGGGTCGTCCGCGTGGATACCACGCCGGGGCACGGGGCGACGTTCGATTTCCTCGTGCCGCTGACCTCGGAGGCGATCACGCCAACGGAGGAACGGTTCCTCCCGCCGTCGACGCCGACCGATACGCGCACGCCCGCCACCGTGCTGATCGTGGAAGATGATCCGGCGGTCCGTCGGATGTTGCGACGGGTGCTCGAGCGCGACGGCCTGCGCGTGCTCACTGCCGAGACTGGACGAGAAGCGCTCGATGAGTGGGCCAGTTATCCGGCGATCATCGACCTCGTGCTCACTGACATCGTGATGCCCGGGGGGGTGAGCGGCATCGAGCTGGCCCGTGAGCTCCGCGCACGGACGCCGACAGTGCGCGTGGTCTTCACCAGCGGGTACGACCCCGAACAAGGCGGGCACGGGGAGTTGATCGAGACGGGCATCAATTTTCTGCCCAAGCCGTCAAGTCCGCAACAGATTCAGCGCGTGGTGCGATCGCAGTTACGAATCGTTCACGCACCAGGTACGCTCATTTAATTGTGCCTTCAAGCTCCTTCCACACCTGACGCACCGCAATTGCCCCCTGCTGTTGCGCCAAAAACCACCCGCCGTAGGCTCCCCACTGCGCCTGCGCGATCGCCTCGTCGATGGTGAGCCCGCGCGCTTTCAGTCGCGTGACTTCGGCGATGACCGCGCGCACGGCATCGCGGAACCTCACCAGTTCTTCGCGTGAGACGTTCGCGGTTTCTATGAAGCCGTGTCCGGGAATGAAGCGCTCCACGTTGGGCAGCGCCAACGCCTGATCGATCGTGGCCGCCCACTCGGTGGGATAGGCGGAGCGCATGGCCGGGAACACGCGGTTGAGATAGGCTTCGCTCATGAACAGGACACGCGCCGCGGGGACATGCACCATCAGATCGCCGCCGGTGTGGGCGCGGCCGAGGAAGCGAACATCCACCGAGATCCCGCCCACGTCGATCGTTTCACGGTCGCCGGTCATGGCGCGCGGCGGCACCACCACAGGCGTGCGACCCGCCGCTACCGCTGCGGCGGAGTCACGTCGCATCTGCGCCAACGAGTTGCGATGCACCACGTACTGCACATCACGCGGCAGCGCGCTATTGCCCGCCGTATGATCGCCGTGATCGGACCCCACCACGTACCAGCGCACCGGAAGCGGGGTCATGGTGCGTATCCGGTCGAGCAGTGTCCGGGTTGCGGCCACGCTCCCCTGACCGTCGGCGATCAGCACCCCCTGCGTCCCGATCACTACGAGACTCACGGTGGTGAAGCCCGGCTCGCGGATTTCCTCGTAGCCGAACACGCCCGGCGCGAGTTCCACGAAGCGCGGGAAGGCGCTGAGGGGAACTCCGCGCACCGCCGGATCGGCGGTGCGGACGGGGGTGCCGGCCGGTTGACTGCACAGAAGGGCGGGGAAGCCAGCCGAGGCCGTCAAGGCGGCCGTCACCAGTGTGCGGAGGAGCATTAAGCCGGAGTCTGGGAGTGGCGTGAAATGGCGGGCGGAGGAGAGGGGTTGGGCGAACATGGCGTCGCCGGTATCCTCCCGCCAGCCTCGGGGTAGTATCTTTCCCTGTAATACCCGGGAGGCAGCTCCTGCCCCCCTCCCCCCACCATCAGCCGTCACCCGCCATGCGTCGTTTCCTCGCCTCCGCTGTGCTCCTCTGCGCCGTCGCCAG
>JBBQUH010000111.1:0-6955 GCA_038212625.1 Gemmatimonadales bacterium | reverse complement strand
CACCGTTGGGGATCGCTCGCGGCGGCGCTGCCATTCTTGGTGGTGTTGTGCACCGGGGTGCTCTTGCAACTGAAGAAACAGCTCGCGTGGGTGCAGCCCTCCGAGCAACGGACGTCGTCGACCACGCCGACCATCTCGATGGTGCGCATTCTCGAGCAGACGCAGTCGGTGCCGGCCATGCAGGTAGAGAGCTGGGCGGACATCGATCGCCTGGATGTCCGTCCCAGTAAGGGCCTCGTGAAAGTGATGTCCAACAATCACTGGGAGCTGCAGCTCGACTTGGCGAGTGGCGACATTTTGCAGTCGGCGTACCGTCGATCCGATATCATCGAGAGCCTGCATGATGGCTCGTGGTTCCATCCGGCCGCGAAATTGTGGCTCTTTCTCCCGATGGCGTTGGTCGTGATTGGGCTGTGGGTGACGGGCATGTATTTGTTTCTGCTTCCTTTTCGCGCCAAGGCCAATAAGCGGCGCCTGTCGCGCGCGGGAGCGTAGGCCGCGTGCCGGGACGATTCCGCAATCGGTCCGGCATCGACATGTTCGGTGCCGGCGCGGGACGATGGATGTGGGAACGACTGCGCGCGGGGTTGCCGAAACCACCGGTGCAGCCTATTTGTGGCGTCGCGGCCGATATCGCCTATTTGCAGAGCAATCGCAGCGAAACATCGCTCACGTGGATCGGCCACTCGTCGCTGCTGTTCCAACTCGATGGTGTGAATTTCCTGATTGATCCGGTGTTCAGTCAGCGTGCGTCCCCCATGCGCTTCGCGGGTCCGAAACGGCATCAGCCGCCCGGGCTGGCCATCAGTGATCTGCCGCGCATCGACTGCGTGGTGCTCTCGCACGGTCACTATGATCATTGCGATCAACGCTCGTTGCGCGCGATCGCCAAGCAACCAGGTGGACCGCCGCACTTCGTGGTGCCGTCAGGTCTTGACGCGTGGCTCACGCGGCAACTCCCACGCTCGGCACGGGACGATACCGTCCAGGCGATGGCGTGGGACGACTGCTACACCATGCCAGGACGCACGGGCGAGATCGCGCTGCACTTTCTTTCCGTCCAACACTGGTCGAACCGCAGTCTGTTTGATCGGAATGATGCCCTGTGGGGTAGTTGGGCCTTCGTCCATCCGCACTTCCGCTTCTGGTATTCCGGCGATCTTGGCTACTCCGATGAGCCGCGAGCGATCGGTGCGAAGCTGGGCCCGTTCGACGAAGCAGCCATTGCGATCGGTGCGTACGAGCCGCGCTGGTTCATGCGGTCCCAGCATGTGAACCCCAGCGAAGCGGTGCAGGTGATGCTGGATGTGCAGGCCGCACACGCGGTGGGCGTGCATTGGGGCACGTTCGAGCTCACGGATGAACCGCTCGATCAGCCACCGCGCGATCTGGCCGACGCCCTCGCGCAGCGCGCGCTACCGGCCGATCGCTTCGAGGTGCTGCGCCACGGGGAGACGCGTTGCTACCCGCGCTCAGGGTCCGACGGTGCCGCGGCCGTCCCGCCAATGGCCCCATAGCGGCCCAGATAGACCAGCAGCGGGGGACACCCGAAGAGCAGGGTGGCGGGCCACCAGAGCATGGATCGGCCGGTGGCTCGCAGGTCGCGGGCGAGCCATACGAGCAAGAGCGCCGTGAAGATCGCCATGTCGTTCCACGCCATGAACACCATTGGGTCTTGGCGGAGCGTCATCCAGGCGTGCGTGAGGCCGGCCGACACGGTACCGTGCGTGCGGATCCACTGAAAAAACGCCCACTGCTCGTACGCAAAAAACGCGGCCGCGAGCAGGTACAGTCCGTAGCGTCGGGTCAACGCGCTTGCTCGTATTCGGTGGTGGGGAGCTTGAACGCGGTCACCAATTGCGGGTCGCCGTCGATGCCGAGCACGCGTTGCGCGACATATTCACCGACGACGGGGCCAAACTTGAACCCTTCGGCCTGCCCGACGCCGGCGATCCAGGCGTTGGAAGTATCCGGCAGTCGATCGATGATGAAGTTCTGGTTGATGCTCGATTCGTAGTGGCAGGCGCGCGTCTCGAGCAGCGGCGCGTTGGCTAATACCGGGAAGCGGGCCGCCAGAAAGCGACGGGAGCCTTCCACGCGTTCAGGACTCGCCCAGCGTGAGCTGGTGTCGGGGTGCTGTTGCAGCGGATCGATGGGCGGCGTCACGGTGGGCGCTGCCGGCGGGGACCCTGGGGGTGGCGCGGGCAGGGCCGGCGGCGCGATTGCCCCGCGCACGCGGAACCCGCGACTGTCGACCGGCAATACAGGCCAGCCGGTGACACCGGGGAAGTTGAAGCTGGGAAGGTTGGGAAACGAGAAGCGCTGATCCGCGACCGGAATACCGAAATAGCACACGTAGCCCATCGGCACCCGCATGCGGTTTTCCATGTACGGAAAGAGCGTGCGGAGCCACGGGCCGCACGCAAACACGTACGCATCGCCGCGCACGACGCCGCCGTCTTCGAGAATCACCCCGTCCATCTTGCCGTTGACCGTGGGACCGGGCCGTACGCGACTGATTCGCAGATCGACGCCCATTTTCTCACCCACTGCGACCACGGCCTGCACCGATGCGCGGGCACGAATGACGCCGGCATCGGGCTCGGTAATGGCGACCGTGATGTCGTCGGCCTTGATGACGGGCCAACGCTTGCGCGCTTCATCACCGGAGATGACCTCGTGAGGCACGTTGTTCGCCTTCCAGAGTTCGACCGTCCGCTTGATGAACGGTTCCTCGGTGGCGCGCATGATCACGTCGCCCGTTGTATGGAAAAATTTCGTTTTGAAGACGGGTCCCCACTCTTGATCGAACAGCGTCCAGCGGTCGATGGCGGAGCGGGCCCATGGCGTCCACAGTTCGCCGGTGGCACGGTCGCCGTAGGAGGAGCGGACGCCCCGCGTCTCGTCGCCACTGGTGGCGCGCGAGTTGGCGGGGCCGTAGGCGTCAATGAGCGTGACGCGGACGCCGCGATCGCGCAGGTGATAGGCGGTCCATCCGCCCCACACGCCGGCGCCGATCACCACCACATGTCCGACGTCACCGCCCTTCGATACGCGGCGCTGGAGCCCCTGTGGAGCCGGTGCGGCGGCAAAGGCCCCACCCGACGCGCAGCCGGCAGAGAGGAGCGCCCCCGCCCCGAGACCGGCCAGCCGGAGGAAATCCCGTCGTGGGAGCGGCTCGGCGCGGGGACCGTTTGCACGGGCGTCGGGTGAAATGGGAACTATGTCGGCGGGCGTCGCGTCCATCACTGCGCTCACGAAAAGATGAAAAAACCCAGCTTCTGCCGTATCGCCAACATGTTCACCGCACCGCGTGCACGCAATTGTTGTCTGGAAGCGCACGGTGTGGTGCACCGGGCGCCACCAAGGTTCGCCCTGCAGGTCCGCCGCCCCCTTGCCAGCGTTTGTCACTCTTCGCACGTTCTCCACTCATGAACCGTCGTCAATCGTTCCCGATCTTTGTTCTGGGCGGCATCGTAGCCGCCAGCGTGGCTGCGGCTTCCGGCATCAGCGCGCAACGCCCTCTGTCCGGTCCGCGAGTTTCGCGGGATTCCGCGGCGATGTATTCGGAGGAGCAGGCCGGGCGCGGTATTGCGCTTTATGGCAAAGTGTGCTCTGAGTGCCACGAACTGGCGGACTTCAAAACAGCCGACTTCAAGGGGAAGTGGGGCGGCCGGCCGGTGTTCGATTTGTATGAGCTGATCCGGACCACGATGCCAGACGGCGATCCCGGCATTCTTACGCGCGAGGAGTACGCCGATGCCATGGCGTACATTTTCAAGCTCAACGGGCTGCCGGCCGGCGCGACGCCCCTGCCAAATGATTCTACGGCGTTGAGCGCGCTGACGATCACGTTCCCGGCGGATTCGAGCGGCAGCCACTGACGCGCGTAGGGCAAATCGTGACGCATTTGTGTTCTAACTATTGACAGTCTGTGCCGTCGGGCGTACCCTGACCGGCCATCGGGTTGTCCCTCGAAATCGGTCCAGACCGTTCGAGTGACGCCGATGGCCGGTCTGCTGTTTTGGTACGTGAATACCGTTGTTCCTCACCGTAGTTCGGCGACGCGCGCTCCTTCCCGCTGCGTCGCCTGTATCCCACAAAGCGCTTAACGAACGCATTCCGCGTTCGTGTACAGCAGTTGTCGAGTCCGGGACACCGCGCCGTCGTCTGACGGGGTGGGAGCCGTGCTGTGACAATGTCGACCACAATGCCGTGGTCGGCGGGTGATCCTGCTCAGGGGAGTCACAAGATGCGATTGTCAGGTTCCGTCGGGAACAACCGAAGCGAGCACGCCCGCTCGTCTTCATCGTCCGGTGTCCATCCACAGCGCGCGGCGGTTCGGCGCACGCTCTCGGCCCTCGCAAGCGTCACGGTGCTCATGGCGAGTGCGCTCGCGCCAACTCGCCTAGCCGCGCAGGAGGCGGGAGGCTCCGTCACGGGTCGCGTCACCGATGTGGCCACCGGGCAGCCGGTGGCACAGGCGCGCGTGATTGTGTCGGGCACGCAGAACGGCACGCTGACCGCCGAAAACGGTCGGTACACGTTGCGCGTGATGACGACCGGTCCGGTCACGCTCGATGTCAATCGTATCGGGTACGAAGCGAAGAAAGTCACCGTCACCATCACGGCAGGTGCGCCGGTCGTCGCGGATGTGCAGATCAAGCAGGCGGCCTTCTCGCTCGCCGCTGTCGTGACCACGGTTACGGGGCAGCAGCGAAAGGTGGAGCTGGCCAACGCCACCACGCAGATCGCGGTGGCCGACAAGATCGCTGAACTCCCGGTGGCCAACATGGGTAATCTGCTCTCGGGCCGTGCGGCCGGTGTGCAGGTGGTGTCGGCGGGTGCCACGGGCGCCGGTTCGCGCATCCGTATTCGTGGTCAGTCCTCGCTCTCGCTCAGCAACGAACCGATCGTCATTATCGACGGTGTGCGTATGACGTCCACCGCAGGCAGTTCGGCAATCGGAGTCGGGGGATCGGCGCCGTCGCGTATCGATGACCTCAATCCTGAGGAAATCGAGAACATTGAAGTCATCAAGGGTCCGTCGGCTGCCACGCTGTATGGCACCGAAGCGGCGAACGGCGTGATCAACATCACGACCAAGCGCGGCAAGGCCGGCAAGACGCGCTGGAACGTGTACACGGAGAATGGTCGCATCTCCGATCCGAACGTTTACCCCGACATGTACTGGGGCTGGGGCTCGAACACCGCCACCGGGGCTCGGGTGCAGTGTTTCAACATCGCGATCGCCGCCGGTTCGTGCCGCTCCGACAGTCTGCGCGTAGGCAACGTGCTCAAGATCGACAGCCTGAGCCCGATCGATGTGGGCTCGCGCTCGCAGTACGGCATGCAGGTGTCCGGCGGTAACGACCGGGTGCAGTTCTTCGTCTCCGGCGAAAATGAAGTGGAGACGGGCATCTACAAGATGCCGGACATCGAGGTCAACCGCCTGCTCACCGAACGTGGCGTGAGCGCGCTGCCGTCGTCGCAGATCCGACCCAATGCGCTGGATCGCAACAGCCTCCGGGCCAACCTCACGGCACAGATCACGCCCAAGGCTACGCTGCAAGTGTCGTCGGGCTTTATTAGCAGCCGGCAGCGGCTGCCGCAGAACGAAGACAATGGCAACGGCCTGATGGTGGGCGCGCTCGGTGGCCTGTGGCGCGAAGATCTCTTGGACAGCCGCGGCGTCCCGCTGCTCGGCTATCGGGCGTTCCCCATGGGCGACATCCTGTCGACCACCACCACGCAGGATCTCAACCGCTTCATCAATAGTGCCCAGGCCCGCTACGAGCCCACCAGCTGGCTCTCGGCTCGCGCGACACTCGGCATCGACTATTCGTCGCGGGTCGATCAAGGGCTGCAGCGCTTCGAGCAGGGTGTGCTCGGCGTAAATCGTGTCGGCTTCGTCAACAATCAGCGGTCCGAGATCAACCAGCAGACCGTCGACGTGGGCAGCACGGCGTCGTTCCAGCCGAGTACGTGGTTGGGCTCGAAGACCTCAGTTGGCGTGCAGTACATCCGGAATTACTTCTCGCAGACGGGTGGCACGGGCCAGAGCTTGCCGCCAGGCGGCATCACGATTAATGCGGCTGCCAACCGGAATGCCGCGCAGAGCACCGATGAGCGGCGTACCCTCGGCTACTATATCGAGCAGGTGTTCTCGGTCAACGAGAAGCTGTTCGTCACCGCCGGCTTGCGCCGCGACGCGGCCAGTGCGTTCGGTAAAGATTTCCGCGCGGTGAACTATCCCAAGATCGGTGCCTCGTGGGTGATCTCGGATCAGGGCTTCTTCCCGACGCTCGAGTCCATCAACTCGCTCCGTCTCCGTGCCACGTACGGTGCGTCGGGTCAGATCCCGGGCGCTACCGACGCGCTCCGTTTCTATTCACCGTTCGGTACCACCATCTCCGGTACGGCCGACCAGCCGGGTGTGACCATCGGCGCGCTGGGAAACACCACGCTCCGTCCGGAGTATTCGGCGGAACTTGAAGGTGGGTTTGACCTCACGATGTTCGGCGGCAACAGCAACTTCGCGTTCTCGTTCTACGACAAGAACACCACCGACGCGCTCATCAATCGTCGCATCGCCCCGTCACTCGCCGGTGTGGTGTCGCGCCTCGAGAATATCGGCAACGTGCGGAACTCCGGCCTTGAGCTCGAGTGGAACCAGAAGGTGTTCAGCAGCGAGGGCTATGCGCTGGACTTCATCTTTACCGGTTCAACCAACCGCAACGAACTGCTTGAACTCGGTGAAGGTGTCGGGAACATCCCCAGCGGTAACCGGAATACCCAGCTTAACACGCCTGGCTTCCCGCTTTATGGGTTGTGGGGCCGCCCCGTCAGCTACAACGACGCCAATGGCGATGGCATCCTCGTGGCCACCGAAATGATTTACGGTGACAACCAGTTTATCGGGCCGACATATCCGACGCGCGAAATCGCGTTCACG
>JBBQUH010000110.1:0-6986 GCA_038212625.1 Gemmatimonadales bacterium | reverse complement strand
TGTGGTCACGTGCGCCACGACGTCGACGTCATCGGTCGGTCGAATACGGACGGCGGCTGGCTCCGTGATCAAGAGTTCAACCATCTGTCCGCCGACGAATACCACGTCGGCGAGCATCGGCGCCATCCGTCGTGCGGTGCGCAGCAATCGATCCCGATTCGGGCTCATGCGGGATGCCGTCACACGAGCTCGGTCGCCATAAGGCGTTCTTCGAGCAGTTTCCGCGCGCGGTGCCGTTCGCGCGCGCGTCCCACCCGGAGGGCATCAACGAGCGTCAGCAGGTCGTACAAGGCTGGGTTGCCTTTCGCGGTAGCCGGAGCGGCCGCGTACAGGGGTTCAATCGTGGCCCCCCGTCGATCCCCATCGATCGCGGGCCATACCAACGGGCTCGCCTCCGGAAAGTCGCCGGCGAGCGAAGGGCCCGCGAAGGCGGTCGGTACACCGCGCGACTCAGCGCCGGGTTCGGCGGGGAACGCATACGGCACACCGCTAATGAGGAACTCCAGGAGTGCCGGCACACGGGCAGCCCGGATATCCGCTCGGACGAGGCGTGCGTACGCCAGACGCTTGACCGCCCCATGCACCTCACTCGGGGAGAGTCCTACAGCCTCAGCGATGGCGCGGTACGCCATTCCCGGGTGAAGCGCGAGCTGAAGCGCAATCGCGACGTCGTGCGGCCGAAGTTGGACCATGGAGGCCTTCGTTCATGGTTCACGAACCTTGAACTAGAGAGTTCGCTGTTCGTGAACTGTGAATGGGAACGTGACGGCAGCGGCGCTCAAGAATCAAGCGATCCAGGCGTCCTGATGCCGCAATTACTCAGTAAGACATCGTCTTACGAAGGTGAAAACCACCGTCTCTTCCAAACGCCAGATCGTAATCCCGATACGTGGCCCAGTCGGCGTTCCCGGTAATGCGGATACGGTCTTGCGTCGTGGCAAACAGCGCCGCTGTACTGCCGACGGGTGTCGCCGGGTTGTCGCCACGCAGCGCAATCGACACGCCTGCCCCTGAACATTTACCAACCGGATCCTGGCCGTGAGCGTGAGTTTGCGTCCGCTGAGGTCACCCACCGCCACGCTCTGGCTCGCCTGAAGTCCCGTCGCCGGTGAGCCTCACGCCTCGACTGTTATTCACGCCTGCCCCGTCAGCGTAATCGACGCTCATTCCGGTTGGCGCGTTGAAGAACCACGCTACGGACTCTTCCAGGTCCGCGTTGTTTAGAAAGATGTCGACAGCTTCGGCCGTCTGGGCGGCCAACGATGACCCACTGCCGAGCTCATCTGGAGGCGACGTCACACCGCGATCGCAGGCTACGATCAGAAGGACCGTGGCGAGGGTGATCGCACGGCGAAACGGCGCAGTCGTGGCCATGCGACGCTCCAGGTCTCTAATGTTGGTACGGCGGAAAGGTACGGCTGGATGAGGAATCAGATTGTACATAAAACATGACTATTCGTCGTGCAGAATATCAAGTTCGAACGATTGGAGTGCTATCCGAAACGGCGTTGGCGGTGACAACGTCGCGACTCAAGGGGTCAGAGTCCCTGAACCAAGATCACGAACTCTGGGCCTTGCTACGCCGAGCAAGCACTCTGACCTCATGATCGCTGGCCCCCCGTCGCGGAGCGAATCGCGCAGACGACAGTCCCTCCCCCGTCACGACTGCGCGACGGGGCGACTCACGCGGCGGTTCCTGCAGTTGAAACCATCGGGTGACAGGATATGAGGCTGCGACGACCTGCTCACCGAGCACGGGGTCAGAGTCGTTGACGGCTCGGTCGAGCATAGTGCCGCTTCCTTGCGCGCTCTGCTGCGCCACGAGTTCTCTCCGTTGCCACGCGGGAGTGTCCCGGTACACTCGACCGCCTGATTGCAGGAAGAGCCGAACGCTCGAGCTGAGTCGATCGAGGCCTCTGGGCCCATGCTGACGTCGATGGGTACGGACACCGACCCATGCGAAGCGAAGCACGGACTCTGACTCCGAGGAGGGGAACCGCATCGTCGCGCGTCGATGACGGCGATGGTCTCGAACGCCCGTGCCAGTCGCACACCGAACTCGGCCATTTGCCCCGACTTCCGACGGTGCGCCGATCGGCGTCGCGGCGAAAGCCATCGCTCCATGTACACCGCGCCATACCGCAGCAGACTGCGTGGCAATCCGCCTCCGCCGGGCTCACGCTCGAGGGTGTGGGCACCGACTGATGTGTGGAGCTGGTCGCTAAGCAGGCCCTTCTCGCACCTGATCGGGGAACGGGTATGCCGAAACACGTCCCGCGGGTCAGACCATCGAAAAACCTTCTGCGCGGCAAGAAATTGCATCCACTCCCTCGTGCTGGCCGTGCCCCATTCTTGGATCGCACCGTGCAGTCGGAAGTGACGCCTGCGTCTGGCAGCACCCGCAGAGAAGGCAGGCGAGAAGGCGCTGCCTCGTCCCGTCCCGCTCCGACCATTCTCCGTTGGTGCAACGCATCCAGATCCGCCCTACCGTCAAAGTCAGCATGCCCCCACACGCCGGCCACGCACCTGCCGTCGTCAAAAGTTTTCTCCCACACGGGTACTGCTATCTCTGGAACAAGCCGCTCCTTCTGCAGCGATTTCCGATGTTGCTTCACTTCGGGCGCTGCTGCGCACTCCGGACCAGTTCACGACCATTGAGTCCGCAAGCGACGTCACGGTGGATGGCGACGCCGCAAAGTGCGTGACGCTCACGTGGAAGTCGTCCCGGGTGACGACGGAGTGCTTCTCTATTGCAATGGGGCTGATGACCGAGGCACGCCAGAAGCAGCAGCCACAGATCGGTGAAATCGAGGCGGTGACGCGTTACGCCGACTACCGGATGGTCGGTGGACTCATGATGTCACATCGCATAACGCAATCGGCAATGGGTATGCAGCAGGTGATGGCGATCGTGTCGGTGGAGATCGGGTCGCAGGATGCGAAGCTGTTCGACGTGCCGGCGGAGATCGCTGCGCTGAAGCGGAAGTAGCAACTGGCGCGGGTGCAAAAAGGACACCGGAAGTCCGGGGGACATCCTTGTGGCAGGATGCCTGCGGATTTTTCGCGATTTGTCAGTTGGGACGAGGACCGTGCGCTTCGCCGCGCGTGAGCCGAGAACGGCCGGCATCACCCGACTGGCGGGAGCGCTTGGACTCGGCTACACTATGTGTACACGTCATAGGAGCAGAGATGCGGACCACGATTCGGAAGTGGGGCAACAGTCTCGGGCTGCGGATCCCGACTGCGCTGGCGGAGGATGCTCGCCTGCACGATGGTGCCGAAGTGGATGTGACGGTCCGGGAGGGCCAGCTGGTGATCGTTTCCGTGCTCTCGCTAGCCGAGCTGGTGGCCGGCATCACAGCCGCAAACCTCCCCGACCTCGATGACGCAGCCGTGCCGCGCGGCGCTGAGCAGTGGTGACTCCGTCAGTGCCGCAACCGGAACCACCGGCTCCACCGGCGGGGGGAGACCCTGAGGCGTGGGTACCGGACCGCGGTGATGTCGTCTGGCTGGAGTTCGATCCGCAGGCTGGGCGTGAGCAGGCCGGCTGCCGGCCGGCGGTCGTGCTCTCGCCGGCGAGCTACAACGCCCCGACCGGTCGAGCGCTCTGCGTGCCGGTGACCACGAAGGCGAAAGGGTATCCCTTCGAGGTTGCGCTCCCCGCCGACTGCCCGGTGCAAGGCGTGGCGTTCGCCGATCAGGTGAAGTGTCTGGACTGGCGCGCGCGCCATGCACGCCACGCGGGCGTGCTGCCCGACGCCGTCGTGGCGCAGGTCCTGGCGCGGACGCGGGCCCTGCTCGAATAAGCGTCGGGGCTGCGGTGGGGCCGTCCGCTCAGCCTGACTCGTGTCCTACGACCCCGCATTTCAATCCACTGGTTTCCCGACAGCTCGCGTCCCTGTATCGAGCTCGACCATAAAACGGTTATACCGATTCATCTCCCAGGACGTGTGTCCGTGGAATGTGAAGTTTGCGCAGGCGTTGCCGGAGAGGTCGGCGTTTAAACCGCGGGCGATGTTCGTGGAAACCGGCTCACATGACGGCACGCGCGCACAGGCTCGCGCGGTCCTCATGATGGAGCATGCGGAGTACACCGCAGCGTACAAGGGCAGCGCGATCGAGCGCGCCAAGTCGTGGATGCTTCAGCGCAACGCGTGTGTCGTGCTGGGCAATCTCGGCGTTTCGAATGATGTCGCGGTGCTCGAGGCGATGCTGTCGCACGAGCATGCGGCGGTGCGTGAACACGCGGCGTGGGCGATCGGCGCGCTCGGACTATTATCCGATTTGTGAACGTCCCAGTTCGTCAGTGGTGGTGCCTGGCAAGGAAATAGCGCCGCTTCGGGTCCTGCGGTCCGCTTCCAACTTCGCGAACGAGCGCGTTGCCCACCAACCACGCGAGGCGGGTGCGGGTGGCCCGTGAGGTCAAGATGATCACGCGAAACCGCGTTGCGATCTCCTCGAACCAAGGGTCGGCCTGCCCATCCTCGCGGAACGCGGCGGTCATCCGCTGGACGCCGCTTCCCCATTGTCCAATGAGGCCGAGGGCGTGGAGGACGCGGCCGATCACTCGGTTGCGGAGCTTGGAGATGCCGCGCTCGAGGATTCGGCTCCTGCCGACGCCGTCGAAGCGTCCGGGTGGGCTTGAAGGACTCGGAAGCAGCTCGGAAGTCGATGGCTTCCGAGTCGAGGTCGGCCAACGGCTGCTCGTCGAAGTTTCCGCGCGAGCGGCGCGGCGAGGCTCTGGATGTTGCAGCGGAATGCGACGGTGGTGCTGGAAAACAGCGCGGAACGCTAGCTTCAATGGATATCCCCGACGACCCTAGAGGATATCGTTCGCCGTCACCTAGAGGAGATTCGCGATGCTTGGGTCCGCCACTTCGGTCGCTGAAGTCACGCACGTCTCGAGGCATGGATTCTGGTTGCTCCTCGGCGGCGAAGAACTGCACGTGGCCTTCTCCGAGTTTCCATGGTTCCGTGCCGCGACCATCGAGCAGATCACAACTCTCGACTGGCCGACGGCGGATCACCTGTACTGTTCGATGCTCGACGTGGATCTGGCGGCATCGTCGATCAGGACGCCGACGAATTTTCCGTTGGTCTCGCGGGTACCGACCAGCGAGTGATCCTGCGCGTTGCCTGGCCGAAAAGAGTCAGGCAGGACACCAATGCCGAATGTTGAGTTCCGAACCAAGGAGTCCGCGTGGTCCTGGGCGCAGCAGGCGCGCCGTCCGTACGAGTCGGTCTCGATTGGGGCTGCGAGCCATGCTGGTGATCCGCCGTGAACGCGGACGACGCCGACATGATCCGTTCGCGCAGCAGTTGCTTCGCGCGCGTGCTCCCGCGCGCGACCGAGGCGCACGGCATCGACGAGTGCGAGCAGTTCGTAGAGCACGGGATTGCGTACCGCCGTCGCCGACACCGCGGTATACAGCGGCACGACGCTCGCGCCGCGAACTTTCCCCTCATGGTCGGCCAGTCGAGCGGATCCGACGCGCCGAACTCTGCGGAGAGTTCACCGGCCGAGTGTGCCGTGGGGACGCCGCGCGACTCGGCGCCCGCCTCGGCGGGGAAGGCGTATGCGAAGATGGAGCCGAGAAACTCCAGCACGGCGGTCCGCAGCAGTTGCAGCGCGACCGCGATGTCCTGGGGCTCGAGCGGAGGCATAAGGTCGGAGGCAGCGGCGATGTCGACGGACCACGCGGCCGACACCAAAGGTTTGGCTATGACGCACGCAACGTCGTGGATGTGCAGTGGAATGCAGCAATAGTGCTCAGCAGTGCCGACGAGGATGACCACGCGCAGCGTCACGCTTTCTGTTGGCGCAGCGACCGTTCCAGAGAAAGCTGAGCAGCCTTACGCGCGACTTTGGGCCCACCCCGAGCCATCACCCGTCTTGCCGCAGCACACGCCCCGGTACACACTTCCAGATATTCATGGCTCGTTGCGGCGCTGCCCGTCAGATACTTCCACAGTTCGACGGCGGACATGAACGACTCCAGCAGTGGTGGCCGACGGAGCGCGAAACGGTTCTCCAAATGTGCACGAGCCATTCTTAATCACTTGCGACACCGTGGCCGTATTCGATGAGGCAAAATAGATTGAGCTCAACGCACAAGGTCCTCACCCCGCTCGATGCCGCGCATGCCGCGTCGCTTCACTACGTCAGCGACGCGATCGCAGGGATCACCCGACATAAGCGCTCATCGGGCTATTCCTATCGCGATGCGCGAGGTTGTCGCATTACCGACGCGACGGAGACGGCTCGCATTCGCGCCATCGGTGTTCCGCCAGCATGGACGTCGGTTTGGATCTCGCCATGCGCCAACGGACACATTCAAGCGACAGGCCGAGACCTCCGCGGTCGTAAGCAGTATCGCTACCATGCGAGCTGGCAGGCGTTACAAAGCGAGCACAAGTTCGGCCGTATGCTCGATTTCGGCGCCGCGATTCCGTCAGTTCGTGCGCGTGTGAATGCCGACCTGGCACTTGCGGATCACTCCCATACGAAAGTACTTGCGATTGTCGTCCGCTTGCTCGAAACCACGTACATTCGCATCGGAAACGATGAGTATGCAAAAACCAACGGGTCATTTGGCTTGACGACGCTGCGCAACGAGCACGTACGTATCCGCGGCAATTCATTACGATTTGATTTCGTCGGTAAGATGGGTAAGGTCCATTCAGTACGCGTGACCGATCGGCGTCTCGTCGGTCTGATCCGGCGCTGCCGCGAGTTGCCGGGGCAAGCGCTGTTTCAATACCGCAACGACGATGGTGGTACGCGATCGATCGACTCGACTGAAGTGAACGAATACCTCCGGGAGATTGCCGGTAGCGCGTTCACTGCCAAGGATTTCCGCACGTGGGCTGGCAGTCTGCTCGCGATCTCCCTTCTGGTGCCGCGACGTGGCAATGGCATCGGCGCTGACGGTGGCCTCGTTCCAACAGTGAAAGACGTGCTCACCGCGGTATCCTCACAGCTCGGG
>JBBQUH010000109.1:0-7229 GCA_038212625.1 Gemmatimonadales bacterium | reverse complement strand
TCAGAGCACGGGTGGTGACAACCTCGCGGTGCCGGGTCTGCGCGATCCGGACGCGGCGATCGTGAACCAGTTCACGTCGGGTGCAACGGAAACCGTGCGTCAGTTGGGTTTCTTCACGAACCTCGACCTCGACTACAAGGGCCGCTATATCGTCGGCGCCCTGGTGCGTCGCGACGCCGCCTCATTGTTCGGGGCCTCGAATCGCTGGCAGACCTACGGCCGCGCATCGTTCGCGTATCGTCTCTCCGATGAGCCCTGGTTCAACGTGAACCAGATCTCCGACCTCAAATTCCGCTACTCGGTCGGTCAGGCCGGTAACCGCCCCAACTTCTCGGCGCAATACGAGACGTTCACCATCGGTGCCGGTGGCGCGCTCAATCCGAATCAGCTCGGCAACCGGAACCTCCGCCCCGAAGTGTCCACCGAAACCGAATACGGCGTGGACATGGAGCTGTTCAGCAAGTACGGCGTGACGCTCACGCGGTCGCGGAACATCATCGACGACCAGCTGCTGCAGCCGCCCCCACCGGCCGCAGCCGGTTTTGCGAGCCAGTGGACCAACGCCGGTCAGCTCACCAATAACACCGTAGAAGTCTCGCTCAACATCCCGATCGTCGCGTCGCGCAACGTCGACTACTCGATGCGCTTCAACTACGACCGCACCACGTCGGTGATCACGCAGCTCAACATCCCCGAGTACTTCCAGACCGCCGACGGATTCCAAGGCTCCGAGACGATGTTCAAGATCGTTCAGGGCGGCGGACTCGGCGATATTTTCGGTCGGAAGTTCGTGAAGGACTGTGGACAGCTCCCTTCCGACTTCCAGGGTCGCTGCGGTACGGGCCTCGATTTCCAGCGCAACGCGGATGGCTTCATCGTGTTCGTGGGCCAGGGCAACACGCTTGCCGACGGCATCACGAAGAATTTGTGGATGACCCGTCTGCCAGCGGCTCAGGCGCCGTGGGCTGGCGGTACCACCGCTGACCCGCTCAACTGGGGCTTCCCGATGCTCGAGCGTGACTCGGCTGGCGGCGTGCCGGTGTTGAAGGTCGGACAAGCACTTCCAGCGTTCCGCTGGTCGAACGCGCAGAACTTCCGCTACAAGCGGATCACCGCCTATGGCCTGCTCGATGCCACGGTCGGCAAGGACGTGTGGAACCGTGGTCGTCAGTGGTCACTGGGCGACTTCATGCACCGCGATGCGGATCAGCAGGGTCGCTCGATCGCCGACGCCAAGCCCATCGGCTACTACTTCCGCGCCGTATCCACGGGTGGTATCGGTGGTCTGTACGACGTGCTGGCGCCCAACAACAACACGGTGGAAGACGCGAGCTTCGTCAAGCTTCGTGAGCTCTCGCTCGGCTACCGGATTGGTCCGATTGCCGGCGTGGGGAACTGGGACCTCGCCCTCATCGGTCGCAATCTGTACACCTGGACCGGCTATAACGGATTCGACCCCGAGGTGGGGGTGGGCGGTGGTTCCCTCGGATCCGGCGTGCTGAACGCCATCGACGGCGCCACCTTCCCCAACCTGCGCCAGTTCACGTTCTCGCTCAGAACCAGCTTCTGACCCCGAAGTCCACGGAGCGCGAGGCATTCATTACCCTCGCGCTCGTGGACAGCCTCTTGAGGAGATTTGATGCGTAACCACGTTTCGCAGTACCTGGCGGGCGGTGGGTTGCTGCTGGGGCTCATGGCCTGCAGCGGTGACTCGCTGGACATCGTCAACATCAACAATCCGGACGTAGCACGCGCCTACGCCACACCAGCCGGTGTGGAAGGCGTCGTCGCCGGTCTCGGCGTGCAGCTGAACAACACGCAGCGGGCCACCGAATCGGTGAACACGCAGGCGCGTATCCTATCGGGCGAAAACATCGCGTCGGTGGCCAACTTCGGCATGGCAGCGCGTTCGCAGATTCCCCGCTCGGTCATCTCGAACGAGTTGGGTAACGACAACCAGGTGGGTAATCTCGCGAACTTCAACAATTTTTCGCGCGTCACCAGAACGGCATCGAATGCCGTGGCTGCGGTGAACCGTCTGGCCACCAACAGTCAGACCATCGGCAGTCCGGCGCAGGATGCCCGTGCCAAAGCGTTCGGCTTCTATATCCTCGGGCAGGCGCTCGGCAACTTGGCGCTCGCTTACGATTCAGCCGCTATCGTCACGCCGGCCACACCGAGCGACGAGGTGCCGGGACTGTCCAGTGCCGCGCAGGTTGGTACGGCCGCACTGCAGATGCTCGACTCGGCGATTGCCATTGCCAGCTCGCCCGCCGCCACCAGCGGTGCCAACGGGTTTCCGCTTCCTACCACGTGGCTGAGCGGTAATGCCGTCACGCGTGATGACTTCGTTCGTCTCGCGCGCTCGTACAAGGCGCGTATTCGCGCCGGTCTTGCGCGCACGGCAGCAGGCCGAGCGGCGGTCGATTGGGCGGCCGTCATTGCCGATGCGACCAATGGTATCCGCGCTGATTACACCATTACGTTGGGTGGTACGACGGGCTGGAGTGCGGCGTACGACTTCAACCAGATGTACGTGGCCGGCGGCTGGCACGCTATTCCGTACTTCTACTACGGCATGGCCGACGTGTCCGGTGCGTATGATCGGTGGCTCGCTGTCCCGGTCAACACGCGGGGCGCGTTCACGCTGACCACCCCCGACCGGCGCTGGCCCAGTGGCTCGACACGCGCCGCGCAGCAAGCGCAGGGGGCAACCGTCGCGCTCGCCCCAGGCGTGTACTTCCGCAATCGCCCCACGGGCGAGGATGTGCCACTCGTTGGACCGGGTGACTCACAGTACGACCACCGCCGCTACGGCGCGCAGTGGCTCAGCGCCGTCACCGGCCCCTACGTGGACATGTCCAAAACAGAAATGGACATGCTGGCCGCCGAGGGCAACATCCGTACCGGTAACCTTCCCGCCGCGATTACGCTCGTGAACATCACGCGTGTACGCAACGGCCTCGACCCGGTCGGCAACGTGGCCAGCGCGTCGGTGCCATACTCCACCGATCTCGCTACGTGTGTGCCGCGCGTGCCGGTAGGGCCGAACTTCACCACCACAGCGTGTGGTAGCCTCCTCGAAGCGATGAAATACGAGAAGCGCATGGAGACGGCCTACACCGGGTACTTCATCTGGATGGCGGACAACCGCGGCTGGGGTGACCTGGTCGAGGGAACGCCGCTGGAATGGCCAGTGCCGTACCAGGAAATGCAGGCGCGTCAAAAATCGTTCTACAACGGCGCTAACCGTGCCCCGCGCGGCACGTACGGATTCTGATGTCTGCGTCACCGACTGCCCCCGTGCGCTCGCGATGGGAAACGTTTGCGCAGCGATCCGTGAGCAGTCTGTGCGCGCTGGCGCTGGCGCTGCAAATCGGGTGTTTTTCTTATCTCCCGGTGCAGTCCACCGCACCCCTTCCCGCCCAGCAGGTCGGCGTCGTGATCAACGATCGCGGACGGGTGCTGCTTGGTGATCGGGTCGGGGCCAGTGCTGATCGCATCGATGGTAAAGTCGTCAGCCGGCAGGACGGCACCCTCGTACTCGATGTATTTCGCGTCACCGATCTGCGTGGCAACACGGCCACGTGGACCGGTGAACGGGTGTCGATTCCCGAAGAAGCGATTCTCGGCTATCGTGCCCGTAAAGTCTCGAAGCTGAAAACGTTTCTTCTCGTTGGTACGATCGCTCTTGCGATTATCATGTCGCTCGGCAACACGCTCAATCTCTTCGGAGATCCGGCATCCGATCTTCCCGGTGAACAACCGCAACCATCCTGAGGTGGCCGCGCTCCGGCGCGATCGTCTCGCTCTTCGTTCCTATTTTCGCTTCCTCTCGGAGTCCTTGCCTCATGCGGCTCTCCCGATTTGCACTACTTGGCGCAGCAGTTTCGGCGATGGCCGGCTGCAGTGAGCCCAACGATGGGCCCACGCTGGCGAATAATCCGCCGTTTGCGTTCGTTCGCTACATCAACGCCGTCCCCGATACGCTCAACACCACGGTCCGCTTCATCGACCAGGTGCAGAACTCACCGATGACGTTCGTCAACGTTCCCTTCCGCGGTCTTGGGCAGGGCAACTACCAGCCCACCGAAGCGGGGGCGCGCAAGTTCCGCGTGTTCACGTTCAGTCCCGACGTGTCGGCGGCCGGCAACACGAATATCCTGGTTGATACCACCATCACCTTCGAAGCCGGCAAGTATTACACGTTGCTGCACCTGGGTTTTGCCCGTCCGGGCTCATCGCCGAGGCAGCGTATTGTGTCGATCACCGATGAACTGCCCACGCCGGGCACGAGCATCGCGGTGCGCGCCGTTCACGCCGGACTCGGCATTGGCGCAGTCGACATCTATGCCACGCCGACCGCTACCTCCGCGATCAGCGGCACACCGCTCTTCCGAAACGTGCCCTTCCAAGCTGTCTCTGCGTACAGCACGGTCGCTCCGGGAGCGTTCGCCGCCCAAGTGACTGCGACTGGTTCGACGACCGCCCTGATCAGCGCTGCGGCGCCATCTGGAACGGCCGGAACAGTCTCCCTTGATCCGCTCGGCGGCGCAACCATCGCCGGCTCGGTGCTTACCGCCATCGCCTTCCCGGCCACGCCGGCCGACAAGGCGGGCCCGCGGTTCACCACGCCGGCTGTGGGGTATTTTGTGGACAGGCAGCCCCCGCGCACCACGCCCAACCCGTAACGACGAACCGGGCGCCATTCCTCGTTCAGGAGACTCGTATGACCACAACGGCCGCGATCGTGAAGCAGTTCACGCTCGCGGCCGTTGTGTGTCTGGGCATGGCGTGGCCAGCTTTGCTCGATGCGCAACTGTTCCGAGGCACGGCGCGCGTGGTAGGGTCCCAGCGTCCGCTCGATCGCGCGCGTATTGTCGCGATGCGTTTGGACGGCACATCGATTGGTAGTACGTCCACCGATGAAAACGGCCGCTTTTCGCTCCAAATCGATTCGAGGGGCAACGTTTTTGTCATTGCCGTGGTGCGTCTGGGAATGCAAGCGACCACCTCGGAGGAAATGATGGTCGATACGCGCGATACGTTGGATGTCGACTTCATGGTCACCGAGATCGGCATCGTTACGGATACGGTGAAAGTGACCGCTGCACCGTCTCTGAATGAGACACGGTTGAAGGAGGCCGAGCGTCGGGGGTGGCGAGTGTTCCCCCCGGCCGAAGTGGCGAGGCTGCGTGAGCGCGCCAACTCGTTTGAGGATCTGCTGCGCTCAACGGGCTACCCGGGGCTGGTCATCCCCTCGCGACGCGACGACTGCATTCGCACCACGCGTTACAACGAGTGTCTCACCATTGTGATCGATGGCGTGCCGCTCTCTGGCAGTTACCCGAATATCAATCCGCGCGATATCTACTTTTTCGCCGTGTTGGGCAAAACTGAAGCATCGGTACAATTCGGTGACCGCGCTCCTTGGGGGGCCATCGTGTTGTACACGCGCTCGCGCATGGACCGCGACTGAACGTTTCGGCTGTAGGCTGTTTTTGTGCGGTATTTTGGTGTGCTGAACTGATCACACGGGTGTGCTGAGCTGATCACACAGAGGTGTGCTGAACTGATCACACGGGTGTGCTGAACTGATCACACAGAGGGAAAGAGAAAAAGAGGGAAGGAGGGTACAGTTTTTCTTTTTTCTGTTTTTCTCTTTTCCTCTTTTTCTCTGCCCCTCTGCGTGATCAGTTCAAAGAGAAACCGGCAACCAACACACCACGCCAGCACGCACAAGTGGCAAAGGAACATCGCCAAGCCCAACCAGACACTAGGTTTCGCGCCGACCTGATCAGCGACCGAGCAGCTGCTCCACCAGTGCCAGCGAGCGTTGGGTCGCACCGAGTTCCTGCTGAACGAGTGCGCGTGCCGCGTGGCCGGCCGTGTCACGGGCGTCACGGTCGCCGAGCCAGGCACGCAGCGTGATGGCGAGGGCCTCCGCTGACGGCACGCTGACGCCGCCGCCACACTCTTGCAGCAGCGCGGCTTCGCGGCTCATGCGCCACTGCGGACCAAACACCACCGGTGCGCCAAACGCTGCCGGCTCAATCACCGAGTGCAGGCCGGCTGCGTGAAAGCCGCCACCCACAAAGGCGGCCGTGGCGAGTGCATACACATCGCCGAGTACGCCCACCCGGTCTACGATGATCACATCACGCTGGCCGGCGTTGGCGATGTGTTCCACGTCGGAGAGTGTGCCGTGGGCCAGGCCAGCGCGCACCACCCAGCGACGGATCGGCTCCAGATGCTCCGACGTGGGTTCGTGCGGTGCGATGATCAGGCGGGCGTCGGGGATGGCGATCTTGACGTTGCGCCAGGCCTCGAACAGCACCGCCTCGTCGGCCGGCCACGTAGAGCCGGCCACCAGCGTGGGCCGCGTGCTCGCGAGCGCGCGCAGTAACGGCGATAGAGCGTCCACGTCGTTGGCCCGCGCCCGGACTTGATCAAAGCGCGTGTCGCCCGTCACCTGCGTGATCGCGCGCGGCGCGCCAAGATCGATTAGCCGCTCCGCGTTGGCCTCGTCGATTGCCCCCACCGCCGAGAGTGCCGCGTAGGCATCATGCAGCAGCAGGCGCGACAGCCTACCGCGACGCCCCGAGTCAGGCGCCAGGGTGGCGCTCAGCAGCGCCACCGGCACACCGCGCGCGGCCGCACGCTCCACGAGCACGGGCCACACATCGAGTTTCACGAACACCAGCACGGCCGGGCGCAGCGCATCGAGTAGCGCGTCAGCCTCCTGCACGCCGTCAAAGGGCAGATACTCCGTAATCTCCGCCCCCACACTGGCGGCGAACCGCTCCGCGCTGGGGGAGAAAAACGTGTACGCCTGCTGCACCGTCGGCTGCGCTGCGCGCAACGCGCGTGCCACCGGGCGGGCCTGCAGTCCTTCGCCCACGGAGGGGGCGTGAAACCACACCAGCGGACGCGACAGATCGCGCACGGCCTTCGCCCTGGCCTGGAAACGGCTCACCACGCCACGGCGAGCCCTCAGGGACCGCCATACCTTGGAGGGGTGGTCCGGCGCCACCGCGGCGGCCACACGGGCCACCAGCACACCCGCTCCATAGAGGGAGCGGATCAGTGCATTCAGGGGGTCCTCTTCTTCGCCGCCACGAGCAGCGCCGTATCGAGCGCCCGCCGGAAGTCAGGCAGTGGCAGCGCGCCTTGCACCAGGAAGTCGCCGATCAGAAAAGACGGAGTGGATTGCACGCCCGCTTGCGACG
>JBBQUH010000108.1:0-7285 GCA_038212625.1 Gemmatimonadales bacterium | reverse complement strand
AGAGGTAAAGGGCGATTACCGGTACATGACGCAGCCCTCCTGCATTACCCCAAGCATTCCGAAGAAGGAGCTGATGTCCGATCCCGGTCGACCCCACGCCAATCTCTACGCGGTCGTGCGCTGGGCGGACGGGGCGGCGTCGATCCGGAAGACCAATACCGTCCTCGGTATCAGCGGGCGATTGATGCCTGCGCCGGGGAGCGACGTCGGCGCGGGCGATCTCGCCGAGCAGGCGGCGCCGGGACCGGCACCAGGCGCGCAGCCACTTGGAATTGGGACTTCGCGTAGGTGAGTCTCGGCCGACACGCCCTTGAAGGGCGCGACCGCAGCCGGCCCCTTGAAACGCGCGAAGCTGCGAGGGCTGCAGCGGAACGCCACGGTCGTGCAGGCAACGTGGGTACGCCATCATTGATCCAGTCGCAGGTATTCATGATACCCGTGCGTGCGGGACACGTTCGCGAAACGGTGAGCGCTCACGCCGCCAACGGCTTTGCCTCTCTGAGCCACCGGATCAGATCCCATCCAATGAGCGGTCTACTGTACAGGTAGCCTTGCCCTTTGTCGCACCCTAACGTTCGAATCACCTCGGCCTGCGCGTCGGTTTCGACCCCTTCCGCCACCGTCCGCATCCCCAAACTGTGGGCAACCTTGACCGTCGCCTCGATCAGCACGCGATGATGATGGCTGGTGTCCGATTGGCTCACGAACGACCGGTCGATCTTCACCGTGTCAACCGGCAGCTGATGCAGACTGCCCAGCGACGAGTATCCCGTGCCGAAATCGTCGAGCGCGAGCTGCACGCCGAGCGACTTGAGCCCGCGCAGTTGCTGCTGCACCGATTCGTCCTGCGCCGCGAGGCTCTCGGTGATCTCCAGATGGAGGCACTGGGGCGCGATGCCCGAAATCCGCAAGACACGATCCACCGACGCGACGTAGTCGGGCTGCCGAAGTTGAGCGCGCGACAGGTTGACAGCGACAGAGCGCGGCGCACGCGGGCCGAGCTCCTGCTGCCACCAAACGAAGTCGTCGCAGGCCGTCGAGAGCACAAAATCGCCAATGGCGCCGATCATGCCACAATCCTCGGCCACCGAAATGAAATTGGCCGGCGAGACCGTGCCTTCTATGGGATGATTCCAGCGTACCAAGGCCTCTACGCCTGCGAAGTAGTCGATCGCGCCAGAAGCATGCAGCCCAACAACCGGTTGATAAACAAGGAACAGCTCACGCCCGCTCACGGCGCGACGTAACCCACTCTCGATCCCGCCGCGCACTGCGGCGCGCTCCTGCATGGCATGTTCAAACACGGCATATCCCGCACCGCCGGAGCGCTTTGCCTCGGTCATCGCGATGCATGCTTTCTGCAATGCACTTTCGGCATCACCGGAGCTTTGCGCGGCCAGCAAGATCCCCATGCTGAAACTGAACGTCGGTTGGAGTGCGCCGACGCCGTACGGAGTTGAGAGTACATCGAGCAGTCGCTGCGCCACGGCATAGACATCGTCAGCGAGGACGAGATTGCTGAGGATGACTACGAACTCGTCGCCACCGACGCGGGCCGCCATAGATTCCGCGTCGGCCGGGCGCCCGCTTCGATCGCGCATACGCAGGGTCGAACGTAACCGCTCCGCCATCATGGTCAGGACCTCATCGCCGGTCGTGTTACCGTGCGTATCGTTGACCTGACGAAAGCGATCGCAGTTGATGAAGAGCACCGCGAATTCACCGCTGCGCGCGGACTCTTTGTGATCCAGCACCGATTGAATCCGTTCAAGCAGCGCGGCGCGATTCGGCATGCGCGTCAATGCATCCGTCCGTACTGCGTCGCTCAGTTGGCGATCGAGTCCAGTCTGCTCCCGCTGCACTTCGAGTGTGGCATCGGTCACCATCGTCATCAGTCGCGTCTCATTGAGCTTGAGCAGACTGAGGGACAGCACCTGTGGCGCCGGATTGCCACCGGCCCCTGCAGGTAGTGGTATCCGGAGGCCGTCACAGACCGAGCCATTCGTATCCGCAACATCAGCCACGAGTGAACGGAGTTGTGGCGCCACGTGCTCGAGAATGCGAAAGATATTGTCGAGATTGCCGTCTGCTGACAGCGGCATGAGCAGGCGCACCGACATCGGATTGACGATCTCGATTTCGCCGTCCAGCGTCGACTCCACCAGACCGATTGGCGCACGGTAGAGGAACTGCAGGATTGCCTCATCCGCATCCACGACAACGGGTGGCATGATGCGCTAACCGCCGCTCGGGACGATGCGCACGGGCTCGTTCGCTGGCCAGACCTCGATACGATTGCGACCGGCCGCCTTCGCTGCGTACAGTGCGGCATCGGCGCGTTTCATCAACTCGTCCAGTCCCGTCACATCGACGTCCATCGTGGCCACGCCCCCGCTTACGGTATAGTGGATTCGAACGCCGTCGGCGTCCACTGCGGAAGTTTCAACGGCTAGGCGAAAACGCTCACCGACGGTGTTCGCTCCGCGAAGATCGGTTGACGGCATCAGAACGGCGAACTCCTCTCCGCCCAGTCGCGCTACGACGTCCACTTGCCGGAACGTGGCCGTGAACAACGCGCCGAATTCCCGCAGCACCGCGTCACCTCCGGGATGTCCGTATTCGTCGTTGACCCTCTTGAAATTGTCCGCATCGAACACGATCAGCGACAGCGCTCTTGGCGAACGTCGATAGCGTTCGAGTTCGAGTTCCGCCGCTTCAGAGAACGTGCGGCGATTGGCGACACCGGTCAGGTGGTCACAGGACGTTTGCAGCCGATGCATTTCGCTGGCAGCGCGCTGCTCTGTGATGTCGCGCAGTACCAGGCAGAACCGCGCCTCGTCTGCGTACTCGACGGCGTCGTTCGGTTCCTTCGGCTCAACCAGCGGAACGATGACAGCGCTGCCCCAGAAACGCGTTCCGTCTGCTCGAATACGCCAACCGTCGTCCAAGCTCCATCCGTTCGCTTCGGCCTCGTGTAAGCGATCGAGCACCCGGTCATGCGTGGTGGCGTCTTTCGGATAGAAAATCGAATACGGCCGTCCGACCGCCGCCTCCTTCGAGAAACCTGTCACCCGCCCGATGCTCGTGTTCCACGCGACGATACACCCGCTTGCGTCCAGGCTCACCATCGCATAGTCCGTGATGCCAGTGAGGATGGCATTGAACCAGGCCTCGTTCTGCCGGAGTAACCGATCGCGCTTCACCTGTTGCGAGACATCGGCCAGCACGGCCATTAAGCGGTTCTCGTCGAGCTTGAGCAAGGTCAACGAAAGGATCCGCGGATCGGACACGCCGCGGACGCCGGCCGAGAGTTGTACGCGCCGTGCGTCACACACGGTGCCGTGAGGCTTTGCAAAGCTGTCCGTCAAATACCGCAACTCAGGTTCGACGTCCTCAAGCACCGTGAACAGATTGTCGAGGGATCTGTCGCGCGAGAGTGGCATGAGGAGTTGCGCGGCACTCGAGTTGATCATCGCGATGGTTCCATCGAGCGCGAGCTGCGCCAACCCAACGGGCACAACGTACAGGAATTGTGCCAGCGCCTCGTATTCTGCCTCCAGCGAGTTCGCGAAATCCTCCACTTACGCAGGCCGCAGCACAAGCACGTATCGTCTCGCGCCATGCGGGCTTGCCAACAAGCGCAGCTTGACCATTATCGGACGCATGCGGAGTGTGAGCACGTAGTCGATCGTCGCGTCGAGGCTACTGCCATCCTTGAGCGCGTCTTCGAATCGCTGTGCCACCATGAAATTGTTCATACACGGGGCTACCACGGTGAAGAGGTGGTGGCTGAGCACCTTCGCGAGGGAAAGCCCCGCCGCCTTCGACTCTCAGCTGTTGTAGCGCTGGACCTGACCGTCGGGATCCATGCCAATCACGCCGAACGTCAACAGATCCAGCGCCTCGTCGGTCGCGGCGTCGAGGGATTCTGTCGTCGCCTTGATCAAAATCCATTGCCCTAGCCTCTGGTATTGCCGGTTGGTGAGAGTACCCCGCAGCGTCCTCGGGTCAAGTCATAATGCCGGCAAGGCCATAATGGAACCTGAGGCAATTTGGGCGAGAACCGAACAGGAGATACCCGTCGGGTTGCGCCCGACACACTTCCGGTTGCGCTTATGACTACCGGCTCGTCTTTACAGTGCTCCTGTTCATCTCACTCGCTCATATCGATCCCGCGAGCGCCTGCACGCCGGGTATGCGTGAGACCCGCGCGGTGAAGTATCACCAGCACCGTGCGCGAGGGGCGCTTGTGACCCGACGTTCGGGGGTCTGGAACGAGCAAACCTTCTGTCGCCCGTACCATTTCGACACCAGTCGAGAGCGGAACGGAAGAATGGGTGTACCTACACGTCTCCCACGAGCGGTGTCCGCTGTCTGTCGATTCTCAATACCGTTGACGGATCTGGCGTTGGAGGCTTGCCCTGCATTCGAGTCCCCGCCTGACGACCGGCAGTGGACCACGCGAGCCAAGACCATGACCGGTCAGCGCTACAGCGGGCTGACCGAGATTGACACCGCGTCGGTTCAGGGTTGGGCAGCACAATGTTGCTGGTGGCCCACCTCCAAACACGCGTATTCCGCGGTTGGCGTGCCAGCCATAGCACCGCGTGGTTTCGTAATCGCATCGAGTCCGAACGTTTTCCTTTTGCACGGCTACGGTCGCCGAGCGGACGCCGACGCTACAATCGCCAGCTCAATGCGACGGTTCGCCTGACGACCTGCTTCCGTTTCATTCGTCGCGATTGGTTCGATTTCACCACGACCGGACGTACGCAGCCGATTGCTGACCACGCCCTCTGATGTCAGGAAACGCTGGGCAGCGTCCGCGCGCTGTTGCGACAGACGCCGGTTGTACTCCTCCGCGCCCATGGAATCGGTGTGCCCCACGATGAGCACGTCGGTGTCCGGGTACTTGCCCAGATTCGCCGCCAGACTGCGCAGATTCGCCGCTGCGGCCGAACGGATTTGATCCGAGTCAAAGTCATAGAGCAAACCGCTGTCGAATGTGACCTGAATACCCTCGCCAACGCGCTCTACCACGGCGCCCGGAATGGCCTGTTCGAGCTCTTTGGCCTGCTGATCCATTTGATGGCCGATCACCGCACCTGCGGTACCGCCAACCACGGCACCGATGATTGCGCCGCGTGCCGTGGATCCGGTTTGATTGCCAACAACACCACCAACGGCGGCGCCAACGCCGGCGCCAATGGCCGCACCGGCCTGCTTCTTGGATGCACAGGCTGCGGTGCTCAAGGCTAGCGTGAATGCAATGATTGGACGAACGACTGTACGGTTCATGATCTTCTCCCGGGTACAACAAGTAGAGTGCCACCAACTACAATGGCGGCAATGCCAGCCCACATGGGGATATTGACGCGCTCTTTGTCTTGTACTTCAATCGAGATCGGACCGAGGTCCGCCTTGCTCGTGCTCTTCGTGTACGTGAAACCACCGTACGCCAGCGCGAGCATACCGGCCACGACCAGCACAATTGCTGCGATTCGAGTTGCACCCATTGGTAAGCGGAGTGAATGGACCAACCGTGTGGGCTGGTCCAGGTGAACGCGGATTGACGCTGACACTTTGCAGTGGTGGCGCAGCGAGGGTGGCAGCGGTACCGCGATGCTGCCCGCGGTGTTCTACCCGCAAGCGTCCAAATCAGATCTGATTGCGTTCCGCAAACTGTGAAAGGTGATCTGCCGCATGAAACGCCGCGGCTTGAATCGTGAGCGTTGATTGGCCCCGTCCGCTGGTCACAAACGAGCTCCCCTCCACAATGAACAGATTCGGCCAGCCGTGCGCGCAATGGTAGCGATCGGTCATTGAGGTGGCAGGATCTTTTTCCGTGCGACAGGTGCCGAGCAGATGCATGGTAGATCCCTGGTCATCGTTGAGCGGATCGTCGTAGATGCGAAGCGCGCCTGCATCGTCGAGCAGTTCCCGCTCCCCTGCCTGAAACCATCGGTGCATGCGCAAGTCATGCTCGAGCTCGCCGAAGGCGGTGCGAGGCGCTGGCCGACCCCAGGTATCCATGAGTCAAGGATCAAGTGTCACACTGTTGCTTGCCACGGCCAGCGACGTGGTGTGGGCGTAGTACAGCTACGACTGGTTGTACCACGAGTGCCGACGCTGTATGAACGCGCTGGCCCACTGCGGCTCCATATAGGAATGTCAATTGGCTCGGTCGCGTATCCGGCACACGTACGGCGCAATCGCCGACCCCGCGAGGGCCGCCGGGCGCGCGGCGGCCTGAACTCCGCTCGCGCACGATGACCCGCTCGGACGAAAAGTTCCGGCGACGATTCCTTTGCACGGCGCGTTTTCGCAATGTTGCGCCTTGTGACCATCGATTTGCCCGAATTGTGACGACTGCCGACACGTCGAAGCCGAGAAAGACTCACTGATATTTTTCGAGGTGTCCTGTAGATACACCCTTACCACCTGCCGCCAGGACCGCGTGACAAGACCCGCCACTAGACCAACCCTCGCCACGACCCGCGATGGACGCTCGCCGCCTGCGTCCTCGCCTCCGGCCTGTCATTCGTCCAAGGCAGCATCCTCAACGCCGCCGCGTAGCCGGGGCCTCGCGTCAGGCCATCGCTGACACGAAGCCGCCGGTCGACTCGGCAAAGAGCGCTGTCGCGAGCGAGGCATGTACGGTGAAGACGGCGTCGAGCCGTCGGCAGCCGACAATTGTCGCCACGACATCGAACGACGATCCGACGATACGTACGACGCAATGCGATGGCAATTCGAGGCCGCTGTATACACTGATGCCGTCCAGTGAAAGATCACGCATCCGCACATCGATCGCATCGGTCTTCCAGTCCACATACATGATGGCCCAATCGGACTTACTCACGCGCGGAATACCGCGGCGATCCATTGGCTTTCCGCGTGGACCGCTCACGCGCACCGGCGCGAGCGGCGCACGACAGCGCGCACATCGCGTGTCCCGGCCCACGTGCACGGGCAAGACCAGGTGACACATGCGGCACCCGTGGGCAGGCGGTGTGGTGCGCTCACCAGGCGACGTGTACGTCGCGCGTTGCCGCGAGGTGGCGCGTACGGCGCGCTGGGCATCATACGCAGCGCGCTTGGCCGGATCTGACAGCACGCCATAAGCGTCGTTGAGCAGCACCGCTTCGTACTCGTTTCCACCAACATCAGGGTGACGCGTGGCGATCAGCGCCCGATAGGCGGCCTTGATCACCTCGGGTGGCGCGTCCGGCTGCACGTGCAGCAGGCGGTAATGATTTCTTCGGTTGGTCGTCATAGCGTTCTA
>JBBQUH010000107.1:0-7514 GCA_038212625.1 Gemmatimonadales bacterium | reverse complement strand
CACTTTGTAGCGGGCCATGGCGGACTCTCGACAGCGAGACGAAACGGCGACACATTCACTGCATCCAACACCCGTCATCGCGTATCGAGTTCCGTTTCCACATTGGCACCGTCGGGACTTATCCTACAACCTCGTTAGGCCCCTCATTAACCTTTGGTTCATATTTTAAGGGTCTTAATCCTGGAGGGCACGGCCATGGATCTTTCTTGCGCGATTCACATCGATCCCGACACCCTTGGCGGCACGCCAGTGTTTGTCGGTACCCGCGTCCCCGTACAGTCGCTCTTCGACTATCTCGAAGGTGGGGATACGCTGGTTGAATTTCTTCGGCAATTTCATGCGGTGTCCAAAGAACAGGCGGTGACGGCCCTCGACGCCGCCCGCGACTCATTACTCGCCGGTGCGCGTACTTCTTGATGAGAATTTGCCGCTCGAGTTTGCGGCAGAGATCGTCATATACGCGTTTTCGAATCGAGTAGCCGACCTTCGCCCACATGTTCCGGCAGGTCCGGGGACTCGCCATTCACCGCAACGGAGATGTCGTGGTCTACGATGGTGAGGCCACGGTAATTCGTCGCTTTAGTTCAGACGGTAAGTGACTCGGTACGATCTTTCGCGCTGGCGCGAGACCGGGGAAAGATCAGAATGTGACTGGGATGGCCTTGCTGTCGGACGACCGTCTCCTGGTTCACGACTTCGGAAACTCTCGCTCAATGCCTACTCCCCGGAAGGCAAGTTGCTCGACATGTGGGTCTACGCCACTGACATCGCGGACTGGCGGCCGGTCTACACGCACAGCAACGGGATTTTTCTCTTCGACCACATCCGGGAGCCGGGTGAGATGGATGGCGTCCCGACCTTGGTCCGACTCGACGAACGGGGCATCGCCGGAGACAGTACCGAAATTCCGCTCGTCGTCCGAGAAGCGCCTGGCCTCAAGGTCTGCTCCGACACCCGGTCGTTTGGAATGCTCGTCCCGTTCTATCCAACGGCGTACTGGACCGTGACGCCGAAGGGCGAAATCGTAACTGTTGGTGACGGGCGCTACGCCATTGACGTTCACCGGCGCGATGGGAAGGTCATTCGGCTGACGCGCGATGTCGACGCAGTCGCGGTGACGGCGGCGGAGCGAATAGCCGAGGAAGAGCAGATCACAGCGCGCTTCCGTCGCATGGTGCCCACCTAGAGCTGGGGCGGTCCCGGAATTTCCGCGACAAAACCACTGATCGGTTGGCTGCTGCACTTGGCGAAGGACGGATCTCTCACGCCGAAATGCGCCCGACCAGTTCGCTCTTGGCGCCGCCGGTCGGCAGACCACGCTCGCGGCAGAAAGCGACGAGTTCCTCTTTCAACCAGTAGCAGTCGCGGAATCGCTCAGACGCTAGTTTGGGCACAAGGAAGGACGGCTCACGCGACCGACGTTTACTCCTGCAATGAATCGACCGAAGTGCGAGCGGCAAGCACCCGCAACAACTCCAGCGCCGCTGCTCTTCCTTTTTCCGATCCGGTGTTGATCATGGTCGCTACGGCCAGATCGCGTCTCGGGATCACAGCCACGAAGCCCGAGAAAATTCCGGTGCCGCCCACGTGCACGCTTGCCGGTCTACCGCTCAGTTCGTAGCGACCCCACCCCATCCCCGCGCTATCGCCGCCGTGAGGTGCGTGCATTGTTTGCACGGTCGCCGCCGTCCACAATCGTGTCGGCCTCCCCTCCAGTCCGCACAGTTGTTCGCGAAGGTAGCGGCCGTAGTCTGCCATCGTCACGGACACGTCGCCAGCGGGCTGGAGGAACGCGGGAATCGCCGGCGCCACATCCTTGTAAGTCTGCTGCACGCCGTCACGCGTGAAATGACCCCACAATTGTCCGGCGGGCGGCGGCACCGGCGATCCAAAGGTGGCTGTCATGCCAAGGGGACGGAAAAGTCGTTCCTGCATCAATTGTTCGAACGGTGCACCGCCGATATGCTCCAGCATCACGCCAGCGACCACGTAGCCCGCGTTCGAATAAAGAAATTTCGTATCAGGCGAGTACGCGGGCGAGTGGCTCAGCACATGACGCGCGAAGGACAGGCGCTGCGCGGACGGCGTTGCGCCATCGACGTCTACGCTGTCCAGTTGTCGGCCCGTGTCGTAGCCGGGTAGGCCACTGCGGTGTGACAGGAGTTGCGAGAGCGTGGCACGGCCGAGCGTTGGTTCAAGGTTGGGCATAAGAGGTCCGATCACGTCGGCCACAGTCGAAGTCCAAGCCAATCGCCCATTCTGCACAAAGGTCGCTGCAAGACTTGCCAGCATCGATTTTGCGTTGGATCCGATATTGAAGCGCGCATTTGCGTCTACCTTTTCGGTACCGCCCAGACGCGTCACACCGCTGACCGCGAATGCGAGCTCACCCTCGCATCGCACGATCACTCCACCAAGCGCAGGCACATCGCCAGCGTGGCGAGCGGCGTCGACCAATCCTTGCAGCGGTAATGGCGATGGTTGCGATGTGAGGCGCTGCGAATCGGTGGCCACGAGTTTGGCGGCCGAGAGACTGCATACGACAGCTAGACTCAGAAAGAGGAAAGGCGAGGGTAACTGCTTCATACTCTTTCCAGCGCGCGGCCGATGAGCAGTGCGAGGTCTTTCGCCGCGTCCGCGCGCACGAGGCCTTGACGGCTCATGGCGACCCATTGGCTGGCGAGTCCTAGCACCAGCGCAGTTTGAGCCGCGATGTCTTCGGTGATGCTCAGTGAACCGTCTTTGCGACCTTGGGCTACCCATTGCATCACAATCCCCGATATCGTAGCGGGCTCGAATTCTGCGCTGACCAAGGGCCAAAAACGGTGTTGGTGCTCGTCCACGTAGAGAATGACCAGTGGCTCGCGTTCGAACAGGAAAACCTGCTCCGCCACGTAGCTCTGCAGCTTGGCAAGTGCTGTCGACGCTTTTTCGGCCTGACGAGCGGCATCGATCATCTTGGCGTAGCAGCGCCGATAGAGATCGACGCCGAGCTCATGCTTACTGCAATAGTGGCGGTAGAGTGCTGGGCTGCTGACACCGGCTGCGCGACCAATGTCGCGCGTGGTGACGCGGTCAAATCCTCCGACGGCAAATTCGGACAGGGCCGCTTGCAGGATCCGTTCGCGGCCGCGCGTGGCAGATTCAGCAGTTGGCATCATAAAATGTTATCAAACGATAACATTTTGTCAATGACTAGGGTGCTCGTTCCGTCCGCCAGCATTGCGGTAGTCCGGTCTTGCCATACACAACCCAAACGACCCGCTGCGTGGAATCCGTTGTCGGACCCACACGGACACATTTGATTCACCGAGTCGTGCGCTCTGGTACCGCGGCCATCCACCCCTTTTTTGTGAGGTTCCATGCGACACCTGCTCTCCCTGCTCGCGCTCCTAACCGTTCCGGCCCTCGCGGACGCGCAGTCTCACCCGCTGGCCGGTTCGTGGAACATCAGCACGCCTGCACCGATGCGCGGAGAGAACGGCCAGCCCACGATGGTCACCCGCAGGGGCCTTATGTCCATCTCGGTCGCCGGTGACTCGCTTATCGCGAACGTCAAGATGGAGCCCCAGCCGGGTGAGCCCGCGAGAAGAGATCAGCGACTGGTGGGCCTGCGCCGTGATGGCATCGTGCGGCTGTTGCACGTCAGCACCGCGGCGCTGCGCGACGGAAGTGAAGAACTGCAGCGGCAGGCGAGCACGACCTACGCGCTGGAAACTAAAGGCGACACGCTCACCGGAGTGATCCAGATACATGTGGAAGGCATTCCCGACATTCCAGGACGCCCACTGACGGGAACGCGCGTGACGCCGTAGCGCCGCGCAATACTTTGATGACACGGTCGACGGCTCTCGACGCGATGCTGCTGTTTGCTCAGACCCATCCGCCCCCGACTACCGGAAAGCCACCCGCCGACTGGCGGCGCTGCTCCAGCAGATCTTTGCAGTCGACCCGCTCGCGTGTCCGACGTGCCAGGGCGTGATGCGCCTCGTCGCCGGTATCACGCCACCGTCGGTGATCGACCAGATCTTTACGTACCGCCGCACGCGGGCGAGCACCGCCGCCCACGGCGGCGCATGGAGTCCCCCGTCGACGCGAGGACCGTCGGGACCGGGCGCCACGCGACGATCCGCCGCGGCCCACCCGTCCCCGCTGATCGTGGTCTAGGGACTATGTAGCGGGACCCCACGTGGTCCGATGCGATCCACGGGTCGGCCCGATATCAGCCGTACGGCTAATGGTCGGGGGAATGCGGCAGCGATAGAGTCAATACTTAGGCGCGTGTGCGCACATCTACCGCGCGAACTTTTTCTCCTAGTCGGAGTTTTTCCCATGAGCACAACCACGCTTTTAATCATCGTCTTACTCGTCTTGCTCCTAGGCGGTGGCTGGGGTTATTCACGCAGAGGATGATGATCGGCACGACCACGTGATCGTTGCGACACCGGCGGCGCGGCTGACGCACCAGGAGCTCGCGCCAGCCGCCAAGCCGTCCTGGACACGAAGGTGTTTGGGTGAACGATCTTGGGCGAAACGCTGAATTGTGATGCCACCCGCGCTGCGTTCAAAGATTGGCGACAGCATCGGCCTTATGGACTACGTGAACGTCAAGTTGAAGCAGACTGACTGCGGATGATCATTGGGGTATCCGCCGATGCGCAGCGAGCTCAACGAGTATGTAGAATTTGAAACGCTAAATCACCCCATCTAACAATTCACAGTACGTGATCTCCGTCGCATCCTGCGTGATGACGGACGTTCTATGAAGCGCGCTTCGCTCGGGAGTACGGCCCTTGGCGGTGCGTTGTCGCGCAAGTGGCCGATAAGTTTCCCGCCTGAGGGATCTTGGAGCACGGCGTCGCCTGCATCCGCCGCGACGACTGCGCGCACGATTACCTGCTCGCGTTCTCCTGTCACTGTCGCTGCTTCTGTCCGAGCCGCCACGCCAAACGCCTGGCGTTCTGGACGCAGTGGCTGGATGACACCCTACTCGCGCCGGTGCCGCACCGAGCCAGTAGGACGCTCACGTGGCTGCACTCGGAGTTCCACGTCCCTACGGCCGTCTGGGTGCCCGAGGACGATCGCGCCTTCGCCAACCGGCTCGCGCGGTACTGCGCGCGGAATCCCGTCGCCTTGGAACGGCTCACATACGACCAGACGGCGAAAGCGGTGACCTACCGCTCCGACAAGGCGGACGGCCCGACGGCGGGCACCGAGACCGCGGACCCGCTCGAGTTCTTGGACCCGGGTCCTGGTGCACATCCCCGACAAGGGGCACGTCATAACACGGAACTACGACTGGTATGCCAATCGCCCGCGCGGGATGCGGGCCAAGGCGGCAACCGCTGCGGCGGCCGTGCCGCTCGCCATCATTCCCGCGCCACGACTGGCGCCCACCCAGGCCAGCCGCCGATGGGCGAAAGCCCTACGGCGGCGCTGCTCCAGCAGATCGACCCCCTCGCGTGCGCGTCTTGCCACGGCGCGATGCGCACCTCGTCGCCTGCATCACGCAACGGTCCGTCATCGACCAGATCCTCGCGCACCTCCGCACCCGCGCCGCGACGGCGGCCCACGCCGCCGCGCGGAGTCCGCCGTCGCGGGGTACGCGATCGCGCCGTACGTTCGCCAGATACTCGACCGAGCCCGATTAAATTTCCTATCCTGAAAACAAGTTTGCGGTTGGGTGACACGTTGAATTTCTATCACCGTGAGGCCGCGTGATGGCGTCGCGACGTTTTTTTGAACACGACGGACTCGTCCAAGTTTCTGGCTATGGTAACATCCGGTCCCAAGGGTGTGGGGTCAATTGCGCGTGACAATGAATCGACAAAACGACACAGTGTCTAAGCTTGCGCCCATCGCAAAGGCGGGGTACTTCACCAAAGGGGTGCTGTATTTGTGCATCGGGGGCGTCTCTTTGATGCGGGATAGGAATTTCAATCGAAGTCGGTCGACTATCCGTCGAGGATACGGCGGGATCGCCGGCCTCGCCAGCGCCGCGAGACGGGTGGCGGCGTGCCCTCCGTCTCGCTCGTGCGCCAGGAGCGCCGTGCGACCGGCGGTCGCCGTGCGAGGGCGGATGCCGGCGGGGCCCATCGCACGCCGCGGTGGGACCGCCGCGCGCGCCGCACGTCCCCGCGTGGTGGCGGGGCGTCGGGGGCGCGTCCTCATGCGAAAGTCGGGGCGTCGGCGGACGGGCGGGGGGCGCGTACCGTGCCCCGGCTGGCGGGGGCCCGCGTCGATGGGGGGCGTCGCGCGGCGCCCTGGGTCGCCATCGCGGCGCGGGTGCGGAGGTGGGTGAGGATCGGGTCGATCACCGACGCCTGCGTGATGCAGGCGACCACGCGCATCGTGCCACGGCCGGACGGGCATGCGAGCGGGTCGACCTCGAAGAGCTGCTGCAGCAGGGTTACCGGCGGGACGCCTCGGTCGGGGCCAGCGGTCGTGCGGGGACGATCACCGGCGGCCCGTCGGCGCCGGTCGGCGCCGCCTTCTGGCGCATGCCCCGCGGACGGTTGGCAGACCACCCGTCATACCGCGTGGTGACATGCCCCGTGTCCGGCATGTGCACGAGGACCCGGGCGAGGAACTCCAGCGGGTCGGCGGTCTCGGTGCCCGCCGTCGGGCCGTCCGACTGGTCGGACCGGTAGGTCACGGCCTTCGTGGCCCGGTCGTACGTGAGCCGCTCCAAGGCGACGGGATGCCGGGCGCCGTAGCGCGCGAGCCGGGTCGCGAAGGCTCGGTCGTCTTCCAACACCCAGACGGCCGTATGACCGTGGAACCCGGGAGGTCCGCCTCGTGGCGCGTCCGCCGTGCACTACCGGCACGCCCGTGTCTATCTCCGCAACAGAAACGCGCGGATCTGAGCAAACACGGCATCTTTTTGTTTGGGATCTTCGAAGAAGTAGTGGTTGGTGCCGCGCAGGACGACGACCTCGCCATTCTTCACCTCCCGCTGAAACCGCTCGATGTTGCGAAATTGGTAGGGCTGCGCACTGAGCAGAGTGAACGCTTGGGCTTTTGCCTTCGTTGAGTCGTCCATGGTTGACTTGAGGCTTGGGTGTTGCTCCCCGATCGCGTAGAAACTCAGAGCCGGAGCCTTGATCTTCTCGTACGATATCTCGTAGACGTCCATTTCGCACAAAAACTCGGCTTCAATCCGTTGGCGCAATGTCGGTGCCGTCGGCAGCGTTCGGTCGAGTAGCGGATCCGCGTCAAAAATCACTGCAGCTTCGCGGCGATCATACGCCGCATCGAGGAATACAAGTTTTCGCGTCCTTTCGGGATACACGCTGGCAAAATGAATCATCTCGTGACCGCCCGCCGAGTGACCGATCAAGTTCACGTGTGTCAACTTCGTTGCGTCAAGGAATTGACGAACATCCTCGGTCAGTGTTGGGACGTCGTAACCCGCTTCAGGCTTGTCCGATTTACCGTAGCCGCGTCGCGTCAGGGCGAGTACGCGAAAGCGATCGGTAAGCGTTCGCGCCATCTCGTCGAAATAGCGAGCACCG
>JBBQUH010000106.1:0-7543 GCA_038212625.1 Gemmatimonadales bacterium | reverse complement strand
GTCGTCCAACACCAGCAGACGCCGGCGCCCTCGTAGCGCGGGTTGAGCGGCGCGTTGATGCGGTAGCGATGGCGAACGCTTGAGGAGCAAACACTGTAAGAGCATGTTTCACCCTTTGGCCTAAACGCCAGGGTTTTTCGGTGGAAAATACTTTCCTATCGAGTGCGGTCCTCAGCGCCATTGTGCGGGGAGTGCCGCGCGACGCGGCGCGCGACACGGTCCGCGCCGGCGCTGTGATCGTTGCCAAACTCGCTGGCATCTATCGCGACACCCGTACGAACACGGTGATGATGCTCCACATCTCGCGCGGGCTCCTGCGCCACGAAAGTGGCGCGGCCTTCCTGCCTCTGCGCGATGGCGGGTGTCCACCCGGCGCTTCTCACGTGCGATTTACCACCGCCGCCAGCGGACAGCCCGTATGGCTGCGCGTGGCTACCTTCGACGAAGACGCGGCCGTTCACGCCTTCATTACAGCCGAACGCTGGAAGCCGAGCGCGTTGGAGCTCGCGCGAATCGCGGGTGCGTACCGCAGCGAGGAGATCGGCGTGACCTTTACCGCGAGTTCCACCGACACGCACCTCCGCACCCGTGCCGCGACAATAATCCACGCTGCCGCGCGGCGTCCTCCGTCGACTTGGGGACTGTCGGGATCCGGCGCCACGCGGCGACCCGCCGTGATCCACTGAGCCTCCTTCGCCTCGCCCCAACACCCCTCCTTGCGGGGACGTTCGGCGTGCGCGTCCTTCCCGCCGGGGCGTCGGATCGATCCTCGCTAAGACTGGGCGCTTATGGAACACGCCGTCCCGACGGCCACCGAGGCGTGGCGCGGCGCCGTGACCCGTATCATGTTGTTCAGCGGCGCGAAGACCATGCCTTAACTCGAGATGGTGGCCTGCACTGTCTCACGGCTTCACCACGGATTACCACGCATTGCAACGCATTACCACGGAAATTCACACACACCGTTCCCCGAAGAGCGAGAAATCTCATGACCACGGTTCGCTTCCGAACGCGATTGGATGCTGTTGGCTTTCTCAGTTCTATCATTTTTCCTTTGATGTTCGTGTACTTCATCTTTGGTACGGTCTCGCAAACCGCGCAATTATCAACGACTGACTATGTACTCCTGGGCATGTATGTCCTGGTTGCGGCGTCTGGGCTGCTGATGGCAACGTCCGACTTGCCGCATTGGCTCACGGTGACTGACACTAATCTCGTGCTGTACATCGGTCCATTCCGCAGTGCGGTGCCGATTCACAGCATCCGGCGCATCAAGCGCTTCGACTACGGGCGTGGTATGCTAAAAATGTCTCAGCTCCGCCTTGAGCTCGACTACGGAAAGTTTGGAAAGGCAGCCAGGGCCACGGACGAAGACGCGTTCATCGCCGCACTCCTGTCGCGTAATCCAGCCATTGAGGTGGTCGCGGCCTCCAAGGCTTCTCGCTGACATCAGTCTCACAGAGTACCTGACGCGGCGAGATTCGTCACCCACGGCCAGCGCCGCAAGCCACGCCGCCATGCCGTGTCACCCACGGGGACGACACCATCGCGCTCGGCCTCCTAGAGGCACTTCTCGCTCGGCGCCTCGCGTTTACAACACGCGCAGCTCGGTGCCACGTACAAACGACGAGCGGCGCCCCGAAAACCTCGGGCGCCGCCTACGTCAAACCTTATTAATGGCTCAGTGGCTAGGGAGGGAATCGAACCCCCGACACGCGGATTTTCAGTCCGCTGCTCTACCAACTGAGCTACCTAGCCGTCCCCCCGACCTGCCGCGCACGCGCCGCACGGCCAGAGCCCCAGAATATATCCCACCCGGCGCGGAAAGGAAGCCGCAAGGCGGCCAAGATCACGTCGGCCGCATGTAGCTCGCCGTAATGATGCTCTTGAGACCACCGCGCACCGCGAAATCCCCTACCACCGTCAGCGCGTGCGGGTGGCACGCCGCCACGAGATCGTCCAGAATCCGGTTCACGGCGCGCTCGTAAAAAATGCCGTCGTTCCGGAAGCTCCAGATGTACATCTTCAAACTCTTGAGCTCGAGACACAGCTCGGCCGGCGTGTACGTGATGCGCATGGTCGCAAAATCGGGCGCACCACCTTCCAGCAGCTTGAGCTCGACGGCGTCGGTCTCCACGCCACCCAACGGGCAGAGCGACGTGAATTCGTCGGTCTCCATGTAAATCTCGTACTTCCGATCCGCATACGGATTCGAAAACGTTTCCAGCAGTTCAGGCTTGGGCATGCGCTACAGTTTAACGGAGCGTCACCAGCAGGGGAAAGCAGCCCGCCCAACTCGATAGTCCACCGCGACAGACTGCGGTCAGCCGCCGTTCCGCAACCGCTTCGACCAGTCATCGAGCAACGCCCGCTCCGCGACCGTCAGACTGTCGATACCGTCCGACGCGATCTTGTCGAGGACGGCATCCAGCGCCGTGCCCGGCGCCTCGGCGACCGCAGCGGGCGCACTGGGCGCGGCACGCGGCGTCACTGGCCGCACCCGCGCCACCGCCGCCTTGCTCTGCGCCACGATGTCGTCTACCTCACGCTCCTGCGGACGCGACGTCTTGGGCACGGCACGCGGCGTCTCATCGCCGTAATCCGGGGCGGACACCATCCGGTTGCGGAAGCGATCGAGGCTGCCTGAGCGAGGCGCGAACAGGTACACGCCACCCGCTACCATCCCACCGATGTGCGCCGCATACGCCGTACCACCGATGCTGCCATGATCGACGATGGCCATCGTGATGTTGATTACCGCCATGAACACCACCAGCCACAACACCTTCATTGGCACGACGCCAAAAAACAGCACTTCATCGTCCGGCCAGCGCGACGCGTATGCGACCGCCACGCCGAGTATGGCAGCCGAGGCACCCACCAGCACGCCGCCGTTGCTCTGGAACATGTAGTGGAAGGCCCAGCCGCCCAGCCCGCACCAGAGGTAAAACCAGGTGAAGGTGCCGGCGCCCCACGCCCGCTCCACGCGCGGGCCGAACAGCCACAAGGTCCACATGTTCAGCGCGAGATGGAGCAGGCCACCATGCACGAACATGTACGTGCCTATCGTCCAGAGTGACCGCGACGCGAGATCGTCGGCCGAATAGCCCAGCCAGCGGGCCATGTTCGCGTCGCCCACGAGGGTGGATTGCACGAAATACACGGCCACGCACAGCCCGATCAGCCAGTAGACGGCGATCGGCGTGCGTGGGGATTCGAAGTCGTCGTAAGAAGCGTAGACCATGTTAGGACACGTAAGGAGCTACGAAGACACACCGCACCGCGCGGCGTCAGCTCCGCTGCCGACCCCGCGCTGCCAGCGCAAGATGGACGATGCGCTCACAGAGATCGGGAAACAAGACGCCAGCAGCAGCCGCCGCCTGCGGAATGAGACTGGTAGGCGTCATCCCCGGCAACGTGTTCGCTTCCAAACACCACGGCTGCCCCTGAGGATCCAACCGGAAGTCGATTCGTGCATACCCGGTCAACTTGAGCGCGGAAAAGGCCCGCCGCGCCTGCTCGACCAGCTTGAACTCGATATCCGGAGACAGTTCGGCCACGAACTCTTTCGCCATCCCCGGCGTGTACTTGCACTCGTAGTCGTACAGCTCCTTCACCGGCTGGATCTCGATCGTGGGCAGCACCTGGTCGCCCAGAATACCCACCGTCAACTCCTGCCCCGGCACAAACCGCTCGATCATGACCTCGTCGTCGAAGCGAAACGCCTCACGCACCGCCGCCGCCAGCTCGCCCGGCGCCCGCACAAGGGAGAGCCCCACCGTACTCCCCTGCTTGGACGGCTTGACCACCACCGGCCAGTCCAGATGCCGCCCCACCGCCTCGGCGTCCAACGGCGTCTCGCCGAGGGCGGGCGCCATGATCCAGTCGGCCGTGGCCACCCCAGCGGCCCGCATCACCACTTTACTGAGATGCTTGTCCATGGCCAGCGCGCTCGCCATGTGGCCACTGCCCGTGTATGGCACGCCCACCAGATCCAGCAATGCCTGCATGGTGCCGTCTTCTCCCTGCCCGCCATGCAGCGCCAGAAACACACAGTCGGTGTGCGTCACCTCGGGAAGCGTCCCCAACTCCGGACTCAGTGCCTGCAGCGCGAGGCCGGCCAGCGCCTCGATGCTCGGCGGCGCACTGCCAACCCCCGACGCCAGCAGCCCGCGCTCAGTCTCACGCGTGAGCACGCCTTCCGCAGGATCCAGGCACACCACCTCGTGCCCCTTCTCCCGCAGGGCCGCCGCAATCCGAAGCCCCGACGACAGCGACACCTCGCGCTCTGAGGAGACTCCGCCCAACAGCACCGTAATCTTCATGACGCAATACTACCGGCTGACTGCGCGTCGCGGGCGTTTTTCGGCATCAGCAACAGCTACCGGTGCATCAAATACTCGAGCACGTCAAAGCGCGTCACGATTCCTTGCATTACGCCGTCCTTCCGCATCAGCACCGCCCGGTTGGACTTGGACAGAAGCTTCGCCACACTTTCCACCGGCTGATCGCTTTCCACTACCGGGAACGGCTGATCCATCACGTCACCCACGGTCAGATCCAACACCCTCGGATCAGCCAGCGACTTGGACGTCAACTGGGACTCGGCCACACTCCCCACACACATCGCCCCATCCATCACCGGCACCTGCGACACGTTGTGCAGCGCCATGAGGCGAATGGCCTGTCGCACCGTGGCGCCAGGCGCCACACTCACGATTGCCGGCGCACTGGCGTCTTTATTACCCAATACTGATTCGATACTGGCGGGATGCGTGTCGAGCATCTGGTTTTCGCGCATCCACTCGTCGTTGAACACCTTGCTGAGATAACGCTCCCCGGTGTCGCAGAGGAAGGTGACCACATACGCGTCCGGATCGTTGAGGCGGCGCGCCAAGGTGAGCGCGGCATGGGCGATCAGCCCCGCCGATCCGCCCACGAAGATACCTTCCTCGCGGGTCAGGCGACGCGCCATCCCGAACGCATCTTTATCGCTGACCGTAATGAACTCGTCGATCACGCTCATATCGAGCGTGAGGGGCACACAATCCTGCCCCACGCCCTCCACCTTATACGGCGCTCCGGTGGGATGTGCCTCGCCATTACTGCGCCACATCTCCGCCAGTACAGAGCCCATCGGGTCTGCGGCAACGATTTTGATGTTCGGATTCATACTCTTGAGGTACCGACCCACGCCCGAGATCGTACCACCAGTACCCGCCGACGCCACAAAGTGCGTGATGCGACCTCCACTCTGCTCCCACAACTCGGGGCCCGTGGTAGCCATGTGGGCCGCCGGATTGGCCGGGTTCTCAAACTGCCCGGCGAGTACGGCGCCCGGTGTTTCGCGCACGATCCGCTTGGCCATCATCACATAATTCTGCGGATGATCCGGCGGCACGGCCGTGGGCGTAATGATGACCTCCGCCCCGAACGCCTTGAGCAGGCGCACCTTTTCCTGCGACATCTTGTCCGGCATGGTAAAGATGCAGCGGTACCCCTTGAGCGCCGCCGCCATGGCTAACCCAACGCCCGTGTTTCCACTGGTCGCTTCCACGATCGTCCCACCCGGCTTGAGCGTACCCGCCGCCTCATGCGCCTCGATCATGGGCATCCCGATCCGATCCTTGACGCTGCCGCCCGGATTGAAGAAGTCTGCCTTGCCGTAAAGAGGGGTGGAAATACCCTTCGCTACGCGCGACAGACGGATCAAGGGCGTCCAGCCGATTGTGTCCAGGACGCTATCGTAGGGTCGACGGTGCCGCACGTGTTCTTCCTGAGCGGGCGCGTCTGCGGGGAGTGTAGTCGCCATGGGTGGGATTCGTGTTGACTTCGTGGTTACAGGGAGTCTCCCGGGAGCGCGGGCCCCTCGGGATGTCGGAAGTGCACGGGGTAGAGCAGTGACACCGGAATCGCGGTGCCGCGTCGATAGGCAGGACGGAATCGCAGACGGGACGCGCCGACCAGCGCCGCCGAATCCAGCGCCGGCAGACCGGAGGGTTCCAGCACTCGCGTGCTGTCGGCCACCACCAAGCCGGTCGAATCCACAAACAGCCGCAACAGCACATTACCCTGCACCCGCTGCCGATACTGAGCCACGGGATACCGGAAGGGGAGGTTTGCGTTGAGCATCCGTGGTCGTTCGTCCGGCATCGCCGATGGCAACGCCGCCCCCAACCACCCGTCACTTCCTGCTCGTGCCGCTCGCGTCCGCTCGGAACAGCCAGCCGCGCAGAGGTACAACACAGGAGGGAGCAACCACCGCCACGATCCGCCCGCTCTCATAGGCTGGAATGTACACCGCCCTCGCGCACCCGGTGCCGCGAGGCATCTTCCCGCTGTCGCGTTTCTTTCATTTTTTTCCCCGACTCGCCACGCATGGCTTCGTTTCGCCTGATTCCGCGCTTTCTGCTGGCCCTCGCCCTGGGCCTCGCTGCAGCCTGCTCGTCGGGCGAAACTGCCACGGGCCCCGGCCCCACGCCGGCGTTCATTCGCTCGCAGACCGGCAACCAGCAGACGGGCGTGGCCGGCGCGCCACTGTCGGTGCCGTTGTCGGTGGTCGTCACCGACGCCAATCAGCGCATCATCGTGGGTACGCGGGTCGACTGGGACGCCGGCGCGGGCTCGGGTTCGCTCTCGCCCTCCAGTACCGTCACCGACAATCGCGGCATCGCAACCTCCAATTGGACGCTCGGCACCGTCGCCGGCACCGCGCGCGTCACCGCGCAGGTGAACGGTCTCTCCCCTGTAACGTTTGCCGCGACCATCCTCCCGGCGCCGATCGCGTCCGTGGTGGCCTCCCTCAACGAGGCCACGCTGCCGATTGGCGACACGCTCCGCCTGCGCGCCTCGGTCCGGGATCAATTCGGCAATGACGTGGCGAGTCAGGCGATCACGTTCCGCTCGCTCGAGCCGGCGATCGTCGCGATCTCGCCCTCCGGACTCATGACCGCCATCACGTTGGGATCGACGCGAGTGCTCGCCGAGGCGAGTGGTCGCGCCGATACCGTGCCGGTGACGGTCGTGACCAGCGGTGGCAACGTGTGCGGCACACTGCCTCCGCCACTGCTCACCGTGGGTGAAGTCTTCACGCCCGCACCAGGCGCCAGCAGCATCAGCGCCTGCTTGTCCTCGCCAGAGGGACTCGGCGCCGAGTATGCGCTGACGCTGATCTCTACGGCGGCGGCGTTCGGTACCACGGCGGCAGTGGACGTGATCGGCCTCGGTACCACCGGCCCCACCATCGCCGCGCTCACCGGCCTGGCCGCCGCAAGCGCCAACGTGGTCCTGCCCGATGCCGGAACGTTCGGACCAGCGTGGACTGCGCCCAGCCCGGTGCCACAGCAAACCGAATTGGCACGGCGTGCGATCGAACGCGCCGAACTGACGCCGCTCGTGCAGACCGCGCGCGACTGGTACGCCGAACGCGCAACGGCACGCCGAACGCGCCCAATGGCCACCGCCATGACCGACGTGAAGGTCGGCGACGTGCTGCGCCTGAATGCCAACCCGAATTCCGCCTGCAGTAACGCCGACACGCGCA
>JBBQUH010000105.1:0-7548 GCA_038212625.1 Gemmatimonadales bacterium | reverse complement strand
GATCAACTCGGATTTCTACACCGTCGTGGTGCCGCCACGCGGCACACACGCGTCGGTGAGTGTGGCCGACCTCAACACCGCGTCGGTGCCACGGAAGAATCTGACCGATATAGGTGGACAGTTCCCGGCGTGGTCGGCAAGCGGTAAACTGGTGCATTGGTCGATCGGCAATGCGCACGTGGTCTACGACCTCGACTCGGCTGCGGTGCGTGACGCGCTGATCACCGCGTCCCGTCGCGACTCTACACTGGCCGACAGTTTGCGTCCGCGCCCCTACGTGCCAAGCGAGAAGCGCGTGTTGGTGCAAGCAGCGCGTGATACACCGCGCGGTACTTTGGTGCTGCGCAACGCGCGATTGATCACCATGAAAGGCAACGAAGTGATCGCGCGCGGCGACGTCGTCGTTACGAATAATCGAATAGTGGCGGTTGGCGCGGCGGGTAGCGTGACCGTCCCCGCTGGCGCCACCTCATTAGATATGACGGGTGCTACGATCATGCCCGGCTTCGTGGATACGCATGCGCATCTTCGTGCCGAGCGTGGCACGATTCACGAGACACAGCCGTGGGCATATCTGGCAAATCTTGCGTACGGTGTGACCACCACGCGCGATCCGCAGACCGCCACCACCGACGTGCTCACGTATCAGGACATGGTGGACGCCGGTCAGATCATCGGACCGCGAATCTACTCCACCGGCCCGGGTGTGTTCAGCACCGACAATATTCGCGATCAGGAGCATGCCAGCAACATCCTGAAACGCTACAGCAGCTATTACGACACCAAGACGATCAAGATGTACGTGGCGGGTGTGCGCCAAACGCGTCAGTGGATCATCAAGGCGGCGCGTGAACAGCAGCTGATGCCGACTACGGAAGGGTCACTCGACGTGAAGCTCAATCTCACGGAGACTTTTGACGGCTATCCCGGTCTCGAGCACTCCATGGGCATCGTTCCGCTGGGGAGCGACGTCACGAGCTTCATGGCGTGGTCGAACCGGACGTACACGCCGACGCTGCTGGTGAATTACGGCGGTCCGTGGGGTGAGAATTACTTCTACACCAAGGAAAATCCTTACGGCGATCCCAAGCTGCAACGCTTCACTGCCTACGAAGAGCTGGCGCTCAAGACGCGTCGTCGCATGGCCTCGATGCCGGGCGGTGGTACGGCCGGTGGCTGGTTCCGCGACGAGGAGTATGTGTTCCCGCAGCTAGCCGCCGACGCGACCAAGATCCTCCGTGCCGGCGGTCGATTGGGCATCGGCAGTCACGGCCAGCTGCAGGGCCTCGGCTACCATTGGGAGCTATGGCTGATGGCGAGTGGCGGCATGACGCCCATGGAAGCGTTGCATACCGCCACGGCGGGTGGCGCGCTGGCCATTGGTCTGCAGGATGACGTGGGCTCGCTGGAAGTCGGCAAGATGGCAGATTTGCTCGTGCTCGACGCCGACCCGTTGGCCGACCTGCGGAACACGGCCAAGATTCGGTTCGTCATGAAGAACGGCCGCTTGTATGATGGCAACACGCTGGCCGAAACGTACCCGACCAAGCGCGACGGGCCGGTGGTTCCGAACCGTCCGATGGCGCCGGCTACCAAGGCGGGAGCGAAGTGAAGGCGGCGTACGTACGGGGTGCCAGTTACGGCCGAAGCTTCTTCTCCAGGTAGGCGGCGATGGCGGCGTTCACCCGTTGCTGATTCGCGTACAGCATGAAGTGGTGGGTATCGTCGACGATGGTGATCTCCTCCAATTCCACGTTCTGCGCGCGCAGTCGCTGCATGAGATCGACGGTTTGTGCGAAGCGCACATTGCGATCGTCGTCGGCGTGAATGAACAACGCCGGCGACCGCCACGTATTCACGGCGCTGACAGGGGACGAGTTCCACGCAACGTGAGCCAACGAGTCGAGCAGTGCCACCGACCGTTCGTAGCGCCATGCGGTGCCGCCGAAGCGCGAGCCCAGATCTGCCGTCAAGTCGTGCACACCATGGATGTCCACGCCGGTCGCAAACAGATCGGAGTTGCGACCCAGTGCGAGGGCCGTGAGATAGCCACCGTAGCTGCCGCCGTAGATACCGATGCGCGTCGGGTCCACATTGGGCTGGGCACGCAGCCATTCTCCGGCGGCCTTCACATCGAGATACTCCGACGCGCCGGCCACGCCCGAGCGCGGGGGACGATGGAAGTCATGTCCGTAACCAATACCGAGTCGGTAGTTGATGGAGAGCACGACGAATCCTCGGCTGGCGAGATATTGATTCATCGCGTACGCGTTCCAGTAGTAGTCGCCGTAGTGCCAACCCAGAAGCATCTGACGCGGCGGGCCACCATGCACGTACAGCACGGCCGCCTTGCGTGCCACGCCGCCGGCGGGCGGTTCGAACAACTGCCCGTGCACTTGTATGCCGTCTGACGAGGTATAGATCACTGTCTTCGGTATGACCAGCTTCGCCGTCGGAAATTCGGCGGGTATCTGCGACTCGCCGATGGCGATACGCGGCGTATCCGCGCCGGCGGGTGCGCTCGGGTCGGCGTCGAGCACGAAAGGTGACGGCACGCGTTGCGCCGTACCGCCGATGGCCGCCACGCGCCCCGAGCCGAGTGGCGTGGGCATCCATTCCAATCCGGTCCCGGGTGTCAGCACCTGTGGTGAGGCCCGGTCTACCGGCACGCGCACCACATGACGACGGTCGATGTCGCCCGGTGTGGCGCCGAGATTGCCTGAGTAATACAGGTACCGACCGTCGTTGGACAGCGCAATGTGTTCCGCCATGTGATCGCCCGGCGTGAGCAGCATTGGCGTGTCGCTGCCACGCGCGGTCATCGAGTACAGGTGCGGCCATCCGTCCTGATACGATAGAAACGTGATGCGATTACCCGCAACCCAGTGCAGGTTGATGCCGCCATCCGTGCCCGGCACGCTTCCCTTGAGAGTGCTGTCACTCGCCCAGCGCTTGGTGGCTTCGCCGGTCGCGACGTCGGCCACCCAGATGCTCCAGGGCGAGGGCTGAATCTCGGAGTTCTTTGGCGGAGGCCCCCCCAATCCGGCACGACGCGCAAACACGATCGACGTGCCGTCTGGCGCCCAGCGTGGTGACCAGTCGCGATTGGTGGACGGCTCGAGGTATAGAATCGGCGTCTGCGCGTTCGTGTATACTGCCACGAAGGCATGGTCTCCGCGGCCGGACACGAAGGCGATGCGTGCGCCGTCGGGCGAGAACTGCGGATCGCTGGCGCTACCGCGCTGGTCGAAGAGCCGCACGGCCGGTGTGGCACCGTCGATGGGCACACTCCAGAGTTGGCGCGCGCGTGTGAAGACTACCACGTCGCCCTTGGGAGAAATCACCGGATTCTCACCCTCGCCAAGCGAAACCGGTGCGCCGCCGGCGAACGGGACGGACCAGATCTCCGTTTTGTTCGGGAACGGAGCGCCAGTCGGATTGACCGGGAGCGCGTCGTCGAAATTCGAACCGTAGTCACCGCCGCGAGTATACACGATGCGGGTGCCATCGGGCGAAAGCTGCACCGTATTGAGCTCCTGCGCGTCGTCATGCAGGTAGGCCGTGAGTCGACGGGCGCTGAAGCGCGGACCCTCCGCCACCCAGATGTTCCGCAGGCCACGCTCGTTCAGTGTCCACGCGAGGCGCTCTCCGGTCGCGGCGGCGACAAGGTTGGTCGCGAACGGGGCGCTCATGATTTGATCGAGCGTGAACGGCGATGCGGCCGATGTATTCTGCGCCAGCAGGGTTGCTGGCGAGAGCAGCAGCGCCACGACAGCGGCGCGCAGGAACGGGGTTGAGCGAACGGTCACCATGCAACGCCTCGTAGGGGTTCGGCCGCACTGCGCGGGGAATGGCGCACACTGCATCGCCCGCATCTTGGCGAACGATGATCTGCCCGCGACGTTACGGCCAACCAGTGGGGCGCACAAGTGAACCCGCGACGCCGCCGCCACGCTATACGGTGCGAATCGAAGTGATTCAGGGTGGCGCGAATGCTTCGCAGGTAGGCGCTCGGTTTACGCCGCTACGACTCGAGCGTACACCCGACTGCAGCATCGTGACGGGCAGGGCTTTGCCGCGTCTGGCACCGTCACGAGTGGTATGGACATCGTGTGCGCCATTCAGCGTTGGCCCGTGACGGCGCAAGCGATCGCGCCGCCGGTACAGATCGTGCCTGTTCGGCGGGGGACGCCGTAGAGCACAAAGACCCGGAGCGTCTGACGCGCCGGTGGGTCAGAGCTCACGCCACCTCGCGGGCGCCGGGCCTCGCGAGGGCGGCGACCGCGCCGTACGTACGGCGGAGACTTTACCGATCCCGAGTGAGTTTCCTGTCCCGGAAGAATGGACAAGACCTGGACTTTGACACCGATGCGTGAACTCTGCTGCGCGACAGTCGTGATGCCCGCAGACCTCACGGTTTCCTAGGTCGGGCCGGACTGCGTATCGGGTATTGTCCGTGATCCCGTCAGCGGACGGCACGCTGTGGTGGTCCTCTCGCTTAAACGGTTTCCGGCGCGCTGAGGTCTTAAAGACGGTGGTCAGAACCGATACGCCGCATCGAACGTGCACTCGGTGGCGGAGGCGCCAGACGATGTTCCGATACCACGCACCCGCAGTGCGCCGCGGAGAACCACGGCGGCGATCGGTACGCGCACGCCAGCTGCAGCAGAAGCCGTCATCCTGTTGCGCCGTGAAGCCAATACAGTGCCACCACCGAGGCCGACAGCGGGCCGGATGGTTCGGGCTGGTAGCTGGAGCTGGAGCCGTGCCTCCGGCACGAGGTAGGTGCGGGTTTGGCCGAATTGTTCTGAGGGGCGAAGGGTACTGAACACCGGCGGGGAGACCGACTGAGTACCGCGCACGCTCGACGGGCGCTGTCTGCGCCAGCGCGAGGCTCGCAAGGAGTGCGCTGGCGACAGCGAGAGCAGCCGCTTCCAAGAAGAATTCGATGCGACATACGCATACTCACCTGGGGTAAATGTGAAGGCTTCCGGCCTTATCACGCTGCGCTCGGCTGCAGCGACTCCAAGTGCAACCTTCCGGGCGTTTCGTGAGTCGACGTGCGTGCATCTCGACTCAAACGCCCGCAGCATCGTCTCACCGAAAATCGCCGCCGACATGCCGAGGCCGTTGACGGTTCGCCAACTCGACCGCGTCGCAGCGTGCCCTGACACGTCGTCGACTTCCGGCGGATCCCACGCACGTCGCAGATGCCGAAGGGTGAGAATCACGACCCGCGTGGCGTCGACGCGATGGATGACGCGATAGGGAGCATGCAGGACCTCTCGATATGCCGGAAGCCCGATCTCCTGCACGGCTCGGCCCTGCTGCTGGAACGACGCGAGATTTCCCACACGCTCTAGCAGCTTCTCCAGCCACATCACCGCGGTCCGCGGTCGATCCTTCGCGATGCAATCGACGACCTCCAGCGCCCGCTGCTCCGCCAACGGAGACCAGACCACCTTCAGCGCGCGAGACGCGCTCGAAGCTTCTTCGCTACGGCCGTCGAGCATACCCTTATATGTGACAACGTCGAGCAGGACGGCGGCACTCCGGCCGTGCTGCGTCAGGATGACCGGTTCACCAGTCGCTTGCACTTAGTCGATAAACTGCGCGGCATTCGCGCGGAACTCTGTCACCGGCTGGATGTCGCGGCTGGGCTTCATCTTCGACATGCGGCTCCTGTAGTTCTGTACGTAAAAACGTGCGTAAAATCCAGCGGTGACGCCAATGGCGCGTATACGTAGAACGACGTGCGCTTCTGCGGAGGGGCCAGCCGAGGCCACATGACGTCACGCGCCCCACGCCCGCCCGCCAACGCCCCGACCGCCCCGTGAGGACGGCCCCCCAACGCCCCGCCGCGCCCGGGTTACCGCCAAGCGTCGCAGTCCGAACTACCCGCTCAGTGCGCCAGACCGGCGGAGGGCACGCCGCCGCCCACTCGCCGCCGCTCGCGAAACAAGCGATCGCAGCCTATGCTCACCGTGCCCTTCGATCACGAGGGTTGATCACGGACTTCGCCCGCTTTATAGACCCATCGCCCCCCTTGATCGGATCATTTGCTGCGAAAGGATCCAATTCGGGACGGAATCCCGCGCGCCCGTTTACAACAGCCCTGTAATTACCCGCATCACGGAGCCCGTCGTGACATCTGCTCATTTTACCTGCATCCGCTGCCAGTCCACCATGAGTGAGGGTTTCCTGATCGACCGCGGGCACGGGAATCTCAAAAGGGTCGGAGAGTGGGTGGACGGTGTACCGGAGTCGGGTTTCTGGACGGGTTTGAAAACGAAGGGTCGCGATCGATTCGCCGTCAAGACGTTCCGCTGCACACGGTGCGGGTACCTCGAGAGTTACGCCATAGGCACGCCGTCCTGAGGGCGTGTCCATGACTGGGGTTGGATGAGGGACTCCGACCCTCGATGGTTGCCTTCTGCGCGCCGCCTCCTCATCAGATCCGAAGAAATTTCACGAGCAGCTTATTCGCGGATGTAACGACTCGCTACTCTATCGCGCTCTCGTCGTGCAGGAGCCCGTTCACGTCGGCCTGCACTCACCCGCGCCACAGGTTGCGCTTCGCGTTCTCCTCGGCGATGTCGAGGATCGGTGTGCCCTCGTCGTATGCGAACATCGTCTCGGAGGTCTTCGTGCCGCCGAACGTGTAGCACGCACTTCGTGCGAGCGGATCGCGTCCGTGCGCTGGCGCTCACTGGCGAGCCAGTGGATCAGCAGGTCCGGTGAGGAGCGTCGTGTCGGAAATCAGCGCTCCGCAGCCGAGGTACCAGGGGATGAAGCGGTAACCGTCGTTCTGCAGCGCGATCATGGCCGTCATCGCACCGCTTCGGCAGGCAAGGCTCCACTGGCGACCAAAAGGCGGGCGAGTTCCCGCACGACCAGTTTCAGGTCAATGACCTCGCGCCGTAACGTGATAAGCGCCTCATCCTGGCTGCGATCCGTGGATTGCTGAGCAGTTTTGCGGGCGCGCAGGCGGACCATGTCGTCCTCGATGTCATCATGTCGAGCTGCTGGCCAACGTTGCCCAGGAGCAGCATTCGAGCCCGACTCATACGCGCGCTCCGAAGTACAGATGAAAGCGTGTTTTGAAAAGCATTGCTTAGCGAGCGTTAAGCATTGTTGCGGTATAACGCCAGCTTCTGCAGCGAGAGGACCGCTCAATGCTTTGTGCAGCGACGATGGTCGGCTTGCTCGACAACAGCAAGCATCGTTAGGCCCGCGCCACGCGGACGTTGCGTCGAAACCGCCCGTCGCGCCACGGAACGGTAACGGGCCGCGCGCGAGTCGGGCGTATGCCCGGCGCTCCTCGGTCCAAGGAGCGCGCATGCCCTACGCGTCGCCGGCGGCGTGTGGCGTCTACAAGCCCCGGCGCCCCCAAGCGTCGCCGCTCTTTCGGTTGGTGTCGGATCATCGGCACCGCCTGCAGACGGTGTACGACGACCGCTTCGCGCGCGCGTACGGCCCGTCGTCGCGCAGGTCGCCGAGAAGTTCCTCGCCTGCGGGGTGCTCGAGCACGGCTTCGCCCGCATCCGG
>JBBQUH010000104.1:0-7573 GCA_038212625.1 Gemmatimonadales bacterium | reverse complement strand
CTGCCCACGGCCTCGGCGGATCGCGACGCGTCGGCGCTCAACTGGTACAAGGCCTGTGCGCCGCTCAACGTGGAGCCGCACGTGCAGAACATGTTCATCGCGAGCACCGCGCAATCGCTGGGCTGGGATGAGGTGTTGCTCTCCATGGACGGCATCGTGGCGTCGGGCGGCAACACACTGAACCAGCAAGCCATCTGGAAGGCCCAGGGGATCGACGTGCTGCTGCGCCAGGCATGGGACCGTGGCATCGTGCTCGGCGGCGCCAGTGCGGGCTCGCTCTGCTGGTTCGAGGAAGGGACCACGGACTCGCGTCCGAAGGCGTTGTCGACGGTGCAGTGCCTGGGCTTCCTGCCGGGGAGTCATTCCCCGCACTATGACGCCGAACCCGGTCGTCGCCCGCTGTATCAGCAGCTGATCGGGTCGGCGGAGATGAAACCCGGCTATGCCTGTGACAACGATGCCGGCATCTACTTCGAAGAGACGACCGTCAAGCGCGTGGTGCATACGCGACCGGCGGCCAAGTGTTACTACGTGAGCCGCGTGGATGGTAAAGTAGTGGAGCGCACAATGGAGCCCGAGACGATTTAGCGGTCGCAGCAGGACGTGTGACCCGACGGTGGGAGAAACAGTCGGTCATCAGCTCTTCGTGGTGCCCCGCCCACTGGGGAACCTGAGAACCGTCGCACCGGAGATCGCTCCCGTTACGCCAGAGTCTCGTCATGCAACCCGTCGAACAAGCCACGGCCGCTTGCTGCGGTGTCGGCGCTCGCAAACGCAAGGATCAATTGGTTGCGGCACTCGCATGGACAAAGTAACGACCACCCCCGCTGGGGGCGGCAAGAAACTGAGCCGCAGATCGCGCGACATACTTGTCCTCGTTTTTGTCGAAAAGGACCACATTGGTGCTCTCCTGCAGCGCTGGCGTCATCCATCGCACCGCTTGCGCAAAAAGGTTCATGTCGGGCCGGTAGTGACCGCTGTTGGCGCTGATCAGAGACAATCGACCATCGACGATTACCCACTCACCCGCGCCCGCAACAGACTTTCCCGCTCCGAACGAGCTGTGGTGGAACTTCGCGAGCTTGCACACATGCGTGTAGAAGCGGTGACGACCAGTCGCTTTGTCAAAGAGCGCGACCCAAATCAAAGGAGCTTTTCAGTCTGTGATACGCCTGAGCTGAACCCCAAGTGAGTCCGTCCCCCAGTCGGCGGTTCCAGTTTTTGTGGTATTCTTGGCCTTGGCGCCGCCGACTCGGTACGGCTTGTAAATCTCCTCGGATGATTAAATGAATGAAAGACGGGATAGTTCGACCACCGCGTCGACAAAACCGCCAGTGACGCCGATAAAAGCTTAACGGTAAACAGACACCAAGTGATCGCTGATAGTCGCAGAGACCGGCGTTATGTACTCGTCACGGGTTCATCGATTGCGATCAGTGCCGGAAAAGGACACGCGGTCTATATACCCCGCGGGATCGAGGATTCTCCCGTTCGGGTTGAAAATTCAATTGGGGGTCGGTCGGATATCCGGCAAACGTACGGCGCGATTTCCGTCCACGGGAGGGCCGGCGGCATCCTGGCCGATTTACTATCGAACTCGTCGAGTTACCCCACGGTGAGTCGCTTACTCTGTCCGTGCGCCACGAACCCCTCGTCGACCGACCACGGTGAGTCGCGAGAGTTTCGTGAAGTTTTTGAGTCGCGTGTTGAACGAAGTCGGTATCGCGTTCATGCTCACTGGATCGGTAGCCGCCGGCTATCGCGGCGCGAGCCACGCTGCCATTGGGCGTGGACGCCGTGATCGATTCAACGGTGCCGCGACTGCACGATTTCCTCCTGTGGGTTCTCGACGCCGGATTGTATGTATCCGAAGAGGCGGCGAGTCACGCACTCGCCACGCGCATCGTGCTGTCTAAGATCGAGTGGGCCACGCTCGGCGCCTCATCACGCCAACTGGCCCGGTCATTTTCCGACACCCAGACGGCCGTATGCACGTGGAAGCCCGAGTGCGGCCACGTCAGCATGCCAGCGGCTTCGTCATCGTCGAAGAAAGCCAGCCGCTCAAGGCGCCGGAGCACGGCGCGGCGGGACCTGTGACCCGGCCGTAGGGGAACCAGTCATTCGTCGGTTCATCGCCGCGCTGAGCCACTCGCAGACTTTTAGAACCGGCCCGCCGGAAACCGCTCCCCTCACGCCAGAGTGTCGTTGTGAAACCCGTCGAACAGGCCGCACACGACATCCTCTCGGTGCTCGAGGCCACGTACCAGCCGACACACGACTATGTCGCCGCGGACGCCAAGGCATTTCGGCATCTCGATCTCGCCTGGTATGACCGCATGACGCACCTGCTGTCCGGTCAAGGCTACCGTATGCTGGCTGATGTGGAAGACCGGACGATCACGAACACGCCCGGTGGTGTGCTCCGCCCTGTGCTGATCCGCGCGATGGTCTCCCGCGACGGCACGGTGATGGTGGCGCTGTATCACCCGCGCCTGAAGCCCTTGCTGATACGTTTTCTTCTCTGGGTGTTGCGCAAAACGCCCGGCAAGGTCGTCGACATGGAGACGGAGTGCAGTGACGGCACCTTCGTGGTCACCAGCAACGCCGCATCCGCCGCCGCCATCGACCTGCCGGCCCTGATCTCGGTAGAGTATCTGCCGGAGACTACGTCCGCCGTCGACGTCGCGCAGCGTCATGCCACCCGTCTTGCCGCACATCTCGCGGCGTGCGTCGGTGTCACGGCGCGTGTGGTCCAAACACACAAAGCGCTGGTGGCATCGCAGAACCGTCTGAACGCATTGAAGGCGGTATATCGCACGGAAGTCGGAGGAATCACGAAGGCCGAACTGGACCGCCTCGCGCTTATCGGCAGATCGCGCACCGGCGATGTGCACGACTCCATCACCCGCGAACAGCAGCGTCGCGCGGGGTGATAGGGGCGCATCATGCGCTGGCGGTTGCGGCGGGTGGGGTGGTTCGCAGCGAGGAATTGTTCGTTGACGCCGCGTGCACGGATTTCACATGTACCTCGTGCGCGAGGCACGGCGGCGTTGTACCGAGGAAAGATTCGTGCGGGAACGAGGCGCTGCGCGGGACTGGCGACGAATAGCCCGACGTGTGCACCGAAACATCCCCGCGTGCGCTTCACTCGTAGCGAATAAACAGCACGTCGGTCGTGCGTCCCGTGGTCGTGCGCGTGCGATACAACGGTGCCACCTTCAACTCGGCCACCGGACCGGAACCCGCCATGCGCTGCATGAACTGCTCCAACTGGTACAGTTCGTCGAACTCCAGGCCCAGATGCCAGCCGGCGCCTCGCGAGCTCACGCCGCGCAACAGCATGCCGGGCACCAGGGCCGAGAGTGCGCGCTGCCGAACGATGGCCTCTTGGGGATCAACGGGCCCCTGCTCAATCTCCTGCTGCTCCTGATAAAGGCGGTCGTTCCTTGCCTGTGCCAGCACCGCTTCGTCCTGGTCAATGACCTGCTGTTGCGCGCGCGCCACCGGCGTGGGTAGTTCGGGATCGAACTTTTCGGCCATCGTCCACACCGATTTCGTTGTGAAGCTGCCCGGAATGGGGATCCCCTTGCAGCCGTCGCCGCACCAGACGGTGATCTCGTCGTAGTCGGTGAAGTCGACACGAGCCACCAGGGCCCCGTCGGTGTTCGGGGCAATGCGCATGGCGTGGCGCTTGGGAACGAAGTTGCCCGTCTTCATGTCCTGATCCCAGTGCGAAAGCGAACTCCCATCGGGAATATGCAGCCAGCCACCTTCGCAGTAATAGTCGCTCGTCCACGCATTGCCCTTCCGCAAAGTGCCAGTGGTCGACACGCTGTCCCGGTAGACCACCTGCACCGTGAGCCCTTGGTCGGCATTGCCCGCAAGCTCGAAATACGCCCAGTCGGCGTTGGTGGTATCCCACGCGACGCGCTGCTTGGCCATGACCATCGAGATGGGCGCGGACGAATCAAAGTAGCGACCGGCGACGGTAGGGCAGGTCGAGTCGGAGGCGAGGATCACCTTGGGCCATCCGCTGGGCATTCCGTTGGTGGCTTGGCCGCAGGCGGCGGCGGTGAGCGTTAACGCGAGAATGGTCAGGACACGAAGCGGGGTCATATCCCGGGGACGATTGAGGTGGGCGGGCGTTGCCGGTGCTGGGAAGGCGCGCGCTACGTGTTCGGCTGGGAGGTGTCGGGAAGGGGTTCCGCGTACTATCGTGGCAGAGCGCGCGCGCAGCCCCCAGCGCCCCCTTCCCTCCTCAGTCAGAGAACTCGTGAACTTTCGCAACGCGGTGATCGCCGCAGCCCTGCTGTGCTTGGCGCCAGCCATATCGGCGGACTGCGCGGCATTCACCCTCGCGGCGCAGTCCCCCACCGCCGTCACGTCCCCCGCCGTGGTCGCGCCAGCGAACGTCGCCGCCCCTGCCCTCCCGTCGGACGAACCGACCGGATTCATGGCCATCGTCGATCGCGCCATGGGACACGTCAACGGCGTTGTCGGTGCGGTGCTGTTCTTCGATGTGTTCTTCTGGGACAACGACCAGACACCACAACAAACGATTCCCTTCATCGTCATTTGGCTGGTCGTCGGCTCGGTCTTCCTGACGCTCAAGATGGGGTTCATCAACTTCCGCGCGTTCAGGCACGCCATCAACGTGACGCGCGGCAAGTTCACCGACCCCAACGCGCCGGGCGAGGTTTCGCACTTCGCCGCGCTCTCGACGGCGCTCTCCGCCACGGTCGGGCTCGGCAACATTGCAGGCGTGGCCATCGCCGTTTCTCTCGGTGGCCCGGGGGCGACGTTCTGGATGATTGTGGCGGGACTCTTCGGCATGACCGCCAAGTTCACGGAGTGCACGCTGGGGCAGATGTACCGCGAAGTGCGCCCCGACGGGAGTGTGATGGGTGGCGCGATGCAATACTTGTCGAAAGGGCTGTCCGAGCGGGGCCTCGCGGGGCCGGGCAAGGTGCTGGCCGTGATGTTCGCGATCCTGTGCGTGGGCGGGTCACTGGGGGGCGGCAACTCGTTCCAGGTAAATCAGTCGTTGAACGCGCTGCAGGAAACCGTTCCGATTCTGGCGGAAGTCCCGTGGGCGTACGGCCTCCTGATGGCCGTGCTCGTGGGCATCGTGATCGTGGGCGGCGTCAAGCGCATTGCGTCCGTGGCCGACAAGATCGTACCGGCCATGGTGATGGTGTACGTGTCGGCCGCGATCTTCGTGATCGTTACGAATGCGGGCGACATCCCGGCAGCGTTTGGGTTGATCTTTTCGCAGGCGTTCTCGCCTGATGCGGCGTACGGCGGCTTTATCGGCACGCTGGTGGTGGGCTTCCAGCGCGCGGCGTTCTCCAACGAGGCCGGTGCCGGATCGGCCGCCATCGCCCATTCGGCGGCCAAGACCGACTACGCAGTGCGCGAAGGGATCGTCGCGCTTCTCGAGCCGTTCATCGATACGGTAGTGGTCTGTACGATGACGGCGCTCGTGATCGTAGTGTCGGGCGCCTACAACAACCCCGCCTACGCCGACGTCATTGCGAGCAAAGCGGGCGCCGCACTGACCTCACGCGCGTTCGGCGAGAGCATCAGCTGGTTCCCGTATGTACTGTCTGGAGCGGTGTTCCTGTTCGCGTATTCCACCATGATCTCGTGGTCGTACTACGGGGAGCGCTGCTGGGTGTGGATGTTCGGCGACGGCTCGTCGCGCTACTACAAGGCGCTGTTCTTGCTGTTCGTGTTCCTTGGGTCGATCATTACGTCCACCAATGTGCTCGACTTTGGCGACTTGATGATCCTCGGCATGGCCTTCCCGAACTTGATCGGCGTGTACCTGCTGAGTGGTAAGGTCAAAGCGGCGCTTGTCGACTACTGGGGCAAGCTGCAGCGAGGGGAGCTCACGCAGTATTAGCGTGCGCCCCGAACAACTCGGCGTCACTCACCACCAACGGCGGCAACGTGCCGCCGGCCGTCCACGTGATCCCATCGCGAAACGTCTCCGGAAACTCCGAGGCCGACGTCCACCGCTCGATGGTCCGGGTATCCTGATCCACCAGCCACACTTCGCGGACACCATGCGACAGGTACGTGGGTCGCTTGCGATGGCGATCACGACGACGCGTGGATGGGCTGAGCACCTCGACCACCAAAAGCGGCGGCGGCATTTCGCGCCACGACAGGTTGGCCGACTCCGGTGCCGCGTACACCGCGAGATCCGGCTCCAGCCATGTTGTTTCACTGATATGCACGCCGCCCGGCGCAAGCACGGTCCAGCCAGTGTGCGCACGACACCACAGCACCGTCAGGACTGACAGGCGCATCGCAATGCGCTGGTGCCCCGTTGATGGTAGCGGCGTCACCAGCAACTCGCCGTGCAGAATCTCGTAGCGGTTCCCGTCGTCGGGAATAGCTTCGAGATCAGCCACCGTCCAGACGGTGCGATCTGGACTGGGCGAGCGATATGGTCGCGTATCGGGCATAGCCATACGGTCAGCTCGGCGAGGGGGTCTGCGCAAGGGGCGAACATCCGCCGAGGATACCAAGCGCGGCGGCCTGACCCATCACCGAATCATTGCCGGAAGCATCACCAGAACGCAGATGCCGCCCTCTTTGCGATGGTGAAGCTTTTCGGCTCTTCGCGGAACAGATTGACCCGCACGAAATCCCAAAGAGCGAAAATCAAAACCATGGGATGACAGCTCGACCCTCCCCGCGCATCAAGCTGATTTTATCAATAAATTTCTCCAAAAGCAAAAATCCAGTTTAAGATACGTGTAGTATCGCGCGGGAACGCTAAATACCGGCAAGCGAGGACATCATGGGGCAGCACGTGACGAGGTTGGCGGCGAAAACGGTGGCGGTCACATTGCTCGCGCTGGCTGGGGTAGCTTGCGGTGACAGCCCCACGGCGCTCAATGGCGCGGCGGACGCGGAAGGCTACCGGTACTTCAACGAATTCATCACGCTCACTCCGGTGGCCAACCGCTTCGTGGTGGAGTTTGACACGACCATCCCGGCCGAAGAGGTAGCGACACGCCTTGGGGCCCGCGGATTCTTGGCGGCCGAGGCGGTGGCACTTGGGGCGCAGACCGGGCACTTCGAGGTGCGCGTGGCCAACGGGGGCGTGGGAACCAGCGCGCGTGAGCGCACCGAGTTACTGCGGCGCGCGCGGCAAGTGCCTGGGCTGCGCTTCATCGCACCAGTGTACCAAGCCCTCGATGGCGCCGAAGTGCGGCCGCTCAATGTCATCACCATTCAGGCGCGGCCTGGTCTGACTAATCGACAGGTGAGTGAGTTGTTTGCCCGTCATGGTTTGGAGCAGGTCATCCGTCCCTCGTGGAACGAGGGCATGTGGCACGCGCGGTTTCGGAGCGTGGTGGATGCCTATCGGGCGGCCAACGAAGTCTACGCCGACCCCTCGGTGGAGTGGGCCGAGCTCGATGCGATCAGCGGACGCTTTCTACTGAAATAGCAGGCGGCAGAAACGTTATGGTGGGTGAAGGAAACAGCGTGCCTCGGCTCGTTCCCGTCAAAGTTGCTGAAACCGCATGCCGTCGGGAACGAAACTGTTGTTCTGCGT
>JBBQUH010000103.1:0-8545 GCA_038212625.1 Gemmatimonadales bacterium | reverse complement strand
CTGTTCGGCTATATGCCGCCCGTGGCCAATCCGCCGTCGAAAGTTCTGCTGCTCACGCTACTCAAGCAGGCGCGCGCCTACGGACTGGGCGTGGTGCTCGCCACGCAAAATCCGGTGGACCTCGACTACCGCGGCCTTTCCAACACCGGCACGTGGTTCATCGGACGACTGCAAACCGAACGCGACAAGATGCGCGTGATGGAAGGGCTGGAAGGGGCATCCGGCGGCGAGCCCTTTAACCGCGCCGCCATGGAGCAGACGATCGCCGGCCTCGGCAAGCGGGTCTTCCTTTTGCACAGTGTGCATGAACCCGCGCCGATCACGTTCGAAACGCGCTGGACGATGTCGTATCTCGCTGGTCCCATGACGCGTGAGCAGATCAAGACGCTTACGGCCGCCAGCGCATCTGCGACTGGTGCTGCAGTTGGCGCTACAGCTCCGGCGCCTGCCGCCACAGCCGCGGGTGTCGCGACCGTTGTTGGCGCCGCGAGTCGGCACGCACCCGTGCTGCCGCCTGACATCCCGCAATACTTTCTACCAGCCGCGTCGTCACCGGACACCGTCACGTACCACCCAGCGATTCTCGGCGTGGCGGATCTCGCATTTGCAAGCGCCAAGTACGGCGTCACCGAACAACGGCGCGTGGCATTACTCGGGTCGCTCGACGATGGCCCGATCGCGCTGGAGTGGGACCACGCCGAACGTGTGGACATCGATGTGAGCGCGCTCCAACCCGCGGCGCGCGACGGTTCGTTATTCGCGGCCGTACCGAAGGCCGCAGGCACAACGAAAAACTACCCGGCGTGGGGCAAGGCGCTGCAGCGGTGGATGGTTGCCAACGAGCGAGTGACGTTGTTCCGCAGTGCAGCGTTCAGGGAAACGTCAACACCAGGCGAGAGTGAGCGGAATTTCCGCATTCGCCTGCAGGTAACGGCTCACGAGCGTCGCGACGCGAAAATCGAGGCGCTGCGGGTCAGGTTCGCCGCCAGGTTCTCCACGCTGCTCGAGCAGATACGTCGCGCCGAGCAGGCTGTGCAGCGAGAACAGGCTCAAGCCTCGCAAGCCAAAATGGATACGGCGCTCTCGGTGGGCGGCGCGATCCTCGGCGCGATCTTCGGTCGCGGGAAGGTCTCATCGAGAACGATCGGCAAGGTGGGGACGGCGGCGCGTGGAGCAGGGCGCGCGGCGCGGCAGCAGGGAGACGTAACACGCGCAAGCGAGAGCGTGAGCGCGCTGCAGACCAAGTACGCGGAGCTGGAAGCAAAAGTTCAGCGTGAGGTGGACGACGTGGGTTCGTCGTACAATGCACAGCTGGACTCGTTGGACACGCTCACCATCGCGGCGAAGAGCGGCGACGTGCGGGTACAGTTGGTGGGGCTGGTGTGGCTCCCATTCGGCAAGGACGCTACCGGTGTGGTCAACGCACTCTGGCGCTGACCACACCGGCCACACTCAAAGCCGCGTCAGCAACCAGGCGATCGACGAAGCCAGCATCGCCGCCAATGTCACTTGCAGAATCGCGGGTGGATCCAGGCGCAGAGCATGAGCGCGCGGGGTGGGACGGTTTGTGTGGCGAGACATCAAAACCTCCGGATCGAAGACGGTGTGACACTAGACGAGAGGGATACACCGGAGGTCACGGGGCGTGCCGTGCTATTCAAACTCCAGTCGAACTCTCGGCGGGTGAAAAACAACCGACCCGCCTCGAGCTTCTGTCGCGCGGGCCCCTCAAACCACGGCCCGAGCGATGTACCAAGCGCCTTCAACGTGCCGCCGAAGTCCTGGCGGTAGGCATCGAAGATCACGCTGAGTTCAAAACGCGCGCTGTCCACCGTGTTGTTCCACGGGGATTCACGTAGAAAGCGGCGCCCCTGGTCAAACAGCTGCTGCTCGAGCATCGCGCCACGATACGCCTCGCTCCGCAACGGCGGGCTGCCAATCGCGGCATTCACCATCGCAAAATGAACACGTGGGTCGTGGAACTCCGTGCGCAAAATCCGATGGGCGACGTCGTCCAGCGTGAGCACGCGGCCTGCAGCGCGCACGAAGGGTTCGCTCCACGGCCCCTTGAGACGCAGAATGCCGAACGTGCGGTTGATATTGCGAATGGAGGTGCGCTCGTTGTGCGTGACGATCAACTGGATCACGTACGCGTTATACACGTTCAGCCAGTACGCCAGCCGTTCGGGTTCAACCAAACGCTCCGGGATGACCGCGTTCAGCACGGCCAGATACTGCGGGAATCGGGAATCGCGCGCGAAGCCGTCGTAGTTCACGCGCCCATCCACCACGTAGGCCTGCAGCAGGGCGTCGTAGAGCCGGTTGTCAACGGAGACCGACGGCGCGGCGATCGGAGCCTCGGTGGCCGGCCCCGCCTGCGCCACAAGCGTCGGCGCTCCCGCAGTGACGAGCAGCATGCAGGCGGCCATTTTCCGCACTCCGCCACGAAACAGCGCGCGCGCGATCACTGGCGCTCGTTGGGTAACACAGTTCATCCTACCTCCATGACCCCAGACTGGTTGTTCGGCACCTGGCGCCTGATGCGCGCCGATGACACGCTCGACTTCGCTCCCGGCGTGCGCATGGAGTTCCTCGATCACGGCGCGTTGTGGTATCACGTAGATGTGGGCGGTACCGATCAGATGATCGAACTGCGCTACCGGGTGGAGGGCGACGTGCTGCACACCGAGAACGTCGCAGCCCCCCACACCATGAGCGTGCGTTTCACGCACGGCGTCGGCGACGTGCTGCTGCTCGATTTCGCCGGCCCTCAGGCGATGCTGGTGCGCGAGCACGACGCCCGCTCCACCGAATAGCCCGCGCGCCTCGGTCATCGGGCTACATCCAGTATGCATAGTTCCCGCTCACTATCACAAACGCAGAGAGTGCGGCGTTGGTCACGGCGTGAGTGAGCACCAGATCGCCCAGCGACTTGGTCTTCCACATCCACGCGTTGTACACGAGTCCGCACAACAGTCCCACGTCCCAGAACGGACCGTGTTCGCTGGCAAACAGCACCGCCGTCCCTAAGAACGCGAGCGTGTTGTACGTACCCAACGGCACCCGCTGCCAATCGGTGTTCACCAGCCACCGCGGCAACCACCCGCGCCAGAAGAGTTCTTCGAGAATTGGTACCAACAACGCGGCACGTATCACGCGCAATGTCATCACCAGCGGATCCGCCAACTCGGCGGGCGGGATCGTGGTGGTCAGTGATCCGGTGATGGCGTTCTGCAACAGCCAATGCGCGCGCCACCCCGGAACCAGCAGATCAGGCGCCACCCACAGGGCACAGACTCCAAGCCCCAGCAGTGTGCTCGCCCCAGCATGTCGCACCCGCAGCGCAAACACCACATCGCGTGAGATCGTGAGCAACACCGCACCCAGGACACCCACGCGGAGGATCGACTCCCACGGCTGGGCAATGGGCAGCGCAGGTCCGAGGCCCAACCACAGCATGAACACACTGAACGGTGCGATCCACGGCAACGACGCGCGCCATGACGAAGGCCACGAGGTCGCGGGACGGGTCAGCAATCACACCGCCGCGCGAGCACGCGAACTAGCGCCCGTACACGATCGGCGACGTCCCCTGCCGGATATCGCGGGCGCCCGCCGCCACGCCGGAGCCAACCGCGAGGCCAGCCGTGAGCGCGGTCCCGATTCCAACCAGCGGAATGAACGCCACCAAAATGGACGCGACCAGAAACACCGCACCGCCCGCCAGCCACGGGGCGATGCCCTTCTGCACGGCATCTACGTAGCGCAGGCGGTTTCGCACAAATCGCCGCGTGGTGCTGTGCAGCAGCACCGCCGCGACCGCTGCGATGATAAACGATATCAACACGGACATGAGGGACACCATGAGTTCCTCCGAGGAAAACGTGGAGCCACCGGATCAAGAAGGACTCCGTTCGGCGCTCCGCATCTGATCTCCCTAACGCAGCCACGATCGGCAGGTTTCAGCGCCTGGCCGGCATTGTCATGCGGGAGTACGAGTCTGGAATGCTGAACAGACTGGGAGCGAGCGATTTCCGCTCCACCTTGGTCACTTCCAACAGTACCGTGCCGTCGGGCCCGGTCACCCGCAGCGGAAACCCGCCCTCGGCCACCAGCGTGCGCTGCCAGGCCGGGGTCGCACCCTGCCGCATGCTCGTGAGCGGGTTGAGGAAGTCTCCCAGCGCCTTGGACAGGCAAAGATCTGTCTGTTGACCTTCCACAGTCACCAGCACGTGCTCGCACTCCATGCCGGCGATGGTTTCACGCTTGCCGGTACGAGTGATCGCGCCAGCCGACGACGCGCGCTGATCGAGCGCCGCCTGCGCGCTGGTCGTCGGAAGTTCCATGAAGCTCCGCTGCGCATCGATCAGCATGTACGACTTTTTCTCTGACGCGATAGTGAGCAGCGACATCCCGCCGCCGGGACCGGGCATCGTTACCCGCAGGTTGCCGCCACGCACCAGATATTGAATCTCCGGCTGCGGGGCACCCGCCGCCGCCCCGGTGTTCATCCGCATGGTAATCGCGCCTTCGAAGGGCTGCGCTCCGAGCGCCGTGGTGGTGCCGACCACCGACAGACTCGCTACACCTACCACCCACCGTGCGATCACTGGCACTCCGTTGCATCCGTGGTCATCCGTGGAGATCGTACCTTTCTTACGTGAGTCCGGTGCGCATGGCCTGCAGCACCAGCTCACTGAACCGATCGATCTCATCCAACGTGGTGTACACGTTGGGGGTCACGCGGATCCCGCTGAACTCCGGATGCGTGATCGGCGTCTGCACCACGCGGTACTTGCCCACCAGCCAACTTCCCAGTTTCGTGGGGTCGAGGCCATCTACTGAAAAAAAGCCCAACCCACCGCCCCACGGCGAATCGAGCGGCGTGAGAATCTTTACCCGCCCCTGCCCCTCCGCCACCAATCGATTGGCCCAGCGGTCGCGCAGGAAGCGCAAACGCGCCGATTTCCGACCGGCCCCGATCGCGCGATGAAAGGTCAGCGCGACGGAAATGGCATTGTGGTTGGCCGCTGGATGAGTGCCGATCTCCTCGTACTTCCGGATATCTTCATCCTGCTCGGGCGTGGCCGCCATTAGCGGCCAGATCTGCCGCTGGCGGTTCTTCCGCACATACAAAAATCCGGTACCGATTGGCGCCAAAAGCCATTTGTGCAGGCTCGTGCCGTAGTAGTCACAGTCGAGCTCATCACGCGTAAACGGGAACTGCGCGAACGCATGCGCGCCGTCAACGAACGTCTCCACACTGCGCGCCCGCGCCATCGCCACGAGTTCCTTCACCGGCAGGATCTGCCCCGTGAGGTTGGTAATGTGCGTGATCTCCATCACGCGCGTGCGCGGGGTGATTGCCGCCGAGAATGCATCCACGATATCCTGCGGCGACGTACAGGGCACCGGAAACGACACCTCCTTCAACACAATGCCGTCGCGACGCACCCGCTGACGCCACGCGTTGAGCATCCGGCCATAGTTCTGGTTGCTCACCACCACTTCGTCGCCGCGCTTGAGATCCATGCCGAAGATCAACGTTTCCATCGACTCCGACGCGTTGCGCGTGATCGCCATCTCTTCAGTGTCGCACCCGAACTCGCGCGCCAACTCGCGCCGCACCACTTCAATGCGCGGTTCGAGCGTCTGCCACATGTGAATCACCGGTAGCTCATTTGAAAAACGCAGGTCGCGCTCCATCTGCGCCATCACATGCGACGGCGCCGGCGAACAGCCGCCGTTGTTGAGATTGATCCACGTGCGATCCAGATCGAACGCGCGCTGAATCGGCTCCCAGAAATCCTCGTCGGCCGCAAAGGCGGCATCGGCGGCGGCGGTGCCCCGCCAGGCGGCCGCGTTGACCCCCAGCACCGAGGGGCCACGACTCGACGCCACCTCGGCGGCATCCAGCAGGCGACGAATCGCGCCCGGCGCAAACGACGGCGCAAGGGCGTGGGCGAGGGCGGGGACGGCGGTGCCCCCAGCCAGGGCGGAGACGAAATGGCGACGGTCCATATCGGAACATGCGACCAAAATGCGTGGCGCGCGAGAGTGCCATACCGTAACGTCCGCAGGTGCCCTACGCCCCCCGCTCCCGACCCCCGCGCCGCCATGTGGCGGCCGCGCTGACCACCTCCGTCCTGGCCGGCGCCGCCCTGGCCGGCGCCCTGCTGCTCACCGCCTGCGCGCAGCCGCTCACGCTGACCCCCAGCGATGCCGCCACGGTGCTCGCCACCCGCACCATCATCGCTCCCAACCCCGGGCTTGCCGGCCCCTTGGCCGTGCAGCGCCTGTACTATGGTAGCGGTACGGATAAGCGGCGCGTCGAGTACCGCGATTCGGTGACGTATCGCACCGGACGCGTGGATGCGTCGCCTTATGCGCGCATGGAGCCGCCGCTCGCGAAAAGCCGCAAATCGTACTGGGGCTTCGACAACACCGCCTTTCCGCTCAACGCCCGCGTCTGGTATCCGTCGGGAGACGGGCCGTTCCCGCTCGTACTGGTGGTGCACGGTAATCATGACATGACGGATTTTTCCGATCCGGGTTACGCGTGGCTGGGCGAGCTCCTCGCCTCGCGCGGGTTCATTCTGGCCTCCGTCGACGAGAACTTCCTGAACGGCGCACTGCGCAACGAAAACGATGCGCGCGGCTGGATGCTGCTCAAGCACCTCGAAGTGTTTCGCGCGCTCAACGACAGCGTCGGCAAGCCGCTCTTTGGCAAGGTCGACATGTCGCGCATCGCACTCATGGGTCACTCGCGTGGCGGGGAAGCCGTCGCGGTGGCGGGGGCGTTCAACCGCCTCTCGCGCTATCCCGACGATGCCACGCAGGTTTTCAACTTCAACTTTGATATCAAAGCACTCGTTGCCATCGCGCCCGTCGACGGTCAGTATCGGCCCGCAGAACAGCCAACGCCACTCAACGACTACTCCTATCTCGTGATTCACGGGTCGCACGACGGTGATGTCTCGTCGTTTGGCGGGCTCACACAGTACAACCGCGTCCGCTTCACCCAAACCGGCCCGGCGTTCAAAAGCGCGATCTGGATGTACCGCGCCAATCACGGCCAGTGGAACACCGGGTGGAATAACAGAGACAACGGCCGTTCCTCCGTGCGCGCGCTGCAATTGCGCGCACTGATTGACGGCGAGTCGCAACGTCAGTTCGGACGCGTGGTGATCGGCGGCTTTCTTGATGCGGTGTTGAATGGACGCACGGAGTACCAGGCGATCTTCCGTGATCATCGCGCCGCCGGCGATTGGTTGCCCCCCACGATGTACCTCACGCGCTATGCCGACGCGAACACGCGCGTGCTCGCGACCTTCGACGAAGACGTGGACGTCACCACCGGCTCGTTGCCGGGGGTCCGGATCAGCGCCGAGTCGCTTTCTACGTGGAAGGAAAACGACACGCCCACACGATCCCGCACCAATACCTTTCGCAGCAACGCCGTCACGCTCGGCTGGAACAACGCCCCCATCGGCAAAGACACCACCACGCCGCGCTGGCCGGCACGGCTCACGGTGGCAATGACTGATTCGTTGGGCACCTCGTTGCACCTCGATGCGACCCATGCCCTCGTCATCACCGTGGGCACCTCCGACGTAAAACCCGGGCCGCGCAAAGTAACACGCGACAGCGCCAAGCTGGCGCGTGACAGCGGCTCGGCGAAACCGCGCGCGAAACCCGCGGCTCCACCAAAGAAGCCAGCCGCCAAGGATTCCACACCGCCGGACTTCAGCATCGAAATAGAAGACGCGGCCGGTCGTACGGCGCGCGTTCCACTCTCCGCGTTCGGTCCGGTGCGTCGGCCAATCGAGAGCTACATCTACCGGCGGCGCGGGCGCGACAAGAGCCAGTTTGCTTCGCTCTCCGAAGGGGTGATGTACACATACGTGGCGCCGCTTACGGCGTTTGTCAGTGTGAATGCCGCGCTTGATTTGGGGAGCGTACGGGCGGTGCGGCTGGTGTTTGATCGGACGCGGAGTGGGACGGTGATGGTGGATGATGTGGGCTTCTTGCGGGTTGGTGAGCGATGAGGGGGTGGGACTGGCGCGGGTCCCCCCGATGGTGTGTTTGCGGTTTCCGGTGGCGGGTTTCCGGTGGCGGGTAGTGCGGGCTACTTGGGACCGGAAACTTGGGACTGGTAACCGCGAACGGTGACTCGGGGGGGGTTGGCGCGGGTCCCGCCGATGGTGTGTTTGCGGTTCCCGGTAACGGGTTTCCGGTGACAGGTAGTTCGCACTGCTTGTGACTGGAAACTCGCGACTGGTAACTGCAAACGGTGACTCGGGGGGATCGGCGCGGGTCCCGCCGTTGGTGCGTTTGTGGTATCCGGTAACGGGTTTCCGGTGGCGGGTAGTTCGCACTACTTGGGACCGGAAACTCGCGACTGGTAACTGCAAACGGTGACTCGGAAGTAGTTCACGCGAACCCAGCAAGCACTATTCAGAGTGGCCACCGAAAACTTGATGGCGAACGAGTCAGCCGCGTTACGGCAATCCGGCCCAGAAACCGCGAGCCGTGCCGGATGTAG
>JBBQUH010000102.1:0-8630 GCA_038212625.1 Gemmatimonadales bacterium | reverse complement strand
AGGACGACCAAGTTCCAACATCTTTTCGGCTGATTTTTGCGATATGCCTGCCGAGACGCTCCGCCGGGCCGGCATGTACGGTGAGTTCGTGGCGTTCGGAATGATCGCCATTGCGTGGGTTCGAATACACGGCTGTCGACGATTCTCGCAACATGGTGAGCGGCGTCTTGGTGCCGCACTTTGACAGGCGGGCGAACCGTGCCGTGTCTCTTGAGTGCTGATGCCAAGCGCCTTCGCTCATGTGATACACTGCCGCAAGTCTGCGCGGCGAGGGTCGCGCCGCTTTCCGAGGGCCACGGGGCGGGGCAGCCTCGCGAACTGCGCGACCACAGCGTGGCTCGTCGCGAAACGCAGGCATGGAGGCGGTCACTTGGCGCGCTGATTTGAATGCGTTGGAATTTCGCCTGTTCAAATGTCGTATGAGCGAATCGGTACCGACACGCCGGCATCACGGCCCGTGGGGGTGGATGGCACCGAGCACTGGTTGCAGCAGATTTCCGCAGAAACCCCGCCGATAAACGAACTCCACAGTAAAACTGCGCGCTCGGTGACCGCGATGTCCCGGCGGCTCGCGCGGAGCCAATCCGTGGTTCCGTCAAGATTGCCCGGGATCGCGATTCGGGCTATGGGCCAGCTCGTCGCGGCCATTAGATTTCATTAGCTCTGTTGTAGTCTCCAGCCTCCTGCCATGACGCTCGCTGCACGCTCGCTCCTGCTGCTCACGGTTTGTGCCGCCGCCATCGCGACTCGGCCGGTACACGCCCAGCCGCCCATGCCGCTGCCGAAAGATCTGCCCAAGTCGCCCAAGGTCCCCACCACGTACGAGGGGCTCTTCGCCGAACGGGAGGCGCGCGCGGTGGCCGTGGTAGGCTATCTGGAGTGCATGCAGCGCACCATCACCGCGCTTCGTACCGGGGTACTGGGCAACGTGCCGCGCGCGTGGTCGATGACCTGCGTGCAGCAGGGCAACGAATGGCGCGGTGTGTTCGGTGAACTCACCGACGACTTCACGGGATTCGCCGTGCGGTTGCAATTCGCGCTGCGCGGTCCCGGCGTCCTCGTCAAAGACCCCGTGGATACCGCCGCGGTGAACGGTACCGCGCGGGCGCTGTTGCGCGGGCTCGCCGCGCCTGCTCCCGGACGAGGCACGGCCGAGTACATCCCTGTGCCGTTGGCGCAGAAGGGATTCACTGAAGTGTGGTTCGTGCCGGTGCCGTCCAATCCTACCCGGATGACGGTTGGTGGTGATTCGCTCATCCAAATGACGGCGGACGGCAAGCGCGAGCTGGGACATTCACTCGCCATACCGCCAATCCGTCAGCTCACGGTGCCCACCTCTGGTGCCTCGTACACCCTGACCAGTCTTGAGGAACGGCTGCCGTTGCTGAGTGAGCTGGTGGTGGCGCGCATGGCCCTCGACGTATTCCCTGAGGTCCGCATTCGCACCCGGCAGTATGACGCCGTGCTCACACGCGCCAATGGCACCTGGACCTCCACCCAACGATGACATGGCCACGCTCAGCGCGACGATCGACGCGTGCCCGATGGGTCGGCGCACTCCTCCTTCTCTCACCGGTGGGTACCATGGCTGAGCAGCCCGGTGCGCCATGGGTGCTGGCGCCGTGTCCCTCGTCGAATAACTGTGTGTCCACCGAGGCCACGAGCGAGTCGCATCGCGTACCCACGGTGCCGTTCACCGATATGCCCGCGCGGGCGCTCGTGCGCGCTCGCGAGGCGCTGCTCGCTGAGCCACGCAGTCGCATCACGCGCGAAGCGTCCGGCCAGCTGCACGGCGAATGCAAGAGCTTTCTCTTTCGCTTCGTGGATGACGTGGACATCGTGGTGGATGAAACAGCGCGCGTATTTCGCTTCCGCTCGGCGAGCCGAGTGGGCGATTCGGATATGGGCGTGAATCGCCGACGCATTGAGCGTATCGCGGAGCGCCTCGCGCTGAAGGGCGCCCCATCCGTCACGCCGTGAAAGCCACGCTGCCGACGCAGCTGGCCGTCGATCTCCCCGACTGGGCAATCACGATGGCTCGCGACTGGCCATCGTGTGTGACAGACGACGACCGCATGGCGCTGGTGATTGCGCTGTCGCGTGAGAACGTGGCGCGATCAGCCGGTGGGCCGTTCGGCGCCGCAGTGTTCGATGACGGCTCCGGGGCGCTGGTGGCCATCGGGGTCAACAGTGTGCAGCGGTTGTCGAACTGTGCGCTGCACGCCGAGGTGACGGCGCTGATGTTCGGGCTGCACGCGGTGGGGACGCACAGCTTTGCACACGTGCCCGGGACGTCGTACCTTCTGGTCACGTCGTGTGATCCGTGTGCGATGTGTCTGGGCGCGCTACTCTGGAGTGGCGTGCGGCGTGTGGTGTGCGGTGCCACGCGCGATGATGCCATGGCGATCGGGTTCGACGAAGGGCCGGTGTTTCCCGAATCGATGACGTACCTCGCCGCGCGCGGCATTGTCTTTACGCAGGGCCTACGACGCGCGGAAGCGCGGGCGGTGCTCGAGCAGTTTGTCGCGTCCGGTGGCCCGTTGTACTAGCGGTTCGCACATGGCACCTCCTCCCCTGCGATTCCCCGCAGGTCCCGCCGCTCTCCCACCGGTCTGCCCATGAGCACCACGATTCGCCGCGCCACATCGGCCGACGTTCCGCTTATCCGCACAATGATCGAGGGGTTGGCAGAGTATGAGCGTCTGCGGCAGGAATGCGTTGCCACGGATGCGTTGCTGCGGACGGCGTTGTTCGGTGAGCGGCCGTACGCCGAGGTGGTGATCGCCGAGTGGGACGGCGAGGCGGCCGGGTTTGCGCTCTTTTTTCATAATTTCTCCACATTCCTTGCGCGACCGGGGATCTATCTCGAAGATCTGTATGTGCAGCCGATGCATCGGAGCCACGGGATCGGCAAGGCGCTGTTGCAACATCTGGCGAAATTGGCGGTCGCGCGAGACTGCGGACGGCTGGAGTGGTCGGTGCTCGATTGGAACGTCGACGCGATCGGCTTTTACGAGAAGCTGGGTGCTCGTGCCCAGGATGAGTGGACCGTGTATCGCGTAACGGGCGATGCGCTCACGCACCTTGCGAACGGAGAGAGCTGAGATGATCATCCCGCGTTCTACCACCCCGGTGCCTCTCTCGCGTCGCGTCGCGCTGCGCCTGCTGGCCGCTGGCGTTGCCGGTAGCGCACTGCTGCCGCGCTTGACATCGGCCGGTTCGCTGCTGTCCGCGCCGAACACGCGTATCGAACGCATCGGTTTGCAACTGTACACGGTACGATCGGCGCTCGCGAAGGATCTTGAGGGGACACTGGCGGCGGTTGCCGCGGCCGGTATCACGGAGCTTGAGTTCGCGGGCTACTACGGCAAGGACGCTGCATGGTGGAAGAGTACCCTCGCTCGGTTAAAACTCACGGCGCCGGCAACCCATGAGGCGTTGCCCGCCACCGACGATGGGTGGGGGCTCGTGTTTGATCGCGCCAACGCCATGGGGCATGCGATTGTCGTTGTGCCCTCTGCTGATACTGCCTATCGCGGCTCGCTCGACAACTGGAAACGTCTGGCGGAGCGGTTGAATACGGGAGCTTCGCGGGCGAAAACGGCCGGTCTCAAATTCGCATACCACAACCACGACTACGAGTTCACGCCGGTGGATGGCACCACGGGCTTCGATATTCTGACGTCGCAGACCGATCCGTCAGTCATGCAGATTGAACTCGACCTGTACTGGGCGGTGAAGGCTGGTCACGATCCACTCGCGATCCTGGCGCGGATGCCCGGTCGCGTGATCTGTTGTCACGTAAAGGATGCGGGGCCGGCGCCCGAGCGACAAATGCGCGATGTGGGCGCCGGCACGCTCGATTTCAAAACCATCCTCGCCAAAGGGCGCGCGTCGGGGCTCCAGCATTGGTTCATCGAGCATGACAATCCGACCGACCCGCTGGCGTCGATCCGTGCGAGTGCGGCTGCAATGAAAGCGCTCTGAACGCGCAACCCGCGCGATTCGTCATGCAACACCGCGAGAGGAACGAATGATTACCACCGGAATCATCGGCAGCACCCACGAGGCCGTGGACATTCCTGATCTAGCGCTCGTGCCATTCCTGCTCGAGCGCGTTCCGGCATTCGCCGATCGACCGGCCATCCTCTGCGGTGTCACCGGCACGATGTACACCTATGCGCAGCTCGCGGCAGCGATTCATCAGGTTGCCGCCGGGCTCCACGCACACGGCATCCGGAAAGGCGACGTGGTCGGTTTAGTGAGTCCCAATCATCCTGACTTTGCGGTGGTCTTCTATGCGGTGACATCGTTGGGTGCGATCTGCTCCACGGTAAATCCGATCGCCACCGCCGAAGAAATCGGTGGGCAGTTCGCCGACAGTGAAGCGGTGATGATCGTGACCATTCCCGAAATGTTCGAGAAGTGCAGTGCGGCAGCGCGGCTGGCCAGCATGGTCCGCGAAATTGTGGTGTTCGGGGAAGCACCCGGCGCCGCGCCGTACCGCGAGCTGTTCACACATGGCGATATGCCGCCAATGGTGGCCATCGATCCTGCTACCGATGTGGCGGCGCTGCCCTACTCCAGCGGCACGTCGGGTATCCCCAAGGGTGTGATGCTAACGCACCGCAATCTCGTGGCAAACCTGCAGCAGATGCAGGCCATCACCGCGGTGCTGGATCACACGCACACGGTACTTGGCGTGCTACCGTTCTTTCACATCTACGGCATGGTCGTCGTGATGGGCGGCGCACTGCGACAAGGTGCCTGCATTGTGACCGTCCCGCGTTTCGACCTCGAGCTGGTGCTGGGCCTGATGCAGAAGCACCGCTGTCGCATGGTGAACGTGGTGCCGCCGATCATCCTGGCGATGGCCAAACATCCGCTCGTGGCCAACTACGATTTGTCTGACTTGCGTTATCTGTTCAGTGGTGCCGCACCGCTGGGCGCCGACCTCGCCGGCGCCTGCCAGCAGCGGTTGGGCGTGGTGGTGCGACAGGGCTACGGTCTCACCGAAACCAGTCCGGTGACACACTTCCACCCCATGGACGGTGACGTGGTCATCCTCGATTCCGTGGGCCCTGCGGCACCGAACACGGAGTGCCGACTGGTCGACCCGGTGACCGGCGATGACGTACCGGTCGGCGAACGCGGAGAACTCTGGATTCGTGGCCCGCAGGTGATGAAAGGTTACTTCAACAAGCCCGAGGCAACGGCCGCCTGCATGAGCGCTGACGGCTGGTTCAAGACCGGTGACATCGCCGTGGTGGATGAGCGCGGGTGGTTCAAGATTGTGGATCGCGTCAAGGAGCTCATCAAGTACAAGGGCATGCAGGTGGCGCCGGCCGAGCTTGAAGCGTTGTTGCTCGGCCATCCGAGTATCGCGGATGCGGCGGTCATTCCCGTGCCCGATGACGAAGCCGGCGAAGTTCCCAAGGCGTTCATCGTGCAGCGGGCACCAATCAGCGAGCACGACGTGATGACGTTCATCGCCGAACGGGTATCGCCGTACAAGAAGGTGCGGCAAGTGGAGTTTGTAGAAACCATCCCCAAGTCGCCGTCGGGGAAGATTCTTCGGCGGCTGTTGGTGGAGCAGGAACGTGCCCGGAGGCGAGTATGAGTAGGTGGCGAGTTGCTGATGTTGATGAAACGGTGCGAGTGCTCACGGCTGCGGTGCTGAGTGCGCACGTGCTGGCGCTGCCGCTCGTTGCCCAGCGACCGGTTGCGGGGCCGGCGGTCATGCCGGCAGTCACCGTGCAAGTCACGCTGCCCGACGCGCGCGCTACCGCGCCGCTCGATGGGCGGTTGTTGTTATTGGTGTCCACCGACTCCACCAGCGAACCGCGCTTCCAGATCGCCGATGGCCCGGGTACGCAGTTGGTGTTTGGGCATGATGTCAACGGCTGGCTGCCCGGCAGTGCGCGCACCGTGCCAGCTACCGCCGATGCGTATCCGATTGCGTCGCTACGCGACTTGCCGCGCGGACGCTATTGGGTGCAGGCGGTACTGAATCGCTACGAGACTTTCAGGCGGAGCGATGGACACACGGTGAAGCTGCCGCCGGACCAAGGCGAAGGGCAGCAGTGGAACCGCAAACCCGGCAATCTGTACAGCACGCCACGCTGGATCACGCTGGACAGTCGTCTGCGCTCGATCACCAGTCTCGCGCTCAGCAACGAGATCGCCCCCATCGCCCCACCGACCGACAGCAAGTGGATCAAACACATCACGATCCGCAGCGAACGGCTGTCCAAGTTCTGGGGGCGCGACATGTACATCGGCGCGAACGTGCTGCTGCCGGCTGGCTTCAACGAGCATCCCAACGCGCGTTATCCGCTGGTGGTGTACCACGGCCACTTTCCGGCCACGTTCACCGGATTCCGAGAGACGCCAGCCGACACCACGCTCGCACCGGACTTCAGCGCGCGCTTCAACTTGCGGGGCTACAACCGCATCCAGCAGGAGCTGTCGTACCAGTTCTATCAGGACTGGACGAGCGCCAACTTCCCGCGCGCGCTGCTCATGGAAATCCGGCATCCCACGCCGTATTACGACGATTCCTACGCCGTGAATTCGGCCAACAACGGCCCCTACGGCGACGCGATCATGTACGAACTCATTCCCGCTGTGGAGAAGCAGTTCCGCGGGCTGGGTCAGGGATGGGCGCGCATTACCTACGGTGGCTCCACCGGTGGCTGGGAAGCCATGGCGGTGCAGCTGTTCTATCCCGACGAGTTCAATGGGGCGTATATCGCGTGCCCCGACCCCATCGACTTCCGTGCCAATACTGTCTTCAATTTGTACGAGGAAAAGAATGCCTACTTTCTCGACAGCCGCTGGAAGCGCACGCCGCGGCCCGGCCATCGCAACTACCTGGGGCAAGTCGACGCCACCATTCAGGAATCCAACCGGCGCGAGGCGGCGCTGGGTTCGCGCGGGCGCAGCGGTGATCAGTGGGACATCTGGCAGGCCGTGTACTCTCCGGTGGGCGCCGACGGCTATCCGAAACCCATCTGGGATAAACAGACGGGCGCGATCGATACCACGGTCGCGGCCTACTGGCGGGAGAATTACGATCTCTCGCATATCCTGCGCCGTGACTGGAACCGACTCTGGCCCAAGGTCTACGACAAGCTGAATATTTATGTCGGCGATATGGATAATTACTACCTCAACAATGCCGTGTACCTGGTTGAGGATATCCTGAAGGGCGCCACGGATCCCAAGTGGACGGGTGAAGTGCTGTACGGGGACCGCGCGGAGCATTGCTGGAATGGCGATCCCACGCGCAGCAACGCATACTCCCGCATGCGGTACCACCAGATGTTTATCCCGCGCATCCTCGACCGAGTGCGGCAGCGTGCGCCCGCCGGTGCGGATACGCTCTCCTGGCGCTATTGACGCTCAACCCCACCCCATGTCGTCTCCCCGTCTCGGTGTCGGATTCATCGGATCCGGCTTCAACGCCCGCTTCCACATGCAGGGATTCCGCTTGGTGCGTGACGCCGATGTCCTCGGTGTCTGGAGCCCCAACGCGAAAAACGCCGCCTCGGCCGCCAAGTACGCGCGCGAGCTGGAGCTCGGACCGTGCAAGGCCTACAAGTCCATTACCGACATGGTCGCCGATCCTGTCATCGACGCGATCTGGCTGAATGGCCCCAATCACGCACGCATCGAGAATGTCGAGGAAATCTGCGACGCGGTGACGTCGGGCAAGGGCACGCTCAAGGGCATTGCCTGCGAGAAGCCGCTCGGGCGGAACGTGGCGGAAGCGAAGCATATCCTCAAGCTCGTGGAGAAGGCCGGTATCATGCACGGCTATCTCGAGAATCAGTACTTCTCACCGCAGGTGAGTGTCGGACACAGTCTCATCTGGCAGCGTGGCGTACCGGCCACGGGACGCCCGTACCTCGCGCGCGCCGCCGAAGAACACAGTGGTCCACATGCTCCCTGGTTCTGGAATGGACAGCAGCAGGGTGGCGGTGTGCTCAACGACATGATGTGCCACTCCGCACTGGTGGTACGACAACTTCTCACGCCACCGGGTGCGCCGCTTTCCTCGCTCAAGGTGAAGCGTGTAACCGGCCACATCGCGTCGCTCAAATGGTCGCGCAAGCACTACGCGCAGCAGCTCAAGAAGTCGATGGGGGTGGACTATCTCAAAGCGCCCTCTGAAGACTACGCCAGCGTGAACATCGAGTTCGAAACGCCGGAGGGTGGCATTGCGATCGGTGAAGCGACCACCAGCTGGAGCTTCGTCGGTCCCGGCCTGCGCCTCAGCGCCGAGTTGCTTGGCCCCGAGTACTCCATGAAGTGGAACACACTGGAATCTGGTCTCGACCTGTTCTTCTCACGCGAGGTAAAGGGGCGCTCGGGCGAAGACATCGTGGAGAAGCAGAACGCCGAGATGGGCCAAATGCCGGTGGTGGTGAACGAAGCCATCGCCTACGGCTACGAAGCGGAGGACCGGCACTTCGTGCGGGCGTTTCTCGGGAAAGAGAAGCCGCTGCTCACGTGGCACGACGGGCTGGATGTCGTGCGCATACTCATGCATGCGTACAAGAGCGCCGAGCTAGGCCGCACGCTTGAGTACAAGGAGAACGGCGTGGATAAGTTCGTGCCACAGGTGG
>JBBQUH010000101.1:0-8647 GCA_038212625.1 Gemmatimonadales bacterium | reverse complement strand
GCGCGCTGGCCGTGGATGCCGCGAATCCGTTCGCCAACGTCATGCTCGGTCACTGGATTCTTGCGTATGAGAATGGACCGAATGCCCTCGACAGCGCCAGAGCGTACTTCCGCGTTGCCGCCGATGCCGGCCGGGCGACGGATGAGGTGCGCCGCTTCCAGCTCGCGGCACTGGGAAACGCTCCCGATTTCAACAATGAACTCGAAACCATACGCGTGCTCAATGAAATGCGTACGCGCGCCGAACCGCGTGCTCCCTCTACTCGCACGGCATGGAGGACGTACTACTACGCGCTCAACGGTCAGGCCTCGATCACGGTGTCAGACCTGATGACACTGCTGCCAGCCAGCGAGCACTTACAGACGCTTCGTTGGGCCTTCACGGAGTACGCGCAGCGCGACGAGGGGACCTATCGGATATTTCGCTTTTACGTCGCCCGACTGCGGGCGCAGACGGGTGAGGTGGACTCGGCTGCGGATTCACTTCGCGTGATCAGGAAGGAACTGGGTGACGACAGCGGGAGGTTGCGCGACGCCGTCGATGCTGCGCTCACGCAGTATGGGTCCGGGAGGGTTTCACCCGATTAGCGGATCGCGGCCATCACAGGTCGTCTGCCAGTAACTTTGTCGACAGCTCCTCGCGCGTGACACCACGCTCGCGGGCGTCGTCTGCAAACTGCGCCGTGAGATCATCCGATCCGCGACGGGCACCATCCCAGACAATTACGGCAAGAAGCTGCGCGCTCAGCGTGTCGCCAAGCGATTGCGCGACTGACAGAATGCGGCCATTCGCGGCGGCAAAGGCCGCGTTGTGCTCCGCCGCGCCGCGAAGGACGATCAGATCATTGTCGGGCAGCGACACCATCACCTGATCAAACAACGGCCCCCACGTTTCTTCTCCGCCGGGGCGATCGATAACAGAGACCGCACGAAATGTCGCCGCATCGAACGGCAGCACGACCACGCGTCGCACCGCCAGGTCTGACGCCACTTCGAGCGCGAGCAAGTCCGCACCGCATGCGGCCGAGCACACCAGTGCCACGACGTCGTAGCGAAGGAATACTTCGCGTAAGCGCGAGCGCACCACCGCGGCATTCTCCAATGGAAACCGGACCATCTCGGCATTGGGTGCGTCAATGCGCCGACCGGCCAGCGCGATGACGGTGCTCAGGGGAGGAACCCTGCGAAGTGCCCGCGATCGACCTCTGCCGCCGCTGCGTGTCCTACCGCGCGCAAGTCGTCGATGTAGTCGATTGAATCGAGCTTCTGTACATGTGTCGGATCGATGTGTGGCAGGCCGAGGGCGGTGAGCCCACGCGCCGATAGATCCGCATTGTAGCGGGTGTAGCTGAACAGCTTGGGCACGTCTCCCAGACCGGGGGTACCGGGAACGTCGATGAGGGTACCGATTTCACTGTCGAGCGACGCACCGTGTCGGCACGCACCGAACACTCTACACAACATGTCCTGTTCATTGAGCGCTGCGTACATCAACGCCGACGGAATTGAGCTGGCGTTGTACAGCAAGTTCATGTCGGACGGATCGAGATTCGCATTCGCGTTGGGGCTCGCGCCGGTACCGACGGAGACGAGGAGCATCTTATCCGGGCCAACCGGCCATCCGAGGCGATACGCGCCCATCGTCGCCATCCGGAACAAGAGAAACGACGGGTTGTTGTACATCGTGACCCCACCATCCACGAACAGGAACGTCTGATGACCCACGCGCACCTCTTCCGGAGGAAAGTACACGGGCGCCGCCGTGCTGGCTCGCAACAGCTGCCACAGCGGAAGCTGCAGGTTACAGTCGTCACGGTCGTGTGCGTTGAATGTGGCGTGTGGATTATTCGAAATGGGCCACGGTGAATCAGTGGTTGCGTTTCGCATGACCACCAGCAGCAGCGTACGCAGCGCACCGGTGCCGAGCACGGGGTGAGTCGGCTCTCCCGATTCGTCTTTGATGACCTGCTGCAGCATGGCAGCGAGCTTGTCGTCCTCGTACTTGTAACGGAACCGGCGCAGGAGCAAGGCTTTGTCAAACATCGCCTCGCCGTTGGCCACATAGAACGTGCGCACCTTGGCTACGGGCATGCCGAGCGACAAGCACGTCGCGATCATCGCACCCGTGCTGGTGCCCGCGATGTAATCGAAGTAGTCCGCGAGCACGAGGTCGGGTTTTCCCGATTCCTCACGCAGCATTGCCTCAATCGAGGCGAGAATCTCGACGGTGATCAGTCCCCGGATGCCGCCACCGTCGAGTGAGAGCAGACGCTTCGTTGCAGAACGCTGAAGCTTGTCGTGAAAGGTGGGTCGGCGCGGCGTGTTCGCGGTGGTCATGGCCAGTTTCCTGTCGTAGGTTCGCCAAGGTGGGTCGGTCTAAATTACTGCGGCCCGGTTCGTTCTGCGCGTGCACCACACCCACGTGATGCGGCAGGAACGGTGCGCTACCTTTTCAACCAAGCTCGACGTTTGTGGGATGGCCGCCTGTCATACCTCGAGGGTAGCGATAAGAATCCTGAGAACACCGGCGGCGCTATTGTCGCGGTAGATCCTCGTGAGCAGGGAAGTACGACACGGTGGGAAGTACGACACGGTGGAACGTGCGACGCTCCGGATTACGCCGTACGTTCTACCGGGCTATATCTCGACCAGCGTTTCTCATTTCGCGAGGCAGTCTTGTGACGTCTATCGTCCATTCGCAGGCAGCTGATTTTCCCTACAACATGACGACCACCGCCTTCGACCTGCCCGGATATCGCATTGTGGCAACGCTCGGTGTCGTGCGCGGTGTGGTCGTTCGGTCACGATCGGTGTTCGGGACCGTCGGCGCGGGGATACAGTCGATATTCGGCGGGAACATCACGCTCTTCACAGAGCTCGCAGAGCGCACGCGCAAGGAAGCGTTCGATACCATGCTAGTGCAAGCGGAAATGGCGAATGCGGACGCCGTAATCGGCATCCGGTATGACGCCACCGAGATGATGCAGGGCGTGACCGAAGTGCTTTGCTACGGTACGGCGGTCCAAGTGAAAGCGTTAGAGGAGTGATGTCCACCTGCAGCTGTTCGCATCAGCTGTTGAATGAGCGACGTTCACGCGCGGTCTAGCCCTGAGGCTCCGCGGCCGCAACCTGATGGTCAAGGTGGGCGACCAAGTCCGCCGGCAGATTCAACCGATGGGCCAGCACCTCCAGATAGGCGCGCTCGCCGGGGTGATCCACGTCGATGGCGACGCGCGAGACCAGATACAATTCGGTAGCTTGTTCGATCCCGCGTGCTGACGCCGCAATGGCCGCGATGTCCACTGGCCGGGTGAGGGCGTCGAACACGAACGCCTTGCTCTCTGCGTCCAGTCCGAACTTTTCGACCTGCGCGAAGAGCGATTGCTGCTCCGCCGCATCGATGTGACCGTCCGCCTTGGCGGCGCCGATCATGGCCTGAATCAGCGCCAACTGGAACGGCTGGCCGTCTGCGGCGACGGTGGTCTCCGGCCGGAAATTGGGCGGGACCTGGCTGAAATCCGCAGGACGCGCGACCGGAGCCGTGGCAGGCGCCTTCCCCTGCTGCCAGTTCTGATACGCTTTGTGGGCTAAAGCACCCGCCGCCGCCGCGCCCGCGTAGCCTACCACCCCTTTGGTCATCTTCTTCATCTTCTTGCCACCCAGCATCAGCCCCAGCAGACCACCCACCACGGCGCCGCCGCCAAAGCCCCCCATCCCCGCGCTATGCAGTTGCTGTTTGGCAGAGCCGCCAGCCTGTCGCATGGAGTCGGCGGCATTGGGGCCGAGGAACTGGGCAAGCAGGTTCTTGGCGTCGATCATGGGATCCGTGGTGCGAGGTAAATACCGGACTGCTTCAGGAGTACCGAACTCGGCATACACGCGGCAACGACGATTGTCCCACGCGATGTCGGCAATCGCGCGGTATGCGCGAGCGCGCGTCGCACCCGGATTCCTTGTGGTGGTGTAGAAATTTCACCCATGGTATCTTCCCGCGTCCCATCATCGGTACGTGCCTCCTTGGAGAATCTGATGCCCGCTGCCACCATGGTCTGGATGCCCCTGCTCGAAACCTTGCCGATGGAACAGACCCGCGCCAACGTCCCGCGACACCGCGGCATGACGCCGACCGTCTATCACCGTGGTGGTGAAAGCAAGACGATTCGCTGGGTGTCCATCGACACGCTACTCGGTCGCCTTGTCATCGGCGCCACGGATGTCGGCCTCTGCTGGGTCTCGCTCGCGGTGAGCGACGAGACACTGGTCGCCGAATTGCGTGACGAGTTCCCACGCGCAACACTGGTGGCGGATACCGACGGCACCATGGCGCCGATGCTACGCGCCGTCACCGCGCGCCTCGCGGGCGAGCGTCACTCCCCGGATGTCGCCATCGACATGCCCGTCACGGCATTCCAGCAGCAGGTACTGGACGCGCTGATCGCCATTCCGTACGGCGAAACGCGCAGCTACTCGCAGATCGCGGCCGCCATTGGCAAGCCCGGGGCAGCGCGCGCGGTCGCCAACGTGTGCGCGACCAATCGGGTGGCGGTGGTGATCCCCTGTCACCGCGTCATTCACGCCGACGGCACCATGAGCGGATACCGGTGGGGCAACGCGATCAAGAAGGCACTGCTGCAGGCGGAAGGTGCCGCCTTGCCGCGTGGCGATGGCGCGGCACCGGCGGCCGTGCGACGGCGGTCCAGTCAAGCGGCGTAGCCGCGCTTCCTGCTGCGGTCGTTGGGCGGTCGCCGTGGTTCCTTGTCGTTCGCCCCACGATGTGGCTTGAACGTCAATTTGGGCCAGGCGATACCTTGCAATAGATACCGCACACTGTTCCCCGCTGCCGTAGGCCCGCATGGACATTCAAGCCGACCCCGTGACGCCATCTGACGACTCGCCGTCCCGTATCGCCGCCAAGTCGTTCGCTACCGCTACGTCCGAGGAGTCAGACCTTGGCTTCGGTCGCGTCGCGGCGCAGGCGGTACGCGGTCGGTTCCTGTCGCCCGACGGTCACTCGACAGCCCGCAAGCTCGGCCTCAAGGGCCAACGCACGGAGCAATTGTACCTGCGTGCACTCAGCATGCCATGGCAAAGTTTTCTCCTGTATCTCGTGGGCGGTGTCCTGCTCCTCAACGGCGTGTTCGCGCTGGGTTATCGTGCACTCGGCACCACCGCACTGGTGGGCACGGATTCGCTCGGACTCGATGACCCGTTCATGCGGGCGTTCGTGTACAGCGTGGGGATGTTCACGACGACGGGGACCGACGGCATGCATGCCGTGGGACCCACCGCGCATGGGCTCACGATCGCGCAATCACTGATCGGTCCACTCGTGGGAATGGTGGCGCTCGCGCTGATCGTGGCGCGTCTGACCAGACCCCGGGCCGCGATCCTGTTCAGCCAGTCAGCCGTCATTGCGCCGTACGAAGAAGGTCGCGCGCTCATGTTCCGCATCGTCAACGAACTGCCCAGTGAGCTCACCGAGGTCACGGCGAGCGTGAGCATGACGTGGTTCGAGAACATCGAAGGACAGCGGGAGCGCAACTTTCACCAACTGCCGCTCGAACGGAAGAATGTGACGTTCTTCCCGCTGCACTGGACGATCGTGCATCCCATCGACGAGCGCAGTCCGTTGCGTGGGGTGACGCCGGAACGACTCCGACGTGGTGAAGCGGAGATCCTCATTCTCATCAGCGCCCACGAAGAGACCTTCTCCACGCAGGTGTCGGTTCGTCACTCCTACGCCTGGGACGAGGTCACATGGGACGCCAAGTTCACCAATATCTTCATCAATTCCATTGACGATGCGCTGGCCATCGATGCCGAACGGCTCAGCCGCTTGGATCGACTGCCGGAAAACAGCACCCGAAGCCCAGCTACACATGAGGGCGCGGCAATCCCCTGAGCGGGGCGGTCAGTTCGCGTGCAAGGCGGCCGCTTCACCGCGCATGGCATCCAGGTCGAGCTCCTGTTCCAGCTCGCGCAGCACTTCGTCGGAAATCGCATCCTCATTGCGCAGACGCACCAACATACGCCGTTCAGCGTCGCGCATGCGCGCGCGCAGTTCATGCCGGGTGGATGCGCGTTGCGGATCGCGATGACTCTCCAATCGGCCCTGCAGCTCCGCGCGAAGCCACGACACATCGTCGTCATTCGCCCACCCTTCGCGCGAGGCGTCTTCCAGCGCCTCGGCGGCGCGCCGCAACGCCTCGATGCGCGCAAAGCGCTCTTCGTCGGCGTGATGCGTTTCTTTGGCAAAAGCGAGACGCCGAATGATGGGGGACAGCGTGCATCCCTGCACCACCAGCGTGAAGAGAATCACACTCATCGTGATGTACAGCACTTCCTGTCGAAACGGAAACGGCGACCCGTTGGCCAGCGTAAGCGGAAGTGCGAGCGCGGTCGCCAGGGAGACTATTCCACGCATACTCGTCCACGCCACCACGGCGACCGATCTGGGACGCGGTGGCGGCTCCGCTCGGGCGACGTCCTTGCTCAGCCAGCGCGGCAACCATGCCGCTACGGGCACCCACACCAGGCGAACCACGACACACACCACACTGATAATGAGCCCAGGCGCCAGGAGCGCCGGGAGTTCGCGCAGTGCGGTCGCCTGGAGCAAGGTCGTGAACTGCATGCCCAGCAGCACGAAGATCATCGCATTGAGCACGAACACTACCAGATCCCACACCGCCTTTGACTGCACCCGCGATCGTGGGCCCACTGCCAATGAGAAATGCTGCCGCACATACAGGCCGCCCGCGACGCACGCAAGCACCGCCGAGACGTGCAATTGTTCGGCAATGATCCAGGCGGCGTACGGGCCAGCGAGGGTGAGCAGCGTTTCGGCCAGTTCGTCCCGTGTTTTCTTCAGGGCCCACACCAGGATCCACCCGACGGCCAGGCCAACCAGAACCCCAACGCCGGCATCGAGAAAGAACCGTACGATCGATTCGCCGAGGCTGAACACTCCGGTGACGGCGGCGGCCACGGCCGAGCGATAGAGGACGAGTGCCGAGGCATCGTTGACGAGACTCTCGCCTTCGAGAATCACGATTACGCGGCGGGGTACCGGCAGTCGAGACACCACCGCCGCCGCGGCCACGGCATCGGGTGGGGAGACGATCGCGCCGAGCGCGACGGCCACCGCCCATGGCATGCCGGGGAACATCGCGCGGGCGGCGAACGCCACCCCGGCGGTGGTGGCGACCACCAAGCCAATCGCCAGCAACCCAATGGGTCGTCGGTTGGCGTTGAATTCCCGCAACGAGGTAAAAAACGCTGCCGCCCACAGAATGGGTGGCAGGAATACAAAGAACACCAGGTCAGGTTGCAACGCCGGCAGGGCCACACCGGGAATCGCGGCCAGCACGAGTCCCGCGAGCACCTGCAGCACCGGCGCCGGCACCGGAAGGCGGCGGCCGAAGGCCGTGAGTGCGACCACGAGCGTGGCGAACGCCAGGCCGACAAGAATGGGGGAATGCGAGTTCGTCACAAGTGCCGTGGAAGCTCGCACCGTTCGGTCGCGGGCGCATCGGCGGCTGTCGTATTTCGTACAGCGCTCACCAACGCGGCATGGCGCGCATTGCGACGACAGGCGCGTGATGATCGCCTCTCGGTGCGAGAGGTCGGCAGTGCCGCCTGACGCCCACGTTGCTGCATTGCGCTGAATACGGTGGACTCAGGGCCGGTGCCTGACCACCCCGGTCTTGCGGCCCCCTCGGCGCGATTGACTGTTATGCAGCAATATGCGCAGCCTATTCCGAGAACACTAAAGCCGCGTTCACGGACGTAAGTGCATGTGTGGCAAGCTGTTGGCGAGCATTTTTCTTACTGGGCCGCCACGTGATAGACTGCAGAAAGGCGCTGTGTAAGACGCTGGCTGCAGTGATCGCCTGCAGGCGAATGCGCGTTAGATGCCTGTAGCAGGCATTGACTTGACGAGAAGGTCATGAGGCTTCATTCTTACTGGTAAGACACTACCAGGAGCCTCAATGTCAGAAGCCGGCACCACCACGATGTCCTCTAAGGGACAGGTGGTTATTCCCGAAGCTATCCGTGATCGACTCGGTCTCAAGAGCGGCGCGCAGTTCGTCGTGGTCGCCGATCGCGACGTAGTCATTCTCAAAGTGCTGGAACCACCTGCGCTGTCGGAATTCGCGACATTGCGCGCCCAAGCCCAGCGTGCGGCGAAGAAGGCTGGCCTCAAATCTGCTGACGTGCCGCGCGCCATCAAAAAGGTGCGTCGCGCAAAATGAATGTGGTCTTGGATACGAACGTGCTCGTTTCCGGACTGCTCTTCGGCGGCGTACCTGGTCGCATCCTTGATGCATGGAGCAATGGGGCGATCCGGTTGGTCATCTCGCCCTCAATTCTCGAAGAGTATCGGCGGGTGGGGCTCGAACTAAGTAAAGGGCGTGAGCCACTGGTGAGCGCGCTCGAAGCGCTCCTCGCCATGCTGGCTGTACACGCCCTCCTCGTCAACGCGCCGCCGTTGAGCGAGCGGGTGAGTTTGAGCGCGTAGTGGAATGCCGGAAAAATCTTCTTCTGCAGTTCCGGTTCGAAGTAAATGAGGAGGTTGCGACAGGTCACGAGGTCCATGCGTGAGAACGGGGGGTCGCTCATCACATTCTGCCGTGCAAATACCACCT
>JBBQUH010000100.1:0-9228 GCA_038212625.1 Gemmatimonadales bacterium | reverse complement strand
CGCCGAATCGGAAGGCAAGGAGATTGGCGGTGGAGCGCTTGGGGGCGAAAACGAGCGACCCGTCGGCGTTGTCGGTGATGCCTCCCTTGGTGAGGTATTCGCGCGCTCCATGTGCCTGATAGGCGACGCCGAGGTCCAGCGCGATGCGGCGGCTGATAGGGAGCTGCAGGCCGGCGCCGGTGCTCCAGGCGAAGCCGCCGTCGCCGAAGTTTTCGTCGCCCGCGACGAGGTCGGGCAGGATCCCGCCTCCGATGGCCGAGACAGTGGCGAAGCGACTCGCCCCGACGAGGCCGTGCCCATAGGCGCGAAGCTTCCCGAGCTGGTACGCGAGCTCGGGGCCGACGCCGACGAAGAGGATGCCGTTGAGGGTGTTCACGCTCACCTCCACGCGGCAGCCGGGGGTGGTGGCGAGGCAGGTGCGCTTGCTCTCGTTTCCGTAGTTGAGCCAGCCAGCCTGCACGCGGAGCGAGACAATGCCGTCGTGATCGAGGCGGACGCGGAGGTGCGCCTGGGCGCCGCCGGCATTGCTGACGTTCTGCTTGAAGTCGCCGGTTGGGCGGCCCAACTCGGCGGCGAGGCCGACACTCCAGCGGGCGACGCCCGTGGCAGCGGAGTCGGCGGGGGGCGCCTGCTGGGCAAAGAGCGGGGTGGCGACGAGGAGGGCGGCGATCAGGGGACGCATCACAATATTGGGATAGAGATGTTCGTAAGCTTACCCTGTACGGTTACCGTACGGCGTAAGTTGCGGTCAGGCACGCTTACGCGGTCTGCGGCGGGTTTGTTTCTAGAAGTTGATTCCGAAGTGCAGGCCCGGCTGGCCGTAGAAGAATCGAGACCATCGGTCATCGACCTGCTTGAACGCCGGCGGCATCGTGGACTGATAGGGACGATGCGTGAGTGCGATCGACGGCTGGAAGAAGATTCGATCCTTGAGCAGCGTGAAGTGATAGCCGACGGAATAGGTGTTGAAGACCTGAAAGCCATCGTCGAGCTTGGTCCCGCTTTCATTGACGAAGGTCTGGAAGGCAGGCATCACGTCAGCCTGAACGAACACACGCTTCCACACGAACCGTTGGTAATTCAGTGAAACGCCGCGTTCACTGATGTAGCCTGGGAAGCCCTGTCCCTCTGCTTCGAATGACTTGCCATATGGAATGCCGATCGGCCATGCATATCTCCAGGTCTTGAACTCGAGAGACACGATATCCCTTCGTGTCATGCGATACCCGACGTTCAGGTACACCATCTTCGGCGGATTATTGTCGGGCACTGCATTGGCCAGCATGAACAGGGTGCTACCGACAAAGAACTTTCTGTACGTACTGTCCTGTTCGGAGTATTGCGCGTGTACCTGTAGAGCGCTGGCCATGATCAGAACGGAGGAAAGGCAGAACGTTTTCTTGTGCATGTCTCGTCTCGTTGAGTGATACTGCCAGGATAGACTGGCAGGTTGCTGACTCGTTCACTTGAGTGAGCGACTGACCCGTCACCTGTTCTTTCCTCGCCAATCCCCGGCATTCACCTGCCGTGTTAAGCGTGGGTTCATCCGCGGTGTGAGCGGGGTGGCGAGGACGCGGGCGGCCACGAGGGACGCAACGCGAATTCTGGCGACGCAGGCATCGGACTTACTGTGTATGCTGGAACGTACAGTGTAAGTTTTTGCGAGGCAAGGGTCCGGCGGTTGCCTTATCAGCTCCGTCGGGGTATCTCACCAGCATGCCTAAAGCCCGACGGTCTCCGCTTACGCGGGAGCGCATCCTGCGCGCGTCTGTGCGTCTGGCCGACAAGCAGGGCCTCGACGCGCTGTCGATGCGCCGGCTGGCGAGCACGCTCAAGGTCGAGGCGATGTCGCTCTACAATCACGTCGCCAACAAGGACGACGTCCTCGACGGGATGGTGGACCTGATCATCGGCGAGATCACCCTGCCCACCGCCGGCGGCGACTGGAAGGCGGCGATGCGCGCGCGTGCGACCTCCGCGCACGCGGTGATGCTGGCGCATCCCTGGGCGCCAATGCTGGTCGTGTCGCGGATCAGCGTGGGCCCGAACATGCTGCGCTACATCGATGCCACCCTCGGCACGCTCCGCGAGGCCGGGTTGTCATGGGCCGAGACGGACCGCGCGTGGAACGCCATGGACAGTCATATCTACGGCTTCACGCTGCAGCTTCAGAATTTCCCGGTCGATCCCGAGGAGTACGCCTCGGCCGCGGCGAATTACCTGCCGATGCTCCCCGTCGAGAAGTACCCGTACATGCACGAGCTGACGACGCACGTGATCGATGGCTCGCACGACGGGACGCATGACTTTTCATTCGGGCTGGAGTTGATCCTCGATGGATTGGATCGACTGCGGGCGCGGTAAACGCGGTCGGCGCCGTCGGCATGTCGCCGCGGCAGGTGGCCGAGGCCAAGCCATCGTCCGTCGTCATCTGGAGAAGATTCGTGATGCCTGGGTCCGCCACTGCAGTCGCTGAGGTCAGCCATGTCTCGCGACATGGGTTCTGACTCTGCGCCCGCGCCGGGAGAGAGGCACACAGCGCCTACGGATCGCCTACCCGTCATCAGCCCGATCTCAGAACGGTTATACCGACTCATCTCCCAGGAAGTGTGGCCGTGGAACCGGAAGTTCTCGCAGGAGTTGGCTGAGGGATCGCCGTTTGCCGCGCGGGAATTCATCGCAGGGAAAGACGCGGTGACCGTGGCGACGGACATTCTGGCGCTGGATCAGGCGGCGTTCAGCGCGGCGTTCCGCAAGTTACCGATGAAGCGGGCGAAGCTGGCGGGGCTGAAGCGGAATGCAGCGGCACTGCTGGCGAACGAAGCCACACGCTGACGACCGCCCGTTTCATCGTCGCGTCGATCACGCAAGATCGTGCAGCACGGGGATGATCATGGTGAACCGAGTCGCACGAGGCGACGTCACCGCGGGGCATGCTGGGTTGCGTGCATCACGCACACTGGCTGTGGCTTACGGGTGTGCGATCCGCGTGTGAACGTCCGTGAAAAGACCGCGCCAGCAAACAACAACGCACCCGTCGGGACTGCTGAACGTTCAGGCGATTCAGCAGACACGACGCGAGGTTTCTCACTTGGTTAGGCGCGGCGGCGCGGACCTGGCCTGAGCGCTCTGATGAGGAGCAAGAGCACCACGGCACCAACAAACGCGACGAAGATCGTTGCGATGATGCCATTGAACGGCACGGAAACGCCCAGAGCGGCAAACAGCCAGCCGCCAAATACGGCACCGACGATACCAACGACAATGTTACCGATCAGTCCGTAGCCGATGCCGCCCACCACAGCGCCGGCTAACAAACCTGCAACAAGTCCAACGACGATCCACGTGATAATGTCCATGCAACGATCCGGAGGCTGGAGTCAAAAACATAGACTGCTGTTCATCCGCCTCGCGCAGCTCCATGCCAGCATTGGGCACCGGAATCACGGCGGGCAGCGACAGGGCGGACGAGGCAGACTAATCGCTTGACCTGTATGCTACACGCGCCAGTGTCTCGCAGTCGAGTCACCCTAGGGCATAGACGTCGTCGCAACGATCGGCCGTTGGCTCACCCGCCCTCGGCACGTGTCCATTCGCAGACGAGTCATTTGCTCACTCCCGTGTCACGCTGTGATCAAGGGGTCGATCAAGGGGTCAGAGTCCTTGATCGACGGCGGCCCGGCTTCATGGACCGTTTCATCAAGGGGTCAGAGTCCTTGACCCCTATCTGGAGGACATGACGCTGCCCTCGTGAACCATCGACTGGCGTGACGCAGCCAAGCGGCACAGGCACGGCGATCACCTCGAGCCCGTCGATCCTGCTGAAGTCACCGGGAATGCACGTATACACCGGCAACGCACGCGCCAGGGCCATGGCGGCGCCCATGGCGTCGCGCCTCCCCGTCGGCGCTGGCTGAGCGCATGGATCGCACACGCCACGGCCACGACGAACGGCGATCTGTGGACGCCCGACACGCTTCAGTCAGCGCCGGTGGTGCCAGAAGTAAATTTCAGCGCATCAACTCGTGAGCGCCCTACCACGCCTCCGTTCGCGCCAGCATCGCATTCGCGCGCGGATCCTTTCGCAGCCGATCGTAGCGTTCGGAATGGTTGTACTGAAACAGCCACCCGTCGTGTGCCTGAAGCGCCTGAGCCAGCGTGCCGAGCGCCGCTTGGTGGTCGCCCATGACTTCGTATGCCGCCGCGATCACGCCCATGCCCGGCACGGTTCCACCATTGCGACGCTGCATTGCGGCGAGCAGGCGCTGCGCGTCGACCGTGCGACCCGCGCGTGCATAGGCGTAGACGAGAATTCCCTCCGTCTGCGAAGGGATTTCACTGCGCTGCTGCGCCACGCTGCGCTCGAGGGCCGCGATCGCCTCGTCATTCCGCCCCAGATTCAGCAACGCCTCGCCATGCGCATCCCATGCCAGCTGGTAGGTGGAGTCGAGCGCGATCACCGACCGTGCAACCGAATCGGCCATCGCGAATCGCCGCTCGACGAGGAACACCTGCGCGTCCCAGACCCGGGCAATCAGCGACGCCGGCTCGAGTTCGCGAGCCCTCGCCACCCGGCGATGCGCCTCGACCGGCTGGCCAAGCCGGTTGGCCAGCAGGCCGTACCAGCCCCATGTCACGGCGACGGTCGAATCGAGCGTGAGAGAGCGACGATAGAGCGAATCGGCAGCGCGGTTGTTGAATAACGTCTGCTCGACCGTCGCCAGCGCCGTGTATGACTCGGCAATGGTGGAGTCAATCGAAATCGCCCGCTGCGCCGCATCGCGCGCCGCCGCCATGTCGACGTCGGTCTCGCCGTAGGCGTAGGACGGCATGATCGCCAGCGCGACCGCCAACGATGCATGCGCGCGCGCAAACGTCGGATCACGCGCGACGGCCTCACGATACAACCCGATGGCCTGGCGCAACGTTGCGAGCGTGCGTCTGCCGAAGAGGACCTGCGCCTGCAGGTACAACGCGTAGGCTTCAGGATCGTTTGTCTCTACCCGGCTGGCTCGCCGCGGTACTCCCATCGCGCCGAGCAGTTTGCCCGCAACCGCCTGCGCAATTTCGTCCTGCACGGCGAAGATATTCGTGATCGGTCGATCGTAGCGTTCCGTCCAGCGCACCGCGCCATCCGAGGCCGAGACCAGCGTGACGTTGATGCGAAACTGCCCGGCCGCGCGCTGCACACTGCCCGTGAGCAGTGAGGCGACGCCGAGTTCCTTCGCAATCGCGCGATCGTCGAGCCCTTTCGCCTGCAGCAATCCCGCGCTGACGCGGCCAATCACGCGTACACCAGTCTTCGACAGCGCACGCGTCATCTCCTCGGCGAGCCCGATCCCGAGAAAGTCGTCGGCCTTGTCACCACTCAGGTTGGCGAGCGGCAGCACGGCGACGCTGTTGTCGGCAGACGGGGTCGCGGACGACACTGTCCGATCACGCATCGAGAGAAAGGCTCCGATGGCCGCGACGGCAAGCACGGCGACTGCAATCAACGTCGACCGTCGCGGCGTGGCCGATGTCGACGGTGTCAGCGCAGCGCCACGCGCCGAAGCCACCGGGGTGATGACGGCGTCCAGTGCCGCGAGCACCGCATCGGCGCTCTGCGGGCGATCAGCAGGTGACTTCGCCAGACATCGCATGACGAGATCGTTCAGTTCGCGCGACACGTCGGGGCGACGCTGCGTCAGCGGTGCCGGCACTTCGGTGAGGTGTGCACTGATCAGTTGCGCTGCGCCGGTCCGACCGCTGAACGGATGTGCGCCTGTGAGGATTTCGTACGCCATCACCCCCCAGGCGTAGAGATCGACGCGCGCGTCGACCGCTTCACCCACCGCCTGCTCGGGAGCCATGTAGGCCGGCGTCCCGATGGCGCCGCCCGCCTGCGTCAGCGTACCGCTTGCATCCACGCCACCACCGCCATCCATCGTGCGTGCGGCGCTGATGGCCTTGGCGATACCGAAATCGGTCACCATCGCCGTCCCATGCGACAGCAACACGTTGTCCGGCTTGATATCGCGGTGCACGACGCCACGCGCGTGCGCGTAGCTGAGCGCGCGTGCGACATCGCGCAGGATGCTGACGCACTCTGGTATCGGCATGGCCGTGCCAAGCGCCAGCCGACCGCGCAGCGACTCGCCCTGCACGTACGGCATGGTGAAGTACGGCGTACCGTTCGCCTCGCCGGTGGAGTGGAGCGGGACGATGTTGGCCTGCTGCAGCGACGCGGCCAGCTGGATTTCGCGAGAGAAACGTTCGAGGCTCACCCCCGCGGCGACGTCGGCCTTCAGCAGCTTCACGACGACGTCGCGATTCAGCCCCGCTTCACGCGCGACGAACACCAGCGACATGCCTCCGCCGCCAAGTTCACGCGTGAGCAGATAGCGATCCCCGAGGGCGGCTTGCCACATCGCGAGATCCGATGCGCTCACCGATTCGCCAGCACGGCGTATCCGTTCGCCTCGAGCAGGCGTTCATCGGCGGTGACCAGCGTCAGTTCATGCACGCAGGCACTGGCGGCAATGAATCGATCGGCCGGATCCTGATGTGCGAGCTCCAGGCGGCGGCTCATCAATGCAACCTCGAACGTCAGCGGTGCTTCGCGCCGCGGCAGTGCGGCGAGCAGTCCGCGGACCCACGCCTGCACATCGGAGGTCACGACGACGCGACCGCGCTCGGCCAGCATCGTCGCCTCCCAGACACTGATCGGCGACAACCACAATTCGTTCTCCGGCGACTGCAGCGCAGCGCGGACGGGCGCCGCGAGTAACTCGGGCTCGAGGAGGGCCCAGAGCCAGATGTGCGTATCGAGCAGCAGCTTCACGGGCGGAGCGCATCCCAGTCGTCGGCAGCAACCGGCGCGACGAGGTCACCGACGATCGTGGCCGACTCGCGCATCGAGCCAAGCCAGACCGCTCCGGCGGACGCGACAGACGGAGGATTGATCTCGGCGATCGGTACACCGCGACGCGTGACCAGTACCGAGGTACCGGTGCGGCGCACACGCTCGAGCACGGCGAGGCAGGTGGCCTTGAACTCCGAGATGGCGATCGCTTCTGGAGGATTTGGCATTTGCGTATCGTACCATGGTCAGAGACCATAGTCAAATGCGCAGTAAGCGTGCGGCGATTCGTGCACTGAGTCCTTGGCCAACTGAGCGTACCCGTGCCTCAGGCGAATGAAATCTCAAAACAGTGATACCGACACATCTCCCGCCATTGCCTTAAAACTGTCTGAGCATGCTCCAACGGCATTATCGTCGGAGCCTCGCCAGCGCTGATACTGACCTGAACTTGATATCTTAGTCAGTCATGATAAACTAAAGTGATGCTTCAACGATCACTCAGCCTCCCCGCCTCCCCCAAGGACAGTTTCTTCCTCTGGGGCGCGCGCCAGGTCGGCAAGAGTAGTCTCCTGCAGGCACGCTACCCCTCGGCGCGGCGCATCGATCTGCTGCTCACCGAGGAGTTCATTCGCTACACCGAGCGGCCGGGATTGCTGCGCGATGAATTGCGTGACGCGCCGCGTGGCACCCTCACGATCATCGACGAAGTGCAGAAGGTGCCTGCGTTGCTCGATGAGGTGCACTGGCTCATCGAGAACCGCAAGCTGGTGTTCGCACTCTGCGGCTCGAGTGCACGCAAGCTGCGCCGTGGCCACGCCAACTTGTTGGGAGGCCGTGCCGAACGCTACGAACTCTCTGGCCTCGTCTCGGAGGAAATCGGTCCGACAGCCGATCTCGTGCGCATGGCCAACCACGGCGTGTTGCCGAGGCACTACCTGTCGGACTCGCCAGCCCGGTTGATGCGTGCGTACGTCGATGATTACCTGAAGGAAGAGATTGCCGCTGAGGCCTTGGTGCGAAACCTTCCGGCGTTCTCGGGCTTCCTGCGTGCTGCCGCCATCGGAGACACGGATCTCGTGAACTTCACCAACATCGCGCGCGAGTGCGGTGTGTCGTCGCCGACGGTAAAGGAGTATTACCAGATACTGGTCGATACGCTCATGGGGCGTTTCCTGCCGGCGTATACCCGTCGTCCCAAACGGCGCGTGATTCAGGCGCCGAAGTTCTATTTCGCCGACGTGGGTGTGGTGAGTCAGCTGGCCCAGCGCGGTGCAGTCGCGACCGGCAGCGAACTTTTTGGCAAGGCGCTCGAGAATCTGGTGCATCATGAGTTGTGCGCCTACCGCGAGTACCGCACGCGCTCGTGGGACCTGAGTTACTGGCGACTGGCGAGTGGTATCGAGGTGGACTTCATCATCGGCCACGCCGACGTGGCGATCGAAGTGAAGTCATCCGCCCGTGTGAGCTCGCAGCACCTGGGCGGTTTGACCGCGCTGCGCGACGATCATCCGAAGACGGGCCGACGACTGCTGGTGTCGCTCGAACCCAAGCGACGTGTGACGCAGGATGGTATCGAGATTCTGCCGGTGATGCAGTTTCTGCGTGCGTTGTGGGCCGACGAAATCGCGTAGCTCTCGATCAAGGGGTCAGAGTCCATGACTCATTTGGAGGACATGTACTGTGACCGAACGGGACGAGACGGCCTGTCAGCCTGCCGGCGGGCGCGAAGTGAATTCCACGACGCATTGGGCATAGTAGCCAAAGGTGACGTGAAACATCGAGTCCATCGCTGACGAAGCGAGCGACATTGCGTGAACTCACGCGCAATGCGGCGGTGGTGCCTGGGAACGTGGCCTAACCGTACACATGGGCGCGCCCGCCGTCATCCTTTGGCCAACGCCCGGGCGCGCGGCGCAAGCGGGATCGCCGCGTAGCGGGCAGCATTGGCCTCGATCCGGGCGAAGATGGGCGCAAGCTCCGGATGCGCGAGCCACGAACCCCACACCGCGTGGTGCGCCGACAGCCCGCGATGGTAGCCCGCCCCGAGGTCGGCGGCCCGACCGAGCCACTTCCGGGCGCCAGCCGCGTCGCCGAGCAGCGCGAAGCCCTCGGCCGCATACTCGGTGTACGAGAAGTCGTGCCAGAGCATCGCCTCGAGTTCGGGGGTGAGGATTGCCTCCGATCAAGGGGTCAGAGTCCTTGACCCATTTGGAGGGCAACGACTCTGACCCCTTGATCGTTGCCGGAGGGACCCTGTCATGTGCAGCGGTCCACCTGATGCGATCGTAACCGGGCGCGCCGAGCGTACAGCGCTGTTGTCCACACTGCGCTCTCGTCAGGTCCGTACAAACGATGTGATCGTAGCGAGCGGCAGTCCCGGCACC
>JBBQUH010000099.1:0-9327 GCA_038212625.1 Gemmatimonadales bacterium | reverse complement strand
GCGATGCCGAAATCCAGAAGCGTCGGCCGGCCGTCATATGACACGAGAATATTGGCGGGCTTGAGGTCGCGGTGTACAACCAGACGAACATGCGCGTGCTGCACAGCGTCGGCGACGCCGCAGAACAGTGCGACCCGCGTCTCGAGCGACAGTGCGTGTGTGTCACACCAGTCATCGATTGGTGCCCCATCGATGTACTCCATGGCAAGCCATGGCAGGCCGTCGTCGATGCCGACGTCAACAAGCCGCGCGATCGACGGATGATCGAGTGCAGCAAGAATACGGCGCTCCGCGTGAAAACGACGCGTACTGACCCCATCGAACGCATCGACGTGGCGCATGAACTTGAGCGCCACACGCATCGGTACGTCGTGGTCTGCGCGCTCCGCCAGGTACACCACCCCCATACCCCCGCGGCCGATCTCCCGCAGCAGTCGCCACGGTCCGACGACGGCACCGTCGCGGCGGTGAGGGGCGGCCGAGGAACTGACAGCGACTGCCTGCGAATCGACGCCAATCGCCTCGCGGATCATCGCTGCACTGACCGGGACATCGAGCTGCGACGACGGCTCGCTACACCCACGAAGCCAGGTGAGCGCGGCATCACGCAATGCGACGTCGGCTCCACATGACGCATGGATGATCGCTTCACGCGCCGGCTCCGTCGCATCCAGCGCCTCGTCGATGATCAGCTCGAGACGCGTCCAGTGAGCGGCGCTGTCGGTCCGCAGCGTCGCGGCAGTTGGAGCAACTGCGGCAGGCCCCATGGTGGAGTCCATCGTCGGTCCCGAGGTTTGATGTGCCATCATTCCCAACTCAACGGTTTCGGCCAAGCACGCCATGGAGCCAGCCTCGTGCTTTGACCCAATCACGCCGCACGGTGCGCTCCGTGACATTCAGCGCGGCCGCCGTCTCGATTTCGGTAAGTCCGCCGAAGTAGCGGCACTCCACGACCCGTGCGAGTCGCGGCGCAAGGCGGCCGAGCTCGGTCAGAGCGTCGTCGAGATCAAGCAGCATGTCTTCACCCGCGCCGGGCACATCCTCGCGTTCGGACTTGATATCGTGCGCTTCATCGAACGTGATCGGTACAACGGCATTCCCCCGCTTGTCGGAGCGCCGTTTCCTCAGGTGATCCAGCAGAACACGCCGCATCATGCCGGCCGCGGCAGCGAGGAAAAGCGGGCGCTCTGCCCAGGATGTCTGGCGCTGGACCACCAGGCGGAGAAATGCTTCGTGCAGCACCGCTCGCGTGTCGAGGGTAGCCGCATCGCCAAGGCGTCGGAGCTCTCGACGGGCAATGTCCAGCAGCTCCGCGTAGTGCGCGGTGGCGAGCTGGTCCAATCGACAACTGCCGGCAGACTCGGCAGGTGGCGTCCAACTGGCAGCAGTGGTCACGGCAGTCATGTCCGGTTCCGTGGCGTCCTTGCGCGATGCTACAACGCGTCATGGGAATCAACCAACCTCCGCCAACATGCGCCTCGCCGATCGCCAAAGCAATGACGAGTTGTTCCGCACAGGATCGTGCGACGGCTCGGCGGACGGCCGGCGGCCGTGCATCGTTCACCACATGGTACCAGGAGTCTACTGATGCCCGTCAAGAAGACGCGTAGGTCGCTTGCCGATCAGATCGGCAGTCGTACGGTGACCGACGCTCTCGCAACGGCTGAGCTGGCTGCGAATACTCCTCGCCCGGAGCTGGAGGAGGGGAGTCAGCGCATGTCATACATCGTGGCGAGCGCCCGGCGTCCGGACGACCTGATGATCGCTGACATCGTGCTCCGCAATTTCAGGGTCATCACGGGTTCGTCGCCATCCCTGGTGCGGCGAGATGCGTCGCAGCGCGCGTCGATCACGCTGCTACTGCCGCCGCAAAGCTTCGGTGAAGAGGCGCTGCTCGATAGCACCGAGCCCGAAGTCGGCGCTGACGCCAGCGATGACTTCCCCGAAGCAGGCCAAGGCGGGAAGAATGCGTACGTGAAGGACGCGGACACCGTGCGGCCGCTCGGTTTCACCCGCATTCGCATGTCGGGGGCCACAAAGCTCGCCTTCACGATGCCTCCTGATGTCACATCGATTCCGTTCACCCTCGAGGCGATCCTTCTCGCGTGTCGGTCGTGGCCGGCGCGCCGTGCACTGACTGCGCAGCCTGCGTCGGCAGCACTATTGGCAGGCAATATGGCGGGGGTACGCAGTGGCGACATGTCCTTTCTTCGCACCATGGTCGCGTCGGACGAATTCCATGACATGCGCCGGACTCTCGCGGCAGCGCTGGATCACCTCGGCGTTGGAGAAGCGGTGGCCGCTGTCGAAACCGCAGGTAGAGCGCTCGCTCGCCAAATAGCGGAGGTCATGGGAAAAGGTGACGATGTCGCCGCTGCACGATTGGTCGCAACGCGGATGAACACTGCCGTCACCGGCATTCTCACGCGCTTCCCGGTGCTACGCAGCGCGACGCAAACGCGCTCGTTGGTGGAGGCGGGCCTCGGGTATGCTGCGGCCGAGGCACTGACATCCTCCGTGGGAAGCGCGGGTGCCGCGGAGGTGCGGGAGCGCGTTCCGCTGGTAACCGCGCTGTTCGCACCCTTCCGGCCAACCGGCGATTTGACAGCGATCGAAATGCCGTACCGTTTGCTGCTGTCACCGATCGGCGACACGAAATGGCAGCACCACACAAAGGCGATTGAGCGACAGGGGCGTCATGAGATTTGGCACACCCAGCTCGGTCCCGCCGGCCTCCTGGGCACGGCAGGTGGACGCACCAATGTTCGTGCCATCTGGTCGGACGACTCCGCTCGCACCGATGTGGCGGCGCTGTCGAATGATCTGAAGCCGTTCCGCATGCCGCTTGATCCGTTGGATCGGTCGCTGTTGGTCCGACTCACGGCAGGCTTTCGCGAAGAACGCGAGGACGGCGAGGCGTATGTGCCGCAGCCGCTGTTGTCTCGTCGGCTGATTTTGTCTGCGCTTGGCGGCTCGCTCGACGTGGAGGGTACATGGACGGTGCGGCCTCGGGATGTCGATCTGGAGCAGTGGCAGCATCGGATGTCGCTGGGCCGCGACCACTACGTCCGCGTGGTGTACGCGGGCTTTCTCCTGCCGTTCGGTCATGCGGCATCGCTCATCAAGGTGACCGAGCGCAAGTTCGAAGCGACAGACACGCAAACACCACTCAAGAAGCGGGTGGCGCAGCTTCGTCAACGTTTCTTCCTGGTGGTGCGCGAGTCGGTAAAGACTTTTGACGGATCGCGACATCATGCCGGCGGACATCCGTTTCCGTTTACCTCGGTCGAGCTGCTCACGCGTACCACACCGATGCTCCTCGCACCCGACGATGTTCCCTGTCGAGTGCCCGATGCGGGTGGCCTCTTGTATGCCACCTCGTCGATGCCCGATGGTCTGTCGTATCGTGAGGCGTTTTGGCCAATGATCGGCAACGTAAACTTTCGCTTCAACATCGCGGCCACCGATCGGGATGGACAGCGAACCACCTTTGCCATGCCGCTCCTGTTCGTGGCCGGGAAAGCCAACACCGCATCGGTCACCAAGAGCAACGTCGCACATCCGTTCATCGATGCACTCCGCGAGGCATACAACATCGAGAGCGACATGCGGCGTCAGGCGACGCTTGGTGGTGACAGTGTGTGCTACGCACCACCCAACCCCGAGGCGCTCGGGGATACGCGGCTCCCCACCGATACGCTCCGCTTCCGGGTCGCCAAGGTTGCGGCCACGTCGAGCACGCAGTTGAACGCGTATCCGGAGGTCGCCGAAGCGTTCGTTGCTCTCCGGGCGGTGCAACGGATCCTCGGGCGAGACGATGCCAAGGTCAAAATGGTGTACGACCCCGTCTATGCGCAGCAGGGTTTCGGCCCGGAGAACACGGGGGAACTATTCCTCGTGCTTCCCAGCAACAGCCCGCCGTGGAATGTGCAGTTCGGTTCGTCGCCGGATGCCTCACGCACGGACGCCGTGGGTGCGGTCGCCTCACCCTCAATGGCCATCAAGGGTATCTCGCGGCGCATGGGCATGGCGTCCGATCTCGACGTCGTGCGCACCAACCAGTTCAATCCGTCCAGCTTCTTCAGCGGTGCGCACATTCTCGGCGGTATTGCGCTGGAAGACGTGATCGCCAATGTCCCCACCGGGCTGTCGGGGCCAAGCGTTCCGAAGTTCGTCACGCGCGACCTCCCCGCCAGCGGCAATCTGCCAGCGCGAAGCGAAGCGCGCTATGACTGGAGTACCACGCTCGGCCAGTCGGATAATCTGGGCATCCTGCTTCCGCGCGCCGACGGCAGCAGCGAATCGCCATTCGTGATGAGCGCGGTCACGACCTCACGCGCCGGTGCGCCGTCGAGTGCGTCCACGGTCATTACCGCCACGATCGGCAATTTCTCGGTGAGTCTGTTCGGATTCATCGTGCTGCGCTTCAACCGCCTCACGTACCGAACGACCGATGGTCAAAAGCCCGACGTCACGGTGGAGATGCATCCCGCGGAAGCGGTCATGTTTGGTGGACCGCTCAGGTTCATCAACAGACTCCGCGAGTTCATTCCGTCAAATGGCTTCTCTGATCCGTCGGCGATCACGGTCACGCCCAGTGGTATTTCGGCGGGCTATTCGCTGACCGTGCCAAGTGCACAAGTGGGCGTGTTTGCGTTGTCGGGGCTGAGTATCGGCGCCCAGTTCAACTTGCCGTTCGACACGCAGCCGATGTCGGTAGCCTTCAACTTCGGCAAGCGGGAAGATCCCTTCTCGCTGACGGTGTCGCTGTTGGGCGGCGGTGGCTTCCTGATGATCGGCGTCGGTACCGACGGGGTGCGGGAGATCGAAGGGGCGCTCGAGGCGCAGGCGCGTCTCAGTATCGATCTTGGTGTGGCCTCGGGGTCGGTGGAGATCAGTGCCGGTATCTACTTCCACTGGCTCACGGGGTCGGGGGAGAACGGCCTCGTGGAGCTGTCGGGGTATGTCCGTGTCCACGGTGAGATGAGCGTGATGGCGGTGGTGTCGATCTCTATCACGTTCAACCTCCAGCTCGGCATCGACAAGAACCTGGAAACCGGTAAGCTCGTGGTGTTCGGTGAGGCGTCGGTGATCGTGGAGGTCGAAGTTTTGGTGTTCAGTGGCGAAGTCACGGTGCGCTGCCGCCGCGAGTTCACCAGTCCCTATGCCGATCCCACGTTCGCCGAACTCGTGCCGGGTCACTCGACCTGGAACACGTATTGTCTCGCCTTCGCTGCCGAGTAACGACCATGCCCTTACAATCCCTGATCTGGACGGCGCTTCCCAACGGCTTGACCGCCGATGGGCGCGCACTCCGCGTATCGCTGCTGCTGTCGCCGAGGTTGGAGCCGCAGGCGGCGGCACCGGTCGTGTCGTCGTTTCCCGACTTCGTGAACTGGCCGGCGACGCTGGCGCGGGCGAAGGTGGTGTTGTCCGTCGGTGATACCTCGGTGCCGCTCTCGGTCAAGCATCAGGATGCCACTATTGGACTACCTGACACCACCGTGTGGGAAGCCATCATGCCGGCATCCACACGCGTGCAGTCGCATACCATGACCGACCACGCGAACACCGCCGTGTTGTCCTTCGACGCGGTGGCGTTGCATGATGTGATTCGCAAGGTGTACGGGTCACTGACCGCGGTGGCCGGCGACGACCTGCCGTCGATGGCTGATCTCCGCGACCATAGCGCTTTGAAGCCGCTGATCGAGGGCGTCGAGGCCGTCGACGGCATGAATCCTCACCCACGGAAGCCGGGGCGGAATGTCAGCCGAGAGTACGACGCGCTCGGCACGAAGTTCAAAGGGCTGTCCGACGTGGCGGCGATGCTGGCTCAGTTCCAACTGTTTCACACTCCCATGTCGAAGCAGCGCGAGCAAACGTTCACGCCGGCAGACGCGCGGAACGCGGTCACGTGGCGTACCCATGCACGTGACACCATCCATGCGTCGGCCTTTGTGGCATCGCTCGATTTCCATCGGATCGTGGCCGCGATGAACCAGTACCCGATCCTGCTCCGGAAGCTCGGTCTCGTGCTGGACTATGTGGTGCCCATCGCTTCCGTGCGCACGGGGCCAGACCTACCGCTGTCGGCCACCGTCGCACTGGCCTCCGCGCCCGCCCCACCACGAATCCCCAGACCGACCCCAACGCGCCCCCCAACGCTAAGTGCGACCAGCGCGTCGTTGCCGGTGACGCGGCGACATGCGGCGCCACGGACCCGCGTTGTGCTGTCCGCGACCGAATTCGAACCGGTGCCGCGGCCACCGTCGGACGCGAAGGATCTGCGTGTGCGTCACCGGCTGCTCCGCATGTTGCCGGAACGCGTAGCCCTGCTGCAAGCCGATGTCGATGGCTCCGGGCTCAAGCTGATGAACTTTGCGCGCACGCTTGTTGCCCACGCACGCGCCGAACGGCAGGTGGACACCGTGACCAAATTGCCGCGTCGTGCGGGTGCTCCGGCACTCCGGAACGGTGGGCTGATGCTGGTCCATCGCGCCCGTGGCGAAAGTCTGACCACCGCCTTTGCACGAAACGGTGCGCTCGATGGGCGCATGAAGCAGCTGTTCGCACAGCAAACCGGCGCGCTGGTGGATCTTTATGCCGAAGATCTGGTGCGTGGATGGCGACTGGACATTTATGACAAGAGCACTGACACGTGGCGCTCGCTGTGCGAACGACTCGCCTCGTACTCGCTGGCCAAAGGTGGCCTGGTGCTGGATGGTGTTCGCGAAGAGGGCACGGTGCGCCTTGCCGCCACGACAGCCATCGATGGCAACAATCCCCGCATCATGTCGTTGCACGAGACCATGGCGGTATGGCGCGGATGGAGCCTCGTGGCGCCCGCGCCGGGGCAGTCGGTGGGCATCGACGACACCGTGGCCGACCCGTCGCCGGTCGTACCGGATGGTATTCCGCTGCGTACGGCATTCATAGCCGCCCCGGGATCGCTGCCACGATTGCGCTACGGGCGCATCTACGCCATGCGCGCCCGGGTTGTCGATCTCGCCGGCAACTCGCTGCCACCCAGTACAGGCCACTACAAGGGCGACGAGGTATCACGGGATGCTGCTGCCTCGTACTGGCGCTACGAACCGGTGGCGCCGCCACATTTCGCGCTCGTGGGTCGCGGCCGCGAGGTCGTGGCGCCCGGTCCCGGAGAATCGATGGCGCGTATCGCCATCCGCACTCACAATGCGGTGTTCAACGATCCCGCGCTTTCCACCGAGGTGGCACGCCGCTGGTGCCTGTCGCCGCGCGTTTCGCAGCGTGAAGCCGAACTCCATGGGGTCTGTGACGGGCCCGCATGGAGCAGCGCCGCGCAGTATCAGTTGCTGGTGCAACGCGACGCCGAGCCGGAAGAGGTCGTTGTGTCGTCGCGCGGCGGGGAAGGTGTGTCGTACTCGGCACTTGGCGAGGGTGCGGTACGCTTGCCGTATCTGCCCGATCCTCTGGCAACGCGTGTCGTGGCACGACTGCGCAATTATCCGTGGAATGGTCCCGCTGAAGCCATCGAGATTCCGCTCTATGCCACCGGCGCGTCGTGGCCCGATGTGTCGCCGATCATGCTGCGTGTGTACGAAGCCGCTCGCGAGCGGCCGCACTTCGACAAAGCTACGCGCACGTTGATGATCCCGGCGCCGAAGGGTATTCGCGCGACGCTGCGACTGTCGGCGATGCTGTCGGATGAGCAGTTGGCGTTGCTGGGCGTGTGGAACTGGGTGAAGACGTCGGAGCGCACGCCGGAGCTCGCGCAGCGTGCGCGCGACGGCACCATCTGGTCGCTCACGCCGTGGCGTGACATGGAGATCGTACACGCCGTGCAGCGTCCCTTGCGTGCACCCAAAGTCACGGAGTTGCGACTGGAGCGGCCTCGTGGCGCCACCTGGGTGCAGCCGGCCGTGAAGGCGTTCGTGCACCGCATGACCACCGATCGTGTGGATCTGATGGCCGCGTGGAACGAGCCGCTCGAAGGTGGACTCCTCGGAGCGCCATCCCATCATGCGAAGACCGATCTCGCATTTTCGGTGAAGATCACTGACCCGCAAGGGTATGACGGCATTCGGGAGCATGTGGTACCTGACGCCGCGCAACCGGACCGCATTGCGTTCGGACCATCGGGAAAGGCCATGCTCGAGACTGCTGGCGAGACGCGTCCGAAGGTGCACGACTTTGGCGATACGCGGTACCGGCGCGTGGAGTATCGACTGGTTGGTACCACGCGGTTTCGCGAGTATGTGCCGGCCGATGTATCAAAGGGAAAGCTGCACGGCGTCCCTGACGCCGACCGGCTCACCGTGAGCAGCGACGTGGAACGCGGCTGGGCGCTCAGCGCGGCTCCACCGCCCGCTCCCGAGGTGCTCTACGTGGTGCCGACGTTCGGATGGTCGCGTGCCACGGGCGCGGATGGCGGACAGACGAGCTGGCGCCGTGGTTGCGGACTACGGGTGTGGCTGGACCGCCCGTGGAACGCGTCAGGCTACGGGGAAATGCTGGCCGTGGTGCTGCCACCGACCGGACAACCCATCGATCCCAACGCGGCCGCCTACAAGGACGTGCTCACGCAGTGGGGGAACGACCCCGTGTGGAAGTCGCCGTTCGTGGATGGCGTGGCGCCGAACCTCGCAAACTTCCGGCGTGCCCGTGTTGGGCCTGATCCGACCGGTGCGTGGCTGCCGGCCGGGGCGCCTGCCGTGGAGGCCGATCAACGGGCGCAACCGTTTCGCGTGAACAGCATTCCGCATGCCGGATTGCCGGTGGACTGGAACCAGGACCTCGTTGACGTTGCCCCACACGATGTCGCGTGGGATCCAGAGCGCAGACTGTGGTACTGCGACATCGAGATCTCGCATGGCGCGTCGTACGTTCCGTTCGTGCGCCTGGGGCTGGCGCGCTATCAGCCCTCCTCCGTCAACAATGCGTGGCTCTCCACCGTGGTGCTCAGCGAATTCTCATCGCTCGCGCCTGATCGCTGGCTTGCCGTCACCCGCACCTCGGCCACCCGTCGCGCCGTGACGGTGCGCGGGTATCGCCCCGAGGAATCGTCGGGGTACCTGGAATCACGAAAACGCTCCGAACAGGTCGGGGCTGACGGCAAGGTGCTCTACTGGTCGCCCACCGGTATGACGAACACGAATGTGATCGACGTGTGGGTCGAACAACTCGACCCGCAACGCGGGGAAGACTTTGGGTGGTCGCGGGTGAGCGACGGCGTCGTCACGCCACCGCCGCTCGTTCGTGCCGCGGGTTCGGTGGCCAAGGCGTCGACCAACGCGGTGAAACCAGCGCGCGCGAAGGCGCGTCCGGCGTCCGGGCCCGTGGCGCAAC
>JBBQUH010000098.1:0-9630 GCA_038212625.1 Gemmatimonadales bacterium | reverse complement strand
CACTCCTGCAAGTACCGGCCAACGGTCGTCAGCGACACGATCACGTCGCATTCGCGCGCGATCAGCGCGACCACGGCGGCCCGCGTCAAGAAAAAGAAGCCGAGCTTCAACTGATCCGGTATCTCGTCGAGCACCAAGTGCCGCATGCGTACCGCCTGTGTCGGCGTCACGCGGCCTCTGCCGCCGCACCGGCCGCGTGGCTGCGCTTTGAGCGCACGCAGTCCGCCAACCTTGTCCTTGGCCATCCACCCATGCACCGCGCGGACGCTGACGCCGAAGGTGGCCGCCGCGAGGGTCTGTGTCATGCCGGCGCGCACCGCTTTCACGGCGAGGCGGCGCACCTGCGCTTGCGTGGCGGCATCACCGCGTCCGGTACGTGCCGTCGTCATACGGAAAGATAACACATTGTGAAGACGAAGCGACGTCGCCGAGTGGCATAACGATGCTTGCTACAGACGGGCGATTCGGTAGCTCGCTGCGCTCGCATTTGATTTGATCGCCCGCTGTAGAAGCCCGCGTTAGGGCTACAACCGGACATCACTTGGACTTCAAGGAAGAGCAGACCGAGTACACCCTGACCGCTTGTCCTTCTAGGCGCGTAGGTGAATCCGGACGGGAGCATGTCGTCCGGATCTTGGGAGTTGGACAGTCAACGGGGCGTAGCTTAGCCCGGTAGAGCGCGTGCTTCGGGAGCACGAGGTCGCAGGTTCGAATCCTGTCGCCCCGACTGTGATGGATAAAGAACGAACGGGCCTCGTCTTTGTGTATCAAAGGCCGGGCCCTTTTGTTTGTCTGGTGGTAACACGCCACCGACGAGCGACACGTTTCGGCGACGTGTTGTCCGCGCCCACCATCAACTATCTTGCTGGTGATGGGCGCGGGCATGTGCGGCTGCTGTTCTCAGCCGGAATTCGGGGTGGGCTGTGGCTGGATCTGCTGCGGAGACAGCCTACCGTTGCCAGCCCAGCCCCACGCTCCAGACGGTCCGTTCCCCCGTCGGTTGTAAACGATTCGCTCCGGTGCTCGTGGGGGTCGCCCGCTCAGCGCGCGCGGAGAGCACCAACCACTGCGACGCGACGGGGACGCGCACCGTGGTCCATGCGGCCACGGCACGCGACGCGGCCGATTCGTAGGCCAGCTCCGGCTGCAACAGTCGCCGGTACGTGGGAGCGCTGGTCGGCTCGGGCACGGGAGGAATGCCGCCCGCTGCGCTCCGCGAGGCCAGCGACGCCCCGACGGCGACGCCGCCGCGTGCGATGCGTCGCGCCAGTTCGCCGCCAACAAAGGGCGTGGTGATGTCGAGTGCAGTTCGACGCTCCACGACGTAGTCGACCCGCTCATGACGACGCTGCGACACACCACCAAGCAGCGCGGTGGTCCAGCGGCCACGCGTCGCGCGCACATCGAACTCCACGGCGGTCTGCTCGTCGCGCCCGTCGACCGCAATACCGGTGAGGTCTGCGCGTGACGCGCTTCCGGTGAGTGACGTCCGCGACGCAACGAGCGTCGCACGGTGCGCCGTGCCCAACGCACGCGAGAGTTGGAGGTGTGATGTCCCGCCTGTCGCGCGCCAGCGGTCGGTTGCGCGGTTGCCGCTCACAAGATTGCGATACTGATCCTCCGCGCGATCCGCTTGCTCATGGGCAAGCACGACCCGAGCACCCAGGACCGTGAGTTGCGCCGTGCCGCCCGCTGCACGAAGCTGCCGATCGTTGCGCACAAACACCGGATTGGATGACGTAACCAAGGATCCGAACGGCTCGTCGTAGCCCTGCAGCTGATACAGAATCGTGGGCAGTGGCACCGCGTTGAGCACATTGGTCTCGTTGGCTTCGGACCACTTGTAGTAGCCACCGATCACGAGCCCGAACCACGGGAGCGAACGATCAACGCCCACCAGTGCTGCCGGTGTCGCGGCGCGGCCGGAGCGTCGCAGCGGCACGTTCTGCGAGTTGTGGTCGCGCGACTCCAACCCTGCGGATACACCGAGTCCGAAACCGGCCACCTGCCAACCAATCGCGCCCTCCAACCGCACGCGGGTGCGCTGCATGGGCGGTGAGATGGAATCGGTCACGATGAATGGCGACGACCAGTACGGCGCCACCCGTTGCGTGAAGCCGCCCGCGTCATGCCGCTCGCGATCAAGGATAAAGCGCCCCAGCGCGACGCCTCGCGTGCCTACCGGTGCCCACCCCTGCCCGATGGCCTGCGTGACGGCGGCGTCCCCAACATCCAGCGGCCGACGATATGATCCCACCTCGCCACTTTCGCGCACCCGCAGTTCACTCCAGCGTGCGGTATCACCGGCCAACCACGGCCGCAAATCGCGTGCAATCGCACCCGGTGCACCGGCCAGCACAAACGCACCCGTCATCGGCGGCGGCGCCTCAAGCACGCCGGGCGCCAGTGGCGCGCGCAACAAGCCACGCGGCACATCCAACACGGGGCGCAACGGCGACCACGCCCCCAACCACGACGCCGTGGCCGCAGACGACGCACCATTGCTGTCGTGCGCGCGGCCCCACGCCGAGGCGGGGGTATCCTGCGCACCCAACGTGGGCATGCCGATCGTGATGTGGCACCACAGCACGACGGCGAGCGACGCGACTGGTGGCCGGCGTGTCATCGGGCACCCCCCAACCAACCGGCCGTTGGCACGGTGAGCTCTGCGCCAAAGCGTGTGTTCGGAAGTGCCCGGGCGGCTCCTCCACTCACCGTGACCAGCTTATCCAGCGCGTTGAACACGTAGAAGCTGAGACGCCCGTTGCCCGGGAGGGACTTGGCCACCTGCAGCGAGGCCAGCCAGTCATTGGGGAAACGCTGTGTGCCCGATCCGGTACTCGGGCGCAAGCGCCGCAGATCGGCAAACTCCGGGTTGAGTTTGTCGGCATCGGGCACGGGCACCAGCTCACCTTTCCGCGTGATGAAGCCCACAAAGGCGAGCGAGTCCGAACGACTCAGGACCCGCCGTTCGTCACCGACGCGCTGCTGCACCGTGGCGGTAATAACAAACCCCAGCTCGGGCTGATGATGCACCACGCGCCATGTGAGAATACCACGCTTGCTGAGCGTACTCGCCCGCTCGAAGTACGCCACCCGCTGTATGGTCGTATCCACTTGAAAGTCATTGAGGCGGTTGGCCGGACCGTAGTCCCGATCGTCGGTGGCAAAGCGTGTTTCGAGCTGCGCCCCGCTGATCTCCACGCGGGTACGAAGCGACGGGATGACCGGCAGAATGACTACGTACTCCACACCCCGCGTATCCAGGCTGCCGCTGTTCACAAAGCGGTCGCGGAACACGGGCACGGGTTCAAAAAACAGGGGCGGTTGCATAATGCGTCCCGGCTGCCCCGTACCGCGTCCGGTGTCAGCCAGTGCGTACCGTGCCCGTTGCAAGAAGTCGGGATCACGCCGCAAGGTGACGGCCCCGCGGATGCGGTCATCAAACCACGTGACCGAAATCGATCCGCGTTTCGCACCACCGTCCAACTCAAACCCCAGCTCCTGCTTCTGCGCGCGCGATAATCCGAGCTCCGGATTACTGACATCCCGGATATACGTGGTGAGTGCCGACAACCGCTCGCTCGGCGCAGGCGTGAAGCGATTGACGTTCACCAGATCGTAGTACTGCAACGCCGGATTGAGTTGCGCGACCGTAGGAGATTTGCTGACCACACCTACGCCGCCGCGCAGACGCAGCCACGGCCACGGCGCCACCTGGGTGGTGAGCCGCGGCTGCAATTGCGCCGAGCGTGCTCCGCTGGTCCACCACGCGCCGTCATGCAGTGTTTCGAGACGTAGGCCCGCTTGAATATCGGCCGTGCTTGCACCGCGGCGCGCAGAGAATCGTGCATCGGTATAGAGGCCGCTAGTGGCGAAGGGTCGCGTGTCACGGAAATCACGTGGCCGATCGTAACCGGTTGTGCCGTTGAACGCGCTGGCTTGCGGCGGACGACTCACGTCAAACAGATAGCCGGCGCCGGTGTTCCACTCCCGTCGCACTTCGCTGCCGACGCGCAACTGCGAGAGATGCAGCCCTGCGCCGCTGGTGCGACTGCGATCCCATTCAAGCCGCGAAAAGAGCAGCCGTGGCGCCCCCTGCAGTTCGTACGCCCCGCTGTAGGTGCCTTCCACGTACGTGCCTAAAGCGAAGCCGGAATCAAGGTTGCTGGTGAAGGGTGTCGTGGGGCGCGACAGGCGACGGGTTTCACGCGTCGTTTGCCGCTGTTGATCATACGCCGCCGTGAGCTCCAGCAGCCCACCGCCCACCGCCAATCGGGCGCGTTCGCCCAGACGTACCCCGTAGTCATCCTGAAACGAATTCCGTCCAACTTCGAGATCGGGACGTTCGGGGCTATCAAAACGCAACCGCCACCAATCCAGGCGCGTATCAAACGTGAGTCGTGGTTGCGGCGAACCGCCGCCGACCACCACCGGCTCACCCAACCGCAGGCGGTGCGCGGCTTGCCCGGCGCCGCGCAAACTGGTGGCGCTGCTCAAAGTGCGGGCGTTGCGGGTTTCTGTGAGGTTACCGGTGATGGTGAGAGCTTGTCGTTCGTTGGAAAACCCCCGTCCGCCCACCAAGCTGCCCTCGGCGGTGCGCGGATCGAAGCGCCCCGCGAACTCAGGCATCGTCGCGGCGGCGCGTGTATCCACGATGATAGCGCCCTGTGTGAGGTCACCCCAGCGCGCCGAGGGAATGCCGCGAATCACTTCGACACGTTCGAGTGTGGTGGCGGGAATGCGCCGCAAATCCACACCACCGCCGGCCGCCGATGACTGCGACACAATTTCGCCGCGCACACCCGCGGTTTGCAGGTTGGCGTTGTTGGAGAGGGGAATGCCATCCAACACAATCAGCGTGCCGGCCGCGCCAATTTCCGCGGCGCCCGGACCGGACACTCCACCCACGCCAGTGGTTCCGAGCCCAGCGAGCGCGCGGAGCGAAAACTGTCCGGGGGCATCGAGCCCCGGCGGTTGCAGCGGCACACCGGGTATGAGCTCCAACACACCGGACAAACTCGACGCGATTTGATTGGCGATAGCATCGCGATCAATCACGCTGGCGGTACCCAACTCGCCCTTGGCGCGTCCGCTGCGGTCGGCGGTCACGATGAGTTGGTCGAGCTGCAGCGCGCTGGTGGCCATGATCACGTCGAGCGTGACAACACCACTTGCTGGCACCGTGAGCGGAGTACGACTGAGTGCGTAGCCGAGGCGCCGCACGGTGAGCACCTGCGGACCAGCCGGTGCGCCGGTGAGGATATAGCGGCCCGCACCATCGCTTCGCGTTTCGCGGCCGGTCCCTTCAAGTGATACGGTGGCGTCCGGCATGGGGGCGTTAGAGCCACGAATGCGTACGGTGCCTTCGACACGCGCACCGGCAGATTGTGCAGCAAGGGGAAACACCGGCGGCCATGACACGCCAACGATCAGTGCAATGAGTACTGGCGATCGCGAGAGGAACCGGCCTGCGCCACGCGCCAACGCGCTCAGAAGGACACGTGACATTTCAGACAGTGGTCGTAGGCCAGACGGAAGGGAGCGCTCGCCAGCAGGAAGCACGGCGGTGCCGCGTGTGGTACCCTTGTTGTGTGAATGTTCAGCGCGGACTGCGGACTGTCAAGGTGAGCTGGGACGAGCCGGATAGGCACGCCGGATTCGTCCGCCGCGTCGCGCACGGGTGGCGCGAATATCGCCGAGGCGATGTGCGACTATGCAATGTTGCTCGCGCCCTTACGTACCGGCGATGAGCGCGGGCCAGGCTGCCCGTAAGGGCGCTTGTAGCTTCGCCACGCACCACCGGCGATCGCGAACCCCATACTACGCGCCTGCAGCTTGACGAGCGTGGCGTACGTGATGTCGGAGCCGTCGACTTGCCGGCCTGGCACCGAGATTATCGCGACCCAACCGCGCGGCAAGCATTACCAGCGCGCCAATTTCCGTGAATGCATCACTTTGGTTGAATACGCGTTCGCGCTGCAACAATTCCTGAAGCAGACCCGACCGCTGGTGACGTCACGGTAGCTTAGCACCCACCTTGCCGTTGACGAGTTGGCCCCCACCGGATAATTTACGTATTCCCGGACGGTCGCCCCTAGGTGAAGCGCATGATACTTCTCGGCGAGGTTGGTATGACTCTGGCTGACGATGCCGACGGCGGCACGACAATCGTGCGCCGAAAGTTGCTGTGGGGAATGGGTGCACTTACGGTTCTCACAATGCTGGTCACCTTGGTGCTTCACTACTCCGAGGATCCGGGCATACAGGGTTGTCTCTGCTTCTAAGTGTTTCGTGCAATTCGCCGCCATCTCAAGTGGGGTGGCGGCCACTACATGGGGTCAGCACTATGAGATCCTTCACGAAGGTCCTTGCTTCGACGATGGCCAGGACGGCCACCTTGGTCGTACTCGGCGCTTGCGGCAGCGGCAGCGTGACCGATACGCCGGGGCCTGTCGGTCCGCCAACGGATACCACAAGGCCGCCTACCACCGTGCAACGCGCGTCCATCACGGTCAGGCTCAATATCGATCCAGCCGATGCCGCAATGGCATCGGCGGCGGGCGTAGGCGCGAGCGGCGTCACCGTGTACCTCACACGCACCACGGCCAGCGCCCCGCAAACCGGCACCACGGGAGCCGATGGCTCTGTCCGATTCGACAATCTCCTCGAAGGCGTCTATCAGGTCAGCGTCGATCGCACGCTTTCAAGCGCGGAGACCGCGAAGCTTGCACCGGCGGATCGCGAGGTGTCGATCTTCGCTGGCGGCGGCAGCGTCGTCTTGTCGCCGCCGGCAAGTCAAGAGGTCACGATCTCACTCGTTGGTGCGCGACGTGGGTCCATCGTGATCTCGGAGATCTTCGCGTATAACGCTCCTCGCACGGGAGGTCCACTGTACGGGCTCGGCACGTACATTGAGTTTTATAACAACGCAGACACCACCGCATATCTCGATGGCATGTTGCTGGTGTCCGTGAACTTTTTGTTTTCGAGCAGAGGCGCCCCTTTCACCTGTAACACCTACCCTCTGAATCTGCGGATGGACTCAACCGCGTTGTACTCGGGGAATCTGATGGCATTCCCGGGTTCAGGTCGGGAGTATCCGATCAGGCCGGGCGAGGCGAAGGTACTCGCGATGGACGCCATTGACCACCGCGCAGCGGCGCCGGCGATGCAACAAGTCGACTTGTCCCGCGCGTCGTTCGAGCAATACTTCTCGGCAAGCGACACCGACAATCCTGAGTCGGCAAACATGGTCCGCGTGTTTTCCGGCGGGTCGACAGGTGCGTTCGGCAGGGGATTCCCGTTCAACCAGGGCCGAAAAATGTACGTGCTCCTGCAACCGGCGGCGCGCGCAGCAAGCACCCTCATCCGGTTGACCAGCGCCGTGGGCGGGTTCCAATACGACGCGTATAAGATCCCGAGCCAGTATGTAGTCGACGTCTTGGGTCTGGAGTACGCTCCTACCATCCTCGGATACGAGAACGCCGCGCCAGTTTGCTCGCCGTGGGCGTCACCGGCGTACGAGCGAGCGCCAGCACCACTCGTGGATGACAACTTTCGCAAGGCCATCGCGCGCAAGTCGCTCGGCCGCACAAGCGACGGTCGAGAGATACTTCAGCGTACGCGGACCAGCGCGCGTGACTTCGAGTACGTCGACCCGCTGAGGCGCTCGCTCGACAGGTAGACACAAAACGTACCCCCGGGGCAATCCAGCTCGCACGCAACTATTCGCGACAAAGACCTGCGACCTATCGATTCAGCGAACGCCGAAGCGGCGGTGCGGTCTCGAAATCACGCGCGCTGGTCCGCGTACGCTGGAGAAGCTCGCGGCCTGACGACGACACGCCGAGCGAGCGGCGGCGCATTGCCAACGGACTGAGGTGGTCTACCAGCGGCGCCACGGCGTGTTCAAGTGACGTGGCCAACCACGGTGAACAATCAAGACTCGGAGCGCTCAGCAGCGCGTTCAATCGAGCGCGAACGGCGGGAGTGTGCGTGATGGACACCACGTCAAGTACCATTTCCCCAGGTATTGCGTACTGCTCGGCGCGGCCGTCTCGGTTGAGCTGGGTGAATTCGCCTGGGAGCAGACGAGTTGCTGCGTCCCGACGCGCCAGCCCGTATGACAACCCACTGCTCACCGGATAGCCTCGTCCAAGCGCCCCTTCACCGGCGCGCACCCGAATCATGTCCGGCACAAAGGGATTGTTGATGTCCGCCGCGGTACCAATCTGTTCAAAATCCGCGCGCGACAAGTCCACCTGTTCCGTCTCTGGAGATGCCGCTCGATGATTTAATGCGTCCATTGCGATCACCTTGGCTGAAACCGGGAGACATCGGATACTGCCGCCCGTCTCCTAGGAACGCCCAGATCAGACCAGCCCACACGGAAACGGTGTCGAGTCGGAATTCTTCGGTGCGATTGCACGGCCCCCAGACATTAGAGTGCGTGACAGCCGAGGTTCGAAACAACAAGACACCGTCCAAGAATACGGTCGAATCCGAGTTATTGTACACTTCGACGTAGTTGCCGAAGACGTAGAACACCGGCGGCCCCGGCGCATACGAAAACAACTCAGAAATCACCAGCGATCCGCGCCGCGCTGCGACGAGTGCAACCTCGGTCGCCCGCGCCGTTGGCGGAGTCACGTTCACCTGGGTGCCCCCGGCAAACACGGACGCGTCGCGCTGCGTCGGAGACAGCCGAGCCAGCTCCGCCGCCGAGAGGGTGCGGTCCGCGCTCACGGCGTAGCGCCCTTGCAGCAACGAATCGAATCGCACCGTGCCCGCCGCGCCCACCGTGAGCACACGCTCCGCGTCCCCCGTACCGAGTCGCACCAGCCGCACGACGCTACCCGGCGCCGCAACCTACGCTTGCCCCGCCAGCGCACTGTCGGCCGCCGAAACGCACCGTGACCGTCAACGAGGCCCGTTGAACCGTGGTTTGCGGACGGGTCGAGTCGACGGGCGGCGGTCCGGGCACCAGCGTGTCGGTCACGGTGCTACCGCCGCAGGCGGTGGTGAGCACTGCGACTGAGACGGCCCATAGCACACGCGACAAATCACAGGACAGTCGAAAACGTGTCGTCATCGTTGTCCCGTGTGGAGATTTACATGCCGAGCCGGCTCAGGCCGTCACCTGCACACCCTTCCAAAACGCTACGCGACCCGCCACCTGCTCCGCTCCAGCCTTGGGCGTGGGGTAGTACCACACTGCGTCGCGGTTCTCGCTGCCGTTCACCTGCAACGAGTAGTAACTCGCGGTGCCCTTCCATCCGCACGTGGTATGATGGGCACTCTCTAACACGAACTCCCGACGCAACGCGGACTCGGGGAAATAGTGATTGCCTTCCACCACCACGGTATCATCGCTCTCGGCGATCACTACGCCGTTCCAGACAGCTTTCATCACAACCTCTGCCAAGGGGATCCCGCTAGGTCATTGACCGTTTAGAAAGTGGTTGTATATATCCGAACTTGCGTCGGGCGTCCTTGCGCGTGAAGCGCCAGTTGATCGTGGTTTTCCGACGGTTGGCGCGACGGGTCCACGCGCGCACTTCGGTGCGGAGCGTCCCGAGCGCGTCGATACGCCGCGTGCCAAGGCACTGGCGCGACACCAGACTGAGT
>JBBQUH010000097.1:0-10072 GCA_038212625.1 Gemmatimonadales bacterium | reverse complement strand
TGTCGTTCATGTGCACGTATCCCAGCCGCCCCTTCGACGCCTTCGCCACATAGGCACGACGCTCGGTTACCCACTGCCGATACAGCAGCCCCTTTTCGGTGTTGGTGTTCACCGGGCGTACCACCACGCGGCGTTCAGCAGTACCGCTGGTCACCGTGAGCTCGACGCGGCGCCCCACGCTGTTGAGCAGCTGCGCGTCGAGGTTATCGGACCGAGCAAGCGCCTCCCCGTCGATGGCCGTGATGCGGTCGCCTACCGCAATACCAGCAATGGCCGCCGGACCAAGCGTAATGACTTCGCGCACCTGCAACGCGCCGTTCTGCTCGTACGCGGCCCGATCAAAGCGCACCCCAAGTTTGCCCACCGGCGCAGAGGTAAAGCCACTTGGCCCACTGGCGCCGGAGTGCGACGCGTTGAGCTCGCCCACCATGAGCTGCAGCAGACGGCGCAGCTCATCAGGCGTCTGCGCAGCGCGTACGTACGGCGCAAAGCGCTCGCGAACGGCGTTCCAGTTGACGCCGTGCATGGCGGGATCATAGAACTGGTCACGCAGCGTGGCCCACGCTTGTTCAAAGGCCACGAGTTTGTCGGCGTGAAAATCGGTGTCGAGTTCGGCGCTGATGGCGACGTTGCGTGATGCGCCACCCGCCACCGGCACGATCGCTACGCGACCGGCATCACTCACCCAGACCTCGCGCGAGTCGGCCGAGAAGCCAATCACACTTTTGTTGCCGGCAGTGGTGGTGATCTGCCGCGGCGTGGCCCGCTCACGCGAGAGTTCATCGAGCGACCACGTGTAGACATTGGGCTGACCGCCGCCGGCACTCACGATGATCAGTGTTTTACCGTCAGGCGTGAGGCTGATGCTGCCGATCTCGATGCCCGGCTCAAGCACGGTGGCGCGCTGACGCAGCCCCTCGAATTCGATGCGCGTGGCGGGTACTACCAATCGGACCGCGGTCGTGCGCGTGGCGGTATCGGGTCGCGCGGTGCTTGGCGCAGCCGGCGGAGTCGAGCTATCACGCGCCGGAGCGGTGGTGAACAAGTCGCGAAAACGATCTTCACGGAACTTCGGAGTGCGTGGCACGAGATCGATGCGCACGAGCCGCGCTGCTTCGGTGCGCTGTGCGGTGGTGAACAACAGTGCCGTACCATCAGGCGTCCAGAGCAAGTCGCCGCTGTTCGAGCTTCCAAGAAAACTCACCGCGCGCGCCTCACCACCGGCCACCGGTACTACGTGCGCATTCGTGAAGCCGCGAGCTCCGCGGGTGAGAAACGCTACCCATTGGTTGTCGGGCGACCACGCCACCACACGCCCACCGTCAAACGGGGCGCGCGGAAAGATGCCTGTGGCCAGACTACGGTCGTTCGTCCCATCGGCATTCACCACGCGCAACTCCTTGCCGTCGCGCAAATACGCAACAAGCCGTCCGTCGCGCGAGGGTGTGGGCTGCGTTGCGTCACCCGTCTGCGTCAGCGCACGCGACGTACCCGCCGCCACATCGTGCAGCATGATCCGGCCGGCGTTGGCGTTCCAACTCACGAACACCACCGCGCGATCACCGTGCAGCCAGCGCACCTGCGTTTCCAGCGCAGCGGTACGCGTGATGCGCGTCGCGTCGCCGCCTTCGCGGGCGTCAGCGGCCCAGAGTTCACCGCGACCGATCAGCGCCAGTTTGCGTGCGTCGCCAGAAAGCGCGGCACTCAACCCCTGCGCCAACGTCTGCCGCTCGATGCCGCGCGATGCGCTGGCGCCGCGCAACGTGATCGGCACGGCGCGCGCCTGCCCGGCCACAACGTCGTAGCGCCACACGGCAAAGTCGCGCTCGAACACCACCGCGCTGCCATCGTCGCTGAGCGACGGCCAGAGTACCCGACCACTGGTAAAGCGCGTGCGTTGCGTGGCGGCTCCACCGGACACGGGACGTGACCAGAGATTCTCCGTACCGCTGCGGTCGCTCATGTAATACACCGTCTTCCCATCCGGCGTGAACTGCGGCCAGAGGTCCTTGCTGCCGCCATCTTCTGATAGACGCTCGTAGCGAGGCGCCGCATCCGTACCGCTGCCAGTGCGCATCAGCCACAACTCCGCTTCATCCAGATGGGACCGACCATTGCGCCACCATTGGCCGCTGGCGGTTCCGCGCGCTGACATCACCAGTGTATTGCCATCGGGCGACGGGGCGCCGAAAAATTCCGTCGCGTAGCGATCAGCCGCCACCGCCATCGGTGTGCCACCGGTTACCGGCACGCGGTATACGTCCTGCATACCGGAGATGTCCTGCGACGAGCTGTGGAAGTAGAGCCAGCGGCCGTCGCGCGACCACGCCGAGATTGCGTCGACGGCGTCGTCAAACGTCAGCCGGGCGAGGACGCCCGTGCGAAGTTCCAGCACGTACACATCGCCGTTCCCGGTGCGATTACTCGTGAACGCCAGCGCCGACCCGTCAGATGAATACAGGGGGCGCGATTCGGTCGCCGGATGCGCCACCAGCAAACGGGCCTCACCGCCAGCGCTGGGCACCGTCCAGATATCCCCGCCGCTTACAAACGCGATCTCGCGGCCATCGGGTGAGAGGCTCGGCTCGGCCAACGCCGGTGTGGTTGCGCCAGGCTGCGCGGTGAGGCTGAACGCGGGCACCGCGAGCAGGGCGCCAGCTACAGTGAGGAGCAGACCAGAGTGAAGTCGCATGCTGCAAAGTCGCGCCGACTGCGACTGGCGTCCAGCGCCTGCCGGTACGCGTATCAGGACCGTGCGGCCCACGCGTGCCCGCTCTATCGGTGCCATATTGCACGCACAGACGCCGCCGCTTCTCTACGCCTACCCGGAGCCTCCGTGACGAACGAAGAGATCGAAACCATCATCGCCTTTGCCACGCTGGCTGCCATGTGCGATGGGCTGAAAGACGACGCCGAGCAGGCGCAGGTGGCGGAGGCGGCACGGACACTTGGATTGCGGGATCCGGAGGCGATCATTGCGCAGGCGATGAGTGGTGCCCTGACCATTGCCGGGCTCGCGGACCGACTGCATTCCGATGAGGCCAAGCGTCTCGCACATGACACCGCGACCGCCGTCTGTCACGCAAACGGCTGGATCAGCCCGAGCGAAGGGAAATTCCTGCACGACCTGGCCGACACTCTGCAGCTCGATACGTCACCGACTGACGACGTGATTGCGGTCATCAATCGCGCCGTCAGTGACCATCCCGCGCGCCCCATCACGCCGGCGCCCGGCGTGCCCGTGGTCACCGAGCGCGCGGCGGATCCAGCGGCCGCGATAGGTCACTCTCCGATTGACGATCACATCCTCGATCAGTCGATGCTTACTGCAGCGCTCGAGTTACTTCCCGATCGACTCGCCAATCTGGGTATTCTGCCGCTGCAGTTGCGGCTGGTGCATCACATCGGGCAGCAGCACGGGCATCGACTCGACACCAAACAAGTTGCCGACCTGGTAGCCACGTTTGGGCTGGGTGCCGCGGCACAGGTGCTCGAGAAGGTGGTACGACGCACATTCGGCGGACTCGCCGGCGGGCTCCTCGGGGGGCTGCTGGGTGGAGGCGCGGGAATCGCCAGTGGCGCGGCGGTGACCTTTGCCAGCACCTACGCCCTCGGACACGCCGCCGACCAGTACTACGCGCAGGGACGCTCGCTGTCGACGTCCGATCTCAAGGCACTCTTCACCAAACTCCGTACCGACGCCGTGACGATCTTTCCGCGCGTGGAGGCACGCGTTGGTGAGCTCGCGCGGGGGCGCTCGCTGGATGGTTTACTGCGGACGGTAACGCGCTGAGGCATTTGAACGGGCAGCCTGGGTAGGGAACGTCGAGCAACGAGAGGCCTATAGGGTACACAGAGTGTTCACAGTGGCCTGTCGCCACGAGACGTCGGGTGCTTGGGTCCGCCGAGCCTCGTCGAGCGCGTCCTTAATCCTAAATCCTGCATGTCTCAACTCAAGGCGTGGCTCACGCTGGTTGCCACATTGACGTTTGTCACGTCGCCGGCGTTTACCGCGCCCTTCAGCGGATTCACGCGTGACCAGCTCCCCATTCCGCAGGTCGATCCGCCGGTGCAGCCCGCCGGATACGCGTTTGCGATCTGGGGACTGATTTACAGTTGGCTGGTGGTGTCGGCGCTGTACGGGGTTTTCAAGCGGCGCATCGATGCCGGATGGGACCGCGCGCGCACGCCGCTCGTGGTCAGTCTCGTGCTCGGCACGCCGTGGCTGGCGATCGCCAACAAAAATCCGATCGCGGCCACGGTGCTGATCTTCGCCATGGCCGCGAGCGCGATCGTGGCGCTGCTGCGAACGCCGGAAGCAGATCGCTGGTGGCTGCGGGCACCTGTGGCCATCTATGCGGGGTGGCTCACCGCCGCCTCGTTCGTGTCGCTGGGCAGTACCGCCGCCGGGTACGGGCTGCTCACCAGCGGCCTCGGCTGGGCATTTCTCGGCATCGGGCTGGCACTGCTGGTGTCCGTGCTGGTACAGCGGGCGGCCCCGCGAGCGCCCTGGTACGGCGGCACGGTGATCTGGGCGCTGGTGGGGATCATGGTGGCCAATCAAAGTGACCCAATAGGGGTAACGCTCGTGGCAGGGGTGGGGGTCTTGGTGCTGGGCACCCTGCTCACAGTGCAGCGTGGGGCCCGGGCCTGAGCCACTCCAAGCTCCACAGCGTTGTGGCAGGGACCCCTTTGGCCAGCTGAGGCGTTGGAAGAGCGATACGTTGTGGTACCGCCGTTCTGTCCTCCTTTCTCAGCTGAGTTGCTCATGCGCATCCCTGCCCTGTTGGCCCTCTCTGTGCTTGTCACCACAGGATGCACTGAGAGCGGGCGGTCCGACCCGAAGCCGGGGGCCACGGCCAGCGCGACGTCCGCGCAGGCCATCGTCGCGGGCGGCACCCTATCTGGAACGCTGCGGGAGCAGATCCCGGTGGAGCCGTACGTGTACGTGCGCCTGGAAACCGACAACGGTGACGTCTGGGCGGCAGTCAATCAGGCACCGCTCGCTATCGGGGCACCGGTCACCGTATACAACGTCATGCTCATGGAGCAGTTCGCCTCCGAGACGCTCAAACGCACCTTCGCGCGGATCTATTTTGGTTCGCTGGACTCCGTGGGTGGTTTTGCGGGCGAGCCGCAGGAAGATCTGGGCCCCCCGGGCACCTCGGGAACATCGGTGGGCGCCGTGCCGGCCGAAGATGCAAACATTGGCCCGGTTGCCAAGGCGCGTGGCGCCGATGCGCGCACCATCCGTGAGCTGTGGACGGAGAAGTCGCATCTGGCGGGAGCGACCGTGTCCGTTCGCGGCGTGGTGGTGAAGTACAATCCCGGTGTGATGGGCAAGAACTGGATTCACCTGCAGGACGGCAGTGGCGACGCGGCGCGTGGCACGCACGACATCGCGATCACGTCGTCAGACGAGGCCGCGGTGGGCGACACCGTGACGATCACGGGTACGGTACGCACAAACCGCGACCTTGGTGCCGGCTACATCTACGAGCTGTTGGTGGAAGACGCGAAAGTGGCATCATCCGCCGGATCTGCTGGACGGTAATCGTCATATAAAACGGGGGACGGCGCAGATGTAGCGCCGTCCCCCGTTTTTTTACGCTATTGAACGGCGCGTTACTTCACGACGAACGGCGCCACTGCCTTGTAAGTGTCCCATGCCACGATGAGCTCGCCGCCCTTACCGGCCGGCTTCACCATGATCTCCATCTTCTCGACCACGGGGTTCGTGATTGTGACAGTCATCGGGATGCGCACGAGGTCCTGCTTGGCGTCATAGGCCGTGCCCCACTGCTTCGTCTGCTTGTTCACGATCAGTTCCCACTTGCCGCTCTCTTCGAGCTTCGTGAACAACGTGTACGTACCGGCGGGCACCGTGACCGCGCCAAACGCCAGCGGCTTGCTGGTGGTGAAGTGTGTGGCCTCGTTGGCGCCCGTGCGCCACACCATGCCCCACTTCATATCGCCGAGACCGTTGAACAGGGCACGACCACGCTTGGACGGGCGACCGTAGTTGACGTTGATGGCGGCGCCGCCGATGGCGGCCGACACGGAGTCACGCGGCGACGCGGGCGCCTTGGGCTGGGCGCCCATATTCATGCCGCCCATCCCGCCCTGCGCGGTGGCGGACAGAGCAAACAGTGAAACTGCGGCCAGCGCCGAGGCGCTACGGCGGAGCGAGCGAGAAATCGACATAGTTCGTAGAGAGCAAAGTGAAGGGAACGCGGCGGAGGTCGCCATGTCTCTGTACCCCGATTCGGAGCAATTTGGTTCCCTCGGGCCAGTCCAGCCAGCGCACACCACGTGAAATCGGGCCCTCCCTACGTGCTCTACTCCTGGCGACGCCGCGCCTCGGCGAGATAGCCGGGCTCCAGCTGCAGCAAGCTCGCCAGCTTTCGCATCAGATATGACTCCTCGCCGTCCAGGTCGCCATCGGCGAGCACCACCTGCCACATCAGCTCCGCCAGCACGATCCGCTGCGGCAGATCGTAGTCCTTCACGATCTGCTTGGTGAACACAAAGTGGTCCACCGCATCGCGGTTGGCCTCCGCCGCCTCGGCCATGAGTGTGCGTGCGCCCTCGGCGTCCACGCCAAAGTGCCGCTGCAGGATATCGAGAATCCGACGCTGCTCTTCATCGCTGAAGTTGCCGTCGGCGCACGCCAGTTCCACAAGCAGCGCACAGGCCGCGAGCCGTACGTCGTGCGTCTGCACCCGTGAATGCGCTCCTGGAGTTTCGGAGATGCTGCCGCCGATCAGCTTACGAATGGCATCAAGCATCGATCGCCCTCACATCCGGGTTGCAGGCCCGATCGCACGATCGAGCTTGGCCTTGGCCGCTTCGAGCTCCGAGCGCAGGAACGTGTAGCGCTCGTACGCATCCAGCCCAACCTTCTGATCGGCACGCGCCGTCATACCGGCCAGATACGTGATGTGCGCCTGCAACCCGGGCTTGCCGTAGCGAATGGGCTGCGTGTTCACGATCTCGCTCACTTCCTTCACTTTCGTGGCCGTGTCAGCCGCCGCACCGGTGGCGCCCTTGTACTTGGCCTCCGCGGCCCGCACACGAATCAGGAGTGCGTTCACCTCGGTGACCATCTCGCGCATCTTGAGATTGTGCGCGTACTGGGCCTGCAGGTCAGCCTCGGTGGTGCCATCAGCGGCCAGCCGAGGATCGATACGCACGCGCAGTGGTACCGACTTGGTCGTGCCACTCGACGTCACCTTCACGGTATACAGACCCGGCGGCGCGCCGAGACTGTTGGCGTATTGCACCCCCCACACGAAGCGATTCATGCCGGCGTTCTTCGTCACGAGGTTCACCGTGGGTACATCCGGCGACGCGGCGGGACCGCGCCCGACCATCATGGCCGCTTCAGGATCATCCGAATCACCGCCACCACGACGACCAGCAGTGGCCATTGGTACGACGCCGCTCTTGTAGCTGTTCACGACCTTGCCAGCGGCATCGAGAATCTCGATCCGCAGCGTATCCTCGGGGGCGGCCGCGAGGAAGTAATCGACGGCCGGGCCGAGCAGCGCCGGTGTGGTGGTGGTGCGATAGCCGTCGCGCGGTGTGAAGAGCGCGAGTGGCTGGCTGGCCGTGGTGGGACCGATCTGCCGTAACGGCGCGATGTTATCGAGAATCCACGCCGCACGGCCCTGCGTGGCAATCACTAGGTCACCGCGATGCACCCTGATGTCGTTGATCGGGATCTGCGGCATATTCAGGCTGAACGGCTGCCAGTGGCCCCCGTTGTCAAACGAGATGTAGAGGCCGAACTCGGTACCGGCGTACAGCAGCCCCTCACGCACGGGGTCTTCGCGCACCACGCGTGTTGGCGCGTCGGCCGGAATACCGTTGGTACCGTCGGTGAGCAGCTTCCACGTCTTGCCGTAGTCGTTCGTGAGATAGATGTACGGCTTGTAGTCGCCCAGCAGATAGCGATAGGTCGCGTAGTACGCCGATCCCTTGCGGTGCGGCGAGGCCTCAATCCACGCTACGCGGCCCCCGTCGCCGAGATCCTTGGGCGTGATTCGCGACCACGTCTTGCCGTCGTCGCGGGTTACGGAGAACGGGCCGTCGTTCGAACCGGTCCAGATCACGCCCTTCTCGAGCGGCGACTCGGTGATCGCGTACAGGGTGCTGTAAAACTCTTCACCGGTCACGTCACGCGTGATCGGTTCGCCGCTTCCACCCTGGCAGCACGCGGGAAAGGCCGTAAGATCGGGGGAAATCTTTTCCCACGTCGCACCGTTGTTGCGCGTGCGGTGCACGTACTGCGATCCGTAGTACAGCACCTTCGGATCGTGCGGCGACAGCGCCATGGGTGTGGTGCGCTGCATGCGGAACATGAGGTCGCCGCCGTCGTTGCCGTACAACGACTGCGCACCGACCCAATAGTTCTTGGTGACGCCGGCTTCGACGTTCATCAGGGCGTACTGCCCCTTGCAGTTGCCGTAAATGAGATTTTTGTCGGCCGGGTGCGGAATGATCGGACCCGTTTCGCAGCCGGGCCCCGTGCGCACCGTGCTCATGTTGAACAGGTCGTTGTTACTAGGCACGATGTACGTGCTGTCGTCCTGCTGCGCCATGTACAGCTTGTACGGGAACGCGTCGTCCACCCAGACGCCGTAAAATTCGGCGGTGGGCTGGTTGTCCTGCGTACTCCACGTGCGGCCACCATCGAACGACACGTTGGCACCGCCGTCGTTCGACTGCACCATCGTGTTGCTGTTGGCCGGGTTGATCCACATGTCGTGGTTGTCACCGTGGGGCGTACGGAACGGCGTCACCGTTTTTCCACCGTCCGCGCTGCGGTACAGCGTTTCTGCGCCCCCATACACCACGTCGGCGTTCGACGGGTCGGCGTTGAGCGTCGTGTAGTAGAATGGCCGCGTGATCAAGCCGGGCGTGCTATTCACCATCGTCCAACTCTGCCCGGCGTCGTCGGAGCGATACAGACCACCGCCGGGGAGCGCTTCGACCAGCGCATACAGGCGATTGGGGTTGGCGGCGGTGACCGCCAGGTTGCCCTTGCCGATCAGCTCATTGGGCAGCCCACCGACAATCTTGGTGAAGTTGTCGCCGCCGTCGGTGCTCTTGTAAAAACCGCCCTCGCGCGAGCCGGAGATAATCGACCACGGCTTGCGCTCGATGCGGTTCATCCACGCGAACACGACGTCGGGATTGCCCGGCTGCAGTTCCACATCCATCGCGCCGGTGCTGTCACTGACGTACAGCGTCTTCTTCCAGCTCTTGCCGCCGTCGATGGTCTTGAAGATGCCGCGCTCGTTATTGGGCTTGAAGATGTCGCCGTAGGCGGCCACCCACACGATGTCCGGATTGGTGGGATGAATACGCACCGAGCCGATCTGCCCGGCGTTGTACAGCCCGATGAACTGCCAGGTGGCCCCGTTATCGATGCTTTTGTACATCCCGCGTCCGGTGGATACGTTGCTGCGTACCCCGTCCGATCCGGTGCCCACGTAAATAATGTTCGGATTCGACTCGGCCACCGCGATCGACCCGATCGACCCCAGCGGGATCTTGCCGTCGGTGATCGGTACCCAGTTCGTGCCGCCGTCGGTGGTGCGGAACACACCACCACTCGCGACGCCCATGTAAAATGTGCGGCCCTGCGACGGCACACCCGTTACCGAGGTGGCGCGCCCACCGCGCGAATGACCCACTTGGCGGTACCGCAGACCCTGAAACAACGCGGGGTCGGCCGAGGGCATCATGGGGACCATTGGGGCCGGCATGATTGCCGGTTTCGCGGCGGCCACACGCGCTGGCGCGGTTGGGCGGGTCTGGGCATCCAGCGGCAGCGCGGCACAGGCCGCCGACAGCAAGAGCAACAGGGTTCGGCGCATCATCTCGGGAATCGGGAAAAAGGGCAATACGGGACTCTGTGAGAAGCTACGTGCCGTACCGGCAGACGTTGAGGCCGTCGGACATTCGGGCGCCGATAATATTGCCGTCAGCTGGCGCGCAGCACCCGTCCACTCCCCCGACCCGGCCGCTGACCATCTTGCAACGCGATCCCCCCGTTGACCACCAC
>JBBQUH010000096.1:0-10260 GCA_038212625.1 Gemmatimonadales bacterium | reverse complement strand
GCTGCGCTTCGGACCCATGAAGCCCATCGGCCTGCGTGATCCGCGCACCGACAAAAAGCCGTGGGCCGTGGCCCAACTGCGCATGGAAGACCGCGGTGGCCGCATGTGGAATCTGGTGGGCTTCCAGACCCGGCTGCGCATCCCCGAGCAGGCACGCGTGTTCCGCCTCATTCCGGGGTTGGCGGACGCCGAGTTTTTGCGTTTCGGCTCGATTCATCGCAATTCGTACGTCAACGCGCCCGCGGCACTCACGCCCCATCTCTCGCTGCGCGACGCGCCGACCACGCTCTTTGCCGGGCAGATCACGGGCGTCGAGGGGTACACCGAAAGCAGCGCCACCGGCATTCTCGCTGGCATCAATTTGTCGCGTCTCCTTGCCGGTCAGGAGCCTGTCACCCCGCCGCCCACCACCATGCTCGGCGCGCTCTATCGCTATTTGCGCGAGGCCGACCCGCGGCACTTCCAACCCATGAACGCCAACTTCGGCCTGCTCGACGATCTCGAGGGCGTGCCGCCGCAGATTCTGCGTGACAAGAACGCCAAGCGGCAGAAGTTCGCCGAGCGCGCGCTCGAGGCCATGCGCACGTGGGTGGCGTCGGAGGGTATCGAGGTCACACACGTGCCGTCGTCCGTACCCGTGTGATGAGCAGTGCGCCCGACGACTCCACCGGCGAACCCGCCGAAGGACCGCCACCGGCGGAGATCGCCGAGTTTTTGCTCCACTGTGAGAAGGAGCGGGACCTCTCACCGCACACAGTGTCCGCGTATCGGCGTGACCTCCGCGAGTTTGCGCACTGGCTCGCGGCCATGCACGGCACGGCAGGCTGGGACTGGAATGCCCTCGGACGCACCGAGATCCGCGGCTTCGTGGCCCACGGCACCCGCCGCGGTCTTGCCAAGCGCTCCATCGCGCGCCAACTCTCCGCCGTCCGCAGCTTCTACCGCTGGATGCACCGCGACGAGCGCGTGGATGTAAACCCGGCGCGCACCGTTGCGTCGCCACGGTTGCCGCGCACGCTGCCCGCGTATCTCGATCGTACGCAAGCCGACACGCTCATGCAGCACGCCGCCACGAGGGCGCAGTCGCTGGCCTTTACCGACGTACGCAATCTGGCCATGCTGGAATTGTTCTATTCCAGCGGGCTCCGCCTGTCGGAACTGCGTGGCGTGGACCTCGCGGATCTCGATCTCGTGTCGCAGCAGGTGAAGGTGCGCGGCAAAGGACGCAAGGAACGCATCGTGCCTCTTGGCGATCATGCGCAGCGCGCACTCCGCAATTATTTGGTGAAGCGAGACGTACTGTTGGCACGTCTGGGCGGCGGAAAGGCGGGGCGGCTCGCACGCGGCGCGGTGTTCCTCAGCGAACGGGGCAGCCGGCTGAGCCCGCGCGCCATTCAGCATGCGATGAGGGCGCTGATGGGCGCGGTGGACGAAGGGGCAGGGCTCACCACCCACTCGCTCCGTCATACGTTCGCCACCCACTTGGTGGACGGCGGCGCCGATCTGCGCGCGGTGCAGGAGTTGCTCGGGCACGCGAGTATCAGCACCACTCAGATTTACACCCACACCAGCGTCGAGCGTCTCAAAAAGGTGTATCGGCAAGCGCACCCGCGAGCCTGACGCGACTCGCGTTGCTCTACCAACGACGCCAGGCCACGGCGTCAGCCCGGTGTGCCGCCGCTCAGAATCTGCACCGCGCGCGCCGCGTCGAGATTCCCGCCGCAGATCACGATGCCCACCGTTCGGCCCGCTAGTCGTGGCGCGAGCACATGCAGCCCCGCCAACCCCGCCGCGCCCGCGCCCTCGGGCAGATTGTGCGTGATGCGCCACAGGTCGCGTACCGCCTGTGCAATGGCGCCCTCACTGGCGAGAACAAAATCCGCCAGACCGGCGCGCAGTGCATCAAACGTGAGCGCATACGTCGATCCCGTTGCCACGCCCTCGGCGAACGTGTGGACCGGCGCGCCGGCGCGCGCTTCGCCATCGTGCCATGCGTCGTGCTGCGCCGAGGCTTCCGCGCTCTGCACCGCGTACAGTGCGAGCGCTGGATGCAGCGCGTCGCGCACTACCGCAGCGCCCACCGCCTGTGAGCCGCCGCCCAGCGCAATCACGATCGCGTCGAGCGTTGGGGCGTCTTCCACGAACTCGGCCGTCATCGTGGCCGCGCCTGCGATCACGTCCCGATGATTGGTGGAGTGTACCAGTGTCAGCCCCTCGCGCATGGCCATCGCGCCGCAGGCGGCGATCGTATCGTCGTAGCGTGCTCCCACTTCCACCAGCGTGGCGCCTAGCGACCGGATCACCGTGCTCTTTTCCGGATTGTTGCCCAGCGGCACACAGATGGTCACGGGTATCCCGAGTCGGGCGCCCGCCCAGGCGAGTCCCAGTCCGTGATTTCCGGTGGTGGCCGCGATCACGCCGCGATCCGCCAGCGCTGGATCTCTGGCCGCGAGCGCGGACAGCGCCGAAGTGCCGTTGCGCACCTTGAAGCTGTTGGTGGGCAGATGATTCTCATGCTTCACCAGGACACGGATGCCGTAGCCGACCAACTCGTCCAGCTGCGGATAGTGGCGCACCGGCGAGGCTGCAAAGTGCGGAGCAAGGCGACCGCGTGCGGCCACCACGTCGTCGTAGGAAATGGGATACATTGCAGTAATATGCCTCTCCCAATCATGCGGGCCACCACCATCCTCGCCGTGCGCCGCGACGGCAAGATCGCCATCGGCGGCGACGGACAAGTGTCTGTGGGTGACACCATCGCCAAGTCACACGCCGTCAAGGTCCGCTCGCTCAAGGGCGGCCGCGTGCTGGCCGGCTTTGCGGGCTCCGCCGCCGATGCGCTCACGCTGTTCGAAAAGTTCGAGGAAAAGCTGGAGCGATTCCCCGGCAATCTGCCGCGTGCTGCGGTAGAGTTGGCCAAGGAATGGCGCAGCGATCGCGTGCTGCGTCGCCTCGAAGCCTTGCTGATCGTTGCCGACGCCGATCACGGCCTCATGCTGAGCGGTAACGGAGAACTCATCGAGCCCGATGACGGGATTCTCGCCATCGGCTCCGGCGGCGCCTACGCACAGGCCGCGGCGCGTGCGCTGCTACGCGAAACGTCGCTGCCGCCGCGCGAGATCGTCGAAAAGGCGCTCCGCATTGCCGGTGAGATCTGCATCTACACCAACACCAACATCACCGTGCTCGAACCCACGGCGTAGGCGAGGGCGTGTCGCCCGGCGCGCCACGCAGAGTACGGCGAACCGTCAAGCCACCGAAAGTCGACCACTCGGACATCCCGAAACGTCGAGCGAGCCGTTACCGTTCATCATGCCCTCGCCTCGAACGCAACAGGCGATCGCGCGGCTCGCTGACCTCACGCCGCGACAGATCGTTGCCGAACTCGATCGCTACATCGTCGGTCAGGCCGACGCCAAGAAGTCGGTCGCCATTGCCCTCCGCAATCGCTGGCGTCGTCAGCGGGCGCCGGAGTCGATCCGCGAAGAGATCTCGCCCAACAACATCATCCTCATCGGCCCCACCGGTGTGGGAAAAACCGAGATTGCGCGCCGTCTGGCCAAGCTCTCCGGCGCGCCGTTCACGAAAGTGGAGGCCTCGAAGTTCACCGAGGTGGGCTACGTCGGGCGGGATGTGGAGTCGATGGTCCGAGACCTCGTGGAAAGCGCCATCGACATGGTGCGCACCGAGCGTGAAGTCGAAGTCGAAGACCTGGGCAACCAAAAGGTCGACGAGCGTCTGCTCGACCTGCTGCTCCCCATGCCCCCGGCGCCCGCCGCCGACACCCCCGAAGCGAAAATCGACCACGACGCCGCCGTCGATCGACGTGCACGCACCCGCGACAAACTCCGGCAGCTGCTGCTCGACGGCCAGCTCGAAGGGCGCGAGGTGGAGGTCGAGGTGACGCAGTCGGGGCCCGGCATGCCCGGCCTGATGACGCCGGGTGGGAACGAGGGCATGGAGAGCATGGCCGAGTGGTTTCGGGACATGATGCCCAAGCGGAAGAAGAAGCGCACTGTCAAAATCACCGAGGCGCGGCGCATTCTGCTCGATGAAGAGCTCGACAAGCTTATCGATCTCGACGACGTCACCGGTGACGCGTTGGAACGCGTGGAAGCCATGGGCATCATTTTTCTTGACGAAATCGACAAGATCGCTGGCGAACGCGGCCAAGGCGGCGGACCGGACGTATCACGGGAAGGGGTGCAGCGCGACCTGCTCCCCATCGTGGAAGGATCGAACGTGCAAACCAAGTACGGCATGGTCAAAACCGATCATATTCTCTTCATTGCCGCCGGCGCGTTTCATGTGAGCAAGCCCAGCGATCTGATCCCCGAGCTGCAGGGCCGCTTCCCCATCCGGGTGGAGCTCCAGCCGCTCACCGAAGGGGACTTCATTCGTATCATGACCGAGCCCGAGAACGCGCTCACCAAGCAGTACGCCGCGCTGGTAGAGGCCGAAGGGGCCTCACTGTCGTTCCGCCCGGAAGGCATTGCCGAAATCGCCCGCGTGGCCACGCGCGTGAACGAGCGCATGGAGAACATCGGCGCCCGCCGGCTGCACACCGTCATGACCACGTTGCTGGAAGACGTGCTCTACGAGTTGCCCGATCGGGGCAAGGACGAGGTGATCGTGGACGACGCGATGGTCCGCGACCGGCTCAAGGCGATCAGCGAAGACGAAGATTTGCGGAAGTACATCCTGTAGTCGGCGTTCACTGACAGGCGCCATGCTTGGAGCGGGCGCCTCTCTTTGATACCTTTCTCCGAATGCCGCCTACTCCGCCGCCGCATCGCGACTTTCTGAATATCGGGGACTTTTCGGTCCACGAGTCCTTCGCGCTCCTCGCGCTCGCCGAACGCATGCGAACGGGCGCCTACTCGAAGAAACCGCTGGCCGGTAAAGCGCTGGCCATGATCTTCATGAAGTCGTCCACCCGCACCCGGATGTCGTTCGAGGTGGGCGTCACACAGCTGGGCGGGTCGGCGCATTTCCTGTCGCCGCGCGACGTCCAGCTTGGACGTGGTGAGCCCATTCCCGACACCGCACGCGTACTGTCGCGCTACGTGCACGGCATCATGATCCGCACGTTTGCGCACGCAGACGCCGAGACGCTGGCGGAGTACGCCAGCGTGCCCGTCATCAATGGGCTCACCGACCTGTCGCATCCCTGTCAGGTGCTGGCCGACGTACTCACCATGCAGCAGCATCTGGGCGACATCCGCGGCAAGAAGGTGGCCTGGATCGGTGATGGCAACAACATGGCCAATTCCTGGATCGAGGCGGCGGCCCATCTGGGCTTTGCGCTACGCCTCGCCTGCCCGGTAGGGTTTGAGCCCGACGCCGGTTTTCTCGCCGGGGCCGCCGAGCGCGGCGCGGACGTCAAGCTGCTCCGTGATCCGCACGAGGCCGTCGCCGGTGCGCACGCGGTGACCACCGACGTCTGGGCCTCCATGGGGCAGGAAGACGAAGAAGCAGAGCGGGCGCTGGCGTTCGCGCCGTATCAAGTCAATATCGCGCTCATGGAACGCGCCAATGCCCGCGCGATCTTTCTCCATTGTCTGCCGGCGCATCGCGGAGAAGAAGTCACCGCCGCGGTGATCGACGGCCCGCAGAGCGTGGTGTGGGATGAAGCCGAGAATCGCCTGCATATCCAGAAGGCGATCATGGCCGCGCTGATGGGTGACGAAGTTCTCTGATCGACGTCGTGTTGCTCCTTCTCCTCTCTTTCAGTCTGTTCCGTCTATGTCTATTTCCGAAGGGCAGCTCGCTCCCGACTTCACCTTGCCCACCGACACTGGCGCTGATCTGACGCTGTCGTCCCTCCGTGGGCAGTGGGTCGTATTGTTCGCGTACCCCAAGGATGACACGTCGGGCTGTACCACCGAGGCGTGCGAATTTCGCGACGCAATGCCGCGCTTCGACGCGTCGAAGGCCGTGATTCTGGGCATCAGCCCTGACTCCGTGAAGTCTCATCAGAAGTTCAAGGCCAAGTACGAGTTGCCGTACACGTTGCTGGCCGACACTGAAAAGACCGCGCTGCAGGCCTACGACGTGTGGAAAGAGAAGTCCATGTACGGGCGCCAATATATGGGTGTGGAGCGCACGACGTTCCTGATCGATCCCGCCGGACTGATTGTCAGGATTTTTCTCAAAGTGAAGCCCGCTGGACACGCCGAAGAGGTGATGGCGGCCATCGGCTCGCATCCCGCTTCCTCTCCCTCCTGATCGTGACTGAACGATGACTGAGAACGGCGCGCTCAAGCGTACCTCGCTCCACGACGCGCACGTCGCGCTGGGCGCCAAGATGGTCCCCTTCGCCGGCTACGACATGCCGGTCAACTATCCATCCGGCATCACGGCCGAACATCACGCGGTGCGCGGAGCATGCGGCATATTCGACGTGTCGCACATGGGCGAGGTGATTGTTCGCGGGCCGGACGCCATCCGCTTCGTGTCGTCGGTGACGAGTAACGATGTCGCTGCGCTCGCCGTGGGCCAGATCCAGTATTCCACGCTGCTGCGCGAAGACGGCACCATCGTGGATGACTTGCTGGTGTACCGGTTTGCCGAGCATCTCATGCTGGTCATCAATGCCAGCAACATCGACAAGGATCTCGCACACCTGCGCGCGCATCACGCCGGCTTTGACTGCACGCTCACGGATGTCTCCGACAGCACGGCACTGCTGGCCGTGCAGGGGCCTTTGGCGCCTGCACTGGTGCAATCGCTTGCCAACGTGCCGCTCGCTGGCGTCAAGTATTACTGGTTCACCGAAGGCGAGATCGCCGGTGTGCCATGCATCATTTCGCGCACCGGCTACACCGGCGAGTTGGGCTATGAGTTGTACGTCCCCACCGCTCAGGCACCCGCCGTCTGGGCCGCCATCATGGCGGCGGGCCACGTCACGCCCTGCGGACTCGGCGCACGCGACACGCTTCGCCTGGAAGCGGGGTTGTGTCTGTACGGTCATGAACTCGACGACGCGATCACCCCCCTTGAGGCGGGGCTGGGCTGGTTGGTGAAGACGGCCAAGAGCGAGCCTTTTCTCGGTCGCGACGTGCTGCTGCGCCAGCATCAGGAGGGGACCGATCGCCAGCTCGTGGGCTTCACCATCGACGAGCGCGCCATTCCCCGTCACGGACACGGTGTGGTGTACGGCGGTGTCACGTTTGGAGAGGTGCGCAGCGGCACCATGAGCCCTACGCTGGGCGTGCCGATCGGCACGTGCTACCTGCCGACGGCCGCCGCAGTGGTGGGCACGGTGTTCGAGGTCGACATTCGCGGTCGTAAACTGCCGGCGCGTGTCGTTGCGCTGCCCTTCTACAAGCGGCCGGGGAAGGCGTGAGTTTGCGACCACGTCCGGCCGGCAGGCGGCATGTCGGGATCGGCGACGACAGCGATGGAGTCGTTGCGATTCTGATGACGGACGTGGAGCCGGCGATCCGACTCAATGCCGCGCTCGAGGCGGTGGGGATCACGACGGTCACCATCTCCCCGATGGACGACGTCCGCGGCGATCTGCGTCGTGCGCGACCGGCGATGCTGGTGCTCACCGGCGCTTTGCTCGATCCGACCCATGTGTCACTCGTACGCCAATTGCTCTGGGACAACGTCACCGTGGTGGGATTCACCGACGTAGCCGACCCTGGCATGGTGCAGCGGCTGCATGAGATCGGCTATGCCGAAACGTGGCCCAAGCCGGTGCGTATCGAGGACGTGGTGGACGGCATCCGCCGTCGGTTGGATCGGCAGCGCTTGGCCGAGATTACCGGATTGATCGGTGAGTCGGAGGCCATTCGCGAAGTTTTGGTGAAGGTCGAGCAGATCGCGCCCGTTTCGAGCACCGTGCTCATCGAAGGCGAGAGCGGAACCGGCAAAGAGCTCGTGGCGCGTGCCATTCACCGCCTCAGTCCTCGGCGTGGCAAACCGTTCATTGCCGTGAACGTGGGAGCGCTCACGGAGACGTTGCTGGAGAGCGAGCTGTTCGGGCATGAGAAGGGCTCATTTACCGGCGCGGCGGAACGTCGGTTAGGGCGCTTTGAGCTGGCGAACACGGGCACGCTGTTTCTGGACGAGGTCGGCGAAATCCCGTTGAGTACGCAGGTGAAGCTGCTGCGGGTGCTCGAAGAGCGCGAAGTCACGCGCGTTGGTGGCGGGCAGTCCTTTCCGATCGACGTGCGCGTGGTCACGGCCAGTAACCGGCCGTTGCGCGAGCGCGTGGAGGAGGGGCAGTTCCGCGCCGATCTGTTTTATCGGCTCAACGTGCTGAGCGTGTATTTACCGCCGTTGCGCGATCGTCGGGAAGATATTCCGCGCTTGGTGCGGCGCTTTGTCACCGAATTTGCGGCGCTCCACGATCGGCCCTTTCGCGGAATATCGGCCGACGCGTTGTCGCTGCTGGTGTCGTACTCGTGGCCTGGCAACGTGCGCGAGTTGCGCAATTTGGTGGAGAGCATGGTGGTGCTCTCGCACGGGCAGGAGATCGGTGCGGAGGACATCCCGCGTGAAATCCGCGAGGGCGGTGGTCGGCGGCTGTTGCCGGTGCATGTGGGGCCGGTGGTGCGCGATGGGGAGCGCGCACAGGGACGCGAGTTGGAATTCATTGTGCGTTCGCTGGTGGAGCTCAAGCTGCAGGTGGAGGAGTTGCGTCGTCGGATGGACGGTGAGGCCCGCACGCCGATGTCGAGTTGGGTGGGCGATGTGCGGGGCATGCCCACGGGCGACGGGCCGGGGTTTGCGGAAGTGGAGCCGGCGCCGGTTCCTGGCTACGGGTTGGTCCGCGGCATCGAGCCGCCAGACGCGGCCGCACCGTCCACGGTAATCAACCTGGGGCCGGGCACGACGATGGCGGAGATCGAGCGGGCGGCGATTACGGCGGCCTTGCGGGACAGCGCCGGTAACCGGCGCAAAGCGGCGGATCGCCTGGGAATCGGCGAGCGTACGCTGTACCGGAAGCTGCGGGAGTATGAGGGAGAGGAGGCGGGGGAGGACCCTGGCCTCGACGACACATGAGGTGTCGGGCGGTAGCTATATGTCGGACAAGAGCTTGGGGAAACTCGTGACTTGCCGAGCTGTGATCTGAAGCACATATTAGCGTCGTAAACTCTCGAACGACGCTGTCGGGTTCGCCTCAGCTGAGGAGCCACACCTGTCCATTCCAGCCAACGTAGGCATGACGTCCCCCCCGATGCCCCAGGGCACGATAGCGGGGAGTGTGTTGCCTATCCGTCGCGCCGAGGAGCTGATCGCCACGCTCACTGGAGTGCTGTCGGTGCGGATCGTGGCCAACGACAGCGGCGCGGTCGACGAGATTCATGTGTTGACGACCGAGGCCGTGCAGCCTAAGCAGACGGTCCGCAACATCGAGAGCGCGCTGATGGCGCAGTTGGGTCTCCGGGTAAATCACCGGAAGATCTCGATTGCGACCACCATGGATGCGCCACGGGCTGCCGACCTGCCGCCCGCCTCGCCGACTGGTGCTCCGGGGCTCAGCGCCTCCATGGCTGGTGGCGTTTTTCCACCCGGCGCGTCGATTACTGGTGGCAGCGTTGGTTCCGCGTCGGCCAGTGGAGCCACGGTGATCGCGCCGGTGGCGGACCGTATGCTGGCGGACCGCCGGGTGCTGATTTTTGAGGACGTCGAAGTTCGCCGGTCGCGCACCCGTGGGGTTCTGTGCCGCGTGACGGTGAGCCGGGGCGGTGAGGAATATGTAGGAGAGGCGGAGGGGCAGGAGAGCGAGCGGTCGCGGATCGAACTGGCGGCACGTGCGACCCTGCTGGCGATCGTGACGGCCGCCAAGACGACACCGGGCGGTGAGCGCTCGCTGTCGTTGGAGGGTTCGAAGCTGATCGACGCGTTTGATCGGGAGTTCATCTTCGTCAGCATCTCAGCGCGCGTCGGTCGCGAGCCGGTGGTGCTGACGGGCAGTTGCGAGATTCGGGAGAGCGCAGAAACCAGCGCTGTTCTGGCCGTGTTAGACGCGACCAACCGTTGGCTGCACCTTGACCGGTAGGACACGACCACCCGTGTTCAGGTCGCCTTCACCTTCTGTCGTTTATTAGACGACTATCAAAAAACGTCCCCGTCAACCGTTAAGAGCGGAGCCGAGCGGGCAGGCCAAGCAGTAGGAGCGGAGCCAACCAGGAACAGCACGCGGCGTCCCGAGCGGGACACGTGTGACTACCCGTATGGGAGGTGACGCAACATGGAGTTCATGGCTCAGCTCGTGAATGCACTTTGGTCGGTTGTTTTGGCCGA
>JBBQUH010000095.1:0-10404 GCA_038212625.1 Gemmatimonadales bacterium | reverse complement strand
ACATAGCACCCCACCTGCGCCATGAGCTGTATGAGCCCCACCTGCCGTAAAATGGTGCTCTTGCCAGCCATGTTCGGGCCGGTGAGGACAATCAGCTGGGCGTCTTCGGACAGCGTCAGATCGTTGGGAATGAACTTTTCGCGCGCCATCATCCGCTCCACCACTGGATGACGGCCGGCGGTGATCTCCAGCGCGAATCCATCATGTAACTCGGGGCGCACATAGTGCTCGCGCTCCGCGACGTCCGCGAAGGCGGCCAGGACATCGAGCGTCGCCACGCGGCGGGCCACGGCCTGCCAACGCGCAATGGCCACGCCCGCGTCGCGACGCAACACCTCGAACAGCTCCCGCTCACGCGCCTCGATCCGTTCGGCGGCGGTGAGCACTTTCTCCTCGTACTCCTTGAGCGCCGGCGTCACATACCGCTCAGCGCCGGTCAGCGTCTGCCGGCGCTGATAGTCATCGGGGACGAGATGTTTGTTGGAGTTGGAGATCTCCAGGAAATAGCCGAATACGCGGTTATAGCCCACCTTGAGCGACGCAATGCCGGTGCGGGTGCGCTCCTGCGCCTGAATCGTGGCAATGGCGTCTTTTCCGCCATCGCGCAGCGCGCGCAACGCATCGAGTTCTTCATCGACGCCCAGAGCAATCGTATCTTCGTCACCGATCATGAGCGGTGGACGTTCCACCAACGCGTGCGTCAGACGCGCCGCACACTCGGCGCCATCGTCCCATTCGGCCAGCACCGTGAGCAGCAGCCCGGCTGCGCCCTGTGCGGCCACCCCATGCACCGCCTTTGCCACGCGCGGCAGACGGGCCAGGCTATCACCAAGTGCCCGGAGTTCGCGTGGCGTGGCACGGCCTGCGGCGGCTTTACTCGCCAGGCGCTCCACGTCGCGCACGCCGTCGAGCGCGTCGCGCAGTGCGGCGCGACCCACCGGATCCCGTACCATCGCCGTCACGGCATCGAGGCGCAGTTCAATGGTGGTGCGATCAAGCAGTGGCGCCAGCAACCACTGTCGCAGCAGGCGCTGCCCCATGGGCGTCGCGCTGCGGTCGAGCACCGACAGCAGCGTGCCGGCCACCTCGCCGCCACGGAGCGACTCCACCAGCTCCAGATTCCGGCGCGTCATCTCATCGAGTGGCATCACCCCACCGGGGCGCTCCACGATCGGGCGGGCAAGGTGCGGCAAGCCACCGGGCTGCAGTTCGCGCAAATACCGCAGCAGCGCACCCGCAGCACCGATCATGGCGCCGTCGGCAGCCTCCAAGCCAAAGCCTTCAAGGCCGCGCACCGCAAACTGCCGTGCGAGGTCATCGGCGGCCAGCTGGGCATCAAATTCCCAACCTTCGCGCTCGGTCACCAGTGCGTTGTCTACCGCCGCCACTGCGCGGGCGACCGACGCATCGTCGCTGCCACGCACCAGCAGCAGTTCACGCGGCGCCAGTCGCGCCAACATCGCCGGCGCATCAGCCGCACTCACGAGTGCCACACGGAACTCTCCGGTAGACAGATCCGCCGCCGCCATACCGACCAGATCACGAACACCATCGCGCGCCGTTTCACGACCCGTGGCTATCGCGCACACGTAGTTCGCGCGCGCGCCATCGAGCATGTCGTCGGCAAAGACCGCCCCGGGCGTGATCGTTTCCACGACTTCACGCTTGACGATGCCCTTGGCCAACCGGGGATCTTCCACCTGCTCGCACACGGCAACGCGATGGCCCTGCCCCACCAGCCGCCGGAGGTAGTCCGCTGCGGCCTTCACGGGGACCCCCGCCAGCGGCACCTCCGACGCGCCCCCGTTATTGCGCGCCGTCAGCGTGAGTCCAAGCACCCGCGACGCCGTCTCGGCGTCTTCATAAAACATCTCGTAAAAATCGCCCATCCGGAAAAACAAAATCGCGTCCTGATGGCGCGCCTTGATCTCCCGGTACTGTTGCATCAACGGCGTGGTCGTTCCACTCACGGCGTGATCTCCGCAACGAAGCCGGCAAACCCTTGCCGCTTGAGCTTCGCCAACAACGCGACGGCGTCAGCCTGTGCAGCAAAGCGCCCGGTGCGTATACGGAATGGCTTCTCGCTGCCGTCTACCCGAGCTTCCACCCCCCGTGTGGCAAATCGCTTCACGGCGGCATCGGCTTCGCGCTGCGTGTTGTACGCCGCCAACTGCACGCTGTACTGCGTGCCGGATGGCTTCGCGGACGGTACGGCCGGTGGTGCAGCTGGTGGTGCAGCCGGTGGTGGCGTCGACTTCGCAGCCGGTGCGGCCAGCGCCGCGGCCGGCGCCTGCGCTCCCACACACGCCCGGGCCATTTCGTCGGCTTGTAGACCCACCTCACCGTGCGCGATACCCGCCGTGCGCAACGACGCGAGCATCGTACAGCCACGCGGTATATCCCGCTCCTCAAGGTAGGAGCGTGCAGACAACAGCAGCGCACGACCGCGATGCGAGCCTTCGGGATAGTCGCGCAGCAAGCGATCGAGATACACGCGCGCGCCCGCAGGGTGGCCACGCAACAGATCGAGTTCGCCAAGGCGTAGTAACGCGTCGGGCGTACGCGGCGACAGCGGCACGTCGATCACGAGACGTTTCCAGTCGCGCTCCGCATCCATCACGCGCTCCGCCAGCACCGCGCGCCAGTACAACGCATCAGCGAGTTCCAAGGACGACGGCGCGGCTTGCTCCACCAGCGAGTCGAGCACCGACCGTGCCGCGGTGCCCTCTCCCGATTCGATGAGCGCGCGCGCCCTCGCCGTCTCACGATCCATCCCCGCCGAAACCTGCGCTTGCGCGTGAGACGGTACGACGCACGCCACCAGTGCCACGCTCAGCGCGTTACGAGCACGGGCAAACAGTTTCGCGAGGCAGCACACGGCCATCTGGTGAGTCAATCCAGAAAGAGAGGGGGTCGGCGAGCTTCGCCAGCGGTTCGTGTTGCAGTGCGTATCGCGGTTCATGCCGCCGTCCGGCGGCGATTCGCACACAGGCCGAGCACCAGTGACATCAGGATCTGCTCGGCGTTCGACACGGTGGTATCCTTGAGCGCCTGATCGGCTTCCAGTAGCAGCACCAACGCGCGGTCACACGCCGCCGCACTCCATATTTCGGTGACCTTCGTCCACGCCGACGCCGCTTCCCCCCACGGACGACCGGGATACCCACCAGTCTCCTTGAGAAATGCAAAGTACTCCGTGGGTAACCGGCTGGTCGGGATGCCATCATCGCGGCGTGAACGACCGAACGAAAGCGCAAAAGCCTGTGTGCTGAGCATCATCACAACTTGCACGGCCGTCACCTTGGGCTGGCTCAGCACATGCGCCACCAACGTCACCGCGCGTGCCGCGTCCTGTTGCGCCACCGCATCCAGCAGATCGGTCACCGTCTCACCGCGACGCACACCTACCACGGCTGAGACCGCGTCGATATCGATGATCGCGCGTACATCGGGGGGCACGTCATGCGCGCCGAGTGCGTAACTCGCGCACTTGTCCAATTCGGCGGCCAGCAGATGCAGATCGTTGCCGACAGCCTGCTGCATCAGCTGCGCCGCGTCTTCGGCGACGTCGATCTTGAGCACCGTCGTGGCATGGTGCGCGATCCAGCGCCGCACGCGCTCCGGCGACAGCGACGCAAAATCGAGCGAGCACGACGCATTGACGAGTGCCGTATCCACCTTCGTCCCTGCGGGGCTCACCAGTAGCAACAGCGTGTCGCTGGCCGGACGTTGCAGATATTTGTCAAGCTGCTGCCGTGCCGCCTTTTTAAGCAGCGTGACATCGCGCACCACCACCGCGCGACGTTCAGCGAGCATGGGCGGTGTGGCGAGCAAAGTTCCGAGCGTTTCGGCGTCCAACTCGTTGCCGCGACGGATTTCGCAATTGAAATCGCGCGTACCCGGATCGATAGCCGCCGCGAGCAGGTCGCGCACGGCGCCATCCTTCAGATAGTCGTCGTCGCCATGCAGGTAGTACACGGGTGCGTACTCACCGGATTGGACCGCCGCCTGCACGGCGCGCAGGGGCGAAGCTTCTTTGGCGGGAACAGCAGAACGCGGAGGCATGACGGAAAATAAGGGGCCAACCCTTCGGGAGCGGCCCCGCGTACCAACTCAACGCATCTCGGCGATCGAGAATTCCGCACTCACAAAGTATGTCGGCGCATCGTCGATGAGCATGGCAGCGGGCCACACTGGATTTCCGGTGGCCATGGCCTGCATCAGCGCCGGTGTGATGTACGGTGACGGCATGGCCAGTGCGGGCTGTGACGCGACAACCGGCTGCATGGTGAGCTCAGGCGCCGAGGTGTCCTGCAGACCGTTCCAAACCACGACACCAAACACCGCCGTCACGGCCGCAGCGACCACGGTGCGGGGGCCACGCCACAATCGCCCACCGAAAAGGGAAGGATCCGGCGCGATCTGCGCCTCCTGCTGCGCCCGACATTCGGCGAGCCGAGCACGCAGCCGAGCCTGAAAGTCGGCGCTTGGCTCGAGGGTAGGAATGCTCCGTGCCACCATGAGGGAACGCCGCACCAAGGTGTCGTGGGCCGCGCAGCCATTGCAGGCCATCACGTGGCGCAGGGCCGCGCTCATCTTCTCTCCCGACAAGGTATCGTCGAGATAGGCCAGATGCTGGTTGCGGAAGCTCTTGCAGTCCATCGCTCACAGGTTGGAGAAACACATGCCCCTTTTGGGGTGCACGGGAAGATACCCTCCCCCTCACGCGCTGTTCCAGCGGCAGACGCTCTGGTGATCTAGATCGCTTTCAACACCACATCCCCCATCCGATGGACTCGGAAGGGGGATGTGAAGTCACTCTAGCGGATGAGACCGTGCGATACCGAATCAGCGCACCAGCGGGGCAATGATGTCGGCGAAGGCGGTGCGGGCCCGGTTCAAGCGGGACTTCACCGTGCCCAGATTGACCCCGGTAATCTCAGCGATCTCCTCGTACGACTTCCCTTCGAGTTCGCGGAGCACGAAGACCTCACGGTGATGGCCGGGAAGTTTGCCCACCGACTCTTCGACCATCTGCCGCAGGTGCCTCTTCCGGAAGAGATCGTCGGGGCGCGTGTGCTCATCCTCGAACTCCAGCGGCCGATTCTCATCTTCGAACTTGGCCTTGATGGTCTGGAAGAGCACCAACGGATTCCGCGAGCGATTGCGGAGCTCGTTTTTGGCCAGATTCGACGCGATGGTGTAGATCCACGTGGAGAACTTCTTCGAGCGATCGAATCGCGCAATGTGGCGGTAAACGCGAATGAAGACCTCCTGCACCAGATCTTCCGCGCGGTCCCGGTCGCCGATCGTCCGATACACAAAGTTCAGCAACCGTCCTTGATAGCGGTCGACGAGCTCTTCAAAGGCACGTTCCTCACCGGCGAGAAACGCGGAAACCACATCACCGTCCTCCAGGGCGCGCAGTTGCTCGCGCACCGGTACTACGGGGATCGTGTGTTTGGTCAGCGTCGTGCGAGCCAGTTCGGCCATGAGCCAGTCCTCCTCGTGCAATGACGCGGGCCAGAGCCCGCGATTCGGCGAACCAGACCACCGGACGTTCCGGCAGATCATGTTGCCTGACACCCATACACAGTGCATACGGTGTGCCGGAAGGAACAAAATGGAACACGATTAGTTAAACACTTCCATTACAACAACTTAAACCATTACACCTGACGTCGCTTGGTAAACAGCAAGTGTCCAACTTCCCGATAAAGTCTCAGAAAGTGGACACCCGGAGAGGACATCGACGAACGACACTGGACTGCGAACCGCAAGGACCGACAAAATGGCACCCCGCGAAGCGCACGCTCTACTCCTGAGGGAAGCCCGCCGTGTATAGCAGGGCCAGCGCCGTCTTGGCATCCTGAATTTCGCCCTGCTGAATCATGACCAGTGCCCGGGACATTCGGGTCGGCACCAACTCCATGAACTCATCCGCCTCGCGCTGTGCGTCGCCCGCCACGAGCCCCTTCGCCACGAACAGGTGGATCTTCTCATCGGTGAAGCCGGGGGTCGTGAACATCGTGAACACATGGTGGACACGCGAAGCCGTGTATCCGGTTTCCTCTTGCAACTCCCGATGCGCGCAGGCGAGTGGGGCCTCACCGTCGTCGAGGCGACCGGCCGGAATTTCATACAAATACCCATCAGCGGCATACCGGTACTGACGAATGAGCAACACCAAGGGATCCTCGGCGTCGTCATCCAGCAGCGGGACCACTGCACTCGCCCCGGGGTGGCGGATCATTTCCAACGACCCGATCGAACCGTCGGGAAAGCGCACCTCGTCCACGTCAAGTGAAATCACCCGCCCGGTGTACGCCCGCCTGCTCCCGACCTGGCCCGGGCCGCCACCAGCCGGCGCGCTCACGCGGCCTTCCGGGACTTCTTCACGGTTTTCTTCGCGGCCTTCTTCGCGACTTTCTTCGCGGCCGGCTTCTTTGGCAACGGCACGTCGTCGCCAGCCAGCCACTTTTTGATCGTGGATCGCAAGTACACCGGGATGCGCAGAATCGTCCCGCGACACTTGGTCGTGCCGCAGCGGCAGGCGTAGTAGCGCACATCCTCCGGCTCGTATTCGTCCTGCCAGTCAAAACGGTAATCGTATACCAATTCCGTTTCCGGCTTGATCGCCGTGGTGGCCTTGATCCAGATATGGCCGTCCTCGATCACTGTTTCGCAGTTCGGATCGCACGAGTGATTGATGAATCGCGCGTCGGTCCCGCCAAAGCGCGCATCGAGCACGGTGTCGTCATCAAGCACAAACAGGAACGTGTGGTGTCGCCCCTCGTTGTCGTCATACCGGCGATCCGCCTCCTCGTGCGAGATCGCCTGGCCCCAGTATTCGTCGATCTTCTTGCCTTTCCGGATTGGCAAGATCGCAAACGCGCCGCGGCCCTGAATCCTGGAGCGCCGTACTTCATAATACGGCGACTTGGCGGGCTTTACGCGCTTCGGCACACTGACCGCCGCCGCCGTGTTGCGCGTGGTGGTGCGTTTCGTCGTACTCGTTTTTGCAGGCGACACAGCGACTCAGTTAGAAGACGAGGAGACGTCGAGCGCCGGGTCCACATCGGCATCGGCGGGGTCGTAAATCGTGACCGCACCCAACTCCAGTGCGGCAATGGACGCTTCTATGGCGGTGGCATCACCCACCACCACCACTTGCAATCGCGAGGGATCGAGATGCGTCTGGGCGACGCGCAGCACGTCCTGCGCGGTCACGGCACTCACACGATCGCGGTACGTTGCAAAATAGTCGGTGGGTAAACGGAAGATTTCCACGTTCGCCAAACCGCCGGCTACTTCGGCGGTCGTTTCAAAGCGAATGGGAAAGACGCCCACGAGATAGCTGATCGCCAGTGAGAGTTCGGCCTCCGACACCGGCTCTTCACGAATCCGCGTAAACTCCACGTTGATCTCACGCAGCGCGTTCGCCGTCACGGCGGTCTCGACGGCGGTGGAGATCTCAAAGGGGCTCGCCGCACGACGCCAATCAAACGCCGAATGCGCGCCGTACGTGTACGCGTGGACTTCGCGCAGATTCAAGTTGAGTCGCGATGAGAACAAACCGCCCAGGATCGCGTTCATCACCACCACGGGGAAGTAGTCGTCGTGCAACCGCGGAATCGCGACATGCCCCACACGCACCTCCGACTGCGGTGCGTCGGCCTTGTGCACGAGATGCACGCGCGGCTCATTGAATCGCTGTTCGTCCAGTGGTTCGGTCACCGGCGGCGCTTTGCCCGCCCACTCGCCAAAGTGCGTGGTGGCGAGTCGTACCGCGTGCTCTACGTCGATATCCCCAATGATCATCAGCGCCGTGGCATCAGGGCGGTAATATTCGGCATGATACGCTACGACCGCCTCGCGTGTGATGCGCGGCGCGCTCGCTTCGTCGCCACCGGCCAAGCGCGCAAAACGAGACGCGCGCTTGTAGAGCAGGCGCGAGAAATACACATCGGACAACCCTCGCGGCTCGGCCCTGAGCTGCTGCAGATCCGCGAGCCGTTCGGCACGCAGGCGCGCCAGCTCGTTTTCAGGGAACGACGGATACCGCAGCACTTCGGCGAGCACCGCAAACGCATCGTCCACCCGCGATGAGAGCGCCGTGAGCTGCACGATGGCCGAGTCCCAGTCGGCACCGGTGTCGAGCGTGGTACCCAACATTTCCAGACGCGACGCGAGCTCGAGGGCGTTCATGTCGCGCGTCCCTTCCAACAACGCGCGCGTGACGAGCTGAGCCAACCCTTCGACATCGCGCGGATCGCGCGTAGCGCCGGCTTCGACCACCGCCAACGTAGTGACCACCGGGTACGCCGGCATCCGTGCGATTACCAGCCGCAAGCCGTTGGACAGAATGCGCGTGACAAAATGCGGGAAATGATACGGGCGTGCGGCGCCAGCCCCCGGACGCGCCGGGGACCCAGGCAATGGGACAGACAGACCGGACTCGCTCACGCTGTCGCCTCCACGGGAATGGCATCATCCACCACCGCCGGCTCCTCGGCGGGTACATACAGCAAGATCGCCCGGTTGTCGGGCCCCAGTCGCTCGCGCGCCAATGCCGAGACATCAGCGGCGCTGGTCTGCCGGTAGCGCGCCACCTGATCGTTCGCTAACGTCGCATCCCCAAAATACGTGGCAAACCGGGAAAGCTGATCGGCTCGCTCGGCGGCCGTTTGCAAGCCGGTCACGAAGCTGGTCTCGATCAGCGCGCGGGCGCGCGTGACTTCGGCCTCGGTGACGCCGTGTTGATGCATGGCGTCAAGTTCGGCCAGCACGGCGGCCTCGAGCCGTGCCGGCGACACCTCCGGATGCGCCGTGGCATCGACGACCAGCAAGTCGCTACCCTTGGCCAGGTCGTATGTAAAGGCCGTCGCCTGTGAGGCTACGCGCTGACGGCGCACGAGCGACTGTTCCAGCCGGCAGCCGGTGCGGAGCCCCAGCACCGCCGCGGCCAAGCTGGCGGCGTAATACCCATCGGAGCCGAAGACGGGCGTGCGGCAGATCACAAAGCACCGCGGCAACGCGACGGCATCGCGCACCACTTCGCGTAACGTGGTGCCGAAAGTGGGGGGCACACTCATGTCCCGCAGCGGGGGCCGTGGCCCACCGCGGGCAATTGGGCCGAAATACGTCTCGATCCAGAAAAGCGCGTCGGCGCGCTCGAAATCACCGGCTACCGTCAACACGGCGTTATCTGGGGTGTAATACGTGCGGAAGAAGTCCGCCACGTCGTCCAGGGAGGCTTCGGACAGATGCTCCATCGATCCGATCAACGAGTGATGAAACGGATGGTGGTCGGGGAAGCAAAGCGCAGGGAGTTTTTCCCACCACGTGCCGTAGGGCTGGTTGTCCACCGACCAGCGACGCTCGTTTTTCACTACGTCGCGCTGCGTATCCAACTTCTGTTGCGTAAGCCCCGGCAGCATGCGGCCCATACGATCCGCTTCCAACCAAAGCGCGAGTGCGAGCTGGTTGGACGGCAGCGTCTCGTAGTAGTTGGTGCGATCGAGCCAGGTGGAGCCGTTGAGCGTCCCACCAGCGCGCTGCACCAGTTCAAAGTGCTCGTTGGCCGCCACGTTGGCCGACCCCTGAAACAGCATGTGTTCAAAGAGGTGGGCGAATCCGGTGCGTTCGAGTCGTTCGTTGGCCGATCCGACATGGTACCACAGGTTCACCGCAACGATTGGCGCCGTGTGATCCTCAGAGAGCACCACATGCAGGCCATTCGGGAGGTGGATGCTCTCGACGGGTATGCGCATCGTTCAATATTGGGGGGGTGGTCACGGAACTCGGAACCCCACCGGGCAAAACGTGCGCGATCGTGCGCGCCGCTTCATCTTTAAACCGTCCTCAGCCGGTGACCCAACGTCGATGCCGACGTCAGGTGTGCGGGGATATTCTGTTCAGCTCTCTATTTGCCATGACCCGACTCAGGTTCTCCGGATTCGCCCGCGGCGCGGGCTCTGCCCTCATGCTCGCCGTCACCCTCGCCGCATGCGGTGAGGGGCCGCAGATGCCGTCCGCTGCCGAACCCACCGCGTCGCCCTCCGTCGCCGCGCCGGTAGCGGCCTCCGTCGCATCCGTGCCCACCGTCCGCATCCGTGATGCCAAGGGGCGCGGTGTTCGCAACGTGCTGGTGCGCTGGCGTGTGGGAAGCGGGAGCGGGCGCGTGGTGAACGACTCGATCCGCACCACCGCCACCGGCGAAGCCACATCCGGCGGTTGGACGCTTGGCACGGTCGCGGGCACGCAGACGCTCACGGCGACGGTCGACGGCGTCCCCACCGTCACCTTCACGGCGTCGGCCGAGGCGGGACCGGTGGCCCGCTTGGTGCGCGTGAATCCCGATCCGCAGGTGGCGGTGGTCAACACACCGGTTGCGGCGGCGCC
>JBBQUH010000094.1:0-10444 GCA_038212625.1 Gemmatimonadales bacterium | reverse complement strand
GTACTTCGAGATATTACTGGATGTACGCGACGCGGTTGAAAAAAAGTAGCGAGGGATCCGCGCGGATCACTCGCGAGCGACCGTTTGCGTTTGCCAGTCGCGAGTCTCCGGTCACAAGTAGCGCGAACTACCCGCCACCGGAAACCCGCCACCGGTAACCCGCCACCGGTAACCGTAAACACACCATCGAAGGGCCCCATGCGGATCCGGCCCAAGCCACGCTCCGCCGCGGTCGCAAACTCTCCTCCCAAAGCGGTCCGCCAGATGCATAAGTACCTCCTCATTGGCGTCAGTTGCCTGACCGGCACTTTATTCGCCATGCCGGTCGTCGGTCAGGCGGCGAAGCCCGAGCTCGACAGCCTCGTCCGTGCCGAGGTGGCGCAGCGGCAGTTCTCCGGGGTGGTGCTGTTGGCCGAGCAAGGGGTGCCCGTGCATCAGGCGGCTGTTGGTGCAGCCACGGGATCCGCACGGATGACCATTGGCACGCGCTTCCGTCTGGCATCGATCACCAAAGCCTTTACCGCCGTGTTGGTGATGCAATTGGTGGAGGAGAAGCGTTTGACCTCAGCGTCCACCATCGCGCAGGTGCTGCCGGATCTCAGGATCACGCTGGCCGATCGTATTTCCGTGCAGGACATGCTGCTACATCGCTCTGGTCTGCCCGATGAGTCAGACGCCACGTACGAGTCGCCCCGCGATGCACGGACGATCGTGACCGAAACGTCGGCGAACAACGCGTATCGCACCTACGGCGAGTTTGCGTACTCCAATCTCGACTATCTCGTCCTGGCGCTGATGATCGAAAAGATCACTGGTAAAGCATTTGGTACCGTGTTGCAGGAGCGTATTCTCACGCCGCTGGGCATGGACCAGACCGGCATGGCCACTCGGAGCAGTCAGGGTTTGGCTCAAGGGTATGTCGCGGATAGTACCGGTGCCTTGACTGCGGAGCCGCCGATCTACATCGAAAACTTCTCGGCCGCAGGTGCGATGTACGGGACGGCGATGGACTTGCTCAAGTTTGACCAAGCCCTATACAGTGGCCGCTTGCTGAAACCCGAATCCATCAGCGAGATGTACACGTCACACCCGGAGCTGGGTTATGTCGCGTACGGCAGTTGGGTGTACGACTACTACTTTTTGAAAAGTGCGCCGCGCGTGGTGGAGCGGCGCGGTGGTATTCTCGGATTCAATCACACGTTCATTCGGATGCCGGGTATCAACAAGACGTTGATCATCCTGAGCAACAATGATCGCTTCGACCCGGATACGTTCGGACAGTTGGACAGCTTCAAGGACAAGCTGATCAAGGCACTCGTGGAGTCGCGGTAGGGCGCTTGAGTAGCCCGCACTACCCGCCACCGGAAACCCGCAAACACACCATCGGAGGATCCGCGCCGATCCCCCCCGAGTCACCGTTTGCAGTTACCAGTCTCAGCAGCCGCATGCTCAGCGCGCAACAAATGCTACACGCAGTCGCTCAGGAATACATACCTCGCGACAGGCCCCCACGCTGACATCAACAACGTGCGAGTCACGACGTCGCTGACCGTTTGGCGCTATCCTGACCGGCACCACCACGCGGTCGCTGTACTCGAACGTCGTGTCGCGCCCGCGGACCACACGGCGCGGTGGTGGCCATCGCACTTCCACAAGCCGCCACCCTGGTGCGAGCGTCCACTGCAGTCTTGTGGGGAGGCCGGCCGTTCCCGCATCTGGCCCGTAAATGTGCCAACCGTCGGCTACGGTCAGCACAATGTGCACGGCACGCGTTCTGCCGGAGGCGGTCGGCGAAGGCACGCGCACCGAAGCGCGTACGTGCGGCGATCGCGCTGTGGGCTCTTGGGCGAGCGCGCCCCGCGTGGTAGCAACCGCCACCACGCCGAGAATAACGGCCGCCGTTGGGATCCTCACCGGAGCACCTTCCCCAGCGTGACCGCGAGTGCGCCCCCACGGAGGTCTCGGCCTTCGGCAAGGATCGTTCCGTCGGGCCCCACCAAGACAATCTGCGGAAGTCCGTACAGACCGAGCGCCTTGAGCGTGGGCGCAGTCAGCCCGCCGCTTTCCCATCCATGCTGCCATGGCATCGGCCACTTCTTGTTGCGGAACTGCGCGACGTCGGTTTCGGTGGCATCGAAGGAAACACTGAAAATCTGCAATCCACGAGCATGGTACTGGTCCCACGCCCCGTGCAGCGTCGGCATCTCGTCGATGCAGGGTCTGCACCACGTGGCCCAGAAGTCGATCAGCACGGTCTTCCCCGCGAACGCACTCGGCGCCAAGCGCTGCCCGGGCACGCCCAGCGCACTCACACTGAACGCTGGCAGCACCGCGCCCTTTCGCAACGGGCGATTCCCGCCCCACACCTGCATTGCGAACCGAGTAGCGAAGACATCCGGAAACTCCGTCTGCAGGCGCGCGAGCTGCCGACTCGCGCGCTCGTCATCCCAGCCAGCGGAGACTGACACGGCGAATTGCAGCCACTGCGCGGTGGTGTAGTCATCATCACTGGCAGTCACTGCGGAATCCAGCCAAGCGAACATGCGCGGCAGATGTTGCCGATAGCGTACACTGTCGGCACCGCTCACCGGCTCGCGACGCAACAGCCGCTGATGAACGGGCAACACGGAGTCCGCCAAATCTACTGCCACGATGGGTAAAGCCATCGCCAACGATGTTGCGCTCGTCCAGAGAGGGTCGGTGGGGCGAATTTCGCGCATCGCTTGCCGTCCCACGCGCGGTGAGACGTCGACCCCAGCCTGCGCGAGTGCCAACAACTCCAACAGATGCGCCCCGCGATCGCGCGCTGTTGTTGCGCGCGCCAGCGACGCTTCGGCTCGAGTTACACGGGCACGCCACGGCCCGGTTGATGATGGGCTGCCCGCCTGCGGTGGCTGGTCCCGCTGATACGACATCACGGAGTCGCTCATGCGCGCGAACGTGGCCACTGGCCCGGGAGCATAGCGGGCGGATGCCGACGTCGTGTCCGGCACAAAAGCACTCGGGTCGACGATGATGCGGGCGATACCTTGTCGCACCAGCGCTGCCGAGCGGTAGTCCCCGTTGCTGGTGCGCACGACGCCATCAAGCCCGCGGTTTGGTACGAGTGCACGACGCGCCACCTTGGCCAACGCGTAGTAAACGGTGTCCAAGGTCGAGGATACGTCGACCATCAACCGGCCGTCGGCCTGCCGACGCAGTGTGCGAGCGGTGGAGTCCAACTTAAAGTTGTTGAAGTCACCAACCACCACGATCGAGTCAAAGGTCGCTCGCCATGCCACCTGCTGCAGTCGCACCGCCACGTGGAGTGAATCCCCGGCGCGCAGGTTAAGGTATGTCGAGGTGCTCTGATGTGCAGGACCATCGACCGCGAGCGCGTAGTTGCCGGGAGTAGGAGTCGCGATCGCGAACACGCCGCGGCTGTCGACCCGCGCCGTGGCCACCTCGGGCGCACCATCGGGATCGAGATTGCGCACCCGCAGGAGCCGCACGTGAGCGCCCACAAGTGCGCGGTCGCCCTCGCCGTGCACGGTCCCGGTTATCAGCGCCGGTTGTACGCCAGCCGAACGGCCCGCCTGTGCGCCAAGCGGCTCAAGGGCCGACAGCAGGGAGGCGACGAGGGCAAAGCACCCGGTGGTTTTTGGTGAGAACTGACGCCGCATCTGAGTGTCCATTCCGAGACCCGATATTGAGACGTTGATTCGCTGGCGACAAGTAGCCCGCACCACCCGCGACCCTGAACTAACACCGGTAACCGTAAACACTCCATCGGGGGGCCCGCGCCGATCCCCCCCGAGTCACCGTTTGCGGTTACCAGTCCCGAGTAGGCGGTTACTAGTAGCTCGAGCTACCAGCAACCGGGAACCTGCCACCGGTAACCGCAAACACACCATCGCAGGGGCCCGCGCGGACGACTGCCGAGTCACCGTTTGCGGTTACCAGTCCCGGGTTTCCAGTCACGAGTAGCCCGCACTACCTGGGACTGGAAACCCGCCACCGGTAACCGCAAACACACCATCGGGGGGCCCCGCACCGATCCCCCCCGAGTTACCGTTTGCGGTTACCAGTCCCGAGTTTCCAGTCCCAGGTAGCCCGCATTACCCGCCACCGGAAACCCGCCACCGGTAACCGCAAACACACCATCGGAGGATCCGCGCCGATCCCCCCGAGTCACCGTTTGCAGTTACCAGTCCCGGGTGTCCGGTCACAAGTAGCGAATGCCTCTCACGACCCTCAAAACTCCCAGTTCAACCCGATCGTGGGAAGAAGCCCGATCCCCGAATTTGGCTCCGCCACCCGAGTGCGGGGATTCCACTGCGGCGCTCCCGTATTTTGCCGGTTGGTGATGTTCTGCAGATCGAGAAACGCAATCAGTTGCCGCCGCCCCAATACGAACCGCCGGTCAACCCGGACGTCGGCAGCGAAGAACGTGGTAGCCCGTTCCTGATTAAAACGCGCGAAGTCCAGCGTGCCCGCCAATGACCCCGCGCTCACGAACGGCGTAAAGGGCAGCCCCGACGCGCCGCGTACCCGGGCGGCCACTTCCCAGCGTGCGTTAGGGCGCCAGCCGAGTACGCCATTGGCCAGTACTGGGGTGTCGAACGCCCCGCGGGTGCTGGTGCCGTCGAGACCGGTGAAGCTGGTGCGATTGAAGCTCGCGCTGAGTTGTCCGTAGAACGGCGACTGCGCGAGCTTCTTCTGCACAAATACCTCGGCGCCGAACGCTGAGCCGGTGCCGGTGGATTGGAGTGGCTCGAGTCCGAAGGGGATGTCCGTGGTGACGTCGTCAAAGCCGCTGGGACTCAAGACGGCTTGTGGCCGAAACACCCGCGCGGGATAGTTACCGTAGCGCTTGCCGTACACCTCGAATTGCAACTTCACGTCGCCACCCACCAGTTTCGTAATCCCGGCCACCGCTTGATCCGCATAAAAGGGCCGCAGCTGCTGCGCATTGTTGGCCGCGCCCACCAGCCAGATGTAACTCGGCGCCTGCCAGTACCGCCCACCCGCGAGTGACAGCGTGGTCGCACCACTGAGTTGGTACGCCGCACTCAATCGCGGAGCAAGTCGCGTGGCGTTGTCGAGAAAGCCGTACCAGTCGGCGCGCACGCCGCCGGACAGGCGCAGTCTGGGTTGCGCCTGCCACGTGGCCTGCGCGTACGTGCCGTTGCGCAGCGCGGTGAAGTTGGTGTCCACGCGCAGTGGTTGCGGTGTGCCGCTGGCATCGCGGCGTGCGAAGCCGGCCAGTGTGGCGTCGTAGCTCAGATCGCTGGCGTACTTGAAGATCGTGCCCGTTTCGATCTCGACGCCGCGGGCCGCCTGCCAGATGAGATCGGTGCGCAGCGAGTTTTCGCCCTCGGTGGAGCGGCTCTCGAACACGGGCACCAGCAGACTGTCGCGTTGTGCGGTGACGTAGCGCGTGTACGTGCGGCCGAGCGTGGTGGTGACCACACCGCGCGAGAGCAGACGCTTCCACGTGAGACCGCTGAAGTATTGATCCTGCGCCGGCGCCAGCACCTGCGAATTGTCCACGCGTGCGGAGTCGGTATCGTTGTTGAACGTCACCGTGCCGCGTGCTGCGATGGTGAGCGCACTGAACACGTCGCGCGTGTTCGGACGCCACACCGCCTTCACGGTAGCATCGGTATACGCCGGAATGAAGCTGAGCCCGATCGCCTTGAAGAGCAGATCGAGATAACTCTGCCGGACATTGGCGAAGAACGACGCGTTCTTGCCCAGCGGCCCCTCAATCAGCGCGCCCACCTGTGAAGCGGCCACATTGAGTTCACCGGCGATCCGTTCGCGATTACCCTCGCGCAGCGTAAGGCGTGTGGCCGATGAGGCGCGGTCGCCGAAGCGCGCGCCGAATCCGCCCGCCGAAATGGAGGCGTCTTCGATGAAGCGGATGTTGATCAGCGAGATCGGGCCACCGGTGGAGCCTTGCGAGCCGAAGTGATTGATGTTCGGCACCTCGATGTTGTCCACCACAAACAGATTCTCGAAGGGCGCACCGCCACGCACGATAATGTCGTTGCGGGCCCCGCTGGTGACGCCCACACCGGGCGCCACCGAGATGGCGCGGAGTACGTCTTCCTGCGCCCCGGGCTGGCGACGCACTTCTTCCGCGCTGTAGCTCTGCGTGGAGACGGGCGTCGATGGCGGTAATTGCGCCGGAAACGCATCGGGGCGCACCGTGACCACGTCGAGCTGCACGTCGATGGGCCGCAGCGTCACGGTGACTTCGGCCGGTTTGGCGGGCGACACCGCAATGTCGCCCTTGCTTACTGGCGCGAACCCCAGCCGTCGCACTTCAATGGTGACAATGCCGATGGTCACCCCGCGCAGCGTGAACCGACCGGCAGCGTCGGACTGCGCGACGACATCCTGCCCCAGCACGCGCACCGTGGCACTGCCAATCGGTGCTTCCGTCACCGCCTCGATCACGCGGCCGCCGATCACGCCGGTTGGCGGCGTGGACTGCGCCGCCAGCGCCCGAGGCGCAACGTGCGAGAGGACGAACAAGAGCGAGAGCGAGAGCGGCAACGCCGCTGCGAGAAGTCGGAGCAAATGAAGCATGACCGGAAATTACCACCCTCGTCGGCCGCCTGTTCAGGCGTCTTTCGCGCCGTCACCCTCAGCCAGAGCCGTGACCGGCATCCCAGCCAATTTGCCCGCCAATCCCTGCAGCAACGCGTCGGGCTTGATGCCATACTGCGCCGCCGCCGCTTCGAGCAGCGTGGTCATGGCGCCCAAGCGCTGCTGCGTCGCTGCCGCCGTACCGCTGCCATCGCCACGGTCCATGACCACGAGACGATCAATGCGAATTTCGCCGGCCGCCGTTGCCAACCGATCAATCAGCGTGGGCAACTGCTGCAGGTACAACAACGCCAGCCCGCGATCACCGGCCGCCGTCATCTGATCGAGTACGGCCTTGAGTGCACGCGCCTGTGCTTCACCTTGCGCAATGATCGGCGCCGCCGCCGCTTCGGCTTCGGCTCGTGCGGCTTCGGCTCTGGCCCGCGCGGGTTCGATCTCCTCCACCTGCAGTCGTACACGCGTGACTTCGACACGTGCTTCCTGCACCGCCTTTTCCGCACGTGCCTGCGCCTCGTCGGCCTTGGCCCGCGAGGTACGCTCGGCGATGAGTGCTTCCTGATCCAGTTGCGCCTGCTTTACCCGCAGTTCGTTCTTCGCCGACGCCACCATCATCTGCGATTGCGCCCGTGCCACATCAGACTCCTGCGTGGCCCGTGCCTGCTCACGTTCGGTTTCGGCCGACGTGCGCGCTTCGGCGATCTGTGCGTCGCGCAGTACTTCGGCCGTACGGATACGGCCATACGCGCGCAGGTATCCCGCTTCGTCGCTGATGTTCTGGATCTTGAGCATGTCGAGTTGCAAGCCAAGCTTCTGCAGGTCACGCGTGACTTCCTTCATCAGCTCCGACTCGAACTTGACGCGATCTTCGTTCGCCTCTTCGGGCGTCAGCGTGGAAAGCACGCCACGCAGATTCGCGGCCAACGTCTCCTGCGCGAGTTCCGGTACCTGCGTCTGAATACCGAGAATGCGTTCCACGGCGTTGTTGAACACCTCCTCGGGCATCGAGGCGATCTTCACGTTGGCCACGGCCTGCACGTCGATGGGAATGCCACCGCGGGCGATGGCGTTGCGCACACTGATGGTGAGCGGAATCGTGTTCAGCGACATCCACTGGATCTGCTCCAGCATCGGGATGCGTACCGTGCGGCCACCACGTACCACGCGATAGCCCACCGTGCTCCCGTCGGTGAGTGCACGGCGACGACCCGTAATCACGGCCACCATATTGGGCGGCACGATCACGAGCACGTACTTGGTCAGGGCAATGATTCCCCAAATGAGCAGAAGGAGGAATATCACCCCGCCCACGGAAAAGATCATGTTGCCGAGGCCTTCAGGTATCAGTCCCTGCATCACAGTACTCCACGCAAAGGGTCAACAACGCCGAAGCTCGGCGTTGGAACGTCAGTCGGTCAGTGGCGAGACGATGGCCACGCCACGATCAATCGACTCGATACTGCACTCGGAAAACATCGCGTCGTCGAGTGTTGCTGCGGTGAGCGTTTTGGTGGCGGGCAGTTCCATAAGTTGGCCGTTGGCGACAAACGCAATGGTGCCGATACCCGCTTCGTTGAAGGGCAACACCAGACGCGCGCGTGTACCGAACACTACGCCGTCGCCCGGCAGATCGCCGCTGGTTGAGCGCTTGAGATAGCGGAGCAGGGCGAAGGCCGAGGCCCAGACACCGATGCCGGCCACGGTGGCCGTGACCAGCGTGACACCGGTTGATTGTCCCGTGGCGACGCCGAGGAGGCCGAACCCACCGAACGCAAGGCTGCCCCATGACAGATTGCGCAGCGAAAAGATCGCCAGCAAGCCCGCGTCATGGTCCGCGTCGCCGTTGCCGTCGCCGCCAAAAACCGTCATGGCCACGAGTCCGAGTCCTAACAGGAACGTGGCGACAAAGAGCCAGAGCATAGTCCTCGGAGTAGAGGGTGTGACGCACGGTCTCGAGAGAGTCCCGAGTGTATTCCGTTACGTGGCGCACGCACGCAAAGTTACAGCAGGCGCACCCGGGCGGGGCGGCCGCATTGGCGCTACCGGATTGAGGCTACCGTGTTGGTTCGCCCGACGGTTCGGCGGTTCGCAGGGCACGCTGGGTAATTCGCGCAAGCAAGACGCCCAGCACTGCGGTGGCGACAATTCCCAGTGCCAGCACCCACGGCGGCATGGTCGCCCCCCCGGTGCTCTCCGACGCGCCGGCGGATCCAAAAGCGGCGTAGGACGCGATAATGGGCGTCATACCAGCCATCGCGAGAACGAAGTCTCGCGTCCGCACGCGCGTGACACCGAGCGCGTAGTTGGATAGCACAAAGGGAATGGCCGGCGAGAGTCGCAGCAGAAACATTAGCCAAAAGCCGTCGTCGCCGATGACACGATCAATCACCGAGAGGGTGGGGTGGGCCGCCACGCGCCGCGCCACCGACTCGCGCAATACGGTGCGTCCAAGCAGAAAGGCCACTGTGCCGCCAATGGTCGCGCTGATCAGCACCAGCAGCGAGCCTTGCACCACTCCAAACACCGCTCCCGCCGCCATCGTGAACAAGAAGGCGGGGAGCATCAAGACCACCGCCGCCACATACGCCAGCACAAACGCCACGGGTGCCCACGCGCCCAAGGTATGCATCCAGTGGGTGAAGCCGGGCAGGTACGGGGTGGCGATCTTGCCGACGCCGATCCCGAACGCAATCGGGAGAGCGATGCCGAGCAGTTTGCCGAGGGTGGTGAGGACGCCGCGCATGGATGAAATATAGTGCGCCATGCGCGGCGGCCTCTGGCAAAGCCTACTGCAGCGGCTTGACCGGCCGCTGGAACCCGCCGTTAAGCGCATTCAGGAACAGCTTGTACGTGCCATGCGGCTGCGAGCGGAAGAGAATTTCCGGTCCGAACAGCCACAGCGTGCCCTTGCCCACCTGCGCTTCGGCCATCGCGACGCCGCCCTTGAGCAGCTCCTGACCCCACGCCCAGCCGCTGGTGAGCGGCGTGGCGGTATCAAACGTGCCCACCACGCGAATACCCTTCGCGGCGGCATCGGGACCGAGCTTCATGACCGGGCTATTGTCGAACATCACACTCGGCCGCGGATTCATGCCCGTGGCGATGGTGATGGAAGTATCTACCGCCACTTCGAGCAGCGACCCCGGGATGTAGTACTTCTCACTGGCATAGCCGCGGCCGTTGGCCTCCGCCATGTAATTCTCGATCGGCAGCCCCACCAGCTTGCCCAGCGCAATCGACGAGCCGATCGTCACCACGCGGCCGCCGGCCTCGAGGAACGTCTTGATCTGCGGCACGCTCCGTTCGGTCGATACGCGGCCCAACTGCCGGCGATACTCAGCCGGAATGAGCGTAGTATCGGGCGACCCACCAAAGCCAGCCCCCGGACCCGCCGCCGCGCTGATCGCGCCGTCGGTGAACACGAGCACGTCGTACTTGGCCTTGAGGTTGCCGGCATCGATTTCCTGCGGATACACCACGGCGAACGGATACTCGAACTTCTCCAGCACCAAGCGCGTCCACCCGCTCGGCATGCTGCCGCCGTAGCGGTCAATGAGTCCCACGCGCAGCGGCGTCACCGGCTGACCACCGGCCGGCTTAGTGCTCGCGGCGGCGAAGTTGACGCCGAGTTCACTGGCGGCCTTGGCGACCACCGCATCAGCGGCACCCCCAGCGGGCACAAACCATGTACCGGCGGGCCACGCGGTGCTACCATCGGTGAATGCGGTCGGCAGACGCTGCGCCTTGACCTTGGCGCTGGCGAGTCGATTGGCCACGGTGGCTGCGTCGTTGACTTCGGGATGCATGTAGTAGCCGGCCTTGCCCTTGGCGATCACACCGGCCGGCATCG
>JBBQUH010000093.1:0-10600 GCA_038212625.1 Gemmatimonadales bacterium | reverse complement strand
CGTGGCCGTGATGAAATAGGCCGCCGCGTCACCTCCGAACAATTCGATGCCCATGATCGCGCACGCCAACGGTGTATTGGTGGCGCCGGCGAACACGGCGACGAAGCCCAGCGCCGCAAAGAGCGGCACCGGCAGCTGCAGTATGTGGGCAATAGCCGCACCCAGTGTCGCGCCGATGAAGAACAATGGCGTGACCTCACCACCCTTGAAGCCGCTGGCCAGCGTGACCGCTGTGAAGAGGAGCTTGAGCGCCCAACTCCATGGGAGCACACCATCGGGGCGGAAGGCCGAAAGAGTCGTGACGGCCTCGGGGTTGGTGGAGGTCACGCCGAGCCCAAGGTAGTCGGTGGATCCCACCAATGCCGTGAGAGCAATCACCACCACGCCGCCGATCGCCGGACGCAGCCACGGCGCGGCCACGCCGACGTTGAACAGCGCGGTGAGCCGGTGTGTGGTGGTGGCGAAAAGCCGACTGGTAAGCCCGAACGCCACGCTCACCAAGCCCACCTGCGTGAGGAGCCACGGATCCACGCGTGCGATGCCCAGTCCCGCGAGGGTCAGCACGGGATAGGCGGTGTGTGTGATACCCCAAGCACTGGTGGCCCAGTCACCCACGAGCGCGGCGATCAGACACGGGATCAGCGCGGCGTACGATAGCCGCCCGATCGCAAGCACCTCCAGGGCAAAGATGGCTCCGGTGATCGGGGTGCCAAACACGGCCCCGAACCCGGCGGCCATGCCGCATTGCACCAGCACGCGCCGTTCCTGTGTACGAAGGGCGCCCGCCCCACGTAGTCGCGTATAGCCCCACCGATCCACGGTACTCGCGAGGGCACCGCCCATTTGTATGGCGGTGCCCTCACGTCCCGCCGATCCACCAAACAGATGGGTCACGAGCGTGCCCACGAGCACCATGGGGGCCATTCGCGTGGGCACGCCCATGTGTGGCGTATGGATCTCGTCCATGATGAGCGCGCTGCCCTCGTTGGCCCCGCCACCCCAGCGTTGGTACCACACGCCAATCGCCGCACCCGCCACTGGGAGCGCCCAGAGCAGCGCGGGGTGGGTTTCACGGGTGGCCGTGGCCAGGTCGAGTGCCCACAGAAAGAACGCAACCGACGAGCCCACCAGCAGCGCAATCGGAACCACGAGCAACGCCCACCACGCGAGGTAACGCGCATGGCCGACCAGTTCGCGCCACAACGGGACCTGCCCTAGGACCGAGGGTTGCGATGCGTCTGGCAGGGTGGCGGGGGAAACAGACATGCACGCAACCTGCTGTCGCGGGCCACACTCGCGCAACGCATCACCGCCATCGCGACGCGTGGCGCGTGGCGCGGTGCAGCGAGAGCGCTACGGCTGCACCCGGAAGTTGAGCGGTGGGGCCTCATAAATTGTCGCCGTGCCGCGTCGCACCACAAACGACAGTCGTGATGCGCCAGGCTTGAGACCACGCAGCGTGCCGCGATCCCGGTCGCCACTCCAGGTGGCGATCGTCGTGTCTTCAATCACAGCGCGCACATTGTATTGCGACGCCTTGCTCCCCAGCGTGAACCACTGCTCCACCGGCGGTGCATCGTGGTCGTCAGGCAGACGCTGCGCCGCAGTAAAATGCATCGCAATACCCACGGTCGCCCCAGCGCGTACCACGGGAGCACCGTGCCAATGGTCGCGATGCGAGAATGCCACCGTCCCATCGCTGGCCATCAGAATGATTTCGCGGACCGTCAGTCCCTCCACTGTAGGCGCGACGGGACTACGATCCGTGCAGGCCGTAGCCGCTGTGAACAGGAGGAGGTATGCCGCATGTCGGGTGCGCGTACCCCAGCCACGTCGTGCACGGTGCGCCGACACGTTGGTGGACGGCATACGTAGTGGTGTCATCATGGAGAAGTAACCGAAGAAAAAGGTTCACGGGCTGCCGCGGCTGGTTGTATCTGAACACGAAGCCACGGGGTGACAAAGTCAGCATGGGTGTCATGCCAGATCAGGAAGCGCACGCGCGTAACGCCCACGCCGAACGGGCGCAGCATGCCATAGCCACGTTGAGGCTCCCACTGCAATAGTTCGCCGCGTTCCGCTTCCATGCGGAAGGAGAGATCGCGGCGCGACGCGATCTCAATGGGGACGCCGCGAAAATCGAGCGGCGTCAGCGTGATGCGCCGTGCCTCTCCATCGCGCAGCACCAGCGAATCCACCTGCCACCGGCGATTGAACTCGGTGCGCGTGAGCAGCGCACCGACCGAATCGGCCATGAGTAGATCCGCAGCCTCGATGTGGGGCGTCACCACGGCGATCGGATGCTCACAGGCTGCGAGCAACAGTAGCATGCAGAGCATGCTACGCCGGATGTATCGTACGGGCATGCTCATGGTGTCACCTGTATGGCGATGCGCACATTCCGCCCAGGCTGCGGGGCCACCTGCTTGGCCCGCCACAGTGGATCGCGCCACGCGGTGTCGAAGAGGTTGTCGGCAGTGAGGGTGAGCGCGGTCTGCCAACCCGTGCGCCACGCACGCGGCACCGGCACCGAGAGCACAGCACCCACGAGCACCACCCCCGGTGTCGGGCAGAATTCAGCAGGCAATACCGACGCTTCCCCATCACGCACCTGCACCGAGCAGGACAACTGCCCATCACTCGGGGCGATCGGCACACGGGTCTGAGAAAACCTGGTATCCACGATGACACCGGCGGTCCAGCCGCCGATGGAGCGTCGCAGATCGGCGCGGAGCGACGCTGCGGGCATGGCCGGTAACGGCGCGCCACGCACCTGCGATCCGCGAGGGAGATCGGCGGCAACATCCAACGTCCATCCAGCACGGGGCACGATCACCACCTGCGCTTCGAAACCGTGCAGTTCGGCATCCTGCTGCACCGGCCGGTACACCACATAACGTCGGAGCCGCGGATCACGCAGCGGCGCACCGGTCAGACTGTCGATCTGCGGCGCAAAGGTGATGAAGTCATCGATGCGCATGGCGTAGGCCGCCAACTCCACCCGTCCGCGCGCGCCCTGCCAGCGCACCGTCCCATCCACCCCCAGTCCGCGTTCCGCATCCAGCGTGGGCACGCCCACCTCGTATGCATAGCTCGCCAGATGCGGACCGGCTGAGTACAGCTCTTCAATGCTCGGCGGCCGGAATGCGCGGGCCACCTGCACACTCGCCGACCAGCCTGCCCCGAGCGTGGTTCGAACGCCGAGTGCGCCAGTGGTCGCGCGGAACGCACGCGTTCGGATATCGCGCAGCAACAAGGTCTCGGTGCTATCGAGTGGCTGCGTGCGGCTCTGATCCACGCGGAGGCCCGCCAGCAGTGTCACGCGGCCGAAGTCCACTTCATCCACCGCAAACGCCGCCACCGTGCGTTGTACCGCAGGGCGCGTGCCGGTGAAGCTTCCGGCCGCCCGCAGGTCACGCCACTGCGAGAACACCCCCACGGCACCACGATGCCGCCCACGCTGCAACCGCATCACGGCATCACCAGACGCCGCCAACTGCCCAAACTCCGTCCCGACGAATCCACCCTGCTCAAACTCCGCTTGCTCAAAGCGCACCGCATTGGCGCTCACCGCAATCGCTTCGACGAGCCCACCGGTCGATCGCCACTCCGCGTCCCCACGCAGCACCGAACGCCGCACATCCACGTACACACCACCGTCGTGCGCACCGGGCAACGTCACGCCATTGAACGAACTTGGCACGCCGTAAAACGTGCGATAGTCGCGTACCGCCACACCAGCGTGCCCACGCGGTTTCACGAACGCCACACCGGCGCCGCCATCGAAGCCGTCCACATCGGTGAATGGCAGCGTGATACCGCGCGGCGTACGCGTGTTGCCAGCCGTTCGCGTGGAGCCATCTGCCTGCCAGACCACCGGACCAGTGGCGGTGGTCACACGTGCCGCCGCACCGAGTCCGCGATTGACACTCTCGCCAAACGTCGAGGCCTGCCACTGCGTCTGCTCGGGCCGCACCCGCGGGACATCGTCGCGCACCACATTGACCACGCCACCCAACGTATTTGATCCGTAGATCAGCCCCGCCGGACCACGAATCACTTCAATGCGACGCGCAGTGGCCGGCTCAATGGTCACGGCGTGATCCGGCGCCGTGGTGGCGATGTCGCCCGTACGCAGCCCGTCTTCCAGGACCAACACGCGATCACCGCCCAGACCGCGAATCACGGGCTGCGTGGCCATTGGCCCGTTGCTGCGCGAGGTGACGCCGGGTTCGGCATCGATGGTGGCAGCGACGCTGGCCGCCATCCGTTCGGCCAACTGCTGTGCCGTCACCACGGACGAAGCCTGCATGATGCCGCCCGATCCAAACGCCCGGGAGCGGACGTCGACTTTGGCGAGCGTCGCGGCCACAGGAATGAGGGCGAGACGCTCGGTGCGACCATCGGCAATCACTGAGCCGCGCCAAGGCGCGTAGCCGAGCCGTCGAAGTGACAACGTCACGCGCGCCGCCGCGCCGGCGCCTGCGGGCGATGGTGGTGCTCCACCCGCCGCGCCGATCACAGCACCAGTGACAGAACCGGTGACCGTGCCCGTGCTGTCGCTGCGCCATGGACCACCGGAGGTTGCTTGTACCTCAACACCCGGTAGCGGCTCACCGGTCCGTGCATCGCGGATGACCAACACGAAGCGCTGCACCGGGGGGGGATCCTGACGCAGCTGTGTACCATGCGACTTCGGCACACGGGTGGACGCCTCCAATGCGGCCGGCGTGCCCGCAAGGGCACACCAGACCGCACCGAAGAGGATGCACCACGAGTGACCGAGCGCCCGCAGTCGCACTATGTGATCACCGCGCAGCAGTATACGTACCGCTACGGGTGGCACCTGTGAGCGTCAACCGGGACGGTGCACCACCCACGCGGATGCGACGCGTGATCGTGCCGTTCACGATGTTGACCATCACCACCTCTCCGGTGGTGGGGCTGGCAACGGCCGCCACATCTTCCATCATGCTGACCTGATGGGTGAGCGCACCGGTGGCCGCGATGGCGGGCACCACATTCGCCACCGTATGCTGCAGCGTACGGGTGATGCCGTTGTAGACATACAACGTGCCATTAGTGCCAAGCATGGCAATCTGCCCCTTCACTGGCTCGATGGCGCGCCAGTGGTCCCTCACATCCACCGGGAGCGCGGGGAGACGTCCGATCGCGCCGGTCACCGGATCGATCGTGGCAAGCACGCGCTGCGTGGGCTGACCCGGTGGAGCGGAGAACTGCCCGACGATGAACGGTGCGCCTGACTGCGAATAGGCGTTGCGCAGCCCGAGGCCCGCCATGTCGCCGATAGGGGTGACCTTCGTGGCCGAAACCGTCGCGCCATTCGCGCGCACGAGCACCATGCCGTCCTGACAACCGAACACCACACCGGTGCCGATCGCATTGTTGCCATGCATGGACGGGCAATTGTCAACGCGTGCCACCATCGCCCCCGCTTGGTTGCGCACCTCGACCGTGTTCGGCAGGGCACCGGTGGGATTGAACGGCGCGACAACGAAGAACGGGGTGTTGTTCACCATCATGGTGGCCGAGCCACTGTGGTGCGGTGCACCGGTTTGGATCTCAAATGCGATGCGGGGGGCGCCGGCCAACTTGTCCGCTTCGTTTATCCACACGGCGCGGCCGTTGCCGTCGAAGAAGATCGAGATCCACGGCCCGTTGACGCTTTCGTGCGTCGGGAGACCATCCGTGAGTTCGAAGCCCACGCGCGCTGGGTCCTGGCGGTGGCCGATCGAGGCGTCGGCCCATACGCCGGCGTCCACAAAGGCCACGCGGCTTTGTGCGCGCTGCTGGATAATGGCAAACCGGCCGGAGGTGGTGCGGTACACCAGGCTGGCAGGTCCCGCCAAGGTGTAGCTGTCCACCGTGGAGTCGTTGCTCAGGTTGATCAGGCGAGCCACGGGGGCGGTGCCATCGGCCACGAGCAGCCGTTGGAAGTCCTGCGCGATGAGCGTTGGCGCCGGCGCGGGAGCCGGTGCGGTGGCGCCGCTGTTGTCGTCGCCGCAAGCGGCAAGGCCGACGATGGCCAGGGCGGCCAGCGTGGCGCGAGTGGGGGACGACAAGGAACGGGTGGCGCTTGAACTGGGAAACAACCTGCTACGCCTTCGGAGGCCTCGGGTGGGTTATTGATAGACGGTACTGCGACATCGTTATCAATACTTAACAAAACCAATGGGCGCAACGCCGACTTCTGGAAAATCGGCGTAGCGCCCCTTGCTCTGTCCCTGCCTTGCCTTGCCTTGGCTTGCCTTGCCTTGGCCCGTCATGCCATCACGGGGTACAGCCCCACCCCCCGCTACCGCGCCAAACTCGCCTCAAGAAAGCTCTGCGCGTCCGCCTCGCTCATCTGGCGATACCCTGGCGTCACATTATCCAGCTTGCCGGCCTTCATCCACGATTCCAGCTGCTCAACCAGCGCATACAGGTGGTCAAAGCCGTCCACCACAAACAGCAGCGGCTGATAGTGATCGATTTCGAAGTGCTGATTGATCACCCACTCGAGCTGCAGGGGATAACGCTGCACCGCGTCGCTTTCCACGCTATGCACGATCTCTCCGTATGACGAGAGCAGCCCCGAGCCATACACCTTGATCTCACCCTCGGCGGCACCACGCATGAGGCCGAACTCCACCGTGAACCAGAAGAAGCGCTGCAGCGCATTCTGAATACTCGTGAGGCGTCGCAGTTTTTCCGTGCGATCGGGCACCGCGCTGACGAGTTCGGCCGCGAGGTGCGCACAGGCACCAAAGCGCACCAGCGTTTCCGCGAACGCCGGATCGGTGTGCATGGGCACGTGACCGGCAATGTCGTGAAAAATGTCCGGCTCGGGCAGATAGTCGAGCGACGCCCCGTCCCGAATGGTGATGGTCGTGGGAAATTCGCGACGGCTCAGGCAATCAAAAAAGTCGAACGCCGGCACGAAGCCGCTCACGGCCTTCGCGCGAAAGCCGGTGCGCGGGGCCATGAACTTGTTGACGTCCTCAAGCCGCGGTACATGCGTGGCTTCAAAGCACAGTGTAGCCAGTCCATCGAGGAACCGCGGATTGGCGTAACGCTGCCACCGGTCCTGCATGCGTGCATAGAGCCGCTGCCACGCGTCGTGATTGTCCGCCGAGTAGAGCTCGTACGGCTGCTCGATGTACATCTCGCCGTTAGTGACGGCATGTTCGATGTAGGGCGCCTTGGTGGTGGTGAGCCCCTGCCCCGGAACCAGCAGATGTGGAATGGCCATGCAGAATATCTCGTAGGAAGTGCGCGGTACGATGCGGCGGTCTCAACTGAAAGATAGTCGGAAACCACGCGGGGTACGACATATTTCGTGCTATGTAGAAAGCGCCACTCGGCCCGCCGGGAATGTGCGCGCTCCCTTTTTACGCTATGAGATCGTCCAATGCTGTTTGATCCGTACACGCTCGGCCCGATCACCCTCGCCAACCACCTTGTCATGGCGCCCCTGACCCGTAACCGCGCGTCGGCCGATCATGTGCCGACCCCGATCATGGTCACGTACTACTCGGAGCGCGCGTCGATGGGACTGATCATCACCGAGGGCACCTCGCCATCGGCCGATGGTCTCGGCTACGCACGCATCCCGGGGCTCTTCGACGCGGCGCATGTTGCCGCGTGGAAGCTCGTCACTGATGCAGTGCACACAAGCGGTGGGAAGATCTTTGTGCAGCTCATGCACACGGGTCGCGCGTCGAACGCGCTCAATTTGCCAGCCGGTGCGCGCGTGGTGGGTCCGATGGCGGTGGCGTTACCCGATCCGGTCATGACCGATCAGCAGGGACTGCAGCCGGCCACCATGCCGCATGCCCTTACCGAAGCCGACATCGCGACCGTTGTGGCGGAATATGCGCACAGTGCCACGTGCGCCATCGAGGCCGGCTTTGACGGCATCGAGTTGCACGGAGCGAACGGCTACCTCATCGAGCAATTCCTGAACGGCAATCATAATCAGCGCACTGATGGCTACGGCGGCAGCGCCGAGGCGCGCAATCGGTTCGCTTTGGAGGTCGCAGCGGCCACGGCGGCCGCCATTGGCGCCGAGCGCGTGGGTATGCGCATCTCACCGTACGGGGCGTTCAACGATATGGGCGCATTCCCCGGTATCGATGAGCAGTTCGAGGCGCTCGCGATCGCCTTGAGCGAATTAGGCCTCGTGTATCTACACCTCGTGGATCACGCGTCGATGGGTTCACCGAATGCACCGGATAGCCTGCGCGCACGACTGCGGGCGTCGTTCAAGGGCACGTTCATCGCCTCGGGCGGACTCGACCGCGCGAAGGCGGAGTCGCTGCTGGCCGATGGCAAAGCGGATCTGGTAGCATTCGGGCGCGCGGCGCTGGCAAATCCCGATCTTGTTTCGCGTATGGAGCAGCACGCGCCGTTGAACGCACCTGACATGGCCACGTTCTACACGCCCGGGGAAGCGGGTTATACCACCTATCCGACGCTGCCTGCGTAGCAAGACATCACTGCCGGCCGCACGATGCGGCCGGTGTGTGCGATCCCCTCAGACGTCGGCCGTCTGGGACGGAGCCTATTTGAAAATGTTGAGCAGGTTCCCCACGAAGCCCGTTTGCTCCGACTGGCCGGCGGAGAGCATTTCAAGCTCACCCTTGTCCAGCCAGATGCCTTCGCACGTGGGGCACTGATCGATTATCACGTGGTGCGATTCCTTTGCCACTAACGGCGTACCGTCACGTGGACACTTATTGCGATCGGTGGCAACCTGCGCGGCACGATCGGCGTCGGCCTTGGCACGCAACTCCTTGCGGAGATCAGCGTCGAGGCGCGCAAAGTATTCTTCTTCGTTCTTGCTGGGCTTGTGTTCAGTGGCCATGACTAGGTGAGCTGAGGGTGAGAATGGTCGCTAGCTGGAAGAAAGCGTGGGATCGATTCTCCCCGCAAGATGCAGGCGGCGTAGTCACGACCTTTTCGGGCCTACGACGCACCATCCGTCGCAGTGCGGGCCCCACACCTTCGGCGTTTAGTAGCCCGCGAAGAACCTCATCGAGAATGGCGAGCACCGCCTGTCCACGATCCTCCGCCTCCACGATGCTGCGCACGCGGCGCACTTCGGTTAGACGGAGACTCTCATCGCGCTGCAGATTATGCTGTACCGTAAGCGAGACCATCTCTCGCTCGAACACCGGTATGGTGGCGTGCATAGCAGGCACGCGCATGCCGTGATGGCTCAGAGACTCCTCGATCTCTACCGCAAGCGCGCAAAGGGCGTCGAGTGTCGCGAGCGAAGCCAGTGCCGTCTGCAGCAGATCGCGTTGTGCGATACGCGCCACGCGGTCGAGGGCGGGACGTGCCGCGCGTACACAGCGCGAGGCTGCCTGGTGGATGGCGAGGCACTGCGCATTGGTACGCAACGCGTCCAGGTTCGAGCACACGTCGCGGTAGGTGGCGTCGTCGGGCGAATCGGAAAGCAGTTCGCGAATGCGGAGACCCAGTGCGAAGAGCTGAGTTCCGCATGGGGAGCAAGTAGAAAGGAGCTCGGTGCCGGCTGTGCTAGCGAGCGGTGCCGTAGAGTACTCTGGGCCAGGCCGGCTGTTCCGACCTCTCGCGGTGAATGTTCGTCCAGTGAGCCACGGCTGTGTGTGGCAGTAGCCTGCGCGAAAGGCTTGATGGACGTTCGCTGGAAGCACCACGGCGATGTCCCGCGTTATATTTACAGGGCTGAAGGTGGTGGGGTGAAGGTCTGACCCTCGTATTACCGGATCAACCACGGAGCGTGAGATGACCGACCCTGCGACGTATACCGCCGAACACCGGTCCTGGCAGTGGGAGCTGGTGCTGCAATACGAGGACGGGTCGCTCCCTTCCTCGGCATGGTCCGAGGCCACGTTGGCGGTGGTGGCGGGTTGGTACGCACACAATTTGTCGGCGGAAGCCGCGACCGAGCGCTACGAGCAGTATTTCCAGCGAAATCGGCGCCGCTTGCTGAATCGGCTGGACAAGGCCGCCGTAGATCTGCCCGCGATCGAGGCGGTGGATGCGGTGTGGGAGTCGCTGTTGGCGCGAGTGCTGGCGGCGAAGGGGTAGGCTTGGTCGCCTTCGCCTGCCTGGCCCGCCACGGTAGCTCGTGGCGGCGGCGGTCGCGGCGGAGTTCGGCGAGGTGGTGCGCCGAATTCGCGGTGAACGCAACCTATCACTGGAAAACGCCGCCGCACGGACACACCACATGACGGCCTCTCCTCGCCGCCCGTGCGCTGCGGACCTCTTCCAACGCGGTCGGCCGGCTGGATGAGCGCTATACAGTTACCGGCGCCTGACCGCAGAGAACGTCGACGATTGACGACGGTGAAATGACTATTCTCGGGTGACGTGATCGCTGCTGACTCCTGTAGCCTGCCTGTGAACTGATGGCTGGAACTGATTGTTCGAACTGATTCTTGGAACTGATTACACAGAGAAAAAGAGTAGAGGAGACAAAGAGAACAGGCGCACTCTTTTTCTCCTGTGCTCTTTTTCTCTGTGCGATCAGTTCTTCGTTTTGCTGAACCGATGACAGCGCCCGGCCGCCAGCACCGCGTTCAACCGAGTATGCCAGCCCTTCACCGTAGCC
>JBBQUH010000092.1:0-10620 GCA_038212625.1 Gemmatimonadales bacterium | reverse complement strand
GCTGGTGGGCGGCTGATACTCTCGTGGTTACGGCGCGATGGAAAAGTTGAACGTCAGATCAATATCCGTCTCGCCGGTACACGACGTCGCTGCGGCAACCTTCGGCGCATCATCGTAGTGACAGAGCACCACACGCATCGTCCCGGAACCGCTGGCAGTCGGAGTCACCACCGTGCTGAAGCGCACACCCAACGGACGATTTTGTCCGTCAACGTCCGTGGTGGATACTGTGACGCCCGTGTTCGTGACCGTGTAGAACACGCGATGCTCGTTCGCCTCCGCCTGCACCTCGGTCGTAATGTCTTCCGCCGGAGTCACCAGGCGGTTTTCGAACTTCACCGTGCCAGTGTAGGTCACACCCTTGGCCAGCGCCAATGCCCCCACCTGCGCACCCGGCGCCGTGGGGCCATTACCGTCGCTATCGTCGATAAAGCTCGATAGCGCGCTTCCGCCCGCCGACGGCGTCAGTGTGAGCGTCACGCGTGAAATCACCTCAGACTCACCGCCGGGCGCGGTGGATGAGTCACCACACGCGGAAACCGCCACCATCAGCGCGCCTGCACCCGCCAGTACCACACCACGTGACATACGTTCGAACATGACTGCACTCCGTCTTTAAAGCGGGGAAAGAAGAGATCGGATGTGACGCCCCACGTCGTCAGTATCCGGACAACCGCTTAGAACGGCATCGTAAGGCGAAACACCACGTCACGACCCGCATCGTTGACAAACAGTCGGTACCGGCTCAGATAGTCGCGATAGCGCGTATCGAGCGCGTTATTCACCGACAGCGACACGTCCACCCGCTGCCCCAGCAGGCGCGCCCCCGTGCTCCCCGCCTCCAGCTGCATCAGTGCATATCCCGCCGTGGGCAGCGTGTACACGGTGCCCTCCGGGACACCGTCCTGCTTGCGCACCATTTGCGTGCCGGCCCCGACAAACCACGTGCCTACCAACGGTCGCGCGCCCTGTACCCGCGTGGTGATGGACACTCGATCGGCGGGCATGTCAAACAGCGGACCACCGTTGATCCGATCCGTCCCACGCACCGCGCTGCCGTTGAGCCGCAGCTGCACCCTCGTGTGCGGACTCCAACTCCCCGACAGCTCAACACCACGCAGTTGCGCATCAGTCTGCGCGTAACGATAGCCGGGAAACGCGCCGCGAATCGTCTGCACCGGTTCACCGGGCTGCAGGTACATGAACCCGGCAATCATGTTGCGGTACGTGGCCGCTTCCACCTGGAGCGACGGCCTCGTGTAGCGAAGCGTCGCTTCAAGTCCTTGCGAACGCTCCGCATTCAGCGACGCGTCGCCCAGTTCATACTGTGCCGTGCCATGATGGACACCCTGCGCATAGCGCTCATTCACCGTGGGTGGACGCCAGGCACGTGCCGCGCGTACCGCCACATCGAGACCGTCGGCCACCAAGTACGCCGCCCCGAACGATCCTGACACGTCGCGCCACGTTCGCGTACCGGCGGCGCTGCGAATGCCCTGATCCGCGTACGCGATCGTCGTTTGCGAAATGGCATCGCCGCGAAGCCCCGCATTGAGCGACAACCGGCCGAGTGCGAGATCTTCCTGGGCATACAGCGCGCCCTGCCATAAGTCGTACCCGGGAATCAGAAAGGCTTTGCCCAGTGTCTGATTCCCCTGCGCGAGCCCGCTCGTACCGATCGTGCCCTTGAGCCCGCGCCACCGTGCATGCGTCCAGCGGAGATCGAGCGAGTTACTGAACAACTTGAGATTGAACGCTGCCTCGTTGCGAAAACGCAGCGGACCGTGATTGTCAAATTCCTGCCGGTGGTTGTACTGCAGCCCGTACACCACTTCCAATTCGCTCGCCTTCGGTGTCGCAAACGTGAGGCGGGTGCGTAGCGTGGTGTGACTCACCTGCTGGCTGGGTCGGTCAATGCCGTACGTGAACGAGGAGTCAGTGGGTGGCGTGGTCATGGCGCGCTCGAGATCATCGGCATTGCCTACGTGCGCTTGCTTGAGCACACCAAGTTCCGTCCCGAATCGCGTGAGCATCACATCGGCCGTTCCCCACGAGCGCGTCACGCCCAACGCCAGACTGCCATTCAACTCGCGAAATCCCGTATTCGCCAAGTAATAGTCGGGCGCTCCGCCGTTGCCCGCCACGCGCGACGTCACGCGCGCCCGGTAGCCAGTGGTGCCAACGCCGGGCAGTACGAGATCAGCGCCCTGCATACTCACCGACAACGCACCCTGTCGACTGTTCGTGAAGGTATTGAGCGCAATATCCCCGTGCGCGCCACCCGTCGTGGGCACCGGCGCGTGGTCCACCCGCACCACACCACCCAGCGCATCCGCGCCGTACAACACCGTCGCCGCACCGCGTATCACCGTCACACCACTTGCCTCGAAGCTGTCGATATTCGGGGCGTGCTCCGTGCCCCACTGCTGGTCTTCCTGACGCAGCCCCGCATTCATCACCAACACACGCTGCGAATTGAGCCCACGAATCACCGGCTTGGCGATGCTCGGTCCGAATTGAATGACCGCAACGCCGGGCAAATTCTTGATCGTCTCGCCGAGTGTCTGTCCGCGCGTCGCAGCCAGCGCCGCGGCATCCAGCGTACTCGTCGCTGCCACACGTCCCAGACGCTCGGCCATCGTATCGGCGCGCACGGCCACTTCCTGCAGCACCGTGGTGGCCACGGTGAGATGCACCGTGATCAGCCGATCCGCGTCGGTCAGATCCACGCGCTCCTCATGCGGCGCAAAGCCCAGCGCCCGCACCCGCAGACGCACCACCTCAGCGGGGAGATCGCGGAAGTCAAACCGTCCCTTGTCGTCCGATCGCGCGTTGAACAGCAGCGGCGATGTTCGTCCGGCTGGCGGCGCCGCCTCCACGGTGATGATCGCGTCACTGAGCGGTCGACCACTCACCTCGTCCTCCACGACGCCATGGATATGACGCGCGGCGCCGTGCGGCGCGGTCTGCGCGGCGAGCACCACCCCCGACGAGGCAAGGGCGATGGCGATGGCAAGCGCACCCCACGCCGAGTACCGGCGGAGTTGTGAGAGCAGAGAACACATCATGGTCACCGCGAAAGATATTGAGAAGGCGTAATCAGGAAAGGCCTGCTCGTGGTCCGATCTTTACGGTGTGATACCCCGGTCAGCCCTCGGCAGCCGCCAAGTCGGTGCTCCAGAGGCGGCGCCCGGTTACATCATGGAGGGCGGCTGTGAGCGCACGAGTTCGCGGATCCACGTCGAGCGTGCCGTAGAACTGCAGGTTGTCGCTGGGGGGGCGATTGGGGCTCGGCGCGGCGCTGGCGAACCGGACTTCCGGGCCAAACGTCCCATCGAGCGCATTCGGGCCAAACGTGCCGGCGTGCATCGGGCCAGCCACGAACTCCCAGAACGGGTCGAACTCATGGAATGCCGCACGATCCGGGGCATAGTGATGCGCGGCCGCGTAGTGCACATCAGCCGTCACCCAGACCACGTTCCGCACCCGGTGGCGCTTGATGGCGCTCAGCAGCCGGGCGATCTCGTGCTCGCGCCCCCGCGGCATGCCGGCGTCAGCATTCGCCACCGCCTCATAGTGCTGGACGCCGTCGCGCATCTTATCGTTCACCACCAAACCAATCGGCATGTCGCTCGCAATCACCTTCCACACGGCGCGACTGCTGCGCAGCGCCTGCTCCAGCCAGGCCAGCTGCGCTTCGCCCAGTATGGCGGTGGCCGCCGAGGGCGTTTGCTGGAGGTTGGGCGAGTTGGCGCCGCGATAACTGCGCAAATCGATGACGAAGATCTCGAGCAACGGCCCCTGCGAGAACCGCCGGTACACTCGCCCCGTCTCGCGTGCGTTACGCCGGATGGGCAGCATCTCAAACAGCGCCTGCTTCGCCCGCTGCGCCAGCACACGCACCCGCTTTTCGCTATACCGCGCATCGTTTTCGAGCACGAGGTCGTGGTACCAGTTGTTCACCACCTCGTGATCATCCCACTGCGCCACCATGGGCACGTGCGCGTGAAAGGCGCGCGCGTTCGTATCGAGCAAATTGTAGGCAAAGTTCCCGCGAAATTCTTCGAGCGTTTCTGCGACCTTCGCTTTCTCCGGCGTGATCAGATTGCGCCAAAGCGTCCCGTCGTCGAGTCGCACCTCGGGCAGCAAGGGTCCGTCCGCGTAAATATTGTCGCCGGAGTGAATGAACACGTCGGGCTCGGCGCGTCGGAGCGCATCGTACATGCGAATGCCGCCGCGTGCTTCGTCGATGCCCCACCCCTGCCCGACCATATCACCCGACCACGCTACGCGCACGCCTCGCGACACATCCCGCGCGGGTGTGCGGAACTGTCCCGTGAGCGGCTCGCTCATGACGCCGGGCGACGCATCACTCTCGTACTGCACGCGGTAGTGCACGGTCTCACCCGCGGGCAGTCCACCCAAGTCCAGATGACTGGTGAAACCCGACGCGGCCTGCGCCACCGGACCGCGAACGCGACGCGCGTTCGTGAACCGTTCGTTGGTTGCCCACTCCACCAACATCCGCGCCGGACGATCGGTGCGTGACCAGAGTATAGCGCGATCGGCCAGCACATCGCCGCTCTGCACGCCGCTTGGCATGAGCGGACGCAGCCGATCGGACGAGACGATGGACGGTGCGCCCTGTTGGGGCGTCCATAACGACGTGGGCCTTACCAGCGCCGACGCGCCGGCAGCGAGCGAGGCACCCACGAAGGCGCGTCGCGTGAGGGAGGGATCGGTCATCGCAGCGCGCGCCTCGCGCGATGACCGACGATGATCGTGGCGATGGGCACGAGAGAATCCATAGAGAAGAATCAACGGTGGTGCGCGATGGCCGGCAATGGTGAGAACATGTGCCACCGCGTGCGGCACCGTGTGTCGCTGCCCGAAATGGCTCCGTGTCAGTCCGTGGTACGGCCATTCGACGGATACTACCGCCACGACACCTCGCACCAACTCGCGTTCCACGGTAATCTTGAGTGGTGAAGACTGTCGGATCCCACATCGCCTCGCTGCTCGCCGGACGCACATCACTCCAGCGGGGGATCACCCCGTTCCTCAAGTATGTGGCGCTTCTAGTCGCCATCATGTTGCTGTACGCGTGGGGATTCCACGTGATCATGGCGCGCGAGGGACAGGATCACTCGTGGGTCACGGGTGTGTACTGGGTGCTTACGGTCATGACCACGCTCGGCTTTGGCGACATCACCTTCCACTCGGACGTCGGGCGCGTCTTCAGTTCGCTCGTGCTCATCACCGGTGTGGTGATGCTGTTGATCCTGATGCCATTCCTGTTCATCAGCACGGTCTACACGCCGTGGCTGGAGCAGCGCAGTCGCGCCCGTGTCCGCATGGTGCGTCAGATCCCGGCTGATGTGACGGGGCACGTACTGATCGCCGCTAACGACCCCATCGCACTCGCGTTGATTCGTCGACTGCAAGTGGCGGGGGTGCCGGCGTATGTCGTGGAGCCCGACCCGGAGATCGCGCTCCAAATGCACGATGCAGGGTTTCCGGTGGTCTGTGGCGACATCGACTCCTGCGACACGTATTCGGCGGCCGGCGTTGAACGCGCCAAGCTCGTGTTTGCCAACAGCTCCGACGCCGACAACAGCAACATTATTCTCACCGTGCGCGAACGCGCGGAAACGATCCGCATCGTCGCCTTGGCCGAAGTCGATGACTCGATCGATATCCTGGAGCTGAGTGGCGCGACGCACGTGCTGCCGCTCAAGCGCCAGCTCGGTGAGCATCTCGCCAACCGGGTCAGCTCCGGTTTGACGCGCGCCAACGTCATTGGCCGGTTTCACGGACTCCTGCTGGCGGAGTTTCCGGTGCACGATACGCCGCTGCAGCGAAAGACACTGGAAGAAATCGACTTGCAGGAACTGGTGGGCGTATCGGTGGTCGGCGTTTGGGATCACGGCGTTTTACACCGTGCCGATCCAACGCTGCGACTCACCACCACCTGCGTCCCGGTCGTCATCGGCACCCCGGAACAGATCGACGCGCTCAACGAACTGCTGGTGATCTATAACGTGAATCCCCATCCCGTCATTGTGCTGGGTGGCGGCAAGGTAGGGGTCGCGGCCGTGCAGGCACTGAAGGCCCGCGGCATCCCGGTCCACGTCGTGGAGCAAGACGCGGCCGTCGCGCGCGTCCTCAACGGTATCGCCGACCGCGTTATCGTGGGCGACGCCGCGGATCGACGCGTGTTGGCGGATGCCGGCGTGGAGCAGGCGCCGTCCATTCTCATCACGCCGCACGACGACGCCATGAACGTCTATCTCACGGTGTACTGTCGGCGCCTTAACCCCGACGCGCGGATTCTCTCGCGGGTCATGTTTGAGCGGAACGTGGCCGCTATTCAGCGCGCCGGCGCAGACTTTGTGCTCAGCTACGCCTCGTTGGGTGTCCACAGTCTTTTGGCTTTGGTGCAAGAGCGCGAGCTCGTCGTGCTTGGCGAAGGGGTTGACCTGTATTACATCCCACTGCCCGTCTCCCTCAGCGGACAGTCCCTGCGTCAGGCCGCGATTCAAGCGCGCAGCGGACTCCACGTGATCGCGGTTCAGCACGACGGCGGCGTCCAGTCGCTCCCCGCCCTCGATTATCGGCTGCTGGTCGGCTCGTCCATCATTGCGCTCGGCACCCCTGCAGAGCGTGAACGCTTTCTCACGGCGTACGGCCCGCACAATACCGCCTGACTTATCCGCCGCGCACGAGCACGCTGTCGGTTTTCAGGCGGATCCGCGCCAGCGCTTGCACCCGCTGCTGAATATCCCGCCGCGTCAGTGTGGTCGTTTGCGGCGTGAAATCCAGCATCAGGGTGGGCAGCGTCATGACGGAGTCCGGTGCGAGGAGATTCGGGATCGGCGACCACGCGATGCCCTGCACCTCCGGAAACGCTTCGCGCACTTCACGGGCCAACTGGCGTACCAGCACGCTGTCGAGCGCGGGATTGCCACGGCGTTCGGTACCGCTCGCCGCGCGTGCCGTGCTGTCACGGGCGCTGCTGTCCCGGGCCGCTTGTGCGAGCGCGAGCACCTCCAGCACGTTGGTCCGCAGCGTGGTCTCCATGCGCGACAGATCGTCGCGGGTGAGTTCCGACTGCACCGGACGGATCTGCACCGCGCCCAGTTGCAGGGCGTCTGTAGCGCGGCGGATGGTATCGAGCTCCGCCGCTGATACCGGCCGACCGGCCTCGAAAATTTTCACCACTGTCGTGTCGCCGTTCATTTCCCGCGTCCATCGCAGCACATCGTGATTGCGTGCCGTGACTTCGTTACGAACGAACGCGTCGATACGCTGCTCTTCGCGGCGTTCCTGGACCGTCGTGTACAAGAACCACAGGCTCGGCAACACCGCCACCGCCGCCCCGCCACCAATCAGACGAAACGCACGTCGACGCGCCGAACCGGTTTCAAACTTCACGAGCGGAAATTTGAGCAGCCGCACGATGGAAAACGTGGCCAGCGCGATGAACAGCGCGTTCAGCGCAAACAGATAGAGCGCACCAAACAAGAACTCCGGACGCCACGTGGCCAACCCGAAGCCCGCCGTGCAGAGCGGCGGCATCAGCGCAGTGGCAATCGCCACACCCGGCAGCGCGAGGCTCTGCTCACGGCGGGACCCCGCCACGATCCCCGCCACGCCGCCGAAAAACGCCACACCCACGTCCAACAGCGTCGGCGTAGTACGCGCGATCAGTTCCGCCGTTGGCTCAGCGAGCGGAGAGACGAAGAAGTACAGCGTACTCGTTCCCAGCGCCACCAGTGTTGCTAAACCGAGCTCGCGAGACGCTTTGGACAACAACGTCCGGTCGGCAATGCCCACCGACAACCCTACGCCAAGAATCGGTGACATCAGGGGCGAGATCAGCATCGCCCCGATGACGACCGCCGTGGAGCCCAGATCGAGACCAATGGACGCCAGCAACGACGAACAGACCAGCATCCACGGCGCCTCGCCCTCTTGGCGAATTCCGTTGGTGATCCGCACCGTCGTGCCCGCCACATCGGTATTCGGACCGAGCGCCAGTCGGCGGCGCAGTCGAACCACCAACCGAATGATGGAAAATCGGGTGCCCGGAGGCAGCTCGGTGTCTGCTACGACATCGGGGTCAGCGGGACCGACTGGGCCAACGGGCCTGACAGGCGGCTGACTGGGTTCGGAAGGGGTGGCCACGTGCGTAAAGTAGCGAGCGACCAGCCTGACTGCCGTCCCCCGGCTGACTAACGGCAGGTCTCGCTCCGTGGCCGCCTGTTGCTAGCGTTTGTTCTCTGCGGTTCGCTGGCGATTCGTCTCCACCAGCGCCTCGATAAGGAGTGCCGCTTCGCTCGCCTCCGCGCCGCCCTCAATGGCACCGTTCACGCGGTCCGTGCCGATACCCGCCGGTGTGTCGGCCCTGATGTCTCGTCCTTCAAGCATCGTCTCGTCGCCTTCACTGCGGCCTTGGTGCTGCTTCTGTCGTTCAGTCATGAATGCTCCTGCAAAGAAGAATGGGAAGTATCGGAGTGCCATAAGCGAGACCCCACGCGATGCGAGGCAATCCACGCGCGGCGGGCACGACCGGCGCCCGACCAATGGCCATGGCCGGCAAGATCATCCCTTCGGCTGATTCACAGCATATGATCGCCATCGCATACTGCAAGTTGATATGACCCGCTGCCGCGATGCGTGCCAGCGAGCCACTCTTCCAAAGGCTGCGAGCACAATAGACGGAGTGATATGACGACGACTACAACCATCAACCCGACGACGGGTGCCGATCTAGCAACCTACGAGCATCACACGGATACTGAGCTCGATGCGATCGTTGATGCCGCCCACGCATCGTTCGGCGAGTGGCGGCGCCGCCCGCTTCAAGCGCGGGCTGACATCGTACGCAATATCGCGGCGTTACTTCGCGAACGATCAGGCGCGCTCACCAAGATCATGACCGATGAGATGGGTAAGCTCATCGCGCATGGGGAACACGAGCTAACGCTTTGTGCGCAAATCTGCGAGTGGACCGCCGACAACGCAGTTCGCGAGCTGGCCGACGAGGAGCGACCGCTCGATGGTGGACGGGCGATCGTGTCGTATCGTCCCGTCGGAATAATTTTCGGCATCCAACCGTTCAATTTCCCGGCCTACCAGGCAATGCGCTACAGCATTCCGCAACTAGTCGCCGGTAATGCCGTATTGCTGAAACACGCCCGCAGCGTCTGGGGTTCAGCGCTGGCACTCGAAGCGCTCTATCACGACGCAGGCGTTCCCGATGACCTGTTCCGCGTCCTCAAAATCTCGAATGAGCAAAGCGCTAGACTGATCGCGCATCGGTGGGTTCGCGGTGTCACGCTCACGGGCAGTGGGAAGGCGGGCAGCATCGTCGCCGCCGAAGCCGGGAAGCACCTCAAAAAGACGGTGATGGAGTTGGGTAGTAACGACGCCTATCTCATCCTCGCCGACGCTGACATCGAGACCGCCGTCACCGTGTGCACGACAGCACGCCTCTTCAACAACGGCGAGACGTGCGTCGCCGCCAAGCGCTTCGTCGTGGTGGACGCCGTCTACGAGGCGTTCGTCCGCGCATTCGTCGCGCAGTTGCAGACGGTCTCCATGGGTGACCCGAATGACAAGGCGACCGGGCTCGGCCCCATGGCCCGCGAGGACCTGCGAGACGACCTGCACGAGCAAGTGCGATCGTCCGTCGACGCTGGCGCGACGTTAACCATGGGTGGCGAAATCCCCGATCGGCCGGGCTTCTTCTACCCCGTCACCGTGCTTGAAAACGTGCGTCCCGGTATGCCCGCCTATGACGACGAACTCTTTGGCCCGGTCGCCTCGATCATCCGTGTCGCTGACGATGCCGAAGCCGTGCGCGTTGCCAACGACTCACGATTCGGACTCGGCGGCGGCATCATCTCGAAAAACGTCGAGAAGGCCATCGACTTGGCCATCAACGAATTCGACACGGGGATGATCAACATCAACGGTTATAATCTCGCCAACCCACAACTGCCGTTTGGCGGTGTGAAGGAGTCCGGCTACGGACGCGAGCACGGCGGCTTTGGTCTCAAGGAATTCGTCAACGTCAAGTCGATTCAGGTGACCGAGTCATGAGGCGTGTCACCGAACACATGTTGTCTTACGTCCTATTCGGAGTCTAGCATGAACGACGAGCGTATCTGGAGTTTTGAAAAGAGCCTGTGGTCAGCCAGTCAAGACGAGTATCGTCACAAAATTGCGCGCGATGGCATTCTGGTGGTGCCACAGGATCCGTTTGTGCTGGCGGGGCACAAGGCGGCCGACGCCATGGCGCAGACGCCGCACTGGGACTCCGTGGAGTTCACCGAGACGAAGGTCGCGCGTCCTGACGGACCAAACGGCGGCCTCATCGTGATCGCCTATAAGGCCGATGCCAAACGCGGAACCATGAGCTACTCCGCGTACTGCACGTCGACCCTGCTGCGCGAAGGCGAGGACAACTGGGTCGTCGTCCAACACCAGCAGACGCCGGCGCCCTCGTAGCGCGGGTTGAGCGGCGCGTTGATGCGGTAGCGATGGCGAACGCTTGAGGAGCAAACACTGTAAGAGCATGTTTCACCCTTTGGCCTAAACGCCAGGGTTTTTCGG
>JBBQUH010000091.1:0-10671 GCA_038212625.1 Gemmatimonadales bacterium | reverse complement strand
CAAGCTGCCCCGGACGTCGCCGGCATCGCGGTATCATTACTCTGCGCCTTCCATTGCGCCGCCACGCCGCTCTTCTTCGCCGCGCTCGCGATCGCTGGTCTACGCTTTGCCGATGAGTCACTGCTGGAGTGGGGGTTTCTTGCCACCACCCTGGTTATCGGTACCGTCGCGTTGGTACGCGGCGCGCATCGTCACGGTCGCCGTCACCCCATCGCCTGGTTCGTGGGCGGCGTGGCCTTGCTGGTGGCCGCACGGTTTGTCCGCGAGGACCAAGAGACGCTGGAACTCGCATTGGTCGTGGCTGGTGCGGCAGGCGTGGTCATCGCACATCTTCGCAACTGGCGCGCGCAGCCGCACACGCTCTCGCGCTGATTCTAGCGCATGGTGCGCGCCGTATGCGGTCGCCGTACGGTGCGCGCCAATGCAGAGGGGCTCGTCCGCGTTGATCGCACCGTGCCTATCGCTCCGCCAACGACACCGTGCGCAGACGAGCCACCCCCCACCCCGCCAGCAACAGCGCCGGGAGCAGCACGAGTAGCACCGCCACACCTACGCGTTGCACCAGTGCCCCCATCGCTTCGTCGCGATAAGTAAACCTCGGCAACGCGGCAAAGTCGGCAGGAGTCATCGTGGCCTCCGCGAAGACACGACGGAAGAAAAACTGCTGCCAGCTCTGATGAAAGGCGTCGACTTGGGCTGAGTAGTCGCGATAACGCGTCACGCTCCGGCCGGCTACGTCATGCAACGCGTCCTGCACCAGGATGGCGGGACTTAAAACCCGCAGCCGGTCGGCAGCGACCCGTTGCGCCGCAAGCGCGGCATCGAACGCCGCGTAGGTGGGGCGCATGGCGTCTTCGGTGCGCTCCTGCAGTGCAATCGTTCGTCCCCAAGCGTTGCGCGTGGAGAGCGCGCCCAGCTGCGCCATCTCCGGATGATCGGCAAGAAACTGACTGACCGCAGTGTCGCCCTGCGCCGCGGCCTGATCACTCACCTTCCGCAGCTCGGTAGTGAGTGCGACACGCGACGGCGCCGGATACATCGTGGTCACGAAGGCAGCAACCAACGACGGTACCACCACCACCACCATCAACCACACCCCGAGCAGCGCCAAGGCATTCGTGGCGGAACTTCGCCCCAGCGCATTCACCGCCACGGCCGCCGCAATCCAAAACGCACTGTATGCCAACACCACGGACACCCAAAGCAACACACGGGCCCAGGTTCCGGGCATGGAAAGCGGGACGCCCGTGCCGATCACTACGCCAAGCGTGAGAGCCAGCGTGAGCGCCAGCACAAAGCCCGCGCGCACCGCCAGCTTGAGCAGCAGCACGCGTCGTGCCGAAACCGGCTGAGAGAGCATCAGCGCCATGGTCCCCTGTTCTCGCTCGGCCGACACCAGATTGTACGTGAGCGCCATGATCAACAGCGGCAACACGAACACGATGGCAAACGCGAGATCGAATCGGCCGGCGAGCAGGTTATGTGGATTCTCGATTTCGTCGTTGACGATGAACGACTGCTTGCTGCGCAGCGAGACTTTCGTGTAATACGGGAAGAGATCGCTCGACCCCACCGCGAGCGGTGCGAGTGCTGCTGGTGGCAACACCGCATAGCGCACGGCGCCGGCAGCCCCCAGCGCACCCACGGCGGCGATCCGTACGGTGGTGTCACCGGCGGCACGCTGCGCGATGGCGGTGTCGAGCTTCGCCAACCGGCCCGACTCCTCCGCGGCCACGTCAGCAATCGTGCGTTCCTGAAAACGTGTCCACGACAGACCATTCCACGCGCCGTACGCCATCAACGCACCGAAGAGCAGCACCATCAACCATGGGGTACGGTCACCAGCGAGTAACTGCCATTCGAATCGAACCAGCCGCGAGGTGCGCATGCGTCAGTCGATCCGGAAGGCGGGCGTACGAACCAACGCAATCACCGCCAGCAGCAACCAGCCCGCGAGCATCGCGATGGCGCGACGCTGTGGCGCGATGGCCGATGCCACCCGCGGCGCGTCGTAGCTGAACGCGGGATACTGTGCCCACACCTCAGGTGACGCCTTCCAGTCCCACTCGCCGGTCTGCGTATTGTCACGCAGGTAGTTGTTGGCGAACGCGACCAGACCACGACGATAGCCTTCGGCTTCGGTGGCGAAGTGACGATGCTGTTCCACATCGGTGCCCGCCAGTCCCATCGACAACGAACGTACGGCCAACAACGGCGCCATGGCGGCGCCGAATTGACTTACCGCGTTCTGGGCACGGTAGCGGTCGTAGAGGGCGTTGAAGTGTTTGTCGAAGACTTGGTTACCGTACTCCTCCGACGCCTGCATCGCGATAGCGTCGAAATTGACAGGCAGGGCATCGAGAGTCAGGACTCCGTACTCTTTGAGCGCCTGCGCCTCCACCGCTTGGCGTCGCGTATCGGCGGGGTTGTGTCCGTCAATTCCATGCGTCAAATCGTCTGTCACGGCTTGCTGAAATGCAAACGACGAGGTGGTCGGATGAACGCGCCGCGCGAGGTCAGTCACCGCCCGTGGAGCAATCAGCGAATTGACGGTCCAGAACGCCAAGAGCATCAGCAACGCGGCGCGTGATGAGCGGGATCGTGCCGACACGGCCAGCGTGACCACCAGAATCACCAGGAAGTAGGCGAGATAGACCACCAGCATCGCCACGAATCGTACGAGGTCGTCGACACCGCGACTGAATCCTGAGCCTAGTGCGAGCGCGACCACGCCGAGCACGGTTGCCGGTACCACTACCACCGAAAGCGCAGCCGCGGTGCCGAGCGCTTTACCACGCAACAGGAGCGGCATGGGCACACCAAGTGCGGCGAGTTGTGTCAGCGTACCGCTCTCGCGCTCGCCGGCAAAGGCGGGGAAGGCGAGCATGATGATGAGGAGCGGAATGAGCAGTTGCAGGACGGCCGCCGCAGTCCACTCACCGAAACGGGCGACTGAGGCCTGGTCCATCGCGGGACGTCGCGTGAACTCATTTTGCTTGTGTGCTTCAAGCCACGTGGTCTGGCCTGTGAACGGGTCCACGCCTTGATCGATGAATGACAGCGGCATCTTGGGTTTGAATACCCAGAGGCCGTAGTGCGCTGCAGAGTGCGGATTCTTGGCCCCCTGATTCACCCAGAAACCGCGCATCGCGGTCTCTGCGGCGACCTGTTCCGCCGCGAGTGCCCGATAGCTGCGCAATCCTGTCAATGTCGCGATGAGGATCAGGCCGAGGACGATCGCGCTGGCCCAGCGAAAGCGGCCGTCGCGGAACATCTCCGTCATCTCTTTGCGGGCGATACGCACGATCATCGGACAGCGCTCCGGTTTGAGGTCCAACGCGCGGTGAGGGCACGTGGTGTAGGCATGGTCAGTCGTTCATGTGCTCGAGGTACAACCGCTCGAGATCTGCGTGGCCGATGTCGGCCGTCTGCATCTCCGCCACCAGCCGGCCATGCTTCATGATGCCGACCCGCGTCCCTGATTCCTTGGCTCGAAAGAGATCATGGGTAGCCATCAGGACCGCCGCGCCGCGTTCCCGCAGACGGCCGATGAGTTCGGAGAATTCGTTGGAAGCCTTCGGGTCAAGACCCGACGTGGGTTCATCGAGTAAGAGGACATCGGCGCGTTTCGCCGAGGCGACAGCAATGCCGACTTTTTGGCGCATCCCTTTAGAGTAGCCACCGACGCGCTGATCGAGCTGGTCGGCGCGCAGCCCGGCATCGACCAGGAAGTCGATCAACTGCTCGCGTGCGAAGTGTTCATTGGTGGCGAGGCTGGCGAAATACTCGAGGTTCTCGATGCCGGTGAGATTCTTGTACAGCATCACCGTTTCCGGGATGTAGGCGATGTGTCGCTTACTGCCGATCGGGTCCTTCGTGACATCAATGCCGCAGACCAGCGCTTCTCCACTGGTGGGCGCCACAAAATTGAGAAAGAGATGAATGGTCGTGGTTTTGCCCGCACCATTCGCCCCAAGCAAACAGCACACCTCACCGGCATGAATGTCGAGTGTGAGTGCCTCGAGGGCCGTATGCGCGCCGTAACGCTTCGTCAGCGCGCGCGCGGAAAGCCGCGCGGTGGCGGCGGGCAAGGCGATGGAAGTCACAATTGGCGGGAAACGGGAGATGTCGACCTGCAGACAAACGGTATTGTATTGAGAAAGGATTCGCAATAGCTTGTGGTTGGGCTATGACGTTCCGGCACCGCCGTCTTCTCCGATTCTCTCGGCCTCAGAGTGCAACACGTGGCCTGTTTGCGTCAACCGAACGTTGGTCAGCACCGCGTAGAGCCGGCGGTGATTGCACGGCACTTTCGCTACGCCGTGCGTGACTCATCCCCACCCATTCGCCGCGGTTTGCGGTGCGTGCTGCTGCTACCCGCCCTTGGGTGGCTCATGAGCTGTGCCCCGCGACCGGTCCCACAGGGCGCCAACACTCGCCGGCATCAGCATGTTCACCTGCCCGGTGAAGTTCGCGGGGCGCGCCTCGCGCCGGTCTTTGCGCGCGTCGTGCGAGTGCAGATGTACGACGACGGCCGATGGGTGGTCGCACCGTCGGCGGCCGACTCGATCGGTCGCGTACTCGCCACTCTGCGACCGACTTTGGTGACTGGGCTTTTGCGCTTTGCGCCCGGTGAGGCGCCCACACCCGAACATCGCCGCGTGCTCGACATCGTCCGCCGACTGGTGCGGGCGACCGAGCCTGCGGCGCGCTTCGACCTGGTACTCGACGCCGCCGCCTATCCCGACGGCAATGAGGTGGTGTCGCACATGCGCACGCTGGACGACGCCCTGCTCCCCGACCTGTGGCACTTCACCCGCTGGGACCTCGCCGACCGGGAGCACTACGCCGTGGTCGTCAGCGCGATCGGGCAAGCCCACGCGAATGGCCAGGCGATCGGTGGCGTCACCGCGTCAACCGAGATTCCGGAAGACTCCGATTATGGCGTACTGCTGCAGGGAGCCGGCACATCGCTGCAACGCCGTCTCGCTGCGATGTCGACCTTGCATCCGGTACCGTATCTGGTAATTCGCGCGGATACCCTCGCCATGCCACCAATCGGGGGGCGCGTACGGGCATTCTCGTTGTGGCCCTTGGCCACGTCTGAAGGTGACCGCGGACTGTCGGCCGCGCAGGTCACCGCGATGCTCGACCGTTTAAAGTGACGGTGAGCGGCAATACGGCAGACATCGCGGGGCGCCCACGACATGTCGTGCCGCGCCCCGTTGTAACTGCCAGCTCTCATCTTGGCTGAACTCGCGGCAACGCTGTACCTGCCACGAGTAACCGCACACACAACATCGGGGGCACTCTCGCCGACTACACCCGATTTACCGTTTGCCGTGACGGGTGTTTCGGTGATTTTGCCCACGGCGTCCGCACATCCGTGACCCTCCACCCGCCGGTCGCACCGTCACCTGTCGTCCCGGCCGATAAAGTTGTTAAGCGACCGTTGTCACGCAGCCGTGGTCACGCAACCGTTGTCAGTGCGCCGTGAAAGTCGCAGTGTGCACCGTGCGGATGGTGAAGATGTCCATCCACGAGGTAGTCGAGATGGTCGCCGTGCGGCACGGCGGCGTGGCCGCAGTCCGGTCCGTGTGTGTGCGCGGCATCGTGACCGCCACAGCGATGATTCGGCGTACACTCCGCTGGAAGCGTCGCGGAGATTTCAAGATGATGCTCCACCACCTGCTCGCCGTCCTGATGATGCAGGTGGCCGTCGTGCAGGTAATCAATGTGCCCCGCGTGCTCAATCGCAGTGTGGCCACACCCCGGGCCGTGGCGGTGCGGATGGTCTTGATGCAGGTGCTCGGACATCTGGTGCTCTCCTGAATAGGCCGACAGAAAGACAAGTCTGAGCGCGGTCGGTACGCGGGATCAGACCAAACGAGGTGCCGCCGCTTAGCCCATCGGCTCAGCAGCATGACGCAGGATGTTGGTCAGTAGCGCTTGCACATGCTCATCGGCCAACGCGTAATACACGTGCTTGCCATCTCGGCGCGAGCGCACCAGCCCTTCGGTGCGAAGAACCCGCAGTCTCTGCGAAACCGCTGGCAACGCACCACCGGAGCAAGCCGCAAGCTCTGACACACACAGCTCCTGTTCGGCGAGCAGTTCGAGCAGAGCAAGCCGCGCCGGCTCGCCAGCCGCCGCCAGCATGCGTGCGGCCCGCTGCCGCACTGCCGGCGAGACTATCGCCCGCGGCAGCGTTGCTGGGTGCTCATGGTCAAGGCACTGGTCGTCGATCATCCAGAGAATGATAATCGTCAATTCATCAATTGCAAGATTAGGCAAGTGAATAAATGACTTTCTACCAGGCGAATGCTTGCGGCAGTTCCGCCTCGTCGAAATGCGTTCACTACTGATATATTACTCTCAAGAAAACATCATCGATCGCTCCGCTGTTGCCCTGAGGCAGATATGAACATGAATCACAGGTCACTGTGCCTCGCGCTCCTGTTGGGTGTGTCGTCCGTGGGACGCGCGCAGTCCAAGGCCCACACGCATGGCGAGGCCACACTGGATATCGGCATTGAGGGACGACGTGGCACCTTGGTGTTTCGAGCTCCCGCCGAAGACCTTTACGGTTTTGAGCGTGCACCACGGACGGCGGCTGAGCGCACGGCCCAACTCGCCGTGCTGAACGTACTGCGCGCTCAACCGGCATCTCTCGTACGCTTCGACGCCGCGCTGGGCTGTTCGCTGACGGCAGAAACGGTGGGTGTGGTCGAGGAAAAGGGCGGACACGGCGACGTACAAGCACGCTACACCGTGGATTGCCGCGTTCCCCCGGCCGGTCGCCCCATGACCTTCGCTTTCAGCAAAGCCTTTCCCGGAGTACGCACGGTGAAGGTTCAACTCGTGTCTGACACCGCGCAGGTGGGAACGACCATCACGAATGATCGCGGATCAGTGCGACCCTGACCGAATGGATAGCGTTGCGCGCCTCAGACCGCGCGCCCGCAACGCTTTTTCCATCCTCTGCCCTCCTGCCCCACGTGTCCTAGCATGCCGCTCTACGAGTACGAAACCATCCGGTCTACTACGTCGGCGCCGACAACACGCTTTCACTGGCGTCAGCGCTTCAGTGAGCCACCACTGGCGCGGCACCCGGAAACCAACGAGCCCGTTCGTCGGGTGATTACCGGAGGCCTTGGCCTCCTCCTGCCATCTCGCAGCGGCACGGCCACGGCCACGGCCTTCGCATCAGAGTGCGAAGCCGCGGACAAGAGGCCGCAGGGTGCGACCTCCACGGGCGGCTGCGGCTCAGGGTGTGGCTGCGCGGTCTAACACGCGGCCTATCATGAACGCCCTCGTCCTCATTGCCGGCTACCTTGGCGCTGGCAAGACGCGCACCCTGACGGCGCTCGTTCCGCGCCTTGCCGCGCGCGGGTGGCAGCCGATCGTCGTGCTGAGCGACGCGCGCAACGCGCGAATCGATGCCGCACGCTTCGCCGAGTCGGCGGCAGCGGTATATCCGCTGGCGTCGGCGTGCCTCTGTTGCGACGGCCAGGAGGACCTGCTTGAAGCGTTGGCCGGTTTGCCGTTGACCGCGAACAGCATCGTGCTCGTGGAAAGCAGTGGCACCACCGATACGGAGTCGATGTTGGGTGTGCTGACAGTCAACCGCCAGCTCACGGCCTTCTCACCGCCCATGCAGCTTACCGTGGTCGATGTCGCGCGCTGGCAGCAACGCTACTGGCACGATGCGATCGAGCAGTCGCAGCTCCGCACCGCCTCTCATGTGCTGTTCAACTGGACGGAACGCGCGGGTGCGGAGCGGGTGGCGGCGGTATCGGCCGAGGTCGCAACGCTGGCTTCGCGAGCCCGGGTGGTGAAGCTGGATTCGCTCACGGACGCCATCATCGCGTTGGCCACCCACAGTCAGTCTGCCCCGCCGCGGCGTCGCGGGCTTGTGGTCCAACATACCGCATCGCATGCGCACGATGCCGCGCTGCATCACGTGGCCAGCTTTGAGGTGCCACTCCCCCCGATTATTGGCCGCGCGGCGCTCGAAGCCCTTGTCCGCGACCTCCCCGACGCGGTGCTGCGCATGAAAGGGATCGCGGTGTTCGACGAGGACCCGTCGAGCGCATGGGTGTGGCATCGCATCGATCGATCAGGCGCGCTGTTCGCCGAATCGATCGGCGAGAGCGACTTGGCGCCGGTGGCGCTGTGCATCGGCGGCGGCAGTATATCCGCTGAAATCTGTGCGCGGTTTGCTGCCTTGGCATACTCGCCCTTGCCGCGTCCGATCCTTACCTGAGGCCCTTTACGATGCTGACGACTGAACTCGGTATGCCGTGGGAGACGTCCCACGTGGCTCAGATAGACGACGTCGGCGTTGATGTCGTCGTGGTGGAACGCGCGCCGCTGTGGTTGTCCATGCTCGCGCCGCTCCCGCCCACTGGGCGAGTAAACGCGATCGTGTCGCCGAACACCTTCGAGCGAGTCACTCGGGACTCGCTGTTCACCATCGGCATCGATCCGGCGTCGCCGGTGGGGATCGCACTGCATCGCGATGTCGCGGCAATCACGGCCTCGTTTCTCGAGCAGTTTGCCGTCACGAAGGCCAATTATCGACTCGATGTGTCGGCGGGAACGAGCTGTCCGAAGTTTCACAGCGACGTGGTGCACGTGCGTCTGATCACGACGTACGTCGGACCCGGAACGGAGTTCGTCCATCAAGACCGCGCCATGAGCGTGGTGCGTATCGCGACGGGCAGTCTCTGCTTCCTCAAAGGACGTCTCCATGCCACGTACGGTGACAGCGTGCTGCATCGCTCGCCGGAGGTGGACGACGACGGTGCCCGGCTGATTCTCGCGCTTGATTTCTGAAATTCGTATCGGGCCGGTCGGCCGGAAATGCAGACTGTCCCCTTCGCGCGCCCTGGTAGAAGCCCGTTGGTACCGAACCGTCACTGCCGTCGTCACTACGGACGAAATCGCGCCGTGGCTTGCTGAAGAGTCAGCCCCGGGAGCTCTGGATGCATGGCGAGGCGCCAATGAGGAAATGCGTGGATGCTCGATGAGAGGGCGGGAAGCAGACCGCTCCCGCTTTCACCGACGGTGACGAGATAGGGAAGTGGATGGATCGCCGTGAGCGCCATCAACTGTCGCGTGAGTTCGCGCGGCGACACGTTGCCCAGTACCACGCCGAAGTCAGAGTCGGTCGGAATCTCGAGGCTCTCTGTGGTCCCGCCGATCGCCTGGCCATTGGCGTGCGCTTGGCTGCTCGCGCTGGCCACCACGGCAAAGTTCTCCCGGTCTGCTCGATCCCAACGCGTAAAGAGCCACAGGTCCGGTTCGAGTTGTTCAGTGATCGTGCGCATGTGCTCAACGACCGATGGGCCTGATGGGTACGCCAAGGCATCGAGATACACATCGAAACGCGCATCGGGCACCCGTTCGCGCACGGCCTGACGCACTGTGTGCAATACCCGCCGATGTGTATCGGTCGGTGCTTCTTCCGGTGCAAAGCTGAACATCCCCGACACCAGCGTCGGGGACAGCGACGCGAGGAATGCACCGACCGAGGCGGCGGAATCCGGCGGGACCAGCCACCGACCATCGAGGTACATCGGCGCAATGATGGCGCGGGCAAAGACCGGATACAGGCGCACGCCGCGTACTTCGCCCGGGAGATGTACGTGAGCATGCGCGCGCCCCCGACCAGGCGCGGCGCTTCCTGTTGCGCGAGCGGACGCGGGCCGTGCGCCCGCCGATTCGAGCGGCGCCCCGCGCGTGGTGCCACCGCACGCCACGATGAGCAGGAGAAGCACAGCTGACCAACGTGTCCGCGTTGCGACACCAGAAAACATGCTCGACGTACGAGAGTGCCGTTCTGTCATTTTTAACGATAACAGCCTATCAACAATGGTTCTACGGAGCCTACATGAAAATACCGTACAATTGACCGATCCCTCTCGGAAGGACAGCGCGGTCCTTGCTGCGATTTCCACGGTGCACACGCGGCGCGGCCACGTCGTGCGGGTGAGTCTTCAGGGCACGTGCCCATCCCGCCACGCGACGATCTGGCGGGCGCCGCAGAACGGATCACACCGAGCGGACAGATCGCAACGAAAAGCCCACTTCGCGTCGCCACTTCTTTCCTGTTGCGTTTTCGCGAGTGGCAGGAAACCGGATGCTCCGACGAAGACTCGTGACACTGAGTCGTCGCAGGACGCCAGATTTGCGAAAGTACCGGCTCAGAACCCCTGCTGTACGCGCAGGAACAGCGCGTGCTCGCGTACCGAACGCCCGGGGGGCACCACCGTCAATTCATAGGCCAGCGAGAGGCGAGTGAGCGACGTAGGAATCCAGCCGACAGCCACTCCACCGCTGGTTGCGCGCGTTACCGACCGACGCGTGATGACGCGACCGATGTCCTCCCCCCACACGCCGAGGACGGCTATGCGCGCGCCAAGGTCTAACGCTCCGCGACTGCTACTGGGCAACACTTCCTGCGAGTTGCGCCGAGTGCCACCGATCACATGCGCTCCGCGCCACGCGAGTACCCCTGCGGTCACTTCCCGTCGTGTGTCGGCAACGCGTGCGCCCTGTGTGAACAACGCCCCTTCGAACGCGAGCATGGTGTGTGCATTGCCCAGGAGCCCCCCGCCGGACAGGCGCCGCCGTGCGCCATCCGCTACCGCCGTGCCGTCGTCCGTG
>JBBQUH010000090.1:0-11477 GCA_038212625.1 Gemmatimonadales bacterium | reverse complement strand
GCGTCGATGATCGGCCCCTGCAAATCGGCGCGCCACGGCTTGCCGCCATGCAGATTGACCACGGTAACCGTGACACCGGCGGGCGCTACGCGCTCGACATGCGCCTGTACCAGCCGTGCGATGGCCTCGGGCTCCTGATCGGGTACCAGTCGGAAGCTCACCTTGGCCATGGAGACGGCGGGGAGCACGGTTTTGGCGCCTTCGCCGGTGTACCCGCTGAGCATGCCGTTTACTTCGCAGGTGGGGCGCGTCCAGAGCCGCTCGAGCGTGGTGTAGCCCGGCTCGCCGCCGAGGGCGGATACGCCCACTTCGTGCATCAGGCCGTCGTCGCTGAACGGGAGTTCGCGCATTTGTGCACGCACGGCGTCAGGGAATGGGCGCACCGTGTCGTAGAACCCCGGAATCGCGATGCGGCCGTGCTCGTCGTGCATGGTGGCGAGAATCCGGGCGAGCGCCATGGCCGGATTGACCACCGCGCCGCCGTACATGCCGGAGTGCAAATCCCCGGCCGGTCCCTGCACCGTGATTTCGAGATACGCCATCCCGCGCAGTGATGACAGAATGCTCGGAATACCCGGCGCGAACATGGTGGAGTCGGAGATGACGACCGCATCGCAGGCGAGCCGTGTTTTCTCGCGCTCGAGGAACTGTTCGAGATTCTCGCTGCCGACTTCCTCTTCGCCTTCCGCCAGCACGATCACGTTCACCGGCAGCGTGCCACGTACCGCGAGATGCGCTTCGAGTGCTTTGATGTGCAGATAGAGCTGGCCCTTATCGTCGACCGAACCGCGCGCATAAATACGTCCATCGCGGACGGTGGGCTCGAAGGCCGGTGACGTCCAGAGCTCGAGCGGTTCGGCGGGTTGCACATCGTAGTGGCCGTAAATCAAGAGCGTGGGTGCGTCGGGGCCGGCCTGCCGCCACTCCCCCACGACAATCGGATGTCCGGGGGTGGGTTCGATGCTGACCGCACAACCGATCCGCGTGAGCGCGTCGGCTACAAACTGCGCGGCCCGCGCGCAATCCGCGGCGTGTTCGCTCCGGGCGCTGACGCTCGGAATGCGAAGGAACTCGAAGAGCTCGTCTTGGGCACGAGCGTCGTTGGCGGCGCACCAGGCAGCGAGATCGGCAGGAATGACAGGCGCAACAGACATGATGGTGTTCCAGGAAAAGAGAGGGAGAAACGAACCGGTACGCGCTACGGGCGATTCGGCACGTTCCGCGCTGTGCGATATAGCCAGATGCGACGTTCAGTAACGACCCCGTCGCCGCGCCGGAGGGCCACGGTCACGCCCGGCCTGGTGGCGGCAAACCAGCCGCCCACCACGGCCGCGAGTGAGTCACCGCGCGCGGTAGCGTCGAAGGCCACCACGAGCCCGTCGCCGGGACGCACTTTGTCGTAGGCATTCTGCCACACGTCGTACTGATTGGTGCGTCCGCCCAAGTTGAGCGAGAACACCGTGGGTTGATCGGGCAGATGAAACGCCAACTGCGACGCGTCCTGGTAACGGTCGGCCGCCACCCACCGATCGACGGTACCATCAAGAAACGGGTCTTCGCGCGCGGCCTGGACCGCCGCGGCGAGCGCGGGCCAGCCGTGGGCGCGGGCGATGGGGTCTTTGCTGGGCGAGAGGGGCAGCAGCGGGCGCCAGGCCTGCGCCGCCACGACGGCCAGTAGCACGGCGGCCAGCGCCAAGCCACGCCGCCACCAGCGATCGTACGCCCAACGCGCGGGCGCCGTGGCCAGCAACAGGATGGCCGCGGGATAGATCATGGCCGGCCAGTTGGCTTCCACGGCACGCCGCCAGGCGCTGACGGCGAAGAACAGCAACGGGAAGAGCGCGATGGTGGCCAACGCGAAGCGACGCACGCGGGGCGCGGTGGGCGCCGTGCGGTCGCTGTGGCGGGTGCGCCATCCTTCTCGTAGCGCCACCCAGACCACGGCCGCCATCAGCACAAACAGAATGGGAGTGGCCAGTCCCATCTGTCCCCCCAGCAACTCAAGCTCCCGGGCCAGCGGATTTCCGCGACGGCTGGGGTTGAAGCCATGCCCGAGCTGAAAGCGGAACGACACCCAGTTGTTGAAGGCGTTCCACGCGACCACCGGCAGAAAAAGTCCCACCGCAATCACCGATGCCACCCACGGCCCCGGCTCGGCGAACCGCCGCCGGAGCGCCGGATGAATCATGCAGGCGACCACGAGCCCGACTGGCAGCAAAACGGCCGTGTATTTGGCCAGGAAGGCCCCGCCAAGGGCAAAGCCGGCCAGGGTCCACCACCCAAGACTCTTCCAGCTGCGCGGCGGCGCCACGAGGGCGCGTTCGACGCCAACGAGCGCGACCATCGTGGCGGCAAACAGCACGGCGTCGGGAGTCGCGAGCACCAGGCCCAGCGTGGCGATCGGCAATAGCGCTACGAGCTGCGCCGCGCGCAGGGCTGCGGCGGCGCCAGCGGCACCGCGACCACCCAGCGCCCACGCGCCCACCGCGGCGGCCCCATGCGTGAGCAGCGCCGCCAGCGCCGGCCCGGCTCGTACGCCAAGCGTGGTATCACCGAAGAGTCCGGTGCCAAGCGTGATGAGCAGCGCAATTCCGGGCGGATGGTCGGAATAGCCCCACTCCAGGCGGCGCGTCCACTCCCAGTAGTAGGTCTCGTCCGGGAGGAGCGGCACCACGGCGGCGAGCGCGGCGCGCAGCAGCGCGGCGCCCAGCACCCACAGCAGCGCTCGGGTCCAGGAGGATCGGGGCGACGGCGGCGGGGTACGGGACGCCGCAGGCTCGGGTGGTACGGACGCAGGAGCGAAGGCAGCCGAAGAATTCATGACGTTCGCGTAAGTTGAACGGGCGCTTGCTGCGAGGCAAACGGTTGGTCAGGTTGTGAGGGGTGTTCGTTGTGCCCGCGTTGTAACGGTTACGGCGGGTTGCAACCGCGCGTCTCTCTGATGCGCCAGTATCAGGGACGTTCTCCCGAACGCCCCATTCACTTTGTTGACAGGACGGACCTGCATGCGGGTCTTTGCCCCCATTGCTCTCGTTTCATCGCGCCGCGTCGGTGCGATCACTGCGGCCTTCGCGCTGGTCGGTCTGGCGGGTTGCCTCGACCTCAGGACCACCAAGGACGCCTGCACCGTCACGGTTGCGCCCGCTTCGCTGTCTATTCCCGTAAACGGCAGCGCGCCGATCGTGGGTACGGCCTTCGATTGCGACGGGAATTCGATCCGCAACAAGCGCATCTCGTATTCGTCGAACAACTCCACCGTGGCCACCGTAACCACGGAAGGTGTCGTGCTCGCGATCGGGGTGGGCGCAGCCACTGTGTCTGTGGTGGCCGACGACAAAACCGCCTCGGTGCCGGTGATCGTGACCCCCGAAGTGGCCGCCACCGTGACCGTGACTCCGGGCGTGCTGACGCTGCGTCGCACGAACACCCGCCAGCTCTCGGCGGTAGCGCGCAATTCGCAAAATATCGTGATTAGCGGCCGGGTGTTTCGCTGGAGCAGCAGTAATTCATCAATTGCCGCAGTGGATCAGAATGGCACCGTGTCGGCACTTACCGCCGGCAACGTGATCATCACGGCGGAAAGTGATCAGACGGTGGGCAGTGCCGCAATCAGCGTAACGGAAATCCCCATCGGCAGCTGCTCGCTGGCACCGGCCTCCACGCGGCTCACGGTTGGCCAAGGCACCCAACCCAGTCTCACTCTGCGCGACACAGCGGGCAACGCGCTGCCGTTGCAGGGACGTGGTGTGGTGTGGACGAGTGACAACGAAACGGTAGCCACGGTCAGTCAGAGCGGTCTGGTCGCCACGCGCCGCGCGGGCTCGGCCACGATCACCGCGTCGCCCATAGAGAACGCGCAAGTGCGGTGCAGCGCCACGGTGGAAGCGGTGGACCCGCGTATCGCGCAGGTGGTGGTCACGCCGCGTACCGGTTCACTGCGCATCGGCATTCCGCGAGGCTTTGGCGCCGCGCTGCTGGACAGTACCAACGCGCAAGTACCGGCCGGCCGGATCGTCACGTGGTCGACGAACACCCCCACGGTCATTGCGATCACCCAGGCGGGCATTGCTACAGGTATCGCGCTCGGTACCGCGCGGGTGATTGCGACGTCCGAAGGTGTCGCGGATACCGTCACCTTCCCGGTCACCCGCATTCCGGTGGCGTCGGTTTCGGTGGCCCCGCTGCAAGTGACGGTGCTGGAGGGGCAAAGCACCCAGCTGCGCGCGACGGTGACCGATTCGGTCGGGACGGAAATCACCGATCGACCCATCGAATGGATCACCAGCGATCCAACCCGTGCGACGGTGTCACAAACGGGTCTGGTCACGGCCATCGCGGCCGGTAACGTGAACATCGGCGCGACGGTCGAGGGTCGACTGGCGCAGGGCACCGTGATCATCCGGCAGACCCCGGTGGACAGCATCGTCACCCAGGGCACGTTTACGGTCACGCGCGGTCTCACCAGCGCCTTTGCCATCACGGTACGCGACGCGGCCGGCATCACGCTCCGCAACCGCAACATCGTGGTGACCAGCGACTTCCCCGGCGTGGCAATCGGCCAGCCCAATGCGCAATCCACGCTCGTGCAGGTGTCTGGACTGACCGTGGGCACGGCTACGCTCACGCTGCAGGCGGTCGACTCCAACAACCGCAATGAAGGGAAGCCGAGTACGGTGGTGATTACCGTGGTGCTGCCGCCGACGACGCCTCTCCGACAGAGTGGCGCGTCGGCTGGATCGCGCTGAACAGCGTGTTCCTGTGGTAGCTTTCACGGCGGGGGTATCTCTTCACGAGATGCCCCCGTCGTTTCGTTGGCTGCATGGCCTCCGTCACTTTCTTCCGCCCGTCATTATGAGCAGCACTGCTTCGGCCTCGACCATCACCGCCAAACCCTCGTTTTTGCGCGGCCTGTTTGGCGGTGAGCTCCACGATGGCTTGCTCTTTCCGTATCCGGCGCCGCTCGACGAGCGCCGCCCGGACGAAGCGAAAACGGTAGAACGCCTGATTGGCGCGCTCAACGAGATGGTTGCCAGCGGTCTCGTGGACCCGCGACGCTTCGACGAAGCGGAAACGATCGACGAGCCGGTGATCCGCGCGTTCGCTGAAGCGGGGTTGCTCGCCCTGACCATTCCGCGCGAATACGGCGGGCTAGGGCTGTCGGCATCGGCGTATGCGCGGGTCTTCGGTGCAGTTGCCGCGGTCGACGCGTCCTTGGCGGTACTGATCGGCGTGCATTGTGGTCTGGGTGGTAAGGCGATTGTGCTCTTCGGCAACGACATGCAGAAGGCGCGCTACCTGCCCGGCCTCGCGCGCGGCGAGACATTGGCGGCGTATGCGCTCACCGAACCGGAAACCGGCTCGGATGCGCAGAACATCGTGACCACCGCGCGTCGTGCGCCGGACAACGCGGGTTGGCTGCTCAACGGTCGCAAGCACTGGATCGGTAACGGGCACCGCGCAGGGGTGCTGGCCACGTTTGCGCAGACGCCGGTACTGCGCGACGGCGCGACGATCATGCGTCCCACGGCGTTCATCATCCGACCCGACATGCCGGGGTTCCGCGTGGATGGCACGATTCAGAAGCTGGGGATTCGCGGGTCGACGCAGGCCGAGTTGGTGTTCGAGGACCTGTACGTACCCGATGATCATGTGCTGGGCGAGGTGGGTAAAGGGTTTCGCGTGGCGGTGCATGCGCTGAACGCTGGCCGGCTGTCGCTGGCCTCCGGATGCACGGCGGGGAGCAAGCGGATTCTCGCGGACTTTACGCGCTACGCTGAGGCGCGCACGCAATTTGGCGGCGCGCTGGCCACGTTCGAGATCACGCAGCGCAAAATGGCCACCCTCGCCGCCGATGTGTATGCGGCCGACGCGATGGTGGGATCGCTGGCGGCGGCGCTCGATGACGAGTCGGTGGATGCGTCGCTGGAGGCGGCGTGCATCAAGGTGTTCGCGAGCGAGTTAGTGTGGCGGGCGTCGGATGAGCTGGTACAGCTGGCGGGCGGGCGCGGCTTTGTGAAGCCGTGGCCCTATGAGCGGTATCTGCGTGATGCGCGCATCAATCGCATCTTCGAGGGGGCGAACGAAATTCTGCGGCTGTTCGTGGGACTCAACGGCATTCAGGGACCCGCCGAGGAGCTCAAGGAGCTATCGGGGGCGCTCAAGAATCCGATTCAGAACTGGGTGCTGGTATCGGGCTACGCGGCCGATCGCGTGGCGTCGGCGTTTGGCAAGCGGGATCGCTTCGATGTAGCGCTGCATGCGGCGGTCAGGAAGCACGCGGAGTTTGTGGAGAAGCACGTGGCCGAACTGGCCGAGGCGACGCAGAAACTTGTGGTCACGCACAAGAAGGAAATTTTGCAGCGGCAGCTGGTGGTGGAACGGCTCGCCGACATGGCGATCGAGCTGTATGCGCGGACCACGGTGATTTCCCGTACGCAACGGCTGATCGAGACGCAGGGCGCGGCGGCGTGCACGCGAGAGATCGCGCTGACGGATCTGTTCTGCCTGCAATCGGGGCGGCGCTTTCGTGCGTTGCGCGAGGAGTTGGTGAGCGAGGCGGGTGAGGCGATCGATACGTTGCGGCGTCGCATCGCCGCGACCGTGCGCGCTGAAGCGGGGTACGGCTCACGCGACGCACTGATGGACGTGGCGTCACCGCCGCTGCCGGCGTGGAGTCTGATCAAGGCGGAGCAGCATGCGGCGGTGGACGAGGTGGCTAGCCGTCGTTCTTGAGCAACCCCAAACGCAGCGCAAACTTCACGTAATCACTGCGATGGGCGAGTCCCAGCTTCTCGCCGATACGCTGCTTGTACGTGTCCACCGTTTTTGGTGAGATGGTGAGCCGCTCGCCGATTTCCGGCGCCGTGTAGCCTTCCGCAACCATCTTCAGCACTTCCTGCTCGCGGTGCGTGAGCTTTTCAAAGCGGCCGCGTTCCTCCGCGCTACCGTCGCGCCGCGCGAGACCGCGGGCCAGGGCACGCGCCGCCGTGGGCTGCACGTACACATCACCGGCGGCCACAGTGCGAATCGCGTCCACCAGTTCGCGGTCGGCCACCGACTTGAGCAGGTAGCCCGCAGCTCCGGCTTCGAGCAGCGCCACGAGATGCTCGTCTTCGGTGTGCATGGTGAGCACGAGCACGCGACGCGTGGTCTCGTCATCGGGCGCCACCGTACGCAATGCGTTCGATTTCTGCAGCTCGCGCGTGGCCGTGAGACCATCCATGTCGGGCATGGAGAGGTCCATCACAATGACGTGCGGGTTCAATCGCTCCGAGAGTACGAGCGCGTCTTTGCCGGTGCCTCCCTCACCTACCACTGTGATATCCTTGGCGGTGGAGAGCACGGCCTTGAGGCCTGAACGGACGATCTGGTGATCATCGACAAGCACGACACGAATCAGATCTGGGCGCATACGGGGAAATCTGGCCCCGCACAGTGCGCTCGGCTACCGGTCCTGCTCGAAGACCGTGCCCTCTTTCTTGAAAATGCGGAAGAGGTACACGAAGCTGGGGAGCAGAATCACCGTTCCTACGGCCAGTGCGCCGAGCGTGAGCTGCAAGGAGATCTCCGGCGCCGCGAGTGAGGTGATGGTGCGATTGGGTGGGAGGAGCCATGGAAACTGCGTCCATGCCCAGCCCCAGAGGATAAAGCTGGCCTGCGCGGCGGCCGCACTACGCGCCCAGAGATATCGGCGCGTGGCAAGGGCCCAGAGCGACGTAGCAGCAGAGAGGGCGGTCACGGCATGCATGCCAAGCGCCGTGGCTCCGCTGGTGAGCCCCGTAAAAAGCAACGGGTTTTCGACACGGGCCACTACGAGGGTGAGCATCGCTAACGTCAGCAGCAAGCCTTGTGTCTGGAGCGCGCGGCGGCGGAAAATTTCGCGAACCGGAAGCGAGCGCGCTTCCACCGTGAGGTAGCTGGCGGCCAGAAACGCGAAGAGCACCAGCGTGAGCAAGCCGACGGCCCACGCAAAGGGTGACGTCGCCCACGGCGTGATGAAGCGATCGGCAAAGGTGAGCGCGCCGAGATCGGCGATGGCGCGCATGGGAATTCCGCCACTGGCCACGGTGCCCAGACAGACACCCAGCACGACGGGGGTGAGCAGGCTGGCTACCGAAAAAATGCGTCCCCAGCGTCGCTGCACCTTGTCGTGCGTGCTGTCGTACGTGCGGAAGGTGAAGGCAGATCCGCGCAGCACGATACCCACCAGCATGACCGTGATGGGCACATGCAATTCGGTGGACAGATGCGAGTAAGCCGCAGGAAAGCAGGTGAACAACAGCACCACTACGAGAATGAGCCAGACGTGGTTGGCTTCCCAGATGGGGCCGATGGCTTCGGCAATCGACGAGCGCTGCTCGTCACGGTGCGTGCCGCGCGCAAAGAGATCCCACACGCCACCGCCGAAGTCGGCGCCTCCGAGCACCACGTAGGCATTGAGCGAGAGCACCATCGTGCCCGCCACCACATGCGGCAGCGTGAGCGCGAACTCAGTGTCGTTCATGCTGCGCCGTGAGTCCTGGCCGTGGCGTGAGTCGCGGGATGGGCATTTCGCCGGTCATACCGATTGGTGTGCCGGTCACCCCGGTTTTGAGAATCTGCCGCCAGAGCAAAAAGACCACGGCGATCGCGAGTCCGATATACAGCAGCGTGAAGAGTGTAAACGGCACCACCAATCCGGGCATCGGCGTGACGGCATCGGCGGTACGCATGAAGCCCTGAATGACCCACGGCTGGCGTCCGACTTCGGTGACCGTCCATCCGGCTTCGAGCGCGATGAAGCCCAGTGGCGCGGCGAGGAGTACGGCCTTGAGGAAGTGGCGATCATCGGGGAGGGCGCGACCTATGCTACGGCGGCGGCGGCGCCACCGTACCGCCCCCCACACCGACAGTGCGGCCATGAGAGTGCCGCAGCCCACCATGATCTGAAACGCGAGATGCACGATCGCCACCGGCGGCCGGTCTTCGGCAGGCACGGCATCGAGCCCCTGTACCACAGCGTTCGGATCGCCGTGCAGCAGCAGCGATATGGCACCAGGAATCTCGATGGCACCGGTGTGTTCGAGGGTTTCCGCATTGGGCCAGCCACCGATCACGAACGCGGCCGGGCCGGTTTTCAGGTGGCCCTCCATGGCGGCGAGCTTTATCGGTTGCCGTTCGGCCACACTGCGCGCGCTGAAATCGCCGGAGAGCGGCTGCACGATGGCAGCGGGGAGGCCCACCGAGAGCGCGATCTGCAGCGCAGCGCGGTGGAAGGCACGGTGCGGCGTTCCACGCAGCAGCGCGAATGCGTGCACCCCCGCGACGGCGAAGCCCGTAGCGGCGAAGGCGGCAAGCGTCATGTGCAGCACCTGCGACGGCGCCGCTTTATTGAACATGGCCGCGATCGGGTCCACGTTGGTGATGACGCCATTTACCACCGCGAAACCGGCGGGCGCGTTCATCCAGGCGTTGGCGCACACCACAAACGCGCCGCTCAGTGCGCCGCTGACGGCAACGACAACGCCGGCCGCGAGGTGCGCGCGCGGAGAAATGCGCTTCCACGCATAGAGATATATGCCGAGGAAGATGGCCTCTGTGAAAAAGGCCAGGCCTTCGAGCGAAAACGGCATGCCGATAATGCCGCCGGCGTGCTCCATGAACGTGGGCCAGAGGAGGCCGAGTTCGAAGGAGAGGACCGTACCGGAAACGGCGCCCACCGCAAACATGATGGCGGTGCCCTTCGCCCATCGCTTGGCGAGCTCCAGCATGATCGGATCACGCGACGTGAGCCAACGCCATTCCGCGATCACCATGAGCGCGGGCATGCCGATGCCCACCACCGCAAAGATGATGTGGAAGGCCAGCGACATGGCCATCTGGGTACGTGCGAACAGCAGATCTGACATAAGGGCGGTAAAGTGACGCAGACGGAACGGCGTTCCGTTCAGGAATTCTCGGCTGTCCGGTCGACGACTGAGTCCACGCGGCCGGTACAGGTGCCGAACCCGATGCGGGGCGCGCCGTGACCGCCGACGAAAGCGGTCAACATGACCTCATCGCCATCTTCGAGAAATGTGCGCGTTTCGCCATTGGCGAGCACAAGCGGCTCAGCGCCGCGCTTGGTGAGCTCGAGCAAGCAACCGCGGCTTTCCGGCGTGTTTCCCGAAATAGTGCCGCTCCCCAACAGGTCACCGGAGCGCAGGTTGCAGCCGCCGCTGGCATGGTGGGTAAGCATCTGGGCAAAGCTCCAATACAAGGCCAAACTGCTGCCCTGCGTGATGCGTATTGCCGGCGCACCGGAGGCGGCCATGGCGGCGGTGCGCAGCCACACTTCTACCGTAAGCGCGAATCCACCGCGGGCTTGGTCGTCGGGGCTGTGCAGGTACGGCAGCGGCGCGGGATCACCGTGGGCTCGCGCGGCGAGTGGCGCCCGGAACGGGGCGAGTGCTTCGAGGGTGACGACCCACGGACTGATGGTGCTCGCGAAATTCTTGGCGAGAAATGGGCCGAGCGGCTGGTATTCCCAACTCTGGATATCGCGCGCGCTCCAGTCGTTGAGCAGACAAAGCCCGAAGAGATGATCTTCGGCGTGTGTGATCGGAATGGCGACGCCGAGCGTGTTGCCGGTACTGACGAACGCCCCGAGCTCGAGCTCGTAGTCGAGTGAACGAGACGGTCCGAACGCGGGCTCGGCGTGGTCGGCATCTTTCCGCTGACCGAGCGGTCGCCGCACCGGCGTACCGGATACCACGATGCTCGAGGCGCGCCCGTGATAGCCGATGGGCACCCACTTGTAGTTGGGCAGCAGGGGCTGATCGGGTCGGAACATCGCGCCCACGTTGGTGGCGTGGTGCACCGAGGCATAAAAGTCGGTGTAGTCGCCCACGTGGGCCGGGAGGAACAGTTCGGCGTCGCGTTGCAGCACCAGCGCATGCGCCGCGGTTTGCTGCTGATGCACCGGCGCGCTGTCAGCCAGCAGTGCGATGAGTGCGTCGCGAAGCGCGCGCCGCGGCGCAGTCCCACACGCCATCAGGGCGTTGAGTGAGGGTGCGGCACAGGCGTGCGCGGCCTTGGCCACCAGCGGTGCCTCGCCGAGCAGTTGGGCGGCGTGACAGGCCGCGATATCGAGAATGGCGTCACCGATGGCCACGCCCACCCGTGGCGACTCGGTGGTGCCGGCGCGGCGGAAGACACCGAAGGGCAGATTTTCCAGCGGAAAATCGACGTCGGGCTGGTTGGCGCTCGCGACCCAGGAGCGGAGTGGGGCAAGCAGCGTTGGGGCGAAGGAGGTGACGGGCATATGGGGAATTTATCTCATTGGCTGACGCGTCAAAGGGACGGGACCACGATCAGCTTTACCGCAGATTTACGCGAAAACTTGACGGATTGTTTCGGCGCGAGAGCACGGTGTACGGCCAGCTGTTCGGCATTGACATCGACAACGCGCGTAGGAGGGTCCGCCGGATACATCACGGCCACCACCAAACACCACGAGC
>JBBQUH010000089.1:0-11739 GCA_038212625.1 Gemmatimonadales bacterium | reverse complement strand
GTGGTGACGGACACGCTGCTGCCGTTGAATGGTACGCTGCGCTTCACCACACCGCTGCCTGCCACTCCAACGGTGTTGAGTCTCGAGGTTCCCAGCCGCAACGCCTACGAACCGGCGCATCGTCGGCGTTTTGGTGTGCGTCCACCGCCGAGTCTGTCGCAAATGAGCGGCGGAGAGGTTGGGATGTCGCAGCCTGCGTTCATTGTGCTGCCTGCATTTGGTGCGCCGGCGATCACCAACCCCGATGCTGCAATCGCGCGCCTGGCCGGGTCTATCGATCTGCCGCGCGACGTACCGCATGCGTTGTACTGGGAAAGCTACGGGTTTGCCCCGGGCGACACGCTTGACGTGCAGCTGCAAATCCTGCGGCGTGATGGCAGTGCACTGCGTTCCATCGGTGCGTTCTTCGGCATTGCCGACGCACGTCGAGACAGTGTGAGCATTGGCTGGCGCGAGCCGGACAACGGCCGGAACACAGAGGTGATTCCGGCTGTCATCCCGGCTAGTGCGCGCGCGGTGTCGATTGATGTGCGCACGCTCGAGGCGGGCACGTACATTTTTCGTGTGGAGATGCGGCGCAAAGACGGTGCGGTGGCGCGTGGGGAACGGCAGGTGGAGATCCTGCCGTAGGGTCTGGGCCCAAGCGGGTGGCGGCATACGTGTTAGTTTCTGTCGCCGTCTCCGCACCAATACCCTCGTAACTGCCTGCACCACAGAGGCACGGAGAAACGGAGAACAGCAACCGATTTTTTGGGTGGGCGGTTGCTGTTCCACCCTGAAAATCTCTCGCGGAATGATGCGATGTGGTGGAAATGGGTGTTGTTCCGGGATAGGAGTTTCAATCGGGGTGGGTCGACTATCCGTCGAGCATACGGCGCGATCGCCGACCTCGCCAGCGCCGGGTGACGGGAGGATGCGTGGCCTCCGTCCCGCTCGTGCGCCCTGAGCGCCGTGAGAACTTCGGTTACTGTGGGGGCGGATGCCGGTGGGGCCCAATCGGACGCGCCGGTGGGAGCGCCGCACACGCCGCACGTCCCCGCGTGGTGGCGCGGCGTCGGGGGCGCGTCCTCATGTGGTAGTTAGGGCGTCGGCGGAGGGGCGTGGGGTGCGTGACGTGTTCCGGCTCGCGGGGGCCCGCGTCGATGGGGGGCTCCGCGGCCCGGCGTGCGCCTCGCGGGCGGCGCGGGCACGGAGGTGCGCGCTACTCACCGTGGAGGCCACCGACGGAACAGTGGACGACGACGATGCTATGATGACCCGGCTCAACGAGTCGAGGGTCACTCTGCGCAACGCCAAGCGAGAACTCGAGAGGGCAAACCGGGTAACCGTGTCAGCCGACGCCGAGTGTGAGCGACTCTCTCTCATTCTCGAGCGTACTCGAGTGCTCGGGAACGCCTTTGTCTCGGCCGAGCCAGAAGAGAAGAAGCTGCTACTGGACGCCTGGATCGATGGGATCCTCGTGGTCGTCGAGCCGGTACCAGACATGCCGCGCGCAAACTTCAAAACCGCGATCGTCGATCTGTCCTCGTCCCCCGGTTTACCAAAATACTTCGAACTGCAAACAGGTCAGGGCACGCTTCGTGCGAGCGCGGCTACCAGCTCCGAACGTACCCGCCCGTCGTCCTCGAAGGGCAAGCGAGCGCGAAGCGCCGCCAGGGCGCCCGCCGTACCGATGGATCCAAGTGCCCACGCCACGTGCGACCGTACGAGCGATTCCTCGTCTGCGAGCGCCGCGCTCAAGACCGCGACATCGTCGGAAGATCCGACGTTACCTAAGACCACCGCCGCGTTACGTACAAGTCCGGCGCGCTTGGTCCGCTTCATCGGCGAGCCTCTGAAGGCCGACGCGTACTCCTCGCGCGATATCCCCAGCAACCAACGAGACAGTTGCAGCGAATCGACGCCGTCGATGTGCAGCCTCGCCGCGAACGCGGGTTCGGTGGACGGTTTGGAGAATGTATGGTTCCAAGGGCACACCTCCTGGCACACGTCGCACCCATACACCATCTCGCCCATCGCTTCCCGCAACCCCTCAGGAATCGCCCCTCGCAGCTCAATCGTCAAATAGCTAATGCACTTCGTCGCGTCGAGCACTCGCGGCCCGGTAAACGCCTGTGTGGGACACGCATCGAGGCAGCGGGTGCAGGTCCCACACCGATCGGCGTCAAACGGCGCGTCGGGCTCGAGATCGTACTGCACAAACAGCGACGACAGAAACACGAACGACCCGATGCGCGGGCTGATCAGCAGGGTGTTCTTGCCGAACCATCCCAGCCCCGCGCGTTGCGCGAGATCGCGCTCCAACACGGGTCCGCTATCCACATAAGGGCGCGCGTTGATGGCGTGGCCGGTTTCCTGTTCGAGCCAGTGATGGAGCGCGCGCGTGCGCTCACGCAAGAGCTCGTGGTAATCGTCGCCGCGCGCGTACCGTGCCACCGGCCCCGACGGCTCGCGTCCGCCGTAGTTGGTGGCCAGCACAATGGCGTGCGTGGCCCCGGGGTGTGGTCGTGTGCTGTCGCGCCGCAGCTCGGCGCCGTCGCCGGCCAGATACGCCATCTCGCCGTGATATCCCTGCTCGAGCCACGCATCGAATTGTGCCCGCGTGGCGGGTTCGCCGAGTGTGGTGACGCCCACGAGGTCGAAGCCGAGGCCGTAGGCCTGCGCCTTGAGCCGCTCGGTGAGGGCGCGGCGGTCGGTCAGGGCTGGCGCCCCACCCAGCGGGCGAAGCCGATCACATCCTGAGCGGGCGGGACGGCGGCTTCGTCGCCGTAGGCGGTGTACATCCGCCACCGCACGTAGCGTAGGGCCGGCAAGGGCAAAAACGGGAACCGCCGATACCAGAACCGATGGCGGAAACGCCACGCGACCCGCAAAAGATCCATCGCCAGGGCGGGGTTGAGCAGTGCGCGCCCGGTGAGCGTTGCGGTGAGCTGAAACCATGCCATGAATGAAATATACCGCATTCGGACTGGCGGTCCCAGCGGCTAGATTCAACACATGGCACGTATCGTGATTTCGAGCTGGGGATCGTACGGCGATTTGAATCCGTACTTGGCGGTCGGGCTATCGCTGCAGGGGCGCGGACATGACGTGGTCATTGCCGTCCCCGAACACTTTCGGGATGACGTCGCAGGCACGGGATTGGGCTTCACACCCGTGGGGTTGGCGCTCGATCGCAACGACCGTGCACTCATTGCCCGCATCTGCGATCCGTACACCGGCACACAGTATCTCTTTCGTGATCTCGTGATGCCGGCCATGCGCCGTTCGCACGACGAACTGCTGGCGGCGGTACAGGGCGCCGATTTGCTGGTGAGTGCGCCGCTCACGTTGGGCGCACCAATCATCGCCGCGCGCACTGGCATCGCATGGGCCAGCACGGTCCTCGCGCCGTTATCGTTCGCCAGCGCGTACGACATGCCCGTACCACCGCTGGCGCCGTGGCTGAAACAGCTGGAAATGCTAGGGCCGTGGGTGCCGCGATTCTTTGCGCAGGCCATGCGTCGCGTGTCGCACCCCTGGACACAACCGGTGGCCGATCTGCGCGCGGAGCTGGGTCTGCCGATGGGCGCACATCCCATTTTTGAAGGCCAGCATTCGCCGGACTGCGTGCTGGCGATGTTCAGCGCGGTGCTGACAACGCCGCAGCCGGATTGGCCAGCGCGCACGCACGTCACCGGACAGGCGGTCCACGACGCCACAAAAGGTGCGACACTCCCACCGGCGCTGGAGGCGTTTCTCGCCGCCGGCGAGGCGCCCATCGTGTTCACACTCGGCTCGGCGGCCGTCGAGGCGCCCGGTACGTTTTTTGATGAAAGCATCACGGCGCTCCGGCTGCTCAAGCGGCGTGGGGTGTTCTTGTCGGGCGAGGTGGATACGGCACGCTTGGCGTCGAGGTTGCCGCCGGGTATCTGTGCGGTGCCCGCCGCACCACATTCGCTGCTATTTCCTCACGCCGCGGCGATTGTGCATTCGTGTGGCGCGGGCACCATGGGCACGGCGCTACGGGCCGGCAAACCGATGTTGTCGGTACCGCACGCCAACGATCAGCCGGACAATGCCTGGCGCATTGCGGAGTTGGGGGTGAGTACCACGTTGTATCCGCACGCGTACCGAGGGCCGCGCGTCGCGCGCGCGCTGAACGAGCTCTTCACGCAGCCGCAGTACGCGCGCCGCGCCGGCGAGGTAGCGGCCAGCGTACGCAGCGAGCACGGGGCGGAGACCGCCGCCGATCGGCTGGAGGCGTATCTTGCACAGTATCGGGCCAGTGGCCGCATGACTTCCTTCTCGACTCCCGCATGACCTTCGCATGACGCTCGACGACTATCAGCAACTCGCCGCCCGCACACTTGGTCGAGATCGCACGCATGAGCAGCAGTTGGCCAATGCCGCGCTTGGTCTGACCGGCGAAGCGGGCGAAGTGGCGGAGATCATCAAGAAACATCTCTTTCACGCCACACCGCTCGATCAGGACGCGCTTGCGAAAGAGCTCGGCGATTGCCTCTGGTACATCGGCGCCTTTGCGACCGTGCTGGGGCTGTCGATGGACGATATCGCGCAGCGTAACATCGACAAGTTGCGGGCTCGGTATCCCGAGGGATTCGACCCCGAGCGCAGTCGCAACCGCACCGACTGATGCACCGCTCAGTATCAGTAAAAGCTGCGGCCGTCGAAGTCTTGTCCGTGCCCGGTGATGCCGAGGATGTCGAGCGCGCTTGGTACCACATCGGTGGTGCGCTGCGGCTCGCGTAGCGGTGGCGCGTCGAGAATGAGTGGCACGGTCATCTGATCGCGAAGCAGTGCACCGTGGGTCGACACGTGCGGTGTGGGCTCGAAGCGCGAGCGCAGATCCCAGCCTTCGGCGGCAGACAGTACGATGTCGCCGCCGCGTGGGGAGGGGATGAGCGACGACAGCTGCACAATGGCATCAGGATACGGTGACGTGAGGCTGGCAGTCCAGGCGTCGTCGGCGCTGAGGTTGTGCAGTGAGCCACCAAGTTGCAGCGGATCGCCGCTGTGTGCGTCGTAGCTCCAGCGGGCGTCGTGACCGGCATGTGACCGGCGGATTTCGGCGACGCCGCGCTCTGCGTGCATCACGCGGACTGTGTCCCCATCGATACCAACCGCCGCCAGATCGATTGATGGTCGTGCGATCAGCGCCTCTGCGGTGCGCTCCCATCGCGCACTGAGTGCGGGCCACCAACGGCGCGTGCGTTCGGACGGATCGAGATAGAGATGTCCCATGGAGTTGCCACCCACCATGAGTGCCATGTCCGCGCGACGCACGTACATGTGCGGGTGCGCGAGCACGCGGTGGCCCTGCCCATTCAGCCATCCGTGCAGATCGTCATGCTGCGACACGGGCGCGTGCCCGTGATCACCGACCACCCAGATGCGTAGCGTATCGGCCCATCCGCCGGCCGTGGCAATTGCGAGCGCGCGTGTGATGGCCTCGTCGACGTCGCGGATACTGCGCCGAACGACGTCAGAGTCGGCACCGTGGGCGTGCGCGAGTTTGTCGGCGCTGAGAATGCCGAGCATGGCCAGACGCGGCTGACGCTTGGTGAAGCGGCGCATGAATTCGTTGACCGCCATCTGCTCGACGCGTCGCCAACTTGTCAGGTCGCCGCGGAAGTGCGCCTGAGCGGCGCGCAGCGACCAGCGGATGCCACGTCCCACGTGCCCGTGTGTCGCGCCGCGGGCGATCATCATGAGGCCGGCGAGCGACGGTTGGGCGAGGTCGTAGAGGGTGGGGCGATCGCGATCGAGATCGCCGTCGACATGCCAGATATCGACGCCGGAGTAGCTGCGTGCTTGTCCCGGAGACCAGCGCAGCGATCGGGCGCGGTCAAACCAGCGCAGTCCCGGCATGCCCACGTGCGCCGGGTGACGGCCCATGACAAACGGCGCGTAGGCGGGACCGGTGACCGACGGAAACGAGCTGCTGACCGGATACAGCCCCCCCGCGTCGCGCAATCGCGCCATGGCGGGGAGATGGCCCGCGTCGATCTCCTCGGTGAGCACGTCGGCGCGCACGCCATCGGCGACCACCAAGAGCAAGCGCGAGGATACCGTGGTATCATCCGCCATCAGCTTCCTCGCGTCCTGTACGGCACCACGCCAGCACCCAGCTCCCGGTCCACTCTCACTCGGCTCCTTATGGCGAAATCACGGTCGTCCAAACTTGCCACGGCACCCACCATGCCAACGGTGACACCCCCCGCTGCCAAGCCGGTCCGCAAAAAAGCGGCGCGGCTGATCGATCAAGACCTTCGTGACCGGCCAATGCTCACCGAAGACGAAAAGTTGCTGCAGTTCCCAGGCACCGACCTGGCGTCGTTCACCCTGTCGGACCCTTGGCGCGTGATGCGGATCCAAGCGGAATTCGTGGAAGGTTTCGACGCGCTGGCGAATATTACCAAGGGCGTGACGATTTTTGGATCGGCCCGGACTTCGCCGGACGATCCGCAGTACGTGGCGGCCCGGGAAACGGCGCGCCTGCTGGGAGAGCAGGGGTTTTCAATCATCACCGGTGCCGGCCCGGGCATCATGGAGGCGGCCAATCGGGGCGCCCGGGATAGCGAGGGCCATTCCGTGGGGTGCAACATCCAGTTGCCATTCGAGCAGGGCGCCAACCCGTATGTCGATACGCTGGTCAATTTCCGCTATTTCTTTGTGCGGAAAACCATGTTCATCAAGTATTCGAACGCCTTCATCATTTTCCCCGGCGGCTTCGGAACGCTCGATGAGTTGTTCGAAGCGCTGACGCTGATTCAGACGGGAAAGATCTACCAGTTTCCGGTCATTCTCTTCGGACGCCATTACTGGGCGGGGCTGTTGCGCTGGATCAATTCACGCATGCTGGGCGAGGGGAAGATCTCGGCGGGCGACCTGGATCTCTTGCTGCTGACGGACGACCCGGCGGAGGCGGCGCAGGCGGTGATTAACGCGCATGCGGCGCAGACAGCGTCGCAGGAGGATACCTCGGGGCAGTAGGGCTGGGACCCGCTTCACTCGTCCCGGTAAAGTTTCTCAGACGGCCTCACATCTCCCGTCCCGAAAGTTTCCTGCGACTGATGCCTCGCTATTCAGTTGCCATTGCACAGGGAAATCACCGGCGGCGCGTACTGCGGACGTGCGTGTACGTCGCGAGCGTGACGCTAGCGGTCGCCTGTGGCGGTAGGGCCGTCACCGACATCGCGGCAGAAATAGCCTTCATACTACGACGGGTGGTGATAGACATGGCTTCCACGCCATTGCCGATTCGAATCGTCGCGAGGCGTCTTCATGTTGATACGGGCGCAGCGTGTTCCGTCGGGCCGTTCCGTTTAGATGTGGACTACGTCCGGTCGTACGGCGCCGGCGAGTAGATCGGGCAGGGTAGCGTACTGAATCGATGACGCGGCGCTGACAGGTGTACGCCATGGTGTGCCATGAGCCCTTGCCACCCTCTCGCCGAGTGCCGTAACGTATGGCCATGCCCGCGATACACATCGAGTGGACCGTCGAGATGCTGGATGCGCTCGAGGACGATGGCCAGCGCTACGAGCTCATCGACGGTGCGTTGCACGTGACGCCCGCGCCTGCTGACACGCACCAGCTGGTCGTGGGCGAACTCTACGCGTTGCTGCGCGAGTATCTCAAGCCACTCGGTAGAGGACGGGCGATGATCTCGCCAGCGGATGTTCGACGCGGCGACCGCACGCGTAATCGTGTGCAGCCCGATGTGTTCGTAGTGCGCGTGACTGACGGCAAACGGCCCGCGTATCCGTACGATCTCCACGATCTGCTGCTCATCATCGAAGTGGTGTCTCCTGGCAACCCACGCCTCGACTACCACATCAAGCGCGAGCTTTATCTTCGCGAAGGCGTGGGCGAGTACTGGGTGGTCAATCCTGATGCGCGCAATGTGTCGCGTTGGCGCGGACGCGATGATCCGGGAGACTTACTGAGCGAGCGCATCGAATGGTCGCTGCCGGACGCCGCGCAGCCGTTCGTGCTCATGCTTGCGGAGTTCTTCGACGAAGCGCTACGGTAAGGGCGCTGATTTCAACTGTGAACTGCGCGAGGAGTTATGGGCGCCCCCAATTCCTGGTACCGTTCACTCCTCGCGCCCCTGATTCTTAGCGCTGCTCTCCCGGCGCCCCTGAATCCGCTCGCGACGGCTCCCGGCGGATTCCGTCAATGAGCATCAGGTCCAGTCGGTGTTCAACAACGTAATCGCGAACGCCTCCGCGCTCGCGTAGCGATCGGCCGGCAACTTGGTCAGCGCCATGAACACCGCCTGCTCCACCGGCCGTTGGCGCGCGCGCCGTGCGTCGGCAGACAGGCGACGATACCGACCGCAAGCTCCCGCTCGCCGGTCAGCATGCGCATGGCGGCCGTGACGGGGCGGGCGGCGACGCGGGCGATCTCGCCGAGCAGACGGCGCCGGTGCAGGCAATAGGCGCGCAACCGCTTCGGGATGGTGCGCACCACCTGTCGGTGCGGCACGGGCGCGAGAAGGGTGGTTTCCAACCACGGCATCCAGATCGCGAGGCGTTTGTCGTGGCAGCTGGAGCAGAAATAGCGGCACTTGCACGAGAACGCGAGCAGATATTCGTGCGCGCAGGTGTCGCAACGGATGCGCGCGAAGCCGTGCTCCAAGACGCCCTTCCGCCTCGGCGCCGCCATCGACTTCGACTCGGCAGCCGCCGAGCTCCACGGGCTCTTCACGGACTCGGTCACCACGCCGCTCCTCGCCTCACCCGGTCCCGACTCGATCCGCACCGCCGGCTTGGCCATCACGTCGGCCGTCGGCCGACTCGCGTTCGACGTGCGCTTACCGCCCGATTCCGTCGTCTTGGCGATAGAGGCGCGGCCCTCCATGCGCCGACCGGCCCCGCCGCCGCGCGCGCCGTGGATGGAGCCCGCCGACGACGCTGCAGCACCTACCCGCCGACAGCCTCGTTCTCTCCGATCTGCTCCTCGTGCGGCTGCCCGCCGACTGCGTCCTCCCCACGTCGCTCGCGTTTCCATTCTTCCTCGCGCCCTGCTCCTCTCGCTCGCGCAGCTCCCGCACGGGCGCTACCGCCTGGCCTTGACCGTCGCCTCGCCCGGCAAGGCCCCCGTGACCGGGATCCGCGGCTGGATGTCTTCGAGATGTCTCGTCGATCCGTCTTGCGCGTAGCACGAATGCTTTCGCAAAGTCACGTGCTCCACCGTGCCACAGCAATTTCTGATCCAGTCTATCGTGCGCGAATCGTCCGGACGGCGCCACTCTGCTCAGCCCAGTCAAGGATGGCACGGTCGGCGGTCACCAGTGTCATTCCTTCCTGCCGAGCGGTGGCGATGATGACGCGGTCGAAGGGATCGCGTGGCGCGCTGTCGCCCGGCAGTTCGACGGAATCGAACAACACCGCGCGCGCGAGCGGCACGACTCGCAAACCTGGTGCGGCCAGCGCACGAGTGATCCAGTCGCGCGGCGGTATCGCGGTTTGCAGTCGACCGCGGTGCGCTTTCGTGAACAGCTCCCACGCCGAGGCCTCACTGATCGCAACACGCCCCTGACCGACGGCCTCAAGCACGGTGGTCCGAATGCTCGCTCGCAAGGCGTCGGCCACGTCTTCAAGCAGCCAATACCAGACGTGCGAATCCAACAGAAGCCATTCGGATCCATACGGCGGTGACTCGCTGAACCCGATCTCCCGGACGCGGCGCGCTCGGGCAACGTTCACTGCGCGTCTGGGCTTGGGGGGAAATCGGCGGGGTCGAGCGGCGCGTCGAGGTTCCAGATGTCTTCCGGCGCAATCAGGTCGCCAACCACCTCGGACGTGCCCCGCATCCAGCCGATTATAGAGGCGGTCGGTGCCGCCACCGGTGCCAGACGGGCGACGGGTTTGCCGTGTTTGGTGATGACCAGCTCCTCGCCGGTGCGCTGCACCTCGTCCATGAGGGTCAGGCAGTGTGCTTTGAACTCGGTTGCTGAGATGGTGCGGGAAGGGCGCATGCCGCTCTCGGTCTTAGGGAAATGACCACTTAAATATGGACATATTCTCCGGCCGATCAAGCGGGGCAGGATACACCAACCGTCACCGCGGTCTAAGCCAGACGCTTGTCGAGCGAAAATAGCGCTGCGCCTTCCCGCATCGCCGATGCGAGCAGATGCACATCGACGTATCCGCGACCTCGGCCCATTTGCCGCTTGGACTCGATCATCACCAGCACTTTCGCGTCCCTTTCCAACGCCGCACTGGGTAGCTCGTGAAGCAATCCGACGATTTCTGCGGAATAGGAAATTCAATCGGCGTCGGTCCGAGTCTCCGGTGAACGGACCGGGCGATCGCTGCCCCCGCGAGCGCCGGCGTACGCGGTGGCGTGGGCCCCCGTCGTGGCACGGGTGCGGCGGTGCGTGAGGATCAGGTCGATGACCGACGGCGGCGTCATGAACGGCAACAGTCCTGATGGCGAATCTCCGTCAGCATGTCAGCGTAACGCTGACAGACAGCATCACGTACAAGGGCGAGTTTCCACACACCTACCCACAGGAGCGCTCATGCAAATGATGAAAGCGGCCGTCGTACACGCGTTCGGCCAACCTCTGGTAATAGAATCCGTTCCGGTACCGCAACTTTCCAACGGCCAGATCCTGGTGAAGGTTGCCGCCTCGGGTGTGTGCCATACCGATCTGCACGCCGCCAATGGTGACTGGCCCGTGAAACCCACGCTCCCGTTCATTCCCGGCCATGAGGGTGTGGGCTACGTCGCCGCGGTCGGTGCCGGTGTTCGCGGGATCAAGGAAGGGGACCGCGTGGGAGTGCCATGGCTGCACACAACGTGTGGACGGTGTGACTACTGTCTCACCGGGTGGGAAACACTGTGTGACCGACAGCAGATGACTGGCTACACGGTCAATGGCGCCTACGCGGAGTACGTGCTCGCCGATCCGGCGTACGTGGGGCAAATTCCCGACGGTATTTCACTGCTGGAGGTGGCGCCCATTCTGTGTGCCGGCGTTACGGTGTACAAAGGTCTCAGGATGCTCGATTGCAAAGCGGGCGACACCGTTGTGGTGAGCGGCGTTGGTGGCCTCGGGCATCTGGCGGTGCAGTACGCGCGCGCGATGGGCTTTCATGTGATCGCCGTTGATATTGATCCGGCGAAGTTGGCGCTGGCCACTGAACTTGGCGCAGAGATGGTGGTGGATGCCTCGCAGACAGACCCGGCAGTTGAAGTGCAGAAAGCAATGCGTGGTGCACAAGGCGTCCTGGTGACCGCCGTCTCGCGCAGCGCCTTCAGTCAGGGCATCGGCATGCTGAAAAAGCGCGGTACGATGGCACTCGTGGGGCTGCCACCCGGCGATTTTGCACTGCCGATTTTCGATGTCGTGCTGAATGCAAAAACGGTGCGCGGGTCGATCGTTGGCACTCGTATGGACCTCAAGGAAGCGATACAGTTCGCGGTCGAGGGCAAGGCGCGTACACGATACAGCACTGATCGGCTGGATAACATCAATGCCGTGTTGGCGCGGATGACTGCGGGTACGATTGAGGGGCGGGTTGTACTGGATATGGAGGGGTAATACAACCTTCGTCGAATCAAGCCTGGGGCACGATTCAATCCAACGTCCCGCTGGCGTGGAGGATTTTCGATTGCACTGATGAATCGCTGGTTCTCCGCACCGGCCTGTACGGAAACGGTGGCATCGGCGCAGCCGGTAGTTCGACGCTATCGGACAATGCGATGCCGCTGAACGTAGGG
>JBBQUH010000088.1:0-12034 GCA_038212625.1 Gemmatimonadales bacterium | reverse complement strand
GATAACGTCGTTCGATGAAAGATGGTCATTGAACGTCAAGCGGTTGGAGATCACAGCAGGTACGGCGGTGTTCGGTGTGCCGTCGCTGATTTCCCGAGAGACGGCCGTGGTATCGGCACGAGCATGCCCGGAGGTGGGCGCCACGGACATCCTCCCTGCGCGATCTCCACCGGGGCCTGCATCGCGGGGCCGTATCGCCAAGTCGATGTTGTCGGCTCCCGTTCGTGCGCTCCGAATTTTCCGGGCCACGGCGGGCGCACGACCGCTGGACATTGGCGGAAGTGCGTCGAGCTCCGCCAGCAGCGCCACGGCCGATCGGGGGCGTATGGCGGCGAGTGTGGCCTGCGGCGATGAGCCCGAGAAGGGGGCTTTGCCGGTCACGAGTTCGTAGGCGAGCGCATCGACGACGTCGTGTAGAATGCGGACGACCTTGCGCGCCGGCAGGCGTCGGGTACTCTTCACCGCGCCGCGCCGCGCAACGACTCGGCCTCGATGAAGGGCATCGAGAACCAGAGCAGCCCGTCATCATCACCGGCCGCGAGCACGGGCACGATGTGCGGATGCTGCAATTGCGCCGCCAATGGGATTTCGCGCCGGAAGCGCTCGATGTTGACACTGGCCGCGAGTTCCCCGGGAAGCACTTTGATTACGACGCGACGTTGGAGCGACCGTTCGGTGGCCACGAACACTCGGGACATGCCGGCGCCGCCGAGTTCCCGTTCCAGCAGGAAGTCGGCGTCAAGCGCGTGTTGTTGGCGGGACTGGAAGTCGCTCAAGTTGTTTGCGTGAGTGCGGTGTCGTCCAGAAAGCGCTCGCCCAACTGTTCGCCCAATCGTTCTCCGCGGGCCGCAAGCGGGCGGGATGGCGAACCTCCACTCCTTTCCGTACGTTAGCGCGTGATCTTCCGTTAAGACACCGTGTGTGATCGGTAGCGATGCCGAGGAGCCTTGTTCATGCCTACGTTGCGCGCAGCGTTTGTGCTTCACTCCGGGGCGATCTGCTCTGCCGTGCTCGGTGCGGCTCTGCTGGCGGGGTGTGCCCGTAGTGCCGCGAAATCGCCGGGCGCCGGAGATTTTGGAGGTACCACGTTGCAGACGGCGGTGCTGCAGAACAGTTCGGGTGCGTCGGTCGGTCTCAATATGGCGTCGCGGACCGAAGTGAACAGCGCCCTGGTGAACGCGCCGGTGGAGAAGGCGTGGCTCGCCCTCAACGAGGCCTATGCCACGCTCGGTATTCCGGTAGCCGACGTCAATTCGCAGTCGCGCACGCTGGGCAACCCGGCGTTCAAGACGCGGCGGCGCATCGGGGACGTGCCCACCATGCGGGCGCTCGACTGCGGGGGCGACTCCGGAATGCCGAACGCCGAGACGTATTCGCTGACGCTATCCATCCAGTCTCGGATTATCCCGAATGACGTCGGTGGCAGCGTCGTCCAGACCACGCTGGAGGGGAGCGGACGAAATGCCACGACGGCTGCCAGTAGCGATGTCCGCTGCGGGTCGATGGGGGCATTGGAGAAGCGGATTGCCGACTTGGTCAAGGCAAGGGTGGCGGCCAAATAGGGCGCGGCGAGGCGCGGACCGGCAGGGGCGGTTGACCGGTCTGGCCTTCGGGACTAAGCTTAGGGTTCTGTTCCGTGCCGCTCGGGATCTCCCCGGGCGATCCACGTAGAAGTCGGAGTTCGAACACCCTGCCGGTGACTCGACAGGGCAACCCGCTACGAATGCCTACGATCAATCAGCTGGTCCGTCGCGCCCGAAAGGACGTGGTGGAGAAGTCCAAGGCCCCCGCGCTCAAGAGCAATCCGTTCAAGCGTGGCGTCTGCACCCGCGTCTACACCACGACGCCCAAGAAGCCCAACTCGGCGCTGCGCAAAGTTGCGCGTGTTCGTCTCACGAACCAGCTCGAGGTCACCGCGTATATTCCGGGTGAAGGCCACAACCTGCAGGAGCATTCGATTGTGCTCGTGCGTGGCGGCCGTGTGAAGGATCTCCCCGGCGTGCGCTACCACATTGTGCGCGGCACGCTCGACGCATCGGGCGTCAACGGCCGGAACCAGAGCCGTTCGAAGTATGGTACCAAGCGTCCCAAGAAGGGCGCCGCGGCTGCAGCAGCCGCGAAGGGAGGTAAGAAGAAGTGAGTCGCCGCAAAAGTGCAGTAAAGCGAACCATCCTTCCTGACGCGCGCTACGACAGCCAGACCGTCTCGAAGTTCATCAACAACCTGATGATTCAGGGCAAGAAGTCCACCGCCGAAGGGATCTTCTACGGCGCCATGGACATTGTTGAGGCCAAGACCAGCCAGCCGGGTGTGGGCGTGTTCAAGCAGGCGTTGAACAACCTCAAGCCGGTGGTCGAAGTGAAGAGCCGCCGCGTTGGTGGCGCCACGTACCAGGTGCCAGTGGAAGTCCGTCAGGACCGCCGCACGGCCCTCGCGATGCGCTGGCTGATCGGATATTCGCGCGACCGCAACGAGAAGTCGATGGCCGAGAAGCTCGCGGCCGAAGTGCTCGCGGCCAGCCGCGGCGAAGGCAATGCGATCAAGAAGAAGGAAGATACGCACCGGATGGCGGAAGCGAATAAGGCGTTTGCGCATTATCGCTGGTAGGTGTTGGCGCTGGGATGATTCTTGGTGCTTTCAAAAGCCCCCGCGACCTTATGGTCGCGGGGGCTTTGTGCGTTGGTGGGGTTTCGCGGCGCGGCGGGGAGGGAGTGGGAAATACGAAGCCCCCCGCGCTGGTGAGCGCGGGGGGCTTGGGTGTCTGCAGAACGATCTACGATTACTGCTGGCGACGACGACGGCGGGCGGCGACACCGAGGCCGAGGAGGCCGGCGGCGAGGAGTGCGAGGGAGGTGGGCTCGGGCACGGCGGCGTACGAGACAGCGTAAATTTTGTCGTTGAAGTCACCATCGCCGTATCCGTTGTCTTCGAATCCGAAATATCCAGCAAGGGCAAACCCAGATGCGGGCGCATAATCGCTGAATAGCGTGTTCCCTGCCCGCGGGCCATCGTCCCCGTAAGAATTGGTCAGGATCTTCGAGTAAGTGAAACCACCCGAGACACAGCTCCCATCCGCATTGCAGCGATAGTCGTTACCGCGAAGGACATCATCACCACTCCAGAACCAGCGAGTACGCTGCTGTTCATCGATCACGCGAAGCCCGAAGAGCAACTCAGCTCCTGGATTCGCAAAGAAGGACTGACTACCAACACCGTTGATCACCCGACCCGCAGCCATGCGGTCAGCGTCGACCGTTGATACCGGGAAACCAGTGAAATAGTACAGCGTCGATGCAAACGATGCAGTGCCACCGAGAAACGCCACATTCACCAGATACTGCACTTCGGGCAAAACACGCGTCAGCAGGTTGTTCATGCTGATCGTGGATGCAGTCCCCGTCGGCGTGAAGAAGCATTTCTGGACACCGTCAACGCCCGCAATGCGGTCTTCAGCGGTACATGCTTGGGCAGCAGCGATTGCAGGAGCACCTGCCGCTATCACTACCGCACCGACCACAGGAAGAACCCAACGAGATATTACACGCATAAAGTCACCTGAGAGTTTGGGTCGGGTTCCCCCGACAGTCATCAACTACAATTCTGCAGACATCTACCCAGTAGTGCAAGAGCGGTGCCGTGGCGCATCCGGCACAAACGGCGTTTATAGAAGAGCTCGGTGAGTGGCAATCGCGACGGTTCTGTGGCGTCGACGCATCAGGTCGGCAGGCGTAGAAACGGTCACAAACTGCCTGTGACTCGCATTTTGCCAGATTCTCCGCCATGCTCCGTCAAGTCCGGCGAGCCTCTGGACGAGATTCGTTGAGAGCCGCACGCCCCCGAGGCGTCGCGACAAGGCCTGCTGCCGCTGGACAACGTGGGCGTTACGGATGCATCGCCGGGGGTTGGACGTGGGGAACGTGTACATGGACGAAGCGAAGCACAGTCGGGGTGATGCACCGGTCACGCTCTCCATCGTAGTGCCGGTGCTCAACGAGGAGGACGCCATCCCGATGCTCGTGCATCGGCTACGCGCCCTGCTGGAATCGTTGTCGGTGGACTACCAGCTCCTCTTCGTGGATGATGGCTCGACCGATCGCACTCACGAGGTTGTCACCGAGTATGCGCTCGATGACCCGCGAATTGGCCTGGTGTCGTTCTCGCGTAACTTCGGGCATCAGGCAGCGGTGTCGGCGGGGCTGGCCTTCGCCACCGGCCATGTGGTGTGCGTCATGGATGCCGATCTGCAGGATCCGCCCGAACTGCTGACGGAAATGCTGGTGCAGTGGCGGGCGGGGTACGATGTCGTCTATGCCACCCGGACGGTTCGGGCGGACTCGTGGCTGAAGCGTACCTTTGCCCGCGTGTTCTATCGGATGTTGCGGTCGCTGTCGGATACGCCCATTCCCACCGACGCGGCAGACTTCTGCCTAATGGACCGGCGCGTGGTCAACGTCATGAACCGGCTGCCCGAGCGGAACCGCTACGTGCGCGGACTGCGCGCGTGGACTGGGTTCCGGCAAACGGCCGTCGCGTTCGAGCGCCCGCGTCGTGCAGCTGGTGAGGCCAAGTACTCGTTTGCCCGGTCGCTCCGCCTCGGTGTTGACGGCGTGACGGCATTCTCGAAGGCGCCACTCCGACTCTCGATCTGGATCGGGCTGGCCACCTCGATGCTCAGCTTCGTTCTCGTGCTGCTGACGATCCTGAGCAAACTGACCGGCGGTACCGTGGAGGGCTGGGCTTCCACGATCGTCACCGTGCTCTTCATTGGTGGCGTGCAGCTTCTCTCCATTGGCATCTTGGGCGAGTACCTCGGCCGCATCTACGACGAAGTGAAACAACGGCCATCTTTCGTGGTGGCGGACATCGTGGGGAGCGCGCTCATCAGCGACGACGACGGCCGAACACTAGGTATTGTCCGCCAAACGGGAGCCATGGTAGCAGACGCTCCACGGGCACGAGCCAGTCGAGCAGGGGCGGAACGAACAGATAGTGTCTGACGGCGATATCCACGAACCCGGCATTCTGCATCAGCTGACGGGTCTCACGCGGTGGCAGCAGCTCCACCCCCTCGTCGAACGGACACCGGTCGACCGCTACCCGCGTGAGGGGGTTGTAGGGATTGTGCTCAAAAATTGCCACCCAGCCTCCGGGCTGACTGGCGCGATGCAATTCCCGCATCCATGGCAATCGCTCAGCCGGGGCGATGTGATGGAACACGCACGCCGCTACGCTCCCGTGAAAGGTGCCATCCGGCACAGGGACGTTCGCTTCGTGCATACACGTGAAGTCTGCGCGTTGGTCGCTGATGCGGCGACGAGCCGTGGCAATGGACTCTTCCGAAATATCCATCAAGGACACGCGCCCGCTGTTGTCCAAGTATTCGAGCAGCGAATCCGTCAACACCCCAACCCCGCATCCGAAGTCGAGCAGATGCTGTGGTCCGCTCAACGACGTGACGCGGGCGAGCAGACGTGTTTTCCGGTCTGCGAAATAGCGCGTACCACCACCGGCTACGGGGAGTGACTGCGCGACAGTTTCCTCATACCGATCCGCAAATCGGTCAAAACGATCATCGTTGTGACGCGTCATATAAGGTAGCTTGAGCTTTGGACGGTGTTCTGGCAACCGTAGCGCTGACGATCAGACAGCGACGGGGGTCATCGACGTTCTTTCTGTTTTTCACTCTCTGTCTCGCATGACAGCCCCTGCGCACGCGAACCTCAACTCTCGGCCAACGGATTCCCTCTCGGCTACAGATCATCTGGTCGTAGGCGAGCGCAGCAATCCGCCATTATCGCCATGGCCCGCCCCGCGCGCGCTGACGTGGATTGAGTGGACGGTACTCGTTGGCACGATCCTCGTGGCCAGCTGGCTGCGTCTGCACGACTTGGACTACAACACGGCGTTCAACGACGAGTCGATCAATGTATTGATCGGGCAAAGCGTGATCGACGGACGACTGACGCCCAGTCCGATTCCGTGGAATTTTGGCTGGTATCTCTTTCCGCTGATGGCGTGGGGGGCAGACCAGCTCGGCGGATTGACGGGCATGCGCGTCATGGCAGGCATTCTTGGCCTCTTCACAATCGGTGCGATTGGATGGACCGCGCGCCGAGCGTTCGGAACGCGTACGGCGATCGTCAGCGTGGTACTGATCGCGGGGCTCTCACCGTTCATTCACGCCACACGCGTGGCGTTTCGCGATGCGGGGACACTCTTCTTCCTCAGTGTGGGCATTGCGTGCTTCTTACAGGCCTGGATCACCAATCGACGCGCGATGTGGATGCTCAGCGCGCTGTCGGTGTTCGCGGCATTTCTGTGTAAACACCCGCTTGGTATTTATGCGCCACCGCTAATGATCCTCGCGTGGATGGCTGGTGCCAACGGACGACGGTGGTTCGCGCTGACCCTGTTGGGAATGCTGGTCGCGTATGGCGTCTATTACCTTCCGGAAATGCGCGCAATGTGGGGGTGGTTGCAGAACCTGCCCAGCCTCAAAGCGCCCAATGACGCACTCCAGACGATCTATCTGGACCAGAGACTCGACGTGTGGGCGTTGTTGCTGCTGGCAGGTATTGGATTTCTGCTCGACCGTCACACACAACGCGGACTACGTCTCCTCCTGATAGCCGGCGGCATGTTGTTCGCAGCGATCCACGTTGGACAGCGTACAGACTACCTGACGTACAAGCAGGCCGCGTATGTGCTGATGCTCCTTGCGCCGGTCTCCGCACATGGATTGGTGCTTCTGTCAGAGCGGCTACTGCGTGACCGCAAACCCTCCGATCTGACTAACCTCCGCGAGGTGTCGGTGCTCACTACCAGCGTCCTGCTAGCGCTTCCGCTGAGTGTGGCCGGCCGCGAATGGACGTTCGATCGGGCGGATATCGGCGTCCGGTGGCAGAGTAACGCGTTGGCGGTCGAGTATTTGCTGGCGTGGGCGAGTCCCACACGTCTTGTTCTAGTTGATGATCAGACGCTGCGGTATGCCCTGTCGCCGACGTATCGAACGGAGCAATTCGTGGATGCGTTCTACTATCAGTATGGGTCGTTGCGGGGCGCCGAGGCCTATGCGGCCGCTGTGCGCGACGGAGTTTTCGATTTCATCGTGTTTGACGGCAATGGATTCGGCGAGTCGGCCACGCTGCGTGCGGCGATCGCACCTGTGCTCAGCGGTCGCTACGCGCTGGCTATCGCGTCAAGCGACTCAGTGTCTGGTATTCCGCTCGAGATCTACCGCAGGGTGCAGCCGGCGGTGACCGCGCCTGCGACGCCTCGCACGCGTTTGAGGATTCTCTCCCCAACGACCGGTATGTTGGTCGATTCTGGCGTGGTAGTCGTTCGTGGCCAAGTACTCAACCCGAAACGACTCGAACAGGTTGGGATTGAGGTTTTTACCAACCGCTGGTGGCCACAGGGCGATCTGGTTCCTGTGCATCCCGTTACCGGTGCGTTCTCTGTGCCAACGGCGCTTGGTGGTGACGGCGCTCAGCGCTGTCATCATCTGATCCGCGTCAGCATCTACGGTATCGGTCGTGGACTCCATGAGCGGGTGACCATTGCCGATGTGCGCCGCTCCGATCCCACGGCCGCGGATGCTCGTTGCGAGAACATGTGATGCGGATCCGGCACCCGGGTTGCACGCCATGAAGCAGCTCCTTGATCGGCCGGAGCTCTACCACGCGTATCAAGTAGCCGGCGGGTTCTTCGGTGCCCGCATCAAAGCGTTTCGTGACTACGTCGATTTCTCGGCGGTCCGGCGCGTCTTCGACATCGGCTGTGGCCCGGGCCATATCGTCAATGAGCTACCCGCGCATGTTGAGTACGTGGGATTCGACACCGACACGCGGTATGTCGAATATGCGAACCGGGCCTTCGGACAACGAGGTCGGTTTGTTGCGCAGCATTTTGATACCTCCGCTGCGGAGCACTTTGGGCAACCCGATGTCGTCCTCATGAACGGCGTGCTCCACCACATGGATGACGAGGTCGCGGCACTTACGCTGCGTGCGGCCGCCTCGATATTGCCGGAGACGGGGCGCCTGTTTGCCTTGGACGGTTGCTACGAGCCACGGCAGCACCCGATGAGCCGCTATCTGATAGAGAACGACCGAGGGGAATACGTGCGAGAGGCCGAGGGGTATCGTGCCCTCGTTGCGTCGGCATTCCCTCAAGCCCACGTCTATGTCAGGAACGATCTCTCGTGGGTGCCGTATACTTTCGCGATTACGCTCGGGATCAACGCGCCACCGCCGCGCGCTGGGTAAGCGCGGCACCGTAGGTAGTGGAAAAGATTGCTAGAAACTGTAGCGGAATGTCCCGCGAAACTGCCGGAGCTGAAAGCCGCCAAGATTGTCCAGATAGAGATACGATGCGGACAAATCGACACCGCTCGCCGCGATCCAGCTCAATCCGCCACCGCCCGACACATTGAATTGACTGGCGCCAGGCTCGCGACCCATGACCTGCCATCCAGCGAGTCCATTGGCGCTCAGCGTGAGGCGCGGTGTGAGCGGGGACACGAAGGAGGCACTCGCGGTGCTGTTGCCGAAGTTGAGCGGGCTCCAATACGCGCCGCGCCGATTGGGCGCGTTGCGCGTGAAGTCGAGCGCGTCGTATTGGTTGTCGATGTACGTGAAACCGAGGGCAGTTTCAAGGCGGGAAGAGCCGAAAAGGATTGGGCGAAACACGGCCGCACTGAGTTCCCGCCGAACATTCGATTCCAGCGCCTCGCCCGTGTAATTCGCGAGCGTCGCCGCGGCGCGCAGGCCGAACGCTTCGCGCACATCGGGGAGCCGAATGCTGACGTCCACTGCATTGGCCCGCACCAAGCCGGTAAATCGACCATCAACAATCTCGCCGGATGCCGCAAGTGGCGAGTCCTCGACCGGGCTGCGGCGGGCCGTGAATTTGAGCTCGCCGCTTTTCCTGACGCCCATCGTCGCATCAGCACGCGCTGCCCACGCGGTCCGTGAACTGCTGTAGTCTTCAAAACCGCCCTCAACGCGCACGTCGCGGAGTCGTCCTGCGCTTCCACTCACGCTCGCGGACAGCACGTTCGCTGTGAAATTCCGCCCGGTACTGCTGAACCATACTGGTCCTCCAGACACGGTGAATCGGCGGGATGTGATAGGAAGTGATGCTACGCTCACGAGGCGGAAGGAGCTCAGGCCTAGCGAGGTCGCATTGCTGAGGACGTCGATGCCAACCGACGGACTCGCCCCTCGCCGTACCCAGTCGGCGGCACCGGGAGCGGTCGTTACGGGCAGCAATCGCGCAACTTGGCGCGCCTCCCGGTTCCTGCCTTCGCCCAGCAGGGCGTACGCGACGGTTTCACGCAGCCCGGTGTCAGCTGGGCTCTTGACGAGGACGGGCTGGAGCGCGTCGAGTCCCTCCTGCCGTCGGCGCAGTTGCATGAGCAGTGTGCCACGCGACTTTCTCACCGTCATCGTCGTATCACCCGCCATTACAAGCGAATCCGCGAGCGCGAAGGCCTCTTCGGTGTTGCCCGACCACGAGAGCAAGTTGAGACGGCCACGCGTTGCGCGTGGATACACTGGCGATGTCGCAGGGACTGTCTGGTAGTTGCGCAACGCCTCGACGCGCGTTTCCTGCGCCCAAGAGAGCGCGTCGGCGTAGTCCGTTGCCACGTCGTAGTCCGTGGGAACATCGGCTGCGAGCAGCTGGAAGTACTTGAGCCCCTCAGTCCGCGTGGTTGGATCCCACGTCAGAGCGGCCGCAAGCGAACGACGGATTTCTACGTCCTGTGGCTGTTCAACCTGGAGGTCGCGTAGCACGCGCACCCCCTCGGGACGAGTGCGCGGGTTCCACGTGAGCGCCTGGGCGAGGGTCACACGCCACGCTGTGGAATCAGGCTGTTGTTGGATCGCCCGACGCATCAGCGTCGCGCCAGAATCACTTTGACCACTCCAAGTGGTCCACAGCCCGTAGGAGTAAAGGAGTGGAGCATCCACGGGCCCCAATCGCACAAGTGTCGCCAACCGCGGGCGCGCCTCAGGCCAACGTCCTTGCTCTGCAAGAATTTTCGCACTTTCTCGAAGGGCCGTGGTGTTGGTGGAGTCAGCGGCGAGCGCGCGATCAAACCATTGAAGCGCGTCATCAATGGCCCCTCGGCTCAGCGCGGTTCGCGCCGAGTCGACACGGGCTGTAGCGTCACTGCGTGTCTGTTGTGCGCCGCCCGACGTAGTGACTGCCGAGATACTCGTCAAAACCACTAATGCAGCGGCCGCGCGGGAATGACGCACCATCCGCCAGAAAGCGCGCGGCGATGTCTCGTAGTCGGTCGCTGAGGCGGTTGGCGCGTGCATAGCCAAGATCCGGGGAGAAACGGTGTAAATCCAACTCGCCACACCGAGCGAGGGCGCGGTGGCGGCTGCGGTCTGCGGTTTCGCGGCGTGTGACGCCACGAAAAAACGTGAGGTGAGACGCCCAATTGGTTGTAACCTAGCCTATGGTTCGATGGTCTGGATAGTATGTAGCATCGGGTAATCTCCCGAGCGGTGCCCAGCGATTTCACCCATCGGATCTTCTCTTGTTTGACGCGGACCACACGGACAACGGCCGGCGTAGCGATCATGCACGACTACGCGATCCATGGTTCGCCATGCTTGCAGTTCTCGGCTTCCAGATTGTCTCAACACTGCGACTCCGCAATGACGCCTTCGTGGATGAAGCGACGTATATCATGGCGGGTCGCACCATGGTGGGGCGGTTGGCGGTGGGAGATTGGAACGCCGCGCCATATGCTTCCTACTTTTCGGGTGCTCCTTTTCTCCAACCTCCGCTCGTGGCGTTGCTCGAAGCGGCTGGGGGCCTTGAGCTGGCGCGTGGCCTCTCGATGGCGTGTATGCTCATCGCGACGCTGGCGCTGGCCGCGGGCGTTGACCGTGCGTTCGGACGATCGGTCGCGGTGGGGGCCGCCATCGCCTTCGTCACTCAAGGAACGGTGCAGTTCGTCGGCCACCTCGCGACACCGGACGCGCCGGCGTTAATGGCGTTGGCGCTTGGGTTGGGTCTCGCGTTTGCGGCACCCCCTCGGTATTCGATCGCGGCGGCCATTGGGGTGGGAGTATGTGCGGCACTCGCCGGGGCTACGAAGTACGGGGCGCTTGCCTATGCCCCCGTTCTCTCGCTAGTCCTCGTGGTTCGCCTCTGGCAGCTGAATGAGAGGCGTCGTGCCGTTTTCGCCTTGCTTCTGTCGGCGGTGACCGGAGCCGGGGTGCTCTTGGCGGTGCTGACGCGCGATGGCGGAGCTCTCGTTGATGCCGTCTGGTTCACGACGCTGGAGCGGCCGTTCTCGCAGCGCAGTGAGTCCTCCGTGGTGTGGGGGAAAGTGCTGGAGTATTTGGGAATGACGCTGGTGTTGACCATCTACGGTGCCACTCAACAGCGTATGTCCCGACCTCTGGTCGCCGTGCTCGCGTTCGGCGTGCTCATTGCTCCTCTCCAGCACGCACGTCTCGGCGAACTGGTATCACTTCACAAGCACGTCGCCTTTTCCTCGCTCTTCGCAGCCCCGATCGCAGGGATCGCCGTTGTCAGCCTTTACGAGGGGCTCGGAAATGCGATCAGGTATCGAGGCCGTGATTCACGGAGTGTTCTTGGTGTGCTCGCGGTGGGGTCAGCGTTGCTGATCGTCGTGTTGCCAGGACTTGCACAAGCCAGTGCGCTCTTTGGCGCGTGGCCGCGGGTGACTGGGACGGTATATCGCGATGCGTTGCAAGGGCTCCCACCGACGGCGCGGGTGCTCACTGAGGAGGAAGACCTCGGGAGCTACTACGGTTCGCAGATCGGTCCGGTGCGATGGTTCGGACGTTTCGGTAGCTACCGCCGCCCCGATGGCACCGAATTGGTTGGAGACAGCGCCGTCACGTTCGCCCTCCAAGACGCCGCGTTCGACCGCGTCGTCCTGCGTTTCGATCGTACACATCTCTGGGCCCGAGGTATTGATAGCCTCCTCACCGCCGATCCCCGCTACGTGGTCCGCGAAACCGTGCGGTATCGCCTGCCCGGC
>JBBQUH010000087.1:0-12069 GCA_038212625.1 Gemmatimonadales bacterium | reverse complement strand
TCGTCACGACCGCTGGGGTTCAAGAACCATTCCGCCGCAGCGAAAGTAAATCTCCATCTTGAATGCCTCACGGTTACGATGGCCACGGGCAACGTACCTGATCCACTGGATCTTCGCGTTGAGCGCTACGGTCACCGCATTGGTTATGCGACACGTGAGATACGTCCGGACGTTGTCGAGATACGCCTTGAGCATATACGTGACCATTTGCATCTGCTGAGCGCGAGCTAACCGACGGAACGCCGGTGACCTCAACGGTAACCGGTTGTTGGAGCGATCCCGGTCGATCAGGCGGATGCCGGGGTCGATCTCGACGAATGTCGGCGTCCGGTCAGGCGTGGCACGGACGACGGTCGTGTCGACCGCGATCGCCCCGTCGGCGACGCGTCGCCGAACCGTGTGCAGCAGCCGCGGCTCGTCGGTCGTGCCACCGTAAATCCCCACCGTCACGAGGGCGCCGTTCGCACTCGCGGTGTGTTCTCCGAGGCTGTCCGAGCGCACGCGCTGCACGCGGAACTGTGCGACCACACGTGCACGATCGCCACGCTGCTCCACGGTCGCCGAATCAGCCACCAGATCGTAGATCACCCGCTCGGCGAACCACTCCTGCACCGCCGCACGTGCGTCGTCGTCACGGGCGACATCGCGCAACAGCGCATACAGGTCGGGTGCCGACGCGGCACCGCGCGGTCCGCGCTCTCGTGCCAGCAGCGTGCGCAGCGCCGCGTTGATCGAAGAATCGCCAAGGATGGGGCGTAGCGCGTGAAAGGCGAGCGCGCCCTTACCGTAGTACATATGCGATTCGTCGACGGTGGTGAGCAGCGTGGGCTCGAGCCCGATCGTGTTCGCGCGACCGCTGAGATAGCGGTCGTGGTCGAATGCCATCATCCGCGCCAGCACGGCTTCGCCCTGTTCCTGGCCCAGCAACAGTTGTTCGGAGTATTTGGCCAGTGTTTCCACCATGGTAAGACGACCCTCGGCCATCAGCGGATCGACCATGTGTCCCCACAATTGGTGCGCCACTTCATGACCGACGCGCCGCACCAGCAGGTCCACGTCGCCCTCGCGCGCGTCCGAAAGCATGCCGCGTGATTCCGTGAGGTAGATGGAGCCGGTGAGCGCATACGGTCCGAAGCCCCAGCTGGACGGCACCTCGATCAGCCGGAGCGTCTTGTGCGGATAGGCACCGAACTGCTGCTGCAGCATGGTCAGAGAGCGTGCGGCAATGTCGACGATCCGCGCCGCCTGCACACCATGCGCCGCGTGATACCACAGCTCCACGGCGATGCTTCCCACCTGACGGCGCTCGACAGCATAACGCCCGGCACTGATCGCAAACATTGGCGTGGACGCCTGATCGAGGCGGTAGGAGAAGTGCCGCCGTCCATTGGCAGTCCACTCCTTCACGGGGTCGCCCGGTCCGAGTGCCGTTTGATCGAGGCTCAAGCTGATGGTGGTGCGCACCGTGAGCCACGATGGTGTGATGCCATGCTCGCGCGCCCGCGCGGCGAGTGCTGGAAGTGAGTCAGTTGGCGCGAGAATGGACGTTGGCGTACGCAGCCCACGCTTCGCGCGCTCGGTACTGTCGGCAATCTCGAAGCGGCCCTGATAGCCAAGCATTGGCATGAGGGCAGCCGAGCGGATGAAGGTGCCGTTCCCAGCGACATCTTCGTGAAAGCCGTCGGCGCGCAGACCACTCCGATCAAGTGTGAGCGAGTACGACAGTGCGAGTCGCGCACCACTGTCCAGCACTTCCGGCAGCGCAACCGGGTACATCCCAAAGCGCACGTCGGAGGCTGTCGGCGTGACATCGCCGGCCGTTTCAGCAACGCGCACCCTCGCACGTTCGGCGTCGCGAGGGAACGTGATCCACAGCGTGTCGATCGCGCGCGCCGTGTGATTCTCGACGACGAGCCGGCCGCGTACCGTCGCGCGCCGATGTGCCGGTTCCAGCGCCACATCGACGTCCGCGTCCACGATCTGCGGCTGCGCGACCGATTGCAGGCGACGATAGCGCTGCTCATATCCTGCACGCCATTCGAGGTCGTCGGCGTAGCTCTCCCATCGCGCCACTGTGACGGTCTCGCGGACCATGATGGCATATGCCACCATGAACGCACCGGTTGTAACGAGCATCGCTCGGCGGCCCTGCGTCGACATGCGGCTGGAGAGCCTTGCTGGCAGCTCCCTCACGTGCGCCGTGAACGGCAACTCCTGTCCACGCGGCCAGTGCGCCGCCGCCGCACCGATGAGCACCAGCGAGCCCAGTGCCCAGAGCGCATTGAAGGCGATCCACGACGGCGATACGCTGCCGAAGCCGTCGAGATCCGACCAGTGAAGCATGGGCGATGCGCCGAACCGGGTGATCAGATGTTCAAGGCCAACGTCGTCGCCATTCTCCGTGAGATATGCGAACAGCAGCCCGGCGAACATGCCCAGCCAGCGATTTCCGATGATCACCTGGAGCGCCACCGCCAGTACTGTGGTGATGCACAGCGGCACCAGCGACGCCAGCGCGTGCGCGGCGTACACTCGCGGCTCGATCGGCAGCCCGCCGGCCACGGCATGCACCACCATCACGGCGCCTTAGCCGGTGATCGTGAGAAGGACGGGAAGCAGCAGCAGTGCGGCCAGCTTGCCAAGCAGTAGTGCGAGATTGGCGACCGGAGTGGCATCCCGGATTCCGTCGAACCGGTTGAGCCGTTCGCGCGAGACCGAATCTGCCGCGAAGTACAGCGCGCACAGCGTGCCTATGAGCCAAAGCCCGACCGGAACGGCATCGGCCAATACGCCGCTGCTGGCAAGCATTCGGGTGCCGTATTCACCGCCGGCCATTTGACCGTCACCTTCAATGGCGATCATCACCATCCACAATACCAGTAGTGCGCGCAGCGGCCAGCTTCGGAGCAGCAGTCGAAGCTCGAGTGCACCTACGCTGCGTGTGGCGCTCAACAGCGTCGCGATCGCGGACGCGTTGGGTGTGACGGCCTGCAGCACTTCCCGCGCCGTCGCTCGGGGTATTTCGTGGACCCGGGCACCGGCAACGGGCGAGGGCTTCGTGGTGGTCGGCCATCGAGTGCCAGCGCGCTGCGCTGTCGACAACCGCGAACGTCGCCGGTCGAGCCACGGCAGCGGCACCAGACACAGTGCGCTGAACCCGAGCACCAGCGCGCGATTCAGAGCATGTTCCCTGACAGCGAGACAAGACGCGTGTTGCGCTCCACCGGTGTTCAGTAGCGCGTCTGTTCAAAGAACGCGGAGAGTCCGAATGGATCGAGCAGTGCGGCGCGCGCCAGAAGCTCCGGTGTGGGCGGACGGGTGCCGGCCATGAGCGGGGAGTCCACCATCATGGCAGTGACGGCGTAGCCGATGTAAATTGCGATGCTGGCCACGAAGGTAGCGAGCGTGCTGCGTGAGGCGGCGGCCACGAGGTACAGCAACGCCGCGCAGAAGAGCGCATTGGGCACGACCAGCATGGCGAACGCCGACACATACGATGTCGGATGAAACGCCACGAGTCGGTCCGCGCGGATACCGAGCACGAATGGGCTGGCCGCCAGGACCACCATCGACGATCCCACCACCGCCAGCGCTGCCAAGAGCACGCCGACAAACCGCGAAGCGAGCAGCTGCCCGCGTAAAACAGGAGTGCTGCCGATCAGCTCGCGTATGCGATACTCGTCGTCGCGGACGGCCGCCGAGATACAGAGCATCGGCAGCGCGAACACGCTGACAAGCGTGATGATGCCGACCGTTTCGGTCACGATGTAGGGCCCGTTGATGGCCGCTGACGCCGGGCCGAATTGCGTGGACACCGTTGCAACAGGTACGAAGGCGACCATTTTGTCAGAAGCGCTTCCACCTGAGCGCGTCGCGCGTGGCGATCGGTGAGGCCTTTCAGCACGGCGAGATGATCGAGCAGGTCGATCGCGGCGATACCAGGGTACACGTCGAAGTCCTGCGGCAGATAGCCGAGCCGGCGGCGATGCGCCGTCGGGTCGGCGAAGATCGATGTGCCGCCGAACACAATCGATCCGCTGTTCGGCTCCTGCAGCGTGGCGATCGTGCGCATCAGCGTGGACTTCCCGGCACCGTTCGGGCCCAGCAGGCCGAACAGGCCGTGGTCGATCCGCAGGGAAATGCCGCGCAGTGCCTGCACCCCGTTGGCGTAGGTTTTCGCGACGTCAGTCAGCGTGAGCATGGGTCGGGGCAACTGGAGAGTGGCGGAAGCGTGGCGGAAGCACTGTCCATCACGGCAGGCTTGTAATAAAGTTTCCAGACCGCGAAGATATTCTTTACCTTAGGCGTGGACTTAATGGTTTTCGTCGCCGACCTGGAGTTCTTCGAGACGATTGCACGATCCCAGTCTCTGGCCGCCGCGGCCCGTGAACTGAACGTCTCGCCCTCCGCCGTGACGCAGCGACTGCAGGATCTCGAGCGTCGCGTCGGGGTGCGCCTTCTGGAGCGTAGTGCGCGGCGCATCACCCTCTCGGACGAGGAGGAATTGCTGGCGACCCGTGGCCGGGTGATCAGCGACGATCTGGCCGCGCTGGGTGAGACGCTGGCCGCGCGGCGCGGCGTTGTGGCCGGACACCTGCGCGTGGTCGCCCCGTTGGGGTTCGGGCGTCGCTATGTGGCTCCGGTGGCGGCGCACTTTCTGGCGGAGCACCATGAAGTCACCCTCGATCTGGTGCTCTCCGATCGACTCGGACGCGTGCCGGAGGCCTCATGGGAAGTGGCGGTGCATATCGGTGAAGTGCGGGAGACGTCGCTGGTGGCTCAGCTGATCGCGCCGAACGAGCGTGTCTTGTGCGCGAGTCCCGCCTATCTCGCGCGCCATGGCTCACCGGCATCGCCGACCGATCTACGTGCGCATCGGTGCATCGCACTGCGCGAGAACGACGAGGACGTGACGATGTGGCGATTTACCGACGCGTCGCCACAAGTCATTCAGGTGCGCATCGAGCCGGTGCTCGCGAGCAACGATGGCGACGTGGTGCGCGACTGGGCGTTGCACGGGCATGGCATCATCGTGCGATCGGAGTGGTCGGTCGCAGACGATCTCGAGCGCGGGACACTGGTGCGGTTGCTTGACGGATATCGTCTGCCGACTGCCGAGGTGACCGCACTCGTCGGCTCGCGCTAAGGCCGTTCGGCCCGCACGAGTGCGTTCCTGAAGGCGTTACGTGCTTCGTTGGTGCCGGTGCCGTGGCGCTGAGGTCGGTGCGCTGACGTGGCGAGACCTCTGGCAGCCGGGCGGCAGCCTGCGGCCGCAGACAGGCCGCCCGCGATGGTCTCCGTGCCACGACGGCTCGAACGGTCGGTGAACCACGGTTTCTGGTGTTTGTGTACCGAGCGCACGTGTGGGGGGAGGGTGGGCATAGTGGCAACGTATGGCGCGGAGCCGGTCGGTGGGCGCATACTGTATCTGCGTGGTGAAGCGCCAGCCTCCACAGCCCAGCGTTCGCCAGCGCTCCGCCCCGCGTCGGGCGCGCCCTGTGTTCCCTCCCGCTCCGCCCGCCACCATGCCCTCACGCCGACGTTTTCTCGCCACCTCGTCCACCGCCCTCGGCGTTGCCGCGCTTGGCCTCCGCCCATCCACCGCGGCCGCCGCACAGGGCATGCGCCCGTCGCCCGTCCAGGAGCTGCCTCCCGCCATCATGGCGCTCCGCCCCATGCGCGACGGAGTGGTGCCCATCAGCAAGGACGAACGCCGCGCCCGTCTCGAAAAAGCGCGCGGTCTCATGCGCGAACACGGACTCGATGCGCTGGTCCTCACCGGCGGCACGTCCATGGAATATTTCACCGGCATGAAGTGGGGGATCAGCGAGCGGCTGCTGGCGGCGATCGTCCCGAGCAAGGGCACGGTGTTTCTCGTCACACCGGCGTTCGAGGAAGAACGTGCGCGCGAACAGGCACACGCCGGCCCGCTTGGCGAAGACGCGCAGGTGTACGCGTGGGAAGAAGACGAAGATCCGTACGCCCTCGTGGCGCAGGGGCTGCGCGAACGCGGGCTCGCCAGCGCCACCGTTGGCGCCGAAGAAACCACGCGCTTTGTGTTTGGTGAAGGCATGGCCAGCGCCATGCCGCACGGGAAGTTCGCTACGGGCACACCCGTCACCGCCGGCTGCCGCATGGTCAAGGACGCGCACGAGATTGCGCTCATGCGCCACGCCAGCAAGGTCACCTTCCTTGCCTACGAAGCGGCGTGGAAGTCCATCCGCGATGGCATGACGCAAGGCGACGTGCAGGAACTCATTCGTCTCGCGCACCGCCAGCTTGGTTTCGACGGCAGTGCCAGTGTGCAGGTGGGCGAGTTCTCGGCGTTGCCGCACGGTTCGGCCAAGCCGCAGGTCATCAAGGAAGGCGAGATCATCCTCATTGACGGCGGCTGCAAGGTGGAAGGGTACGTGTCCGACATCTCCCGCTCGTTCGTACTCGGCCGCGCGTCGCAGAAGCAGAAGGATGTGTTCGATATCGAACTCGCGGCGCAGACCGCCGCGCTGGCCGCGGCCAAGCCCGGTGTGCCATGTGAAGCAGTGGACATCGCGGCCCGCGATCTGATCGTGGCCGCCGGCTACGGCCCGGGCTACACGTACTTCACGCACCGCGTGGGACACGGCATGGGCATGGACGGCCACGAATGGCCGTACCTCGTGAAGGGCAACATGCTGCTCCTCGAGCCGGGGATGACCTTCTCGAACGAGCCCGGCATCTACATTCGCGGCGAGTTCGGTATCCGGCTGGAAGACGACATGCTCATCACCCCCACCGGCGCCGAACTCTTCACGCCGCAGTCGCGGAGCCTCGAGACCCCGTTCGCGGTGGCGTGACGGCGGGCGCGAGTCGTTTTTCGACCAGTGCTCGCCTTTTATCGACGCTGCAGACCTGCCGCAAGTTCCGGCATGTCCGTCCTCAATGAAGCGCTTAGAACCGATTTGAGGGTTCTTCGATGAAGATTCAACTTCACGTGTCACGCTTGCGAAAATTCAATATCCAAGGATACAGCGCAAATCAGATGTCCAACTCAGTGCGCGGATTCTGGTTGTCTTCGTTCTCTCTCTGCTGACGCTTCTGTGTGGAGAAAGCGCCGCCTTACAGAGAACGGTGCGCACTGGCTCATCCTCGTACACGGTGCATGGCGATGTGTTGGTCGATCCGCTTGAGAACGTTTGGATTGAGCGGTATCGCCTGTCGTTTGAACCCATCGCCAGCTGGATTGTCTTGAATTTGGGGTGAGAAACGATGGCCGAGGTGTGGCTCCCGCGCAGTTTCCGCATGCTGGAGGTCGTCGCAGACTGTGTTCCCGGAACGTGGACCAATGGGCGGCGCTGCTCCAGCCGATCGTTGCAGTCGATCCCCTCGCGTGCCCTAGCTGCCACGGTGTGATGCGCCTCGTCGCCGTCATCACGCAGGCGTCGGTGCTCGACCGGATCCTCGCGCACCGCCGCACCCGTGCCGCGACGGCGGCCCACGGCGACGCGCGGAGTACGCCCTCGTCCGGGGACCGCCTGGACCGGGCGCCCACGGGCAACGCCATCCCGATGGACACCGAGGCGCGGCGGGGAGCGAAGTGCCCGTCGCCGCTCGCCCGCTAGCCCTTGCAGGGTCGGCGATTGCGCCGTACGCTTGCAGAGTTCGCGACGATTCCCGATAGAAATTTCTGTCCCTCGCGTGTGCGATAGCTTTCCGCAACCGCGCACGGTCGGCGCGCGACATCGGTACGTCATCACACCTTCGTCGTACTCCAATGATTCATATGCGAGCAGTTGTGAGCATGCGACGCCTCTCGGATGATCGAACGGGCGATTCGTTGTGTGTGAGCATCAGCGCCTTCCGAGCGGGGGCAGCGTGCTGAGCGCGCGCGTTTCGGTTCTCGCGCTGTCCGTGGTGGCGGCGGTCTTGGCTGCCGGCTGCGCCGACACGAAGGGAGGCAGTGGTAAAACAGACACCACCGATTCGTCGGGCGTCGCGATCGTGCGCGGGCCTGCCGCCGATACGCCGCTGCCCTGGAGCTTCAGTGAAGTCACTCGCATCGGCGGTGCCGATACCGGCGCGCAGTCGTTCGACGGCGTCACACCGTACTCAGTGACCACCGATGGCGTTGCGCGCATCATGGTGCTCGATGCCGATCGCTCCAATCAGATCCACGTGTTCGATTCTGCGGGCACTTGGATCCGCACGGTGGGTCGTCGCGGCGGCGGTCCCGGTGAAATGGAGTATCCGGCGGGTATCGACGTGGACCGGGACGGCAGCGTGTCGGTGAAAGACGAGGCGAAGCAGGCTTTACTCACGTGGGATCCCGTAGGCGCTGTGCTCCCCGAACGAAAACTCATCACGGCGCGAGGGCGCACGTGGGGAACGGTACGTCGTCGAGGCGACACGGTCTATGCCTCGCTCGATGTGTTGGGTGATTCCGCAATGGCGGTGCGGCGACTCGAACGGTGGACGTCGCGCGATACGTTGGTCATCGATTCAACCGTCAGTCCTCGCTCCAAGATGGTGATGTTCAAGTGCGTTGGGCTAACCTTGCCGCCACTGTTCACGGGCGAAATCGCGTGGTCTGTCGACGGGGACCGCGTAGCGTCCACGCGTCAGTCGGCGTACGTGGTGGACATCACGCGCAACGGGAAACGTGAACGAAGCGTACGTCGGGACGTAAAGCCCGTGGCCGCCAAGACCACCGACGCCGCCAAGCTGTATCCCGAGGGACTCAAGGTCCGATTCGGTAGCGGCGGGGAGTGCGTGACACCAAGCGCTGAGGTGGGCGAGAAAGCCGGCGTGGCGCCCACGCTGCCGGTGGTGCGGGCTATGGTGATCGCACCGGACGGCGCGCTCTGGGTGGAGCAATACACGTTCGAGGGCGAAACCGCGCGCACCGATGTGTTCGATCGCGATGGCCACTACATGGGAACGGCCGCCGGACGCTCGCTGCCGCTGGGCTTTCTCGGGCCGAACATCGTGCTCTTTTCCATCAAGAACGACGACGATGGCACCAGCGTAGTCGGGATTTATCGGATCACTCGATAGATCCCGCCAGCAACCGCGTATTGACCCACGCGCTCACTTCGTCGTGCGAGCCTTCCACGACGCCGATCGTGCCGCTTCGCGCTCTGGTGTGAATCCGGTTTTGACAACAGCCTGACGCTCGGCCGCTGCGTCTTCCGCCATGCGAGTGTAGCACGCGCCGTGTCTTCCATCGGACGCGTGGCGGAGCTGGCACTCACCGCGAAGCGGCAGCACTGCCGTGAGCGATTGACGCGCGCCGAGTAATTACGCGAGTGGCTCGCCACGCGTTTAGACGATTCACCGTGGTCCCTCGGACGCGTGCGGGCTTCCACGCACGGCCTCATGGATCAGTCGGCTGGCCGCTATTTCCGGGCTTGGCGGCGTGCTCTGGCCTGACGTGGTCGCTGCCGATGAACACTTCGGCGATGGTGGCATTGTGTGGAGTACCGGCGCCGGCCCGTGGCTGCCTATTTTTTGGAACGTGACCTTGGATTTCGGTATGTCCTATCAGTGAGACGGTCAGCGCAACTACCTCATCAAAGGCGGTGTCACCGACAATCCTGATGGCACGCTCGACTTCGATGTGAAGCGATCCGCGGCGAACCTGTTCGCGATTCGCTTCGGGTTTACCGCGTCACTCACGCGCAAGCCGAAATGATGAAAGCCGCCATGTTTCGCCGTTATGGACCACCGGGGGTCGTCACCGTGGAACCGGTTCCACTGCCAACTCCGACCCGCACGATGTGCTCGTTCGTGTGCGCGCCACCACCGTCTCGTCGGCCGACTGGCGCATTCGCACTCGAACCATGCCACGAGGCTTTGGTGCATTCGGGCGTCTCGCCTTCGGGCTGAACATGCCGCGTCAGCAGATTCTTGGTAGCGAGTTGCCGGGCGACGTTATCGCCGTGGGTACCGCTGTCCGCACGTTTGGTTTTGGAGACGCGGTGTTTGGCGTTCCGGGGAGCAGGCTCGGTGCGCACGCCGAGTACTATTGCCGTCGCGAGAAGAGCCTGCTCTTGCACAAGCCCCACAATATCTTCTACGAGTCGGCCGCCGCGCTGGCGTTCGGCGGCATGACGTCACTGGACTTCTGCCGGCGTGCGAAGCTTCGCGCGGGCGAGCGGGTACTGATCAACGGCGCGTCGGGCGCCGTTGGCTCGACGACGCTGCAACTCGAGGCACACGGCGGCGGCGGCGTGACCACCGTATGCAGCGCGGGCAATGCGGCGCTCATGTCGCAGCTGGGCGCCTCACGAATGCTCGATTATCGCGAGATCGACTTTGCCGGCGAGGGCATTCGTTTAGACGTGACTATCGTTGCGGTGGGCAACGCCTCGCACGCCCGGGTTTCACACGCACTGCGTTCGAGCGGACGCTTTCTGCTCGTGGTGGCGGCGCGTCCAGAGTTGCTGCGGGCACCGTGGGTGACGCTCCGCTTCGGGTAGCGCCTCATTGCCGATCCGACGGCCGAGCGGGCTGACGATCTGCGCACGATTGTACAAATGGCAGAGGCCGGTGCCTTCTCACCGCTGATCGATACTGGCGCACTTGACGAAGACTGAAGGAAGAAGCTACTTAGAGCGTTACTAGGCGTTTCCGGCAGCTGCCGCTCACCTCAGCTGCCGTCTCTCAACAATCCCATCCCGAAGGAGCAGTCACATGTTCCGCACCCGCCTCGCCAGGCACCTGACGTTTGGTACGGCCGTCGGTCTGGCCGCGCTCGCCGCGCCGCAGCACGCCGACGCGCAAATGTTCTTCGATGTGAACACCCGCGCGAACCCTGCCGCGACGCAGTCTGGTTGGACACCGGTCACGTTGAATAATCTTTCGAACGTTTCCTTCTCCGCTATCGGTAACATTTTGCTGGACGATCGCGATCGGGGTTCCTCTTTAAACTCGGCCGTTACCTCCGCCTCCGACGACATGTGGCGGGATTTCATCTTCGCCGACGAACGCCAAGGAAATATCGGGATGCCAGCTGGCATGGACATCACGATTTCCGGCTTGGCGGCCAACAGCCTGTTCTCGGTCAATCTGTGGGCATTCGATTTTGTCAGTGTGCCACAGCGCAACATGACGTGGAACGGCGTACCCTACGGCTTCAACGGTGCCGACCCGCTCCCGAACGGACTTGGTGAGAAGCGAGTGACGTTCACGACGATGAGCGATGGAGCCGGCTCTGCCGTCTTGCAGGGTCGCATAGGTGCCGGTCCCGGGCCCTGCTGTAATGTGTTCGTGAACGGCTTCAGTGTGACAGCGGTCCCGGAACCGGGTTCGTTGGCGCTCGTCGCCTTCGGATTGACTGGTCTGGGCGTGATGGCGAATCGCCGCCGCGCGTCTCGGTCGTAATCGTGGGCGGGTACCAGGTCGCTCGTTCCTCGGCGTCCGTGTCCTCAACTTGATGCTTCGGCGCCGCGAAACTTTCGCGCACTGAGGTCATTGAATCGTCGCCCAATGGGCGGCGATTCGTGTTTAAACGAACGCGCGGCTGGTTGTAAGTACTTAGCGACGTCAGCTCCCGTGCATCCGCATCGGCTGTTCCCACCGTACCAGTTCGCCGAGTAATGACGTTGCCGCCTTGTCCTGCACTTCGCCGGGAGTGAAGTGTGCGTTCTCGGCGTCAATCAACTTGTCGGCGAAGGGAATCGACACGGCGCCAGGCAGCGGCATCATGCCGTTGGCGGTGGCAATGATTCGCCGTGAATTCGCTAAGGGCAGCCCAGCTGATACGCCGCCGTAGCTCACGAGACCGAGTGGCTTGTATATCCACTCCTTGGCGAGACCGGTGAGTGTCAAGGTAGTTGTCGTATGAAGCGCTATGCTGCGGTCTCCGGTGATTCAGTGGTGCGGTCGTGCTCCGGGTTGAGGCGGACGGTCGTGATGGGGGATCAGTCCCGTGTCGCCCCGCTCCAGCGTTCTGGCGTGTGTGTGCGAGCGGCGGTGTAGAGCGCGTGCCGCGCCGCGAGCAGCGCGACGTCGCGGCCGGTGTGGCGATCCTCTGGCGTCACGAAGCGAATCGCGCTGTGCTGATGCACGTGGTTGTACCACGGTACGAAGTGC
>JBBQUH010000086.1:0-12415 GCA_038212625.1 Gemmatimonadales bacterium | reverse complement strand
TACCATCGGTGAATGCGGTCGGCAGACGCTGCGCCTTGACCTTGGCGCTGGCGAGTCGATTGGCCACGGTGGCTGCGTCGTTGACTTCGGGATGCATGTAGTAGCCGGCCTTGCCCTTGGCGATCACACCGGCCGGCATCGTGGTGACATCCTTCACGACTTCGAACGGACCGCTGACGGCTTCAAGGGCCCGATCGAATTGCACACCCATCTGGAACGCGAGTGTCCAGCCGGCGTTGTCATATGGCGGAATCGGCGGACCACCTGGATAGCGGAAGTCGTTCGGGTGATCCTGCGGTTCGAACATGTCGAGCACATGCGAGCGGAACGCCTGCGAGGTGAGAATCACCCACGAACCCTGCGGATAGCTCTTGCCGTTGGTGCTGAACGATGATGTGGCGCGCTGCACCTGGACGCCCGACTTCTGCAGCGCCTGCACAAACTTGGTGGCGGTGGGGAAATCGTTCTGTGCCGCACTGAGGATGTAGCCGCGCGGGTCCCGATGCTCCGGCTTGCGCAGTTCCGCCATGTAGCGATCGTTGGCCACGGCACTGCCGATGCTGCCGGCGCCACCACCGCCACGCGGGCCACCAGCACGCCCCTGTTCGGCGCTTTGGCCGGCGCGGTCTTTGGTGATCGTTTCTATCAGTGCCGCATGACGCTTCGGGCTCACCGTCCACGAATCTTTCTTGCCCTTTCCAATCTGATCCATCGCCATGCGCCACCGATCGTACAGAAACCGCTCACGGAAGCGTGACGCGAGATCGAGGAACGCATAGTTAGCGCTCACCGAGTAGTCGACGGACTGCCGGAAGAGCCACGTTTGCGGTTCGATCGGCAACGGCAGGCCGGCATTACGCAGCTGACGATCCGGCACCAACGACACGCGCATGGGGGTGGGATTGCCGATGGTCTCGGTGAGAATCCCGATGACGTTGTGATAGTACGCCACCGTACGCAGACCACCGTTCCACCACGTGGAGTAATTCGAGCCGGCGCGGAACGTGAGACCCGGCTTGTTCTCGGTGACGAAGCGGTGGTTGAGTGCCGCGCCCACGAGATCGAGTCCGGTGATCATGGCCGGATGGAACCAGTAGTTGGCCGGATCCCGATACGGAGGGGCCGCCATGACCGTGCCTGTGGGGCCGGTCTGGTGGTGGTTGTACATGATTTGCGGGTGCCACTCGATGAACATGGCACGCGAGATATTGGTGGTCTCCTTGAGCGCGTTCATGTACGAATCACGATTGTTGTCGTGACCCGCGTACTTCTCATACAACCGCGGGATCGTGCCCGTGGTCCGCCGCAGCTTGTCCGATTCCTTCATGTACCAGTCGGACACCAGCTCCATACCGTCCGGATTGGCGTGCACCATGAGAATGATGCAATCGTTGAGAATACGCTGCGTTTCTTCGTCGGTGCGGCTGGTGAACTGCCAGAGTGTTTCCATGAGCTGCTGCGCGCCGAGCACTTCGGTGGCATGCAGACCGCCGTCGATCCAGAAAATGACCTTGCCTTCGTTGGCCAGCCGACGGGCTTCGGCAGAATCGACCCCCTCGCCGAGCGACAGGCGGCGGGCGATGTCCTTGTATTTGGCGAGGTTGCGGTGATTTTCCGGGCTGGACACGATCGCCATGATCTGCGGGCGACCTTCCTCGGTGAGTCCGATGGTGTCGAGCACCACCCGGCTACTCTCACCGGCCAGCTTGGCAAAATACGCGTGCAGCTTGGTGTAGTTGGGGAGCTCATAGTCGGCACCGATATCGTGGCCGAAGAACTCCTTGGGCGAGGTCAGGCGCGGCTGAGCCGAGAGGTTGGCAGGCAGCGCTGCGGCGAGCAGCAGGGCGGCCGTGAGCCGGGAGGCGCGTCGCAGGTTGGTCATGCGGGGACGGATGGGGAGGATTCGGGGACAGCGCGAACAAGTAGGGTACGATGGCGCCTGCCAGAGTGTTGTGCAAATGGCGCCAGCCGTGACTTTGGCACCAGCGGGGGCCAGTGGGTAGTAGGCGCTACAGTTGGACGCATGATTCGTACAGATTTCATAAGTACATCTTCACTTACCCCCTATCCTACCCCCCGATGATCAAGCAAACGCTGGTGTTCGCCCTTGGCGCCGCCCTGTGCGCCGCCCCGTTGGCCGCGCAGGGCGCTGAGCACAAGATGGACCACAAGAAGGATGGAAAGATGGCGCATGGCGCGGACCATGCCGTGAGCGGCTGGAAGGAGCTCGACGCGTACCACATGCTGATGATGGCCACGTGGCACCCGGCCAAGGACAAGAACGATATGGCGCCCATCCGCGCGCAGGCCACCGCGATGGTCGCGTCGGCCAAGCTGGTGGCGGCCTCCAAGGCGCCAATGGCGTGCCAGAAGCCGGAGTTCGTGAAGATGCAGGCCGCACTGCCCGCCGAGACGGCGAAGGTGGCGGCCATGGTCACCGCGACGGCGTCGGACGCGGATTTGAAGGCTGGGCTGTCCAAGCTGCACGACCAGTTTGACGTGCTGGAGGGGTGTGCGGGGATGAAGAGCTAAGAGCTAAGAGCTAAGAGCTAAGAGCTAAGAGCTAAGAGCTAAGAGCTAAGAGCTAAGAGCTAAGAGCTAAGAGCTAAGAGCTAAGAGCTGAGAGCTGAGAGCCACGAGCAACGGAAACTTCACAGCAGTTGTGTGGTATCTGGGCTCGGCGTGACTAGCGGCGGAGCAGCAGCGCCCTCGTCCGACGAGCCTAGAGTCCATGCTGGCGGTGGCATCCGAGTGCGCCGTTGCGGCGACGGTGTGGCCTAGAAGTCGGAGCGCAACGCAGAAAACAGAGTGTAGCCCCCCTCGCATCTCGCGTGGCGATGTTGCTTGAGGACACGCTGTCGCTGGAGACGACGTCCGGTAGCAGGCACGGCGTCTGGCCGTCTGACGCGCCCGCCGCTGGAAGGTTGAGCCAATTGACGAAGTTGTCGGAACCGGGTGCTCAGCGTGATGTCCGTGAGCAATACCGCCGCTGCGCAAACACAACCGGGTACCGGATCCGGTTACGATGACCGAAGAAAAGGAACGGTCGAGGAGAGCCGATTGTCGTCGAGTTCAGTTCTACTGAATTGCTACAGCGAGTGGTGGGCTTGCGTGAGATCCTCGACGAGCGTTCGGCTTCCGGACTCGCACAAATCATCAGGGAGGTTCGTCCGTACAGGTGAAGATCCTTGCACTTCGAAAGTTTGCGCGGAGTAACACAAGCGGTGCGACGGGAGGAAGAGCCAACAGTCTAGACGATGAACGGCGGGCTGAGTGCACTTAACTCGGCCCGCCGTTTCCGTATCCCGCTTATCAGCTCTCAGCTCTCAGCTCTCAGCTCTTAGCTCTTAGCTCTTAGCTCTTAGCTCTTAGCTCTTAGCTCTTAGCTCTTAGCTCTTAGCTCTTAGCTCTTAGCTCTTAGCTCTTAGCTCTTAGCTCTTAGCTCATATTATTTCACACGCCCCACCCGCACACGCCACCGTGTCGCTCAGTGTGGTCATGTCCACGCCTTCCATGAGCATTGTGTAGTCCACGGGGCGATACGACAGAGCGTTCCAGCGAATCATGTCTGACTCGGTGGTGACTTCTTCGCGCGGGGCTTGGGCGTAGATCTTGTCGCCCGTTTCGCGGAGGAGCGAAATGCCGGCGAAGTATTCCTTGTTGTCCCAAATGAACTGCTGTACGGCTTCCCACTCGTCGTCCTTGACGGTGACGGTGTTGGATACGTTGTGGTGCAAGCCCGGGTTGTAGTCTTCATGACGACGGCCGGCACGCACCCAATGTTCTTGTACGAGGCGCACGTATTCCAGGAACTGCACCGCGCCGACATCTTCGCGCAGGATCGCGTCGGGGGCAGCGGTGACCGGGAATGTGATGACGTCGGTGGTTTCTGGATCCCACACCGAGGTTTCGGTCATGTGGGGGTTATTGAGCTTGAACCACTGGTACAGCGGCTCGGTGCGAGCGGCCTGCACTCGACGGAAATAGTGCCGCGCATGGTGTGGGTGAATGCCGGAGCCCGCGCCGAGTACGAGGCTGGCGGTACCTTCCGGCTTGACGCACGTGATGCGGGCGGCCGGCTCGATGCCCAAGTGGGCGGCGATGGCCGCGTTGGTATCGAGGCATTCCTTGGCGCCGCGCTGCAGCACCGAGGGGTTGAGCAGCAGCGATGGACGATCAAGAATGCCACAGATGGAAACACCGAGCAGTGACTCACGCTCGTTGATTACGCGCGTGGCGGCGCCGAGGTAGGGGATATCGGTGTAGGCGGCCTGGAGCGTGCCCAAAAGCGTGGCGGCGCGGCAGCAGGTGAGGAACGCGTCTTCGCTGTCGCAGGCGCCGGCGTTGATGGTGGTCAGGTTGCACATCTGCCAGCCCGACACGCGCGAACCCAGCGCGACATTCGGACGACCGTACTGCGCGAGCTTCGCTTGCGCGGCTTCGTCCACGATCATGTATGGCGCGAGGCCGATTTCGACGCACGGGTTGGCACCGTACTCCGCGTCGTCCACGAAGTAGAAGCCTGGCTCGCCAAACTCCTTTTGGAAATCGAACAGCTTGGAGAAGTCGGACATCGCGACGGTCTCGCGCACGAGTACGGCCGAGTTGTTGGATTTACCGCGCTGCGGGTTGGTCTCGAACCAGTTGCCGGTCTTCGCCGACGCCATCTCATCGTCGTCTGACGAAAACAGACAGATGGTGGCCGACCGCCGGATACCGCCGGAGAGCACGGCCACGGCCACGTGCATCATGATGTCGTAGACTTCGATCGGACGCAGCGCGCGGCCTGGCACCTGGTCGAGCATTCGCTCGACGGCGGTAAGTGCTTTCTTGAGCGGCAGGTGTCCCGGGGCGCGACCGCCCGAGGTCTTGAGCGGAATACCGCGCGCCCGTACGGCGCTGTAGTTGAACTCGATCTTGGTGCCGTTGAGATACGAGCGCATGAGCACGTCGAGCGCGTCGGCCCAACCCTCGAGCGTGTCCGGTACTTGATGGTGCATCACCGGCAGTTCGTTGTCCGGGCCGCGGAGCGGAAAGTGCGGGAGGTGGGCCACGTGCTGCTTTTGCACGCTGAAGCCCACGCCCGTTCCTGACAACAGGAGGAAAAAGGACTCCTTGAAGCCGTCGAGGCGATCCATGTGCGTGAACGCGCAGTTGAACATGCGCGCATTGTTCGCTTCGATCGCGGTGCCTCCGAACTGGAGGGACCGCATGGACGGCAGGATCGCGCGACGCTGCAGCGCGGCTTCCGTGTCATCCATGAGAGCGCCGAGCGTGCGACCACCGAAGCCGGCCACCGGCTGGTCGATACGCGACGCAAAATGGTGGCGGTGCATGTCCATGACGCGCGTGAACGCTTCCGCAGGCGTTTCGCGGCGGCCGAGGTCGGCGCGGTATCGGGAGTACCGCGAAATGAACACGTAGTCCTGGAGACCGTTTTCGGGGTGCGCGGCCAGCCGGTGTTGGGCGCGGGCGGCGCGGTACAGCACGTAGCGCTTGGCGATGTCCCAGTGACCGCGGGCGGCGATCATCATCTCCACGACGTCCTGAATCTCTTCGACGGTGGGGGTGTGATCCTGCGCGCGTCGCTCGACGGTGTTTACCACCAACTGCGTGATGGCGCAGACGTCGGCGAAGTCGGTAAAGCCGAGTCCGAAGCGGTGGGCGGCGTCGTTGGCGAGCGGGTTGAGCGCGTCTTCATGGCGCGACGCGTAGAACGCGAGCGCGATGGCGCGGGTGACGCACTCGGGGTCCCATGGCTCACGTCGGCCATCACGTTTGATGACTTCGGTGAGTGTGCGGACGACGGACGGGTCGTAGCTGGCCCGGAATTCGGTGGTGCGTGGGGCGACTGTGGTAGCCAATGATGCCTCCCAGGGGGGTGAACCAGCGTGAAAAACGAATGCACACCCCCGGGGACCCGCACCATTGCCTGGCATCACGTCGTGACACCAAGCAAAAAAGCCCCTTGCGAATCGCGCGCAAGGAGCCCTGCGGTCTCCGCTTCACCGGACATGGCGAGGCGTGAGAACCCCGGCGTGCCCTCCCTCGAGGGTGCGCGCGGACTCCGGCGTTGGCTGGTCTTCTGGTTCGGGATTCGTCCTCGGGGGCGGCCTTCCCACGCTCCATCGCGCAGTGGCTGAAAGCTCCGTCGTCCTCCCTCACAGCGGCGGGGCCACCCCGGATTTGCACCGGGTTCCCATTTCACGCCATCCCCCACCCTCGGAGGCTGGCGACCAACGCCTATGTCTTGATCAGTTGCCTGCTGTCACGAACAACAGCAGGAGGTGCAAGTTCCCCGAAACGGGAGGGGAAGTCAAGAAGAAATTTATGCCGACAGCGTCACGGTCATCGCGCGGTGACGAGCTTGACCATGCCCTTTTCGGTGTGCGCCCGCCCGTCACGGGCCGGGATCAGGCAGGCCAGAATGTAGCGGCCCGGCTTGAGGCGTACAGTGAGGAACGCCTCCTGCTTCGACGCAATCGGCAGCGTCTGGCCCAAGGCGTTCATCCATGGCGGAATCATGCCCTTGCTGTGGTACATGTCGAGAAACTGGGCGAGCGTGTGATTGTCCGGCAGTTCGAACACGGCGAGCGCGTGCAGGTCGGCGCCTTCGTTCTGGAGGTTGAACGCGACAATGCCGGCCGAGACACGGTCGGGCGCCGTGAAGGCGTAATCCGCGCCCCCGACTTTTACGTACTCCACCCGAGCGGTTGCGCTGGGCGCAACGCGAGCGGCGGCGACGGGTTTGGAGGCCGGCGGCGCGCTGGACTGCGCCGGGCTGCGCGCGGGGGCCAGCAGAAGTGCGAGGGCGAACGGGCTGGCCAGCATAGAGAGACGCACGGATCCTCCGGGGCGGGAGCGGGGAACAACGGCAGGCGCCACGCGGTGATTACGCCGTGGCGTGATGTCCTATGGTGGGGCCGAATGGCGGATCCGTCAACAATGGCGGCCCAAAACGTTTCGACCGGATCGGCGCAAAATTCCGCACGTGCCTGCCAGAGACTCTGCTATTCTGTAAATTTATAAAGAAGTAAAGAGAAATCTACCGCGGCTCGAACAGCCCCCGCCGTACCGCCTGCCCGTGGCGCACGTGCCACACCCCGCGCGCGAGCACGTGCGCCACACCAAGCGCCGTGTCGAGTACCACCAAGTCGGCGTCGCCGCCCACCGCCAGGCGACCCTTGCCGGACAGTCGCAGCAGGTCGGCCACGTTGCTCGTGAACGCCGGCAGCACCTGCGCCAGCGGCAGCCCGCGCGCGACCAACTCGCGCACCGTGGCCAGCAGAGCGCCCGCATCGCCCACGCCCATCTGCTCTACCCGACCCTCGGTGTCGAACACCGGCAGGCAGCCGCCGCCATCGCTGCTCACCGTCACCCGCCCAGCCGGGGCATCGCTGGCGAGGTACTGCGCGAGCGCGTCGGCAGCGCTCCATCCGTCCTCCTCGGGGCCCACGGGGAACGCCGTGATGTCCACCCACGACCCCCCGCGAGCGAGTGCGAGCGCCTCGGTGAACAGCCCGCGGCGTCGATTCACGTGGGTGGGATTGAACACGCGCGGCGGTAGCTCGCTGGTCGCGAGCGCCTCGCGCACCAATTCCAGACCCCGCGCCCCGTCACCCAGATGCAGATGTACGATGCCCGCCTTGCCGGTCATGAGCCCGCCCACGTGGGCGTCGGCGGCCACGCGCAATAGCTCCTGCACCGTGGGCTGACTGGAGCGATGATCGCTCAGTGCCAGCTCCCCCACGCCGATAATGCGGTCCACATGGGTGATGTCGCTGCGCACGCTGCCGGTGAGCGTTACCGGCGGCAGGTGATACCCTCCTGTATGGCACCACGCCGACAACCCCTGGGCGATAAGCCCTCGCGCGGTCACCACGAGCTCGCCCGTTGTCCGGGTGACGTCGTCGGTACCCAGCACCCCCACCACCGAGGTCACGCCGGCCAGCGTGTACTGCGACAGGAACGGCGGCGGCACCCGCGTGTCGGGGCCAGCCTCGCCCCCGCCCCCCGTGAGATGCGCGTGCCCATCGATGAGCCCGGGGATCGCGATGCGCCCGTCGAGATCGAGCACCTCGGCGCCGAGCGCTGACGGCAAGCCGTCAAGACGTGGGCCCATCCACAGCAGCCGACCGCCGCCGATGAGCAGATCGAGCACGCCGAGTGACTCGGGCGCATACACCGTGGCATTGCGGAGCAGCAGCAGAGAGGAGGACGTGTGCATGACCCGCAACATGGACCCGTGTTACCTGCCGCCGCCAGCGGGCGTTACGTTTCACAGGGAGAGACTCCGCTCACTTCACCCTTCGGCCCTCACTATGCGCGGTTGGATCATCCCCATCGGCGGCAAGCTGATGGCCCCGAGTATCATCGATCGCTTCGTGGAACTGAGCGGCGGCGTGAGTGCACGCATCGCCGTCATCCCCACGGCGTCGAACGAGCCGGACATGGGCACGTTCTATGAGCGGGCCTTCCAGCGACACGGGGTGCAGGCTGCGAAGTCCATCAATTTCGATCGTCGCAGCGACTGTGATGATGCCGACTGGTTGGCATGGCTCGGCGACGCCACGGGCGTGTTCCTCACGGGCGGCAACCAGCTCAAGCTCTCCACCATTCTCGGTGGTACCCCGGTGGCCAAGCTGATCCGCGTGCTCAACGCGCGCGGCGTGCACGTGGCGGGTACGAGCGCCGGGGCGGCGTATCTCAGTGAACACATGATCGCATTCGGCGCCGAGGGCAGTACGCCGCGCGCCGGTATGGTCACCATGTGCGCCGGACTGGGCTTGACCAATCGCATCATCGTGGATCAGCACTTCCGGCAGCGCGATCGGCTTGGACGTTTGCTCACGTCGCTGGCGTACAATCCGTTTTGTATTGGTCTCGGTGTGGACGAAGACACAGCCGCCTTCATCGCCCCCGACGAAACCGCGGAAGTCATTGGCGCGAGTACCGTCACAGTGATCGATCCCGCCGATGTGGAGTTCACATCGATCGCCGACGCTGAGCCGGGTGACCCGATCACTATCATCGGGGCGCGCATTCACGTGCTGGGCGTAGGCTCCACGTTCAATCTGCACACCCGGCTGGCATCGCCCGCTGCGCTGCACGACACTTTTCTGACCGGGCAATAGGCCGCCATGCAAATTCTTGATCGCTCGGTCTACGTCGGACCGAGCCACTACGCGCATTTCCCCGTGATCCGGCTGGTGCTCGATCTCGGACCACTCGAAGACTGGCCCACGAGCAAGCTGGGGAGCGGCTTTGTTGACGCGCTGCTGCTGGCGTTGCCGGGGCTGCGCGAACATGGCTGTTCATACGGCGTGCCCGGTGGGTTCGTGCGTCGCATGACCGAAGACGACGGCACGTGGCTGGGCCATGTGCTGGAGCACGTGGCGATTGAATTGCAAAACGTGGCCGGTGTGAAGGTCACGTTCGGTAAGACGCGCGAAACCGAGCGCGCCGGTGTGTATGATGTGGTGTTCGAATACGAGCAGGAGGACGTGGGGCTCGAAGCGGCTGAGGTCGCACTCGATCTGCTGCATGATCTCCTGCCCGAGACGCTGCGCCCGGAAGGGACTGATCCGTCGTTCGACCTGGCGACACGTCGCGACACGTTCATCCGTTACGCGCAAAGGCGAGCCTTGGGACCGAGTACGGCCAGCATCGTGCACGCCGCCGAGGCGCGCGATATTCCGTGGCTGCGGCTGAATGATCAGAGCCTCATTCAGCTTGGTTACGGTCGTAATCAGCAGCGCATTCAGGCCACGATCACCGGACGCACGTCGCACATCGCGGTGGACTTGGCCTCCGACAAGGAAGAGACAAACCGTATTCTGGCCAAACTCGGCCTGCCGGTACCCAGGCAGCGCTTGGTGCAGACCGCCGAGCGCGCAGCCGACGCAGCGGAGCGCATCGGGTTTCCCGTGGTCACGAAGCCGTACAACGGCAATCATGGCCGCGGGGTGTCGGTGGAGCTCGTGAACAAGGAGCAGGTGCGGGCGGGATATGTGCGCGCGGCGGATATTTCGCGCAGCGTGATCGTGGAGAGCTTCATCATGGGCCACGATCATCGCATGCTGGTGATCAACGGTGAATTGGTGGCAGTGAGCAAGCGCGAGCCGGGCAAGGTGGTAGGCGACGGTACGCATACGATTGCCGAACTGGTGGCCATCGTGAACAGCGATCCGCGACGTGGTATCGGACACGAAAAGGTGCTCACGCAGCTGGAGCTCGATGAGCAGGCAATAGGGCTCATGGCAAAGCTGCAGTACACGCCGGACACGGTGCCGCCGGCCGGTGAAGCGGTGTATCTCCGGCTCACGGCCAATTTGTCCACGGGTGGTACGGCGGTAGATATGACCGACGTGGTGCATCCGGATAACGCGGAGATGGCGGTACGCGCGATTCAAGCAATTGGCTTGGACGTGGGTGGCGTGGATTTCCTATCGCCCGATATCACGCAGTCGTACAAAGACGTGGGTGGCGCGATCTGCGAGGTGAACGCGGCGCCAGGATTCCGTATGCACATGGCGCCCAGCGAAGGCCGTCCGCGCGACGTAGCGGGCAAGGTGATCGACATGCTGTTTCCTGACCGGGCGCCGAGCACCATTCCCATTGCGGCGATCACCGGCACGAACGGCAAGACCACCACGGCGCGTTTGCTGGCGCACATTTACAAGCTCGCCGGCAAGCGTGTCGGGCTCACCACTACCGACGGCGTCTACATCGACGGCCAACGTACGGTGGAGGGCGACATGACCGGCCCTACTTCCGCCCGTATTGTGCTCAGCGATCCGGCAGTAGAAGTAGCGGTGCTCGAAACGGCGCGCGGCGGACTGCTGCGCGCCGGGATGGCCATGCGGCATGTGGATGTGGGCGCGGTGCTCAACATCCAGCCGGACCATTTGGGGCAGAAGGGCATCGAGACGCTCGAGCAACTGGCCGAGGTGAAGCGCACGGTGGTGGAGATCGCCACCGATACGGCGGTGCTCAATGCCGACGATCCGCATACGCTGCGCATGGCGGCGTACACGAAGGCCAAGCATGTGTGTTACGTGACCATCGATCCCGCGCATGATCTGGTGCGCGAGCACATTCGCGCGGGTGGGCGGGCCATCGCGCTCGAGGCCGGCGTAAATGGCCAGATGATCACCATTTATGATCGTGGCGCACACATTCCGCTGTTGTGGACCCATCTCATTCCGGCCACACTCGAAGGGCGCGCCACCTTCAACGTGCAGAACGCGATGTTCGCGGCGGCAATGGCGTTTGCAATGGGAGTGCGGCTGGAGGATATCCGGCATGGACTGCGCACCTTCGACACTACATTCTTTCAGGCACCGGGGCGGCTCAATGTGTACGACGAGCACCCGTTCAAGGTGCTCTTCGACTACGGGCACAATGCGCATGCCGTGGCGGCGCTTTGTCAGCTCGTGAATCGCATGACGCCCACCGGTCGCCGGTTGTGCGTGCTGTCGGCGCCTGGTGATCGGCGTGACGAGGACGTACAGGCGATCGCGAAGGTTGCAGCGGAGGCGCGATTCGATCACTACATCTGCCGTCGCGACGATGCGCGCCGTGGGCGGGGCGATGATGATGTGCCGCAGATGCTGCGCAACACGCTGATGACGCATGGCGTGCCGCCGGATCACATCACGCTCATTGTGGATGAGCAGCAGGCGATCACCGCCGCGTTGCGCATGGCACGCCCGGGTGATCTGCTGCTGGTGTTCGCCGACGCGTTGGCACGTGGCTGGAAGCAGATCGTGAATTTCCGTCCCGACGCTGACGCGCTGGTCGTGCCCGCCGCGCGTGCGGCGCGCGCGGTACCGCGTGCAGCGGTGACTGAAGAGGCGCCGGCTGACGATATGGAGCCGGCCAAGCCCGCGTCGACGCGCCCCGTTGAGGTGCCGATGCCACGCTGGAACGCCGCATCGGATGATGTTGTGCTGGTGCGCGATGAACGGGGTGTCATTCTCGCGCCTGAGGCGAGCGATTGACGGTATGAGCGATGTCGCGAGCGGCGTGTCAGCCGGCGTGGATGAAGGTCCTGAATTCCCGTCGCCTGCCATTACCGGATCGCGACGGCTCAAAGGGCCCAATCTGTTCAGCGCGCACCCCGGTGCGGTGCTGGAGGTGGTGATGGCCAGTGAGACGGCGCGACGCACCGTGGATCACTGGCCGTTTTCGGCGCGCACGCTGGCCATGGCCATTGGATGGACCGCGTGTGACTTCACGGCGCAGCATGGCGAGCAGGAAGCATTCTGTTTCCTGACGGCCCCGCTCGATGGATTGATGACCGCCACCCTCGTGGCGGAGCAGGCGTGGGTGCTGGCGGAGCAGTATGTCGCAGCGGCGGATGGCGTGATGCCGGATGGCGAGATGCCGGATGGCGAGATGCCGGATGGCATGG
>JBBQUH010000085.1:0-12526 GCA_038212625.1 Gemmatimonadales bacterium | reverse complement strand
CACACGATTCGCAATGGATTGCGCCGCTCGTTCGTCGCATCGACTGATGGCGGGGACGAACCGGTGCAGGTATCGCGTGGTACAGGCCCCGATGAGCGTAACCCAACCTGGTCTCCGGACGGTTCGCGGCTGGCGTGGCAGGTGCGCGACGCGACACGTCGACGCACGATTGCGATGGATGTGGCCACACGCGGCGCAGACGGATGGGGAGTGGGCACACGCGTGCAGCTTCCGGACGTGCTGATTCAGCCCACCTGGCTCGATGCCCGCACGCTGGTCGGGCGCGATTCGGTCAACGGTCGGCTGCTGGCAGTGGACATCGAGCGCCCCAATGCCGTGCCGCGCGAGCTGGTGCGCGGTCTCACGGATGAAATCAGGCCCGTCGGGAATGGCGTCATCTCCACGGATCGTCGCACCTTTCTCCTCCGGAACCGGCGCGGTATCTGGGCGCTGCCGGTGAGTGGCGGCACGCTGCGACAGGTGCTGCGCTTCGATGATCCCCTGCTCCCGCACGCGCTCAACGCGCGGAACTTCGCGCTGCACGCGGGGCGCCTGTACTTCACGTTGCAGGACCCGCAGAGCAACATCTGGGTGGCGCCGGTCACGGGCTTGTCGAAGTGAGTAATGATCGTTTCAATCGCGCCAGCCCTTCCGCGATCGAGACCAACGGCACATAGCCCAGATCCCGCTTCGCGGCCGAAATATCATACCAATGCGCGGTACCGAGTTGCTTGGCGAGAAAGCGCGTCATCATGGGTTCATCGGTGCGTTGCATCACGCGCCACGCAAGCTCCAACAGCGCGCCAACCACGTAGGCCGCGCCGGGCGAAATGAATTTCTCGCAGGGTGGCAGTCCACCCGCCTTGAGAATGCCGTTCACCAGATCGCACTGGCGCATCGGCTCGTCGTTCGAAATGAAGTAGGCCCGCCCGGCACATGGAGCGCCGGGCGCGACACGGTCGAGGGCCAGCAGATGCGCGCTGACCGCATTGTCGATGTAGACCGAGTCGATTTTCTTCACGCCGCCACCAACCAAGCGCAGGCGCCCGGCGCGGCCACGCGCAAGGATGCGCGCCGTGAGCTGCGGATCGTTCGGTCCCCAGATAAGGTGCGGTCGTAGCGCGACGGTCGCGAGCGTACTGCCATTCGCGGCGAGCACCATCGATTCGGCTTCGGCCTTGGTGGTTGGGTACGCGGTCTCGAAGTGCGTTGCCAACGGCGCGCGTTCATCGATGCCTTCCACGTCGCCGCCGACGTGAATCACCGACGGCGTGCTGGTATAGACCAACCGCAGAATGGCATGGGCACGACAGGCTGCGATGACGTTGCGCGTGCCGACCACGTTTGCTTGGTAGTACTCCTGGTAGGGCCCCCACACGCCGGCTTTGGCACCGATGTGCATGACCGCGTCGCACCCTTTGGCTGCGTCCAACACACCGCGCGCATCCGCCAGATCGGCACGCACTACATCCACACCGAGCGCGCGCAACTGCGGCGCGTCACTGCGTTGGAAGCTGCGCACGCGGTCGCCGCGGGCCACCAGTTGCCGGACCACGGCGCTCCCGAGAAACCCGTTGCCGCCGGTTACCAGAATCACGACAGTTTCGCCTGTGCCCATACGGTCAGGATTTCGCGGCCGATCTTCGCGTTGTGCCGAACGTCCACAGGGAAGCCGGGGTGGATCAAAAAGTGCGCGATGTGCTTGGTGTGCGCAAACGGCGCACCGAGCGTTCGCAGATCAGCGAATAACGCAGGTTCCAACACTGGGCCGCGCGCCTTCGCGTCGGCATCGAGTTCGATACACAACACCGGTACGCGTGCGCCGCCCGCGGTGGCACCGACCAGCGCGGTGCGAAACACTGCCGCGTGTGTATTGAAAATTTCCTCGACCGGCGTCGAGAACAGCGTTACGTCGCTCAGCGCAACACGATGCGACTTGCGTCCGCAAAACCAGAGCCGACCGCTCTCGTCGAAGTAGCCGACGTCCCCCATCCGGTGCACGATGGTACCATCGCGTTGGATCTTGGCCGAACGCGTCGCCTCGGGCCGACCGATGTACATCGACGTCGTGGTCGGTCCGGCCACGGTGATTTCACCGACCTCGCCGGCCGCGAGTTCGTGTGCCTGCGCCCAATCGGTGATCGGACTATCCGTAATGGCAATGACCCGCACGTCGTTCGGTGCCACCACTCGGCCCACACACACACCGGCACCGGTCTCCGTGCGCCCACGCGTGTCGGCCAGAATTTCGCGGCTTCCGATACTCGCTACGGGTAGTGCTTCGGTCGCACCATAGGGCGTAAAAATTTCCGCGTCTGGGGCGAGCATGTGGTGCATGCGCTCGAGTGTTGCCGCCGGTACCGGTGCGCCGGCGGTGAGGATGCGTCGCACCGTTGGCCATTGTACGCCGTTGGCGACACCATGGCGACTCACGGTGGCCAACAGGGCCGGCGAGGCGAATACATTTGTCACGCCCCAGTCGTTGATCGCGTGCTTGATCTTGATGGGGTCCACGTTGGCGGGCCGCGTGAAGTCCATGTCGGGGACGACGGTGGTCATGCCGAGTGCGGGGTCGAACAGCGCGAACAGCGGAAACGTGGGAAGATCGATCTCGCCCGGACGGATGTCGTACGTTTCGCGTATCAGTTCGACCTGCGCCGCGAAGTTGCCGTGGCTGTAGCGCACGCCCTTGGCGATACCGGTGCTTCCACTCGTAAAGAGAATGGCGGCGATGTCATCGGCGTTGGTCCGTGCGAGCACAGGGCCAGTACCTGCCGTTTCTCCCAGCGTGATCACCTTCGCAAGCGTGGTGCCTCCCCAGAACCAGCGCGACCCGACGGTGACGCAAATGCGAATAGTCTTACGGCCGAGCCCCAGCACGACGCGCGCAGCGTGCGCGGCGGGGATGCCGATGAATGCCTCGGGTTCAGCCTGAGCGAGGCAGGTCTTGAGCTGCGCGACGCCGAGTCCCGGGTCGATCAGCACCGGCACGATGCCGGCCTTGAAGAGGGCGAACGTCAGCGCAAAGAACTCAGGGCTCGGTTTGACCATCAGCACGGTGCGCATGCCGCGCGTGATACCGACCTTACCCAGTCCCGCTGCGATCACATCACTTTGCCGATCGAGTTCGGCGTACGTTTGTCTCGCGTAGGTGCGTGTGCCGTTCCGGTCGCGCCCGGTAGGAAACACCACCGCCAGCGCGTCGGGCTGCAGGCGCGCCATCTTCGGCAGGTGCGCAGCGATGTTGCACATCGCGGCGTCGCCGGCGTTGCTCATCATGCGACGGCGTGAGCGGTGGACCGCACGAACCGGGTAATGAGCGGAATGAGCTCGTCGGCCGCGTCTTCGAGCACGTAGTGGCCAACATCGGGCATCAGATGCACCGTGGCGTTGGGGAGATGCTGTTGCCACTGCCGCAGGAAGGCCGCGTCGAACACGAAATCTTTGCCGCCCCAGCCGATCAACGCGGGGGTGTGCTTGAAGCGATGGAGATTGGCCTCCGTGTGCTTGACGATGTCATACCCCGCGTCGTCGGCACGCAACGGAATATCCTGCACAAAGCGGAGCGTGGCGATACGATTGGCCCACGAGTTGTAGGGCGCGCAATAAGCGCGGGCGATGGTGGCCGGCATGCGATGGCGACGGCAGCCGATGACTGTGGTGCCATACGCGAAGGCGTTGAAGCCGCGCACCAGCAGCGTGCCCAACCCCGTGCGCGTGAGTTGTAGCGGCCATGGGAATGGCTTTTCTGCAGGAAGCGGAAAGGCGCCCGTGTTCAGTATGACCAGCCGCGCGACCTGCTCGGGGTGACGCACCGCCCACCCCATGCCGATCATGCCGCCCCAGTCGTGCATGACGAGCGTGAGCGGCTCGGTGAGCTTGAGCGACGCGATGAAGGCGCCGAGATCGTCGATGCGCTGCGCGAGGGTGTAGGCGTAGGCGGCATCGTCGGGCTTGTCGGATAGTCCCATGCCGATGTGATCGGGCGCGATGCAGCGGTGCGTTCCCGACAGGGCCGAGATCAGATGGCGGTAGTAGAACGACCACGAGGGATTACCGTGGACCATGAGGACCGGCGGGCCGCGGTGTGCTGCGCCCTCGTCGATGTAATGCATCCGCAGCCCGGCACCGCGGTCGAAGTAGTGCGGTTGAAACGGGAACAGCGCCGGATCGACCGGCATCACCAAACGATCTCCGCCATGCTGCAATTCAGCCCTGAGCCGATCCCCATGAGAGCTACGCGGCTGCCTTTGTGCAGACGGCCGCTTTCTGCGGCCTTGGACAGTGTAATCGGCACAGCGGCCGGCCCGATGTTACCGAATTCGGGGAACAGCGCCATCACTTTGTTCAGGTCAAGGTCCAACGTCTTGCACAGTCCCGACGTATGCGCGCCACTCACCTGATGCAGGATGTATTCATCGACGTTCGCATTCGGGCCGGTGGTCCAACCGAATTCGCGCTGGGCACGTTCGAAGGTCTCCGTGGCCAGCGTCAGTCCTGCGGTGAGCAACGGCTTGGTCTCGGTGTACATACTGTCCACTTGACCACGACAGAGGCCGCTGTGCTGCGTGGCCGCTTGATTGACCACGCCGCGAAACGTGTGTCCTTCCGGGGCCAACGCGGAGCGCGACATGACCATCGCCACGGCACCCGATCCCAGCGTGAGGGTGGCGAATTGATCGCGGAATTCCTGTAGCGTGGTGTCGGCGCTCTTGAGGCGTGCGATGGTGGCATTCTGCACGTAACGGGCGCTCTCACCGTCCACGATGAGACCGTAGTCAATTTGACCACGATCGATCATGTTGCCGACCATCTGCATGCCGCTCAAAAAACCGAGGCACGCGTTGCCAAGGTCGAAGTTCAGGCAATCCTTGGAAAGTCCAAGGCGGTCGTGCACGATGCACGCCGTGGACGGCTCGATGTAATCGCGGCACACCGAGGTATTGATGATGATACCGATGCGCGAGCGATCGATGCCCGCCTGTTCCAGCGCCTTCTCGCCGGCGAGGGCGGCAGCCTGGCTGGGCTGGAACCCTTCGTCCCAATAGCGACGCGCGACAATACCCGATGCGGTTTCGAGCAGATCGGCCCGCATGTCCAGCCGTTGCGTGGTGTCCGTAAGTTGCGCCATGATCTCGGCGGACGTGACGCGGTGCGGTGCGTCAACATGCGCAAGACTCAGGATTGAAACGTTTTGATACTGCATGCAGCGTCTGTCCTAACGTGAGGTGTGTTTGCCCAACGATCCGTCAGGACTGACTCTTTCCGCCAAAGATGGGGCCGATAGGGTTTTGAGTAAAGCTCTGCAGAGTGTGCCCCCGGTGCGGATCGACCCAATAAAAAACGGGCCCAAGGGCCCGATTCCGTGTCTGACGATCTCATGGCCGGGCCCTCGCCTTCAGGGCGCCTTGTGAAATATGTGGGGAGATGGCGCCCACCGCGAGGGGAGCCTCGCGTCGTGTTGAGAGGCCAGCGCGGTCATTCGAAGCGATTGCAATGCCACCACGCGCACGTCGTGTCTGCCTGTCGTTGCCGCCAACATGGCGCATGAGGTCGCCATGTGCGCCCCTTGCGCCCCTTGGTGGCCCCGCGTAGGGTTTGGCGCCACGATCAGGTACGGTCCTCCTTTGTCTCTCCGGTTCCCTCCATGACGCTTGTCATCGACCGCCTGTCCAAGACGTACGCAAACGGCGTCCAGGCACTGCACGACATTTCGCTGACCATTATGCCGGGAATGTTCGGGCTGCTGGGGCCCAACGGAGCCGGCAAGTCTACCCTGATGCGGACCATCGCGACGCTCCAGCCGCCCGATAGTGGCTCGATACGGTTTGCCGACATCGACGTGTTGGCCGCACCGGAACGCCTGCGCGAAGTGCTCGGCTATCTGCCTCAGGAATTCGGTCTCTATCCCAACATGCCCGCCGAGGCCATTCTCGATCATTTTGCTACACTCAAAGGCGTGACCGAACGTGGGGAACGTCGTGACCTCGTGGCGTCGCTGCTGCAGCAGGTGAATTTGTATGACGTGCGCAAGAAGAGCGTCGGCGGGTATTCGGGCGGCATGAAGCAGCGCCTCGGTATCGCGATCGCCTTGGCGGGAAGTCCCAAACTGCTGATCGTGGACGAGCCGACCGCAGGCCTCGACCCCACCGAACGCAATCGCTTTCTCAATCTGCTGGCCGACATCGGTGATGATGTCGTGGTGATTCTGTCCACACACATCGTGGAAGACGTGCGCGAGCTGTGCTCGCAGATGGCGATCATCAACAAAGGGCAGGTGGTGCTGCAGGGCGAGCCCGCGCGAATTCTTGACGAAGTACGCGGTCGCATCTGGCGCCGGACCGTCCCACGCTCGCAGGCCGATGACTATCGAGCGCGTTATGAGGTGATCAGCGCCCGATTGGCGGCTGGTGCCACGGTGCTCCACGTCTACAGCGCCGACCACCCCGGTGACGGGTTTGAACAGGTCGAGCCGGGCCTCGAGGATGTGTACTTTCATCGGCTGGCGCAGGCATCCGGCGGCCGCGTGCCGGTGGAGGCCTGATGTTCGGGTCGCTCTTCCGGTTCGAGCTGCGCGGGCATCTGCGCCGACCAGTGACGTGGCTGTATGTGGCCATCATGTTTTTACTGGCCTTCTTCTCAACCAGTACGGACGCCGGTACCGTCGGTGCGGCGCTCGGCAAGGTGAAGAAGAACAGTCCGTTTGCCATAGCGCAGACCTTCGGTCTGTTGCTGGCCATCGGTCAGGTGATCACGGGAGCTCTTGTCAGTTCGGCGGTGCTCCGTGATTTCGAAGCGGGTGTCCACGAACTGGTGTTTACCACGCGTGTGACTCGCGTGGGGTACCTCGGCGCCAAGTTTCTGGCCGGGTTTCTCGCGATGTTGTTGGTGTTCGGTGCGGTTCCGGTCGGCGCGCTTGTCGGATCGATCGTGCCGTGGGCTGACGAGACGTACTTGCAGCCGGTGGTGTTGTGGCACTATGTGCAGCCGTGGCTGGTGATCGGTATTCCCGGCGTGTTTTTTTTAAGCGCCACGCTGTTTGCCGTTGGGGCGCTGACCCGCAGCGCGTTTGCCGGCTACGTGACGGGCATTCTGTTGCTGGTTGGATTGAGCGTGGGTGAAGCGCTGACGCGGACCCTCGATAACGATACACTGGGCAACCTGATCGATCCGTTCGCACTGCGCACGTTCGAGCTGGTCACGCGATACTGGACACCCGCCGAAAAGAACACATTAGTGTTGCCGTGGAGCGGATTTCTCGCCGCGAATCGGCTGCTCTGGGCGGGCGTCGGCGCGGTACTGCTTGTGGTGGCGTTCCGGTTCGTGCGACTGGAGAAGTCGGCGGGCCTGGGCTGGCGTCGTCGTGCCAAGCTTACGGCATCGGATGTGACGGTGACGGCGCGCGACGCGCGTGCCAAGGCGCCTCTGGTTGTTGCGCGTCGCTCTGCGTGGAGCGCACCGAGCGCGTTGGTCGGCTGGTGGTCGATCACCAGATTTCACGCACTGTCACTGCTGCGCTCCGTGCCGTTTCTGGCGATCGCGACGATCGGGCTCATCAACGTGTTTATGAGCGCGTGGTATGCGGATCAGGACGGCCAGTCCCGTACGTGGCCCCTGAGTTGGCTCATGGCCAGTGCGGCCGTGAACGCCAGCGCATTGGTCACGATCGTCCTGCTGACGTTCTACGTGGGCGAGTTGGTGTGGCGTGAGCGTCAGGTCAGGTTGGATCAGGTGCTCGACGCGTCTCCCGTACGTACGGTCAGTGTGCTTACCGGCAAATTCACGGCCATGATGCTGTTGCTGGCAGCGTTTGCCGCGACCGGTATGGTGGCGGGGATGTTCGTTCAGGTGGTGAAGGGGTATCCCGTCATCAATCTCCAGGCTTACCTCCTGCACGTATTCGTGGTGGACTACCCCGCATGGTTCGTCATGGTGGCGCTGGCCTTTCTGGTCCAGTCAGTCGTACCGCGCAAGCCGATTGGTCACGTCGTCATGATCCTGATTTTCTTCAGCACCGTCGTGATTGCGAATTTCGGTTGGGGATACAAGCTGCTCATGATCGGTCAAGGTCCGGCGTATCGCTGGTCCGATATGAATGGAGCGGGTCCCTATCCCATGGGTTTTCTTATCGTGCATGGCTACTGGTTGAGTGTCGCGCTGTTGATTCTCGGCCTGGCCTATCTTGCGTGGTATCGCGGCACGCAACGGGCACCCGGCCAATGGCGCGCGCGACTGACGAGGGGCTCGCGTTCCGTATTGGCCGGTGGCGCGTTCGGCGCCAGTGCGTTTGGTGGCATCTTCTACTACAACGCGAGTGTACTCAACCGTTTTGAATCGCGTACGGAGGGTGAGAAGCGCGCTGTCGCGTATGAACGCACGTGGCGTCAGTTTGAATTACTGACGTTGCCCAGGGTCGTGGCTGTCTCTTTGCAAGTGGATCTCGAGCCGGAGCGGCTGCGGGCCCGCACTGCTGGAACGATAACGTTGGTCAACAAAAGTGGACGACCGCTCGACACCTTGTATGTCGATGTGCCAGCGCGTCGCGGAACGTTGCAGGTTTCGCTCGACAGTCTGACTTTTGGACGGTCTGTACGCCCACTGGCCAGTGATTCTACCTATGGCATTTACATGGTGCAGCTGGATTCGGCGCTTGCGCCGAACGACACGCTGCAAATGCGCTTCGTGCAGCGCTGGGTATCGCGCGGCCTGGAGAACTCCGGCGTCAGTACGACCATTGCCGCCAACGGGTCTTTTCTCAACCGCGGCGAGTTTCCGTCGATGGGGTATTCGGAGGATCAGGAGCTCAGCAGCGATGAGTTGCGCAAGAAGTACAAGCTGCCAGAGGCGCGTAAGGGGCATGCCCGCACGGACAGTGTGTACCTCAACCGCGCGGAGTTTTTTCCGCACAGTGATTTCATCGCGTTCGATGCGACCGTGAGTACGGCGCCCGATCAAATCGCGATTGCACCGGGCTACAAGGAGCGCGAGTGGACGTCAAACGGCCGACGCTACTTCCACTACGTCATGAACGCGCCGATCCCGGACTTCTATTCCGTGCTGTCGGCGCGTTGGGCGGTCACGCGGGACGCGTGGAACGGGATCACCATCGAAATCTATCATCATCCCGACCACACCTTCAACGTGCGTCGTATGATTGACGCCTCGAAGGCGTCGTTGGCGCTGTTCTCACGTGACTTTGGAGCCTATCAGCATCAGCAGCTCCGTATTCTGGAGTTTCCGCGATACGCCGGCTTCGCGCAGTCCTTTCCCAATACCGTGCCCTACTCCGAGGCTATCGGTTTCGTTGCGCGGGTAGACAGCACCGACGTCGAGGATACCGATCTTCCGTATTTCGTGACGGCGCACGAAATTGCGCATCAATGGTTTCCGTATCAGCGGATGAGTGCGTTCGTGGAAGGGAACGGCATGCTCTCGGAGTCGTTCTCAGAGTACGCAGCGCTGGTCGTCACCGAGCAGTTGCATGGTCGACCATTCACGCAGAAGTTTCTGCGCGCGGAACTCGATATGTACCTGCGCGGGCGTGCGGGTGAGCGTAAGGTCGAGCGTCCGCTCACGCGTACCGATGCCCAGCCGTATATCCATTACTACAAGGGATCGCTGGCGCTCTTTGCGTTGCGTGATCTGCTCGGGGAGCGCGTGCTCCATGGGGCGATCAATGCGTATCTCAACGAGCGACGCTTTCAGGGGCCTCCCTATGGCACGACGCTGGACTTCATGCGGCAGCTGCGTGCTGTGACCCCGGACTCCCTGCAGTACGCGCTCAACGACTATCTGGAAACGATCACGATTTGGGACGTGAAGACCGATAGCGTCACGAGCACCAGGCAGGCGGATGGTCAGTACAAGGTGATCGTTACTGCGACGTCGCGGAAGCTACACGCCGATTCACTCGGCACGGAGGCCGAGGTGGCGATGAACGATCTGGTGGACCTTGGGGTGTTCGCGGAGGCCAGGCGCGGCGCGAGGATTGGTGAGCCGCTGTCCATCCGCAAAGTGCGGGTGCGGACGGGCACGGCGCGCTATGAATTCATGGTGCCAACGAAACCTGCCCGCGCCGGCATCGATCCGTATAATCTGCTCATCGACCGGAACCCGGGTGACAATACCCGCGAGGTCTCCGGCAGCTGACCGGGAAGGTCGGCGGAACAGCCTCACGACGCTGGAGGGCTCCTTCCGCGCGTCCTTGCGGTGCGCCGCTGCGCATGGCTAGCTACTGCATGTGCCCAGTCATGCCTCGAACACTCCCGCTCGCGTTTGCTTTGTGTGCCATGGTGGCGAGTGCTCAGCCGACGTGGGCGGCGACGCTGCCCGCGGGGGCATGGGTGGTGGGGCGCGCCTGGATTCCCACAGATTTTCCGCAGACCGCCGCCATGCTGGAGCCGTATGCGAACAGCGACGCGACCGGGCTGCCGTTTTGCACGGCGCGGTCGCTCAGCGCCGAAGTGGCGCGCTATGATGCCGCGGGGCTGCAGGTGAAGTAGCACGCCATTGGTGACAAGGCGGTCGCGCTACTGTTCACCGTTTGCCGGTCCCACGCGCCTTCAAACGCAAACTGCATTCTGCTACCCGCATCGAGCGTGGCGTTGAACACACTGTTGACGAACGTGGTCTGTTGATTGTCGGGAAAACCACAGAATACGCGCTGGCCTGCGCGCGGACTACCGCCAGATGTGGAGATCGCGCCCCGCTATCCGTTGGACGACCCTGACATGACGGGCGCGACCGGGACGAAGCCGGTACCGTTGATGTTTGCCAAGAGCAGTCCGTTGTCGAAGCAGCCGCCGAAGAGGTCGAGCTTAACAAGTAGGATCGTGTTGAGTACTACGGCTGGCGAACCGCTGGGTGCTCGGGAAGGCGCGCCAGTACCATCTGCGCCTCGTGGAATCGTTGGTTCGTCTCGACGGTGCGTCCGGCTCGGGCGAGTGCGCGTAAATAGGTCAGCTGGTCGGCGGCGACGTCAGGATGCGCGAGGCCGAGCACGCGGCGTTTGGTGAGTACGCCGTCGTGCAGGAGTGGCAAGGCGCGCGATACGTCGTTGGCCAACAAATACGCGTTGCCGAGGTTCACCGCACTATTGGCCGTCTCGGGATGATCGTGACCAAGCGTGACGCGGTGTTGTGCATACGCTTTGGCATACAAGGCGATCGCCTCGGGGAATCGACGCTGATCACGCCGTACATGGGCAAGATTGCGTTGGAGTTGGGCCACGCGCAGGGGGTCGGCAACGCGACGTGATTGCTCACCGCGCAGCAGGCTGTCGAGCACTTCGCCCGCTTCGGTCAGTTTCCCCTGTTTCTGCAGTGCCGCACCGAGCGTACTGAGAGCTGCCGTAAGTTCGCGAGCGCCTACGTGCTGTCCGCCGCGAAAAATCGAGAGCGCCTCCCGCACGTGCTCCTCGGCTTCGGCGGCGCGCTGTTGGTTCAGGCGCACGTTGGCAAGGTACACCAACGATGGCGCAAGTTCCGGATCCGGTGCTTCCGTGGTGTGACGGCGGAGTGTCACGGCTTGCTCGGCAAGGTCGCCGGCGCGCGCCCACTCGCCGAGGCCGAAGTATGCGGGCGCGATTGCCGAGTAGAGTTGCGCACGAATCTCGGGCCGGTCACGAAGCCGCCGCTCTACGTGTGCCGCGCCGCGATCGAGGACGTCGCGTAACGTGGGCGGCTCGGCGCCGGACTGATAGGGATTCGCGCTCGCGAGCACGTCCTTCAGGAACTGTGTGACTTCTGTGGCTTTATCGCGTTCACTGCGTAACGTGATGGCCTGTTGACGCAGCGAAGCGGCCTGAATGCGGAGTTGTTGCGATTGCAGCGCCGTGTTGAACGTGAAGGCCACAGCGAGGCACACCGACAGCGCGCTGGCGGCCGCTCCCACACGATGGCGCGCGACCAGTTTGCGCAGCCGGTAGGTCACGGAGTCGCGACGTGCCAGCACGGGGAGGCCGTGCAGGTGCCGGCGGCAATCCGCGGCGAAGGCATCGGCGGTCGCGTAGCGTCGCGTCGGATCCTCGTCGATCGCTCGGGCCACGATCGTATCGAGATCGCCTCGCAACTGGCGCGCGAGCCGTACCGGGGTACTGGCGCGGTGCGTCGCGAGCGTAACGGCCACCTGCGCGCCGCCGACGGTTTCACCGCGACGTACTGCAGTTGATGGCGGGATTCCGGGCACGGGAAGTCGCCCGGTCAGGAGCAGATGCAGAAGTACGCCCAGCGCGTACACATCGCTGGCAGTTGATGGTGCATCACCACGCCGCTGTTCGGGCGAAGCGTAGGCGCGGGTCATCGGCTGCCATCCCGGTCGCGTGCGGGAGTCGCCCAGTGTTGGCGGATGCCGCGTGCCCTCCGCTTCATCGGCGTCAAGCAGCTTTGCGATGCCGAAATCCAGAAGCGTCGGCCGGCCGTCATATGACACGAGAATATTGGCGGGCTTGAGGTCGCGGTGTACAACCAGACGAACATGCGCGTGCTGCACAGCGTCGGCGACGCCGCAGAACAGTGCGACCCGCGTC
>JBBQUH010000084.1:0-12884 GCA_038212625.1 Gemmatimonadales bacterium | reverse complement strand
TCCGGGCTGGCGCGCTTTCAGGAACGCAATGTGCGCGAGGGACTCGTTCATGTTGTCGGCACCGATCCGTCGCAGTGGGTGACGCTTGCGGACACCGATATGCTGCCCCTGCCGACGTCGCGCGCCGCCAAGGTGTTGCTGCTGGTGCATGGCACCTTCAGCTCGACGATCGGCAGCTTCGGCGCATTGGCTGGCCACGACACGGGCCTCGCGTTTTTCGAGGGCGCCCTTGCGCACTACGATCTCATCCTCGGCTTTGATCACCGAACACTCAGCGTCACGCCCACTGAGAATGCGATCGATATCATCACCCGTCTCGACCAACTCGGCCTCACGGAACCACCCACCGTCGACGCGATCGCGTTTTCACGCGGCGGACTGGTACTGCGAAGCCTCATTGAAGAGATCCTGCCGAGTCATCCGAATAAGTTTACGGTGCGCCGTGCGGTGTTTGTGGCGTGCACCAATGGTGGCACCGAGCTCGCGAATCCGAATAACTGGAATCGTTTCCTGGATCGGTACACGAATCTTGCCGCGGCAGGTTCGCGGATTGTCTCCTACGTTCCGCAGTTCACGCACGGTGCCATGATCTTCGGCGAAGCGGTGAAAGGTGTGGGCGCTCTGCTGAAGGGGCTGGTGAGTGCGGCCAAGACGGGCAACGCCGTACCTGGGCTGGAAGCCATGGATCCGACTGGCGACTTTGTTGCGTACATCAATGAGGCGCAGCTGGGGCAACCTGAGGTAGCGGATACGTACTACTGCGCGATCACATCGGACTTCGATCCCGACGCCGCCGCGCAAGAGCTCGACCCGCACGTGCTGCCGGCGGGTGTGTTGCTCCGCATCGGCGACAAGCTGACGGACGAGTTGTACGGCAAGCCGAACGACCTCGTGGTCCACGTGGAGTCGATGACGCACATTGATCCGTTGGTCGGGGCTTTCGTGAGAGACCGTTTGGACTTCGGCACGAATGGTCATGTGTTCCACACCACGTATTTTCACCAGGCAGCGACCGCGAGCGCACTGATCCGGTGGTTTGGGATACTGGCCGCACCCGCGATTGCGGCGGAACCAGCGCGACGACGTACAGCGAGCGCGAAGAAGACGCCGACCAAGCGCGCGACGACGACGGCAACGGCGAAGGCCTTAACCGCTGGACATCGCGGCGTCGTGTTAAAACTCCCATCGGACACGTTGGTCCTCCGTAGCACCATGCTCGTGGGCGCTGCGGTCGGACGCGTTGAAGCGTCGAAGAAGCCTTGGGTGGTGGTTGAGCGCGGTGCGCGCGATCGGGAGGGCAAGGCGGTGTCGTACCTCTATGCACATCCCCGGAGCGCGGCCTCCGAGATGCTCCACAGCGAGTTTCTCACGGACCAGGCTACGGTACACGACGCGTTCAATCTTCGCGAAACCAAAGCGTCGGACACCGTGATCAACGGGCCTACACCAGTGGCAAAAGCACTCGACGCCGGAACGTCGCCCAAGGTCTTGCAGGGTTCATTCGGGAGTCGCTATCGCTCGGTGGTCATCGGCAAAGATCGGCCGATGCGGGTGGTGCCGGCCGTGGAGGATGACGACCTGCCGATGGCCAAACCGGAACCGCAGCCGGGACGTCGGCGTGGTGGCCGCGCGACAGCCACGGCGAAGAAATCGGCGGCGAGGCCCTCAGCGGACAAACCCGCGGTAGCCAAGCCCGCCGCCGCCGAAGTCGCACTGAATGTTCGCGCTGTCACGGATGATGAGTATGTCATCGATCGCCCGAGCGTGGTGGCCGTGACACTGTCACGCGAAGCGCTGGCGGCAGTTACTGCGGGGGTACAGCAAACGCGAACCGCCAAGGTGAAGGCGACGCTGCCGTTGATTGTGGAGTGCCTGCCGATGACGAAGACCTCGATGCTCAACGAGGGTGATGGTCGCGTGGAGATTCCGGTGCCATCGGCCGGCGAACCAACGGAGCTGCGATTCGATGTGGTGGGGCGTGAGGCCGGCGAGGCGCTGATCAAGGTGCAGGTGCGGCAGGGGCCGTTCCCGCTGGTGACGCTGTCGCTGGAGATGACGGTGGTGGCGCAACGTACCGGTGCACGTCGGGAAGTCGTCGGTGACGCGAACGTTGCATCGTTCCCCGAGATCCCGGCCGCAATGAACGAACTGCGTATCGTCCAGATGAGCCCAACCAGCACCAGCGCGCGGTATCGGTTCGAGCTTCGTTTACCAACAAAGCGTGTGCAGAAGGAGTTCGTGACGTCTGAGCTCACCACCGACGCGCAGACGTACATCGACCAACTGTACGCGCGCATTGAAGATCGGTGGGTGGAGCACGGCTCGGAGAAGGATGCCTTCGCTCGCGACCTGCGTGCGATCGGCTCCGATCTTTTCGACGACCTGCTTCCTCTCGAGTTACGTCAGTTGCTCTGGAAGCATCGGGACGCGATCAATAGCGTGCAGGTGCTTTCGTCAGAGCCGTTCATTCCGTGGGAGCTGGTATACCTGCGCGATCCGGCGAAGCGGAAACCGACCGATGAGTCGGCATTTCTTGGTGAGTTGGGCGTGGTCCGCTGGCTGATGCATGACTATCCGCCGGAACAGCTGACGATCAGCAAGAAGAAGACACGGTATGTCATTCCTGAGTACGAAGCAGGGCATGAGTTACCGGAAGCGCAGGCGGAGCTCGACATGGTGACGGCGCGGTTCCAGGCTAAGCCGGTCACCGCCGAGGCGGAGTCGATCTATGAGTTGATCAGCGAGCCGGGGCACTTTGACCTGCTCCATATCGCGTGCCACGGCACTGCGGAGTCAACCAATATCGGCTCCGCCTCGCTGGAGATGCCGGGTAAACTGCGGAGTGACGACTCGATGAGCGAGGAGAACGTGATGGCCGATACAGTGCGTCGCGAAGCAGATCTTTACGACGAGGCGACGGGCAAGCAACCGATCGTGGTGCTCAACGCCTGTCAGAGCGCGCGCGCGGGTTACGGTCTCAAGGGAATTGGTGGCTTTGCCGAAGCGTTTGTAGCTGGCGGGGCTGGGGTCTTCATTGGGTCGAGTTGGTCGGTGGGCGATGTTCCGGCACGCGCGTTCATTGAAGAGTTCTACGCACAGTTTCTGTCGGGGAAGGCGAAGAGCGTGACGCTGTCACAGGCGGTTGCCAAAGCCCGTTCGAAGGCGCGCGCGGATGGCGACGCCACGTGGCTGGCGTACGTGGTGTACGGACATCCGCGCGCTGTGGCAACGCTCGTTCCCTGATGTGCCATCATGCGGCTGCCGTGCCTCGTACATTGCGTGGTACGATCGAAGGCACGGCAGTCAGCGACTGAGAATCTCGCCGGCAATATTCTGCGTTTTCCGCTTGGCTTGGCTGCTGACAGCGGGCTTCCAGATGGTGGCGCCGGCCACCTCCATGGCGAGCGACTCCACGCGTGATGGTCGACGCCCTACCCGGCGAATGTGTCGGTCACCGAATGGCCACGCGAGCGAACTGTACCATGTCGGCCTTGCGGAACAATTCGGTCCATCGAAACTACGATAGACGGCACGCAACGGCCACAACCGCGACATTTGCTTGGGCGATCGTGTTGTGGTGCACTACTGCGGATCACAAGGGTTTGATCGCCAATAATTGCGCGCTTGACGCTCGCCATTGACACGGAGAGGACATCCTGACGCCATCCACGCGGCCGCACACCGAAACGCTGCATTCCGCTGAGGAAGAGGAAGCGACGAAGCCGGCTGAGAAGATCCTCCGGCAGGAAATCGCGGTCGGCGAGGAGCAGTTGGAGCGCAAGACACGCGGCCTGCTCTTGTCTGCCGTGAGCGCTGGCCTCGATGTCGGATTTGGGCCGCTGATGGTCGCGTCAGTGCTGGCGGCGAGTCCGGTGGATACACTGGGCTCGCGATTGATAGGCGCGATGGTGTACGCCATTGGCTTCATCATTGTGATTTTGGGGCGCTCCGAACTCTTTACCGAACACACCACACTGGCGGTGCTGCCGCTGCTGTCGGGACGCACGACGATATCACGGGTGGCACGGCTCTGGTCGTTGGTGTACGTGGGCAATCTGGTGGGCGCCGCGGCCTTTGCCGCAGCGGGTGCGCCGTTAGGCGTGGGCCTCGGGCTGTTTACGCCGGATGACGTGGCGCGCATGAGTCATCATCTCACCGACTTCAGTGCCTTGGTGATTTTCGGGAGCGCCGTCGCTGCGGGTTGGATGATGGGTCTGGTGTCCTGGCTGGTGACGGCGTCTCGCGACACGATGGCGCAGATTCTGATCATCCTGCTGGTGGCTGGCTCAATCTATTTTCTGGGCTTGCATCACTCCATCGCCGGCAGCGTGGAGGTACTGATGGGCGTGTTCGTGGCCGGTGTGCCGTTCACGGACTACCTGCGATTTCTTGGGTTGGCCACCGTCGGCAACGCGGTAGGTGGCATTGTGTTCGTCGCGCTCGTGAAGTACGGACACATCTCGATGTCCGAGTCGTCGGTGTGAACCAACCGGTACCTCCGTAGGTGCCGTGAACCGCAACACACCGACACCGGCCAGCAACGAATGCCCGATCGTCAGTCCAACTGAATGCGTGTCGTCGTCAATTGTTCGCCGTCGAACGCCAACCGTTGCGCCGTTCCTGCTTCTGTACCTTCCACGATGAACGCCTCGATGGGCCCAAACACTGTGCGCAGTTCGTCGGCTGTGCACGTTGGCAGATAAATGCGCAGTACCCGCGGATCATACCAGCGAAACACCAGCCGATTACCAGTGGGTCCGCGCACCACCATGAACTTCCGGAAGTGACGCCGCAGCGAGGTGAGCGACGTGGGCGCGATCGCAAAGACGCCCCAGGACGCGCCCCAGCCATCTTTTAACAGTTGCCGGCAGAAGTAGTCGTCGTGAAACAAGCGCAGGAGATGCGGGGCGGCCTTCTGCAACTCTCGTGGCAGGGTCCCCTCGTACAAGCACGCCTTCTGGTCGAGATAGCCCTCTACGCGGCTGGCGATGCGCACATCCCGTGCACCATCGAGCACCGCGAACACATCGTTTGCGCTCGACTCGCCAGAGGGCCAGAGCGTGCTCAGGAGTCGCGTGTACGTATCAGCGCGTATCACGTAATCGTCCACGCGTACCATGTCACGCGGCGCGCGCCGCGCGGGCGCACTCTTCACAGAACGGCGTCCCATCCTTCGAGGCGGCGAGCAGCACCGCCACGAGTGCCGCGGCATCGAGCTCTGCGCTGAATGACGGCGCAACCTCGGCCTCTAGCGCACGACGCGGCGATGGCGGCGATGGCGGCGGGGCTTGCACCAACGCTGGTGTTGGCGCCGATCCTGGGGTGTACGACCCCGCGATGCGCCGAACGGCTGACTCGCGGACCAGCCTCAGCATGCGCAACCGTCCGCGGCACACCAACCCGACCGCGCGATCGACCACCGCGACATCGTTCAACGCCGTGATGTACTCCGTGCCTTGGGCGGCTGCCACGTGGGAACGGAGCACGCGCATCCCCTGCACATCCCCTACGCACTGCCGCAGGATCTGCGACACCGTGGCGGTGGTGCGAATCACATCGGCGGGTTCGTGCGGCGGTACCGCGCCGACTGCTCCGAGCCAGTAGCGATTGCCTGTGAGGAGATTCTGCGGCACAACACTCGCGGTGGATGACCGGAACGCGATCCGGCGGGGGACTGATCGCCTTGTGAGTATAGGGCGAAGGCTGGCGGGCGGCAACCGGTTGAGGCGGTGGGGATGTGCCGCGCGGGGGCGCTGGGTAGGAGTAGCTAGGAGTGTTTAGGAGTAGGTTGGAGAAAGTGCGCAGCGATGGGGCTTGTGGCGATCTCCAGCTATTGCGTTCGTTCGTTCGCGGGTGCAAATGAACATAGTCTGCCCTCTGATGCTCGATTCTGATCCTCGCCAGCGCACCGTCCTTCTGCACCGTCCCGGAAAGATGACTCGTACCAGATGCTGACCATTCGTGCCCCACAGATGCGGCTGATGGCTGATGCGATGCTGCCCTCATGGCTCGACGGTCAGTTACGTGACCTCTTCCCCGACGAATTCGCGTCGGCTGGTACGGCCCAGTGGGCACAGCTTGTAAAAGACGGCACTGATCGGGCGATGGCGCTCGGCTTCGAACGGGATCAACTGCTCGCCTATCTATCGCTCGAGGTCTGCCTCGGCGATGCGTTCCTTGCACGTCCGGAGCACGCGTGGGCCGCTGCACTGCGCGATGCCCATCGCGGTACACCCGGCGACCTGATTGAACAGCTCCGGCGTGGTGCGATTGCGCGGCTGGCCGACGAAGCGGAGGCCGAGCACCGGAACAGTGAAAACCATCGGGCGGACACTGCATACGACCAGATTGCTGGCGCGTCTGATGCACCTGACGCGCAGGAGGACTGACCATGGCCGGTGGATCGAAGGGAAAACTTGGTGGACTGAGTGGGGCGAACAAACCGGCGCCAAGCGGCGGTGCGTCGTGTCAACAGCACTGGGTCGCCGCAAAAGTGCGATTCAAGGACGACAAACGCGACGTGCCGAGCGTTGATGCCGTCATCGAACAAGGCGGGGCGGTGAAGAACGCCGGTCCGGTGGCCGGTGGCGTCCTGAAGTCGACAGGACTTCCAGCGGGCGGCTACGAATTCTCGCTGACCGATGTGCATCCCGATGAGTGGCACGCGGAATAGCAGGAACCCATGCCGACCCACACCGTGATGCCGGGCGACTGCTTGTGCAGCGTCGCAAAAGAGCGGGGCTTTTACAACTATCTGACCATTTATAAACACGCCGACAACACAACCCGCTGGCTAAACCCCAATATGCTGGAAGAAGGGGGCACGCTGCAGGTGCCCGACAAGGTCGCCAAGAAGCTACCAATGTCGCTTGACAAGGACACCACGTTCTTGATCGACCGGCAAAAGACGATGTTCCGAGTGTGGCTGGTGGATGTCGAGCGCAAAAAGCCGAAGGTCGATTCGTGCTCACTGACGGTGGGATCAGCGAAGACGTCAAAGGTGGGAGCGAATGGTCTGCTGGAGATGGAAATCGACCCTGCGGACAAGTCGGGCATATTGCGCGTCGTGCTGCCGGCGCTGTCTGAACCGGACACCGGCAAGAAAGGCCCGAGCGTGCTGGCCAAGCTCGCAGGGGCCAAGACGCCCGCACATCCGCCGGCGATCGTCGCGCGCGAGTTCGAGGACGAGCTCGACGTCGGTGATGGTATGCCGCTCGAGCTTGAGATTACGCTGAACGTGGGTTCTCTCGAACCACACAGTGCGGTGCGCGGCGGTCTGCAGCGACTCAACAATCTCGGGTGCAAGCTCCCCGATCCCACAGCGAAAACCGCAACCGATGACCCCACCAAAGCTGTGATCAAGGGCTACCAGAAGCTCAAGGGTGACAAGGCACCGTCAGGCAGCATTCACGGACTGCTCAGTAACCTGCAGGCGGACCACGACGATGCGTGATCTGCTGCGTATTCCGTTCCGTGCGTCGTGGCGTGATCCACGATGAAGATTCCCCGAACCGCGTTCGTCGCGCGCAGCGCCCACGATCAGACCCACGGCAACCGGCTGGTGGTGCCCGAGTATGGCGTGATCGAGTTGCGCGTCAAGAAGGCCGATGACAAGACCTCGAAGTCATGGCTGCCGAAAAACAGCACGCCGCGACGAACTCCGGTCGATGGCGGCGTCGATACGTTTTGTTTTGCGCCCGGGACCCAATGGACGGAGGCCACCTGGACCGAGGACACGACCAAGCGTGATGCCGTCAAGCTCTGGTACCACCTGTACAACCCGTTCTCCGTCATCACCGAGGCCAAGCTTGAACTCTTCCGGCGGTTCGACAAGACGCCCATCTGGGAGCGCGCGCTCAAAGATGAGGAGTTGTTCGACGGCGAACACGAACTCGAGTTCGATCGCACCGACGGCGTGGCCGGTAAAACGAAGGATTGGGATGGCAAGATCGGGCCTGATACCACCGACTTCCCTGATGGCTACCTGACCACCGAGCATTCGCCGTACAAGCTGCAGCTGACCGTGAAGGGAGAGGGTGTGTGCCGGTCTCCGGTAGCGTGGACGTACTTCCACGTGCTCATCGAGAAGCTCGAACTCGAATGGGGCCCGGATGAGGCGGTGACCACTGACGTGGCCAAACGCAAGCCGTTCGTGGATCTGAAAGCCGCGGCGGGTGACCCCACCGCGGGTACTGAGAGTGCGCCGAGCGAGATCTTTCTGGAGAGTAATCTCTTCAAGCGTAGCGATACCGATATGACCGCGAACAACATGTTCGATTTGTACAAGACCGAATGGGGCGACGGCCCGGAGATTGCCGTATTCGCGAAGGTGTGGGTGCGCGATTCCAGTGGCACGGCGGTGCTCGCGCCGAAAGCGCTGGGCAATACCCGGTTTCTCTGGGATTGGGAAAGCAAGGCGACGAAATCATCGAACGCCTTCGTGGCCAAGGCGGAGAAGTACAAGAAGAAGTCCTCGAAGCCCAAAGGGCTCAATTGCCATCTACGTCGGGGCGGCAAGCGCGGCGATGACACCGCGTACGTGTTGCCTGCGCGCCCGGGGTACGCCGCAGCCGATGTGTTGACCGACGGCACCTTTCCCTTCGAGGTCACGAAGGTCGACAAGAAACGAAAATGGGCCGCGTACAGCAAGGCCTGGCGCAAGGGAAAGCTCGCCGCGAAGACGGGCGTGCTGTTTCAGCCCTCACGCATGGCAGGCGACGCATACAAGCTGACCGTGTACGCCGCGCATGAGATCGAGGACAAGACACGCACGCCGCGGCTGGACATCGAGGACGAGGCACCACTCAAGATCGAGAAGACGCTCAAGATGGAGAGCGGTGTGTTTTCGGTGTGGCGCAAACTGCACTTCCGCCGCTACATGACCAAGAACGGCGCGACCACCGTGTCGTTCAGCGGCATCCACGATCTGTACAAGCCATCATTCGTCGATGTCGAAGATCTATCGGGTGGAATCACCAACTATCCGGGCGGGGAGTGGAATGGGCACATGACGGCCATCTACACCGGATGGAGCGGATTCGACCAATACTTCATCGATCCGGCCACTGATCAACATGCATCCGGCCAGCACGGCATCGAGTTTCGCTCGTACGCGGGCTTCAAGGCGCACGTCGGGACCTTCGACTTCACGGGCTACGCCGGCGGCTTGAATCAATTCCTCATCAATGAGGGCGTGGAGACCGCGGCGAAGTATGCCGGTCAGTGCCAGAGCCTTGCCCTCGACGCTTTGATTGTCATCTTCGATCACAAGCTCCCGGCGGACAAAGGGGTCTCGATGTTCCACGTCGATTTCTCGATGAACCCCAACCTGATCGCACAGCTCAACAGTTACACCGACGGGTTGGCCGCGGACTTTCCATCAGGAGACCGGAACAAGAGCGCCTTCCTGTGGACGGCCCCATCAACGCAATACTCCGCGAAGCAGGGGCCCTCGGCAACGCCGGCGCATGAGATCGGCCACCTGATGATGTTGCCACATCCGCGATACTCAGGCGAAAATGACGACGCCAACAAACTCAACGACTACGACGCGCATGACCGCAAGGTCAAGAACTGTGTGATGTCGTATCTTGCCAATACGCGTGCCTTCTGCGGATTCTGTCAGCTGCGCTTACGCGGATGGGACAAGAGTGCACTCAGCCCCGATGGGAAGCATCCGTGATGATGCGATGGGCCAGCGTCACGTTATTGCTGTGTTGTACGGCGGGGAGCTGTCAGCGCCCGTCGGAATCATCACGCGCAAAAGGAGCACCGGTGGAACTCGAACTGAAGATGGCCAAGACGCGATTTATTCCCGGCGAATCGTTGGGCGCGGAGCTGATCATCTCGAACCCGGCATCGAGCGCGGTCTCCGTACCGGAGGTTGCCGACAGCCGCAATGAGATCCTGTCCTACCAGCTGAGCGGACCATCCTTCGCGAAGGACCTCGTGGCGCACTACGGCATGGCGGGTGGCCGGCGGCCGGCCGGTGATCCGCCGCTGGTGTCGATCCCGGCGGGAGGCGATGAATCGACGAACCTCGAGTTCGACAAGTACGCCACCACCTGGACGCCTGGTACGCACACGCTGCGCGCGGTGATGCGGTGGGAAGGAAAACAGATCACGTCCAACGTCCTGACTTTTGACATCCAGAAGGCCGATGCACTCTCTGCGCAGCTGATCGCGGAGGCTGGTGTGAATACCTCGGCGGGAATGCGCGCGGTGGTACTCGCGGCGACAGACAGCGACCGCCGCCTGTATCAGGGGGTTTTTCGTGAGGCGCGACCCGGCCTCGAGTCCCCCCCGGAGCGGTACTTCGTCGAGGTCTTCCCGGTGCCGACGGCAACCAGCGTAGCGGCGTTGTGGACCAATTTCGACCGCCGCAGCGCGATGGTGTCGCCGCGCTACGTCTGGCAGCGTGATCAGGCGGTCGGCGTGCAGGAGGTGCAGGCATCACCCATCATGTTCGATGTCGGCGAGGGACACTTGGTGCGCCCCGCCGTGATGACAAGCGATGCGATGGCGCATTTTGTCAGCTGGCACGGTGCGCGTGTCACGCTCACCCAGGTACCGCGGACGGGTACACCGGCCACGGTGTGGGAAACGGTGCTCCCGATGCCCGCGGCTGGCGGACGGGCCTGGATTACCCGCGACAACTTGATGACCGCGGTGTTTGCCGCCGAGCAATCAGGCGTGGTGTACCTCTTCCTGGTCCAAGCGGGTCGCGTCATCGCGAACACCACCGTGACCGATGCCGCGCTCTTGCCGCAGTCGGAACCGGGGCTCTGGATTGCGGCCGACGGCACCATACGCGCGTCGTTACTCGTGGCGGATCCGCAGCGGTTGCGACACGTGACACTGGTTGACTGGACCTGGACCGCCACCGCAGCCACCACGGCTCCCACGCGCCAGCCGGCGGCAACCCTCGCGCAGGACGCGAAAGCCGCCGCCGTGACCTACGCCCTGTCCGGCGGCACGCCGCGCCGTGACTGGGTCATTCTCTGCGGCGACGCCATCGTAGTGACCAACCGCAGTCCAAACAAACCACGCATGCTCAGTGATGCACCGATGTTGCCGTTGCAAGTGTTGACCACGGAGCCCATGAGTTTTCTCCTGCTCAAGCACCCAACCAAACTGGTGTATCTCACGTCGCTGTACTAGCGCCACCGGTTGTCCCCGTGGTGTCCGGACACGCGTCGCGCCTGGCCTCCGCGCGGGAGCGCGTAGGCTTTCAAGGCATACAGGCTGTACCGCTCCTGATTCTGGTCGAACGAGAACGACTCGTTCGGCGACTTGGTGTCGTCGCTTTCGGCCATGACGAGTCTTCCGTATCCGGTAACGTCCGGAGCGCTTTGCGGTAGCGTGTCGTAGTGCTCCACCGTCTCATGCCACCACCGGGTTTGCATGAGAGTGTACAGAGCTCTCCACTGCCTTACCGCTCTATCGCTACCGCGGTCGCGTGGCTCGCTTGCTCTCCAGCGGTGTCGTGGTCCACGTCGGCCATGCCGTGAGGAGCGCCGAGCGCGGCGTGCTGACCGCTCCCGCCACCGCGCGTGCCACCGCGTCGTCAGCAAGACGTTCGGCGACCGGTCCGCCACGCGCGGTCTCGTACTGCGCCACGATCTCAGCGGCCATTTGCGATTGGGTCAGCAGACGCGATGTATCCGCAACAACACCGTTACTCGTACGATCCGCCATGATGGCGTTGTTCGGGCACAGGCTAAAGAGCGGGGCCACCAGTGGCGCCATGCCGGTCACGCGGAAAATGGTGGCCTTGGCTGCGCCGAGAAACTCACCGAACGCGAACCCGAAACGCCGAGCCGCAGAGATCTGGCTCACGAACGCTTTGGTGCTGCTATTCGACCCAGGGTGCCAGAGCGTACGGAAGTCTGGCGATAGCTCGCGCCAAGTGGCGCCGACCGGTGATGCGTTGTCGAATGCATACGCCACCGAGCCACTTTCGGTGATGATGTGGGGGGTGCGCACCCAGAGGAAGAAGAACGTGCCGCTTCACGACACGAACACTTCCCAATCGTAGGCGCTGTACCCTGCGGTCCACGGCACGCCATCGATGGTCACCACAATGCTAAAAGCGCCAGCCTGCAATGGCGTCACCACACCATCCGGGGTGACCACCGCTCGCCCAGCTTCCCTGATCGACCACGAGAGCGGGCGCTCCACCACGGTGCCATCGGCGAGTTGCGCCACGGCGCTGATCGGATAGGCGTCGCCTACCTTGGGCCGGCCACGCTCACGGTGGCTACCGGAATAGGCAGCACGATCAGCGTCGCTGATGCGCTCCTCCCCTCGCTGGTAGCCGAGATGATGGTGGCGCCCTCCGAAACGGTGGTGATCGCGCCTGTCGCGCTTACCGTGGCCACACTTGGAACAGAGGACGACCAGGCAATGGTCCGGTCGGCGAGCACCCCGCCGCGTTCGTCGCGCAGGACGGCGCTCACGGTAGTTGTGGTTCCGAGCGTGAGCGTAGGTAGTGCGAGTGTGATAGCCACCGTCGCCACCGGCGCGGGTAGCACGCTCAGAGCCGCCGTGCCCGACCTACCCTCACTGGTGGCCGTAATGGTCGCAGCGCCGCTCGCAAGCGCCGTGATCGACCCCATGCGTCGACCGCAGCGACTGCGGGCGCCGACGACGTCCAGCTCACCGCACGTCCCGTGAGTACCGCACCGACCGCCGTTCATAACTCTACCGTGGCCGTTGCGCTTTGCCCCACCGTGACCTGCGCAGCCGAAAGAGCGACGGTTACCGTGCCTACGGCAATGGTCGCGGGCGGCGGTGGAGGCGCCGTGGTGCCGTCCGCTCCTCCGCCGCCGCACGCGGTCATCCACATCATCATAGACACTGCACTCGCAACACGTCGCATCGCA
>JBBQUH010000083.1:0-12906 GCA_038212625.1 Gemmatimonadales bacterium | reverse complement strand
GGGGCTGTAGCGCAATGATCGCCACGGGATTGCGAACTCTGCCACCCAGCCGCTGTCGCTGCGTGTGGTGCGCACACGCCACATCGCATCCCAGAACACGTTGGAGACGTTTCCGCCGTCGAACGCCTGCACATCGGTTTGCGAGCCGAGCGGGCTGGTTTGAAATTGGAACGACGTGCGATGATCACCGAGTGCGCCGATGGTGACCGCGAACAGATCGCTCTCCGAACTTTCGAAGTCACGACGCAAGTCCTGCATACGGAGCGCGTCGCGTCCGAGGCTGTCGCGGTTGAAGGCTCCGATGTACAGGAACTCGTCGTCATACAGCACACGCACCTCCGACGCATACGGGGTGGTCGGCGCGTAATCCTGTCGCACTTGCGTGAAGTCGCCGGCCACCTGCGCGGTACGCCACGCGGCGTCGTCCAGGCGGCCATCGACGACAATTTGCGTGGCGGCTCGGCGGGCGACCAGGTGCCGGCGGGTGAGGTCGGTGGGTTCGGGAACCTGCAGCGCCTGTGCGGACAAAGACGACGTGACGCAATGGAGCACGACGCCGAGAATGCCAAGTTGCAGGCGAAGACGATGGAGCAACATGAGCCGGCTACAGAATGGAAAGGAGAGACGAGTTGCGAAAACTTTCGCGTGATCGGCGAGAGTCTTATTTACACATTGGCGGAAGCCGGAACGCGATGCGGCCGTTGGAGCAGCAGGATCGACTTTGACGCCGGCGGTGCGGCGGTCAGTCTGTGCGGAATATTTGGCCACGATGTTCCATTGCGCAGTCGACGTCGTGAGCGCGTTGGCCGTACGCGACGGTACGGAAGCTCTGCATGTCGGGCCTCGTTAGGACGGACGTGTGCCGAAGCGGCATGTTCTCATCGAAGGGCTGGAACGCTGCCGCACGACGAGGGAGAAAGGCCGCCGGGAAGTACTCACGCTGCGGCGCCAGCCCTGCGACCTCGACGTGCACCGAGTGGCCGGGCTCCGGAGTGGCCGTGGCGATACCCGATGTGACGATGCGGCGCATGGAGGCATCGGTCGCCAGCTCCCAGCGGACCGAAACCGGCGTGGGTGGCATGCCACCGCCGGCGAGCCACACACAGCATGAGCGAAGCGCTGGTTCGGTACGGGAAGGAACGTCGATTCATACTCACGGCAGCAGGGCGTCGCGCACGGCACGGTCCAGATTCTGGGTGCCGCCAATGCCGATGTAGACCACGGTTCCCGCGCGATTGAGTACCACCACGTAGCTGGTGCCGGGTACACCGAACGCATCGCGCGCCGCGCCGTCGGTGTCGAACAGATGAACACCAGGCAGGCCGTGTTTCTTGACGTAGCGCTGTACGCGCGTCGGCGTTTGGTTGGCCGCCACGGCCACGCCCACTACGACAAGCTGGCCGCGATACTGCTCGGCGACGGACGCGATCGTCGGTGCCAATTCGGTACAGGTACTGCACCACGTGGCCCAGAACTCGAGCAGAGCCGGACGACCGCCGATTACCTGCTTCAGCGACACGGCAGTGCCATCCAGCGTGCGGAGCATGGCATCGGGCGCACTGCTACCCACGGCAACAGGAGCGGGTACGGTTTGCGCCTGTGCCGTACCCATGGCGGTAAACAGCGACAGCAGCGTGAGGACTGCGGCCAGCGTGCGCTGGGAGCGCGTTAAATGAGAAGGGGGAACGCTCGACATGACGGCCGGCCGCTAGCGGGCCACTCTCACGAATGAGGAAGTAGCCGTAGGCCTGTTTTGCTGTCGTCAACGACTGACCGCCGACGAAGACGCCGTACGCATCTTTGAGCTTCGAGCGGGCGCGCTGCGTCACGGTCGCCGTCACCGTGTAGCTGCCGGACGCCGTATCACGGGGCGTATAGGCGATGTGTCCGGGACCGGCCCTGATGGCGAACGAGCCCTCGGCTCGGGAGTAGCGCAGTGCCGATTTGTACGCGGCTTGAGGATCGATGCGCAGGCGATAGCCCGCGGGCATGCCGGGCGCCGAATAATCGGCGATAAAAGCCGAATCGGCTTTGGGATCACGCGACCACACGATCGGCTTCGGCGCGGCCATGCTCGTCGGCGCGGACTGCGCCGCCGAGGTGATTACGGGCGCGGCGAGGAGCACGAATGACACGAGCGTTGAACGCAACACGGAGCACCATCACGCAGAGGGGGATTTATATGATAATTGCTTATCAATAGTATCTGGTGAAGGAAATCTCGCAAGGGTGCAGCTTGCTCACACCCGCCACCAACAGCGCAGTGGTGGCCGTGCGTGAATGCCAGAGCGGATCGTCACCGGAAGGGCGCCGCTACGGGGCGATTGCGCGCCTGCGGCTTCCCTATGGCGCGGCACGTCGGACACTCCGGTCGTCGTCCGGTGCCGCGACGGGCGACGGAGGAGCTGCCGCCTTCACCGATGAGGACGCCGCCTCCCGCCCGCGCGCCGGCGCGTCGAGCAGGCGCGGTAAGACGTTCCCCGCTAGGACGACGATCGAGACGAAGAGCACCACGCCCACAATGATCGCAAGGTGCTCTTTGATCCACGCCACACTCCCTTCGGAGACTAGCTGCGGCATCTGATGGTGCCTCGGGAAAGGGCACGGGGTGACCTGCGAAGAGAAAGCGGTGGCATGAACGGTTCCGTTGTCTCGGTTAAAAGTGCGAGCGGCTCTACCCAAATATACGATATTGCGATACGATTATCATATGACAACATGGAATCTGGCGGGAAGTCAGCGGCTGGTGCTGCTGTGCAACGGAGACACGTGCTCACAGCGTGGTGCCGATGAGGTCACGGTTGCGCTTCGACGCGCCCTCAAAGAAGCGGGGCTTGATCCGGTCGTGCACACGGCCCGGACCCGCTGTCTGGGCAGATGCGACGACGGTTGTACTGTTGTCGTGCAGCCTGACAATGTCTGGTACCGAGGCATCACCCCGGAACTCGCCTCCGATATCGTGTCCCATCATTTGCGCGATGGCAACCATGTTGAAGGCAATGTCAGCTTCGTGCCCGGCACCGACGGGCTCCAGCAAGTGAGCGGTGCCCGCCCGGGCGTCGAAAAACCACGCCCCGGTGGGCAGCCCTTCTAGCCACGAACCACTGGCCATCCCACCACCCAGCCTGACTGGTGAGCCGTGAATACTCGGCGTTCACGCGGATGCCACGCGAGACGAAGCGCCGCCGAAGGAACAAACCCCGCCGCCATCGCTTTTTTGCTCGATGCGGCGAGGTTCCACACAAGTAATTGCCCGTCCTCGGCACACGTCGCGACCCACAGGCCCTGGCGAAAGAATGCCACATCAGTCACCGACAGTGCGTGGCCGCCCAGTGATACCGGTCGCGTTCCGGACGGTCCACTGCCCGCGAAGTTCCACACCGTGCCATAAGGACCGCCGTTGGTGATCATACGCTTGCCGTCTTCGCTCCACGACAAGCGACGCACCTTCTGCGAATACCCACTCATCTCCAGATCACCCTTCGTCTTCGTCTCGAAGATGTGTACCGCAGCTTCCTGCATGCCCGCCGCGAGCCACTTACCGGTCGGCGCCCACGCGTGGCAGAGGAACGACCCTTTCCACTGCAACGCCTCCGCGGGCTGATCATCAGCGCGATGCCAGATCATCGCCCCACTGTACCCGACCGCCGACAGGCGCTCTCCATCGGGCAGCCACTGCAGGTCCGCCACGGTGCTTCGGAACGGGGGTAAACGGCGCACCAATTGCCCTTCGGCATCCCACAGGGCGACGTGGGCACCAGCCGCCGTCGCGCAGGTCCGTCCGTCAGGCGACCAGCTGACATGTTCCACCCAAGGGAGCACCCGGTGCGCGTTGTGTCCTTCACCGAGCGGTGCCGCCGACTGTGAGGCGATCGCTACGTCATGTCCAACCTTCCAGAAGTGGACCATCCCGTCCTGACCACCGGAGGCGAGACACTCGGTATGACTGGACCACCCGACGCTGAGCGCGCCGAGGGCATGCGCCGGCCATGCGTGAACCACCCGACCGCCAGCGCTGTCGAGCACGGTGACCTCGCCGTCTCCGCCCGCTACGGCCACATAGCTCCCGCTCGTGCACACGGCGAGCGCGAGCGCGGCGTCGCCAATTTCGGTACGCCAGACAGGTTCGATTGACGGTCCCACGCGCGCACGGCGCGCGGCTACGCCGCCAGACATGCGCGGAATCCGTCGTTCAATGCTTGACGATCGAGGTGACGGCCAATGAAGACCAGCTGACTAGAGCGCGGCGCGTCGCCCCACGCGCGATCAGGGCGACCGTCAAACAACATATGCACCCCCTGAAAGACAAAGCGCGACTGCTCGCCCCGAATCGCGATGATCCCTTTCATGCGAAAGATGTCCGTCCCCTTGGTCATGAGCAGATCTCCCAACCAGGCGTTGAGCTTCTGCTGATCGAAATCCCCGTCATACTCCAACCCAACGGAGGTGATCTCTTCATCATGCTCATGTTCCGGATTGTAGTGGTGTTCAGCGATCGCCGAACACGGCTCCCGCTCTTGCACCACGCGCATCTGGAATTCGTCCGGGTGATGCTGTGTGAAGAGCGCGTACGCACCGGGCACCTCGATGTGCAACAGGAACCGCTTCTCTCCGTCACCCTCGAGCTGCAGTTCGGCCGGCGTCAGACTGATCTCGAAGCCTTGTCCGTGCCGCACCGCCTGCGCATCGGCCGAGAAGAAGACCGCCGCGCGATCCTGAGCCTCGGCCAAAGCCGTAGCCGTCGTGTTCGGGAGCTTCCACGCCATCACCGTCATCTCCGGATCCGGTCCATCCGACAACACAAGATGGACGTTGCCCGCCGCGAACTCGTACGTGCCGCCCCATTCGAACGGATACTCGGGCTCGAGAAAGCTTGGACGCGTAGCCAGCGCACGATTCAGGTCGAACCCTCCGATGTTGAGCACGTCGTCAAGCGGTACCTCCGCATTCGTGGCCCGGATGATGCGCGCCACGGCGTTCATGCTGCGAATGCGCCGTTCCAGCGCCTCGAGCGATTCCGGAGACACGAGGTCACACTTGTTGAGTATCACGACATCGGCGAAGGCCAGCTGCTCCTGACATTCTTTCGACTCATCGATGTGCAACAGCACATGCTTGGCATCGACCATCGTCACGATGCCATCGAGTTTCAACTTGCCCTGCATTTCATCATCGACGAAAAACGTCTGCGCCACCGGCGCGGGATCCGCCAAACCGGTCGTCTCGATGAGAATGGCGTCGAATCGGTCACGGCGTGTCATCAGCGATCCCAGAATACGAATCAGGTCACCGCGTACCGTGCAGCAGATGCATCCGTTGTTCATCTCGAAGATTTCTTCCTCGGCATTGATGACGAGGTCGTTGTCGATACCGATTTCACCGAACTCGTTCTCGATGACGGCGATCTTCTTGCCGTGCTGGGCGGTGAGGATGTAGTTCAACAGCGTGGTCTTACCCGACCCAAGAAACCCTGTCAGCACCGTGACGGGAACAAGGCGGTCCGTTGATATCGCTGCGCTGGACGATGCGTTTTCCGTTGTTGCCGTCGTCATGATGAACGCTCCTGTTGAAGTGGCGAAGAGAGAAATCGTGTGAACTGATAGGGCGCAAGCTCAGCCGGGGCCTGCAACAGCGTGCCCGCCAGATGCGACTCCGCCGCCCAGTGGAGGAGCGACCGGAATGACTGCTCGTCGGTCATGCCCCCAAGCCAGATCGGGTCGCCAGCGCCGAACACCGCGACCACGTTGACCAGATCGCAGGGACCAAGACACTCCGTTACCGTGAGCTGCACGCGCGGATTCAAGCGACGCGCTCGCCATTCCGCCTTGAGCCACGCTACCGGCACGGCCGGCTTCCCCTTGTCAACCCGCCCGCAGCAGCAGCCGCTGGCGCAGATCATGAACTGCGCGAAACTGTGACGCCGCGTGGCGAGTGGCATAAGAGGCGGAAGGGGGCCTTGATCCAAACGAACATAATAATGATATTCCATTCTCATTCAGTTGCAAGCGGAGCCCGACGATTTGTCCACGCTCTCCATGCCTCTTTTTACCGGGGAGATATCAGCATGCATATCATGGACGGGTACTTGCCGCTGACCCACGCAGTGGCGTGGACCGCCGCCAGTGCGCCGTTTGTGGTAAACGGTTACCGGAGACTGCGGCAGACATCCGCTACCGACGGGCGCTTCGTACTCGCCACCGCCACCGCGTTCACACTCCTCTTGTCGTCCCTCAAGCTGCCCTCCGTCGCTGGCAGCAGTTCGCATCCGACCGGAACGGCGTTGGGAACGATGGTGGTCGGTGCGTCGGTGATGAGCGTCGTGTCGACGCTCGTGCTGCTCTTTCAGGCTCTGTTGCTCGCGCATGGCGGACTGACGACGCTCGGCGCGAATGTGTTTTCGATGGGCGTGGTCGGACCATGGAGCGCACTGCTCGTCTATCGACTCCTCACCCGTCTACATCTCCCGGCCCTCATGGCGGTCGGTGTGGCGGCATTCGTCGGTGACATGGGCACCTACATCACCACCAGTTTGCAACTCGCGCTGGCGCACCCGGAGGCCGGTGCATCGTTCTCGGGAGCGTTCGTGCGCTTCCTCGGCGTCTTCAGTCTGACCCAACTCCCAATCGCTGTTCTGGAAGGTGCGCTGACGGTACTCGTCTTCCGTGCGCTTCCTGCACAGATCCGGGGCGCCATGGACATGAAGCGTACACTCGTCGCGCGTCTCGCCTGATTATGTCTGCGCGCGCACCGAAAACAGCTGCACCCATGAAGACGCGACCCGATGCGCGCACGATCCTCGCGCTCTTGGCCCTGACCCTCGCGGCGTTCGCTGGCCTTCTGTGGGGCCCCGGCAAAGGGGTTGGCACCGACGACAAAGTCCGACAGATCGTGCAACCGACCTTCACACCGGCGCATTCGCCTTGGCGCGAGCGTCTTGCGCCATCATCTCCAGAAGCGGAACGGATGCGCTTCGCGTTGCTCGGCGGAACCGCGCTGTCGGTATTGATGCTGCTCCTCACCGCAAGAGCGCTCACTGCGTCGCGTCCTGATCCGGCACGCGACGTCGACATGAGCGATCCGGGCGTCCTTGCCAAGAAAAACGAATGACGCGGCGAGGCGAGGCGTGGCCCGATGCAGCGTGGCGCGCAATCGACGACCGATCCGCGGCTCACACAGCGAACGCCACGCGATGGACGGCGCATCACCCGGCCGAACGCCTGCTGCTGTGCAGTGGCCTCTTACTGATCGCTTTTCGTGACCTCGCCCCTGCGGCATCGACGCTGGTACTCGCCGTTTCAACGATCGCCGCCTTCGTGGCGGGTCTCTCGCTGCGCCAGTGGCTGACGTGGCTCTGTCTGCCGCTTGGTTTTGTCGTGCTGTCGGTGATCCCATTCGCGATTGCCGCTCCGTACGATTTGCCGACGGCCACCGCACAGCAGAACGGAGGCTGGTGGTCGCTGGAGGGCGCGAGACATGGGGCGGCGCTTGGCCTTCACGGTCTTGCCTGCGCGAGCGCTGTCATTCTCCTGGCGGCGACGACACCCATCCATCAGTGTGCGCTGTTGTCGCGAAAACTTGGCGTCCCGTCGTTACTCACCGACTCGGTTATCCTCACAGCGCGCTTGCAGGCCGTCGTGCGGAGCCGGCTGCTCGCGCGTCATCATGCGGCCACGCTACGGCTCGGGAGCAGTTCCTGGTCGGCACGATGGCGCACGACTGCTCTGTTGGGCGCGGGGATTTTCCTGGACACCGCACATCGTGCGAGCCGACTCGAGCGAGGGCTGGAGCTACGTGGTGGCTTTTCGACGGAGGCGGTCGTAGCCGCAGGATGGACGGCGATCTCGGTGCGTCGTGTCGGTATCGTGTTCGCCGTATTGCTGCTGGTCGCGACGCTCGCAAAATTCCGTTTCCCGATCATGCCGTGAATAGCCGGCTACTCGTCACATGACCGGCGCAGTCGGCACTCTGCAGGAGCCAGTGCTGACCGTCCAATCCGTCACCGTACAGTTTCCGGACGGCCACACGGCACTCCACCAGCTGTCGCTGACGTTGGCGCGCGGTGAGCGCGTTGCGTTGCTCGGGGCCAATGGCTCCGGCAAGACGACATGCCTTCAGGTATTAGCCGGAGTACGAACGCCGACGTCGGGAATCGTATCGCTGCACGGCGTGTCACACGATGGTTCGACAAGTCAGCGAAATCGGTGGCGGCGCCACGTCGGTATGGTGCTGGCCGACGTCGACGATCAGCTGATCGCTCCAACCGTGCGCGATGACGTGGCGTTCGGTCTGCGCAACAGCATCACCCGTGACACGCCGCTCTCGGAGGTGGAAATTGCCGACAAAGTGCAGCGCGCACTCGACGACCTCGCAATCGGTGCCTTTGCCGATCGCGCCATCCATAGCCTGAGCTTGGGTGAACGACGCCGCGTGGCCCTGGCTGGCATTCTTGTCATGCAGCCGGACATACTGTTGCTGGACGAACCGACCGTCAATCTCGATCGGCGAGCACGCCACGCGCTGCACGACCTGCTGGTACGCGCCGCCGCAGAGGAACGCACGGTATGCCTCGCCACACACGACACGACGTTCGCCTGGGAATGGGCGACACGTGCCGTCGTGCTCGAATCCGGCAGCGTACTGTCCGACGCGTCCTGCTTCAGCACCCTCTGCGACGACGCACTCTTGATGCGCGCGGCACTCGATGCGCCGCGGTTCGACAAGAGATGAGCACCTGCTGACACGCGAGCGTCATCGACATCAAAGAACTGCGACGAAACGTTGGTTTCGAACGAATTTGCGGCCGGTGGTAGCGCTGTTTCGATGCACGTGCTCATCGGCCAATCGCATCATCGACGATCGTCCTTCGCGTCGATGCCGCTCCGCAACGTCCTCTTCGTGCAGAGATCGCTACCGATGATTGTATTGCATGAGTCTGCCAAGCGTCACGTGTACGACGCGGCATGAAGCTGTCCAAACTCACTCTTGCACCCTGACCGAGGGAACCGTAGCATGGAGATGGGAGCAGCAGCTTTTCGTGGTGGCTCTACTCTCCATGAGGTCCCCCTGAATTCAGGAGATACGGATCATGGCCAGTGTTGGACAGGAACTCCTTGACGTACCCCTGCCGGAAATGGTACTGAAGCTGGGTCTCGGCGTGGCGGAAGCACAGCGCGCCCTCGACGAGAACTCGGTAGAGACGGCAAAGATGCTTGCCGACACCATGGTGCCCATTGTCTTGGCGGTCACCCAGACCATCGCCGCCGATGGCTCGGTTTCCTTTACCCAGGCCCCGCCGGTCGATGTGTCCCTCCTGCAGATAGGACTCATGCCCACCTTCTACCAGTTCGCCGAGGCCACCATCGAGGTGACCATGGACATCAAGACCACCTTGTCCCGGGAGACCAACATCAAGGTCAGCGCCAAGGCCAAGGTGGGATTCGCCATGTGGAGTGCCTCGGTGAAGACTGATGTCTCCCACAACCGTAAGTTCGGCAAGGAAGTCCGGGGTACGAGCCGGTTGGTGACCCGCATGGTCCCTGTGCCTCCGCCGGCGCGCCTTGAACCGGTGTTGAATGTGGTGGACAACCGGCCTGCTCCCGTCGTATGAGGGGAGCGCCGGAAGGCGCGACCGGCATCTACGGGAAGTTCGGGGCCACGGTACAGTTTCAAGACGGCCCGCAGGGGCTGTTTCTGGTGGTTTCTTCCAACGGCGACCCCACTTCACGCGTGATCGCCCACGGCGGACAGATCGCGCTGCGGCTCAACGGAACGGGGGCCGTGGTCGTGGTTCGCATGACACTGACCCATGCGCTCTCGCTGCAGCGGGAGCGGGGCATTCGCATGGTGGGAGGCATCCACATGAACCTCGAGCGCTACCAAGCCCTGCTGGCATCCGTGGGGGCCGCAGGGATGACCCAAGGATGACCGTGGACAGCGCTCGGCTGGGTACCCGATGCCAAGTGGCGCCCGTTTCGCGTACAACCGCGACGACCTACGTCCGTACGTTCTTGTTCTTGTTCTCGTTCTCACACGGAGCCTTATCGCATGTCGCCACTTCCGAAAGCGCCGCAGGTTCTCCGACCGCCCCTGCTCTCGCCGCTGATCCCGGTTCGGGAGACGCAGGAGGCCTCGCTCGGCGATCTGATTCGCATGGTGGCGGAGAGCGTGGCCGATGCCCAGAGTGCGCTGGACCGAGCCTCTGCGGGCCTTGTGCGCGAACTGGCTGAGACTGAAGTCGAGATCGTGCCGACCATTCAGGAGGTCATTGGAAAAGACGGCAGGATCTCCTTTGAACGTGGGCCACTGCAGAAGGTCTCGCTCCTCGACCTCGGGGTGATGCCCACCTTTTACCAGTTCTCGCAAACGGTGATCGATGTCCAGATGGACCTCAAGATTACCGAGTCCTCCGACGAGTCGGGGAAGCGCTCCGGGCGCTTTGCGCTTCTCGCGGACACCGGCTCTATCCGGTTCGAGCGAAAACTCAACCGGGACGTGTCCGTGACTTCGCGGGTTACCGCGACCCTTGTTCCAGTGCCCATGCCCCTGCGGCTGGAACCCGTGAGGAGTATTGCGGGACCGGCATCCGCCGACACCGACATATCGTGAGACAGGAGATGGCGTGAGCGAACAGGAGCTGGACCTGGACCACCTCATCGAGGCGGCGGGGCGATCGTTCGGCAAGGCTCAGGAAGACATGGGCCTCCCCGACGGCATGAGCACCGGCATGGTGATTTCCGAGGCCGAACTGGACCTCAAGGTGGGCTTCCGGTTTGCGGGTAGCCGTCTGGCCGTCGAACCGATCTCTGCGGCGGCCGCAGCGCAGGGCGGAGTCTCCCCCGATTCGGTGTCCACGATCAAGGTTCGCTACGTTGCCACGCGGACCGAGCTGCCGCTCGAGAAGAAGCCAACGCGCTCCGAAGAAGACGTGGTGCGTGAGGTCAACGCGCGCAAGGACGTGGCGGCGCTTGCCGGCGTTCTGGGGTCATTGCGCGTCAACACCCGTTACGTCCCCGACCTCAAGCTATGGGCGACGCGCGTAGAAGACGAGAAGGGGCGGACCATCCGCACTCTGAATATCCAGGACCGACCCTAGAGCCCTGAATCATGCACAGACCGAGGCCGGGAGACCCAAAAAAGAACGACGACCTGACCCCTGAAGCGCTCCAACGTCTCCGGAAGGAGAACGTGGACGTCCAGAAGAAGCTGGACGCGTTGCAACAGGAGGTGGAGGCCACGAAGAAGCGGGCCCAAGCGGATCAAGTCAAAAACCTTGCCGATCGGGAGACGCTGGAGGCGAAAGCGCGGTCTGTCCGGGAGGCGTCAGGGGCGCTGGAGACCAGACTGTCGGAGGAGCAGAAGGCCCGACGGGAGGAGGCCACAGCAGCGCAGGTGGTCCGGACGGCGCTGGAGAAGGAGAAGGCCGAGGTCAAGCGACTGCTGGTGGAGAAAAGGGCGCAGTTGACGGAGGTCGACACCCTCAAGGCCAAGCTCGAGGACGGTTTGGCGCGCTTGGCGAGCTCCGAGGTGTTGGACGACAAGCTCACTGCGCTCATCACGCTCAACCGTGCGCTTCAGGAAGAGCTGGACGACGCCAAGGTCGATCTCGCCACCCACCGACGCCGTGGGGACGAGGCGGATGTGCGAGTTACCGCCGAGGTAGCGAAGGTTGAGAAACGCACGGCCGCCGAGAAGACAAAGCTTGAGACCACGCTGGCGCAGCGGTCCGCAGACAACGCGTCGCTTGTAAAACAGCTTCAGGCGCAGGGGAAAACACCCTTTCTCTCCCCAGAGCAGGTGTCAGGGCTCCTCGATCGCTTCTACCAGGACGTAAGTCGCAAGCTGACCGGCCTCGACGTTCGAGAGAGCGAAATCCGACTCAAGGTGGGTTTTGCCGGGATCTCGCCGGAGGATGGGGGCCTCGTGGTGCCCACCACCGCCAACCTGGCCGCAATGAAAGACGGGCTCAGCGAGGTAGTGCTGAAGCTGGGTCGACGGGACCCCATGGGGCGCTGAGGTGGCCGGTGCGCCTGCACCGGTCGCGCACCAGGAAACTTCCGATTAGCTCGCTCCGTACCGCATGGATCGTCCCGACGTACAGGCGCGGTTCACGCGCCCGCGCGATCGTGGATCTGCGCACATGTCCTGCGAGCAGGAGCGTAACCGATGCGTGGTCGAACGAAGTGGCTCGGTATTCCAGTCGCCATCATCGCAGTGGGCGCGATCGCCGGCGCCGCCGTCGTAAGCCGCACTGCCGACTGTCCGCCCGCCTCTGCCATTGTCGTTGCTCCTGCCGATACGACGGCAGCGCGTGCGTACACCTACGCCTGCTACGGGGGCCCCGAGGTCATCCACGCGGGAAACATCGCCACGCCCACGCCGACCGACAGCGAAGTCGTCGTGCGCGTGCGCGCGTCGTCAGTCAATCCTCTGGACTGGCACTTCATGCGCGGTGAACCGTACGTGATGCGCCTCATGTCCGGACTGGGTGCGCCCACCGAACCGCGCCTCGGCGTTGACTTTGCGGGCACGGTACAGGCGATCGGTGCGCGGGTCACGGAATTTCGCGTGGGTGACCGCGTATTCGGTGTGCGTACCGGCGCCTTCGCCACCCATTTGGTCGTCAGCGAAAACGGCGTCATCGCGCACATCCCGGACCGCGTGTCCTTTGACGCCGCCGCCGCCGCTGGCGTGGCCGCGATCACCGCGTTGCAAGCGATACGAGACAAAGCCCAGGTGAAACCGGGGCAACGGGTGTTGATCAACGGTGCATCAGGCGGTGTGGGGACGTTCGCGGTGCAGATCGCGAAGATTTATGGAGCCCATGTGACGGGCGTTGCCAGCACGCGCAACATGGAGTTGGTGACATCACTCGGTGCTGATCGGGCAATCGACTACACCAAGGAGAAC
>JBBQUH010000082.1:0-13160 GCA_038212625.1 Gemmatimonadales bacterium | reverse complement strand
GCGCGTGCGCGGCGGCCTGCTGGTGCAGGATCGCGCGCCCGCTCCGGTGGATCCGACGCAGTGGAACGTGGTGACCACGCGGCAGCCCACGTCCGACGAGACCCGCGATCTGATGTTTGCGTGGAAGTCGGTGGCGAGTGTAAAGAGCAACGCCATCGTACTGGTGCGCGACGGGGCCACAATCGGCATCGGGGCCGGCCAGATGTCGCGCGTCGATGCGAGCTTCGTGGCGGTGCACAAGGCCACCAGCGCCGGCCACGACACGGCGGGATCGGCACTGGGGTCGGATGCCTTCTTCCCATTCCGCGACGGGGTAGATCAAGCCGCCGGCGCCGGAGTCAGGGCCATCGTGCAACCCGGCGGGTCAGTGCGCGACGCCGAGGTGATTGCCGCCGCGAATGAGCATGGCATCGCGATGGTGTTTACGGGGGAGCGGCTGTTTAGGCATTGAACTGAGGCTCAGAGCTAAGAGCTCAGAGCTAAGAGCTAAGAGCTAAGAGCTAAAACCCTGAGCTCTTAGCTCTTAGCTCTTAGCTCTTAGCTCCAACCTACCCCTCCCCCCTCGCGTCGCTATCTTTCCGTATTGCCGGCCTCGGCCCCGTGTGCTTCACCTTCCGCCTGCCCCATGACCGTCGCAGCCACTGCTTCCGCGACTGCCGCCGTTCCGCCGTACTCCGGCTCCCGAGCCGGCACCGCTGAACTCGATTACCGTCCGTCGTATCTCGCTGCCGCTGTCGCCGGACTTGTGGTCTTTCTGCTGTACCTCGTCACGCTCGCGCCGACGACGTCCATGTGGGATACCAGCGAATATATCGCGGCAGCGTATGTCCTCGGCATTCCGCACCCGCCGGGCAATCCGTTCTTCGTGTTGCTCGGGCGCGTGTTCGCCATTCTGCCCATCGCACCCACCGTGGCCATGCGCATCAATGTGCTGGCCGCGCTCTCAAGTGCCGTATCAGCGGCCCTCTGGTTTCTGGTCACCGAACGCGTCCTGGTGGGGTGGATGCCGCGCCGTTGGCAGCGCATTGCAGGCGGCGCGCTCGCGGCACTGATCGGCGCCACGGCCTTCACGGTGTGGAATCAGTCGGTAGTGAACGAGAAGGTGTACACCGTGTCGCTCGTTGGCCTCGCCATCATCTGCTGGCTCACGGTGCGGTGGTGTGACGACCCCGAAGGCCCGACAGCCGACCGCCTGCTGGTACTGGTGGCCTATCTGTGCGGTTTGGGCTACGCCAATCACATGGCCGGTATGCTCGCCGCCCCGGCGGTGGGCTTCGCGGTATTGATGCGTCGCCCGCAAACGCTGCTCCGCTGGAAGCTGCTCATCGCCTGCGCCGTGGCGGTGGGCGTGGGCATCACGCCGTTCGCCACGCAGCCCATTCGCGCCGCACACTTCCCCGCCATCAACGAAGGCGAGCCCACCGGATGCGTCACCGAGATTAAACTCGACTGCACCTTCTCGGCGCTCACGTACGACCGCTTCATGTACAACTTCAACCGCGGCCAGTACGGCAAGCCGGAACTGGGTGAGCGGCAGGCGCCGTTCTCGGCGCAGCTGGGCATGTACTGGCTGTATTTCAAGTGGCAGTGGGTGCGCGACGCCTACAACGAACGCCCCGGCCTTCAGAACGGCCTCGCCGTGTTCTACTTCATCCTCTGCGGACTTGGCGGATGGATGCACTTCAAGAAGGACCGACGAAGTTTCTGGTTCTTCGGGCCTCTCATCGGCACGATGACGCTCGGACTGATCTTCTACCTCAACTTCAAGTACGGGCATAGTCAGGCGCTCGACCTCGGCGACTCCGTGAATCGCGAGGTCCGCGACCGCGACTACTTCTACCTGTGGAGCTTTTCCGCACTCAGCGTGTGGGCCGCGCTGGGGCTGATGTACCTCTGGGAGACGGTCGCCAGCCTCTTTGGCGCCGATGAAGTTCGCCTGGGGCGCGAGGTGGTCGTCGAGCCGCGCACGCGCAGCTTCCTTCTCTCCTCGCCGCTGCTTGCGGTCGCGTTTATTCCGCTCTTCGGCAACTGGACCCAGGCCTCACGCGCCAACCAGACCGACACCACCGACTTCGCGCGCGATCTGCTCAACTCCGTGGAGCCGTACGGCATCCTGATCACGGTGGGCGACAACGACACCTTCCCGCTCTGGTATGCGCAGGAAGTGGAGGGCATCCGTCGCGACGTCATCGTGGCGAACACGTCGCTCATGAACACCGACTGGTACACGCGCCAGATGATTCGCCGTCCGGTGTACGAATACGAGGCGGACAAGGGCCCGGCGATCTACCGGGATCAGGTGTGGAAGAAGCCGGTGGGCCCGCCGGTGAATATGACCTTCGACGAAGCCGACGCGCTGCCGCTGGCCATTCAAACACCGGAGAATGCCGCGTTCCAGAAGGGCGAGATCATCGCTGTGCCGCGCTTGCCGCAACTTATGCGCGCCGACCAGTTGGTGTATTTCATGATCCGTGACGTCTTCCCCGATCGGCCCATCTACTTCAGCCGCACCGCCGGCGGGTATCCCTTCGAGTTGGGGCTGGAGCGCTACGTCCTCACGCAGGGTATGGCCAAGAAGCTGTCCCAAACGCAGCTCGTACCGGGCCGCGACACGGTATTGATCCCGGGCGAAGGCATGGTCGACCTAAAGCGCTCCTACGAACTCTGGACCAACGTGTTTACCGCCAACAAGTCGCTCGCGAAGCGCGACGGCTGGGTGGACGATGCCTCCGTGGGTATCCCGGATCTGTACGTCATCAGCGGCATCACACTGGCCGAAGGACTGGCGCAGTCGGGGCGCATGGAGATGGCCGATTCCGTCTACCAGCAGTCGCGCGCGGTGGCCAAGGCCATGCGACGCGAGCGGATCTTCGGTTTCGATCGGCAGCCGAGCATTCCCGTGGCACCGGATGGTGATACGGGACCGGCGCAGCAGCTGCTCGTTCCGCCGCCGCTCAAGCCGTAACCGCACGGCCACGTCACGGCGGCCGATACGGCATCGTATTTCGTGGGGGCCGGTGCGTCATGCATCGCCCCTCACAGGTTTCAGGGCGACGGCTTGACAGGCGGCAGCTGTTGCTGCAGCGCAGAGGCGGTCCACGGGGTGCTTCGCGCGGCATACGCCGCACGCAACCGCGCCACCGTGGCGATGGTAACGGGCGCCGCGTTATTGCCCCAACGACGGCGCACGTACGTGGCCACGGCAGCGATTTCGTCATTTGAGAGCGTTGCCCCCCACGGTGGCATCGCGCCATTGTACGTCTCGCCCTCCACCTCGATCTCACCCGTGATGCCGTGCAACATGACGAGCACCAGCCGATCTTCGCGACCGATCACCCATTCGCTGCCGACCAGCGGCGGGAACTGGCCGACCAATCCAAGTCCGCTGGCCTGATGACAGGCAAGGCAGGTAGCCGCGTATACCTTAGCGCCGTCCACCGCCTGCGCGCTCAGGCTGCGCCACGGCGCGGCGACACCGAGTACCGTAATCACCACCATCGCTACGACCGCCTGCGGAGCAAACGGCACGCGCACCGTGCGCCGCGCACTCACCGCCGCTTGCATGCCGCTGGATTCGCTTTTACAAAGTATGATCGGAAGTTCAAATCGACGGGCGTCATGCACCCCACCAGATTCACCATCTCCACTTTGCGAATATCAATCGGCGCTGTCTCGGCTTGCAGGGCAATGAACCCATCCACCAGTGCCTGCCCCGCCGCCAGCACGCCGGACACCGTGTTGTTCGCGGCGCCGCCGCCCATCTGCGGTTTGGCATAGGTGAGCACTGTATCACCGTTCACGATGTGCTTGATCACGGAGTCGCCGAGTACAAGCGCCTCGATGCGCACCCACTGATCGCCATCGAGTGTGACCGAGCTGGAGTTGATGCAGTGGGTGGTCACGAGCTTTTCATGCATCATCACGTGCGTGCCCGGTGTGCAGAGGTTGCCGGTCGTGCGCGTGCCGCGACCCAGCCCGCCAAGCATCTGCACTTCGAGAGAGATCGGGAAATCCTGCATGAGTCCCATGCTGCGTGCCGACTGCGCGTGCACCATGAGACCGTTGTTACGGATCGCCCAACCATTGCCGGCACCCGCGCCGGCCACTTGCTCGCCCACAAACCGATACTCCACCGCCACGAGATAGTGCGACGCGCGTGTCTTGTGAAAGATATGCCCGAACTCGCCGTTGAAGGTGGGCCATTGATCGTAACGCACCTGCAGCATCCCGTCGGTCACACGGAACGTGTTACGCAGATTCACTCCCACGGGTGAGCCGGTGAATTTGATGTCCCAGTCCTTCAGATCTTTGCCATTGAATAGTGGGATCCAAGGCAGCGCCGATGCGGCATCAGCGGGTGGCATTGCCGGTGGCGTTGCGAGTTGCGTCGCGTACGCAGCATCCAGACGCATGATTCGCACAGCGCGTGCAAGATCCGCGTACGCTGCGCGACTGCGCCACGCGTCGTGCAGCACCGGCTGCACCGTGTCGGCGATTGCCGCAGGGGCGCGACCGCCGCGCACCGACTGCAGCAGCACGGCAAAGCCGAGGACGCGCAGATCAGGTGACGCGGCGCGCGACGCGTCGATGAAGTAGTCGAGTTCCTGCAACCGCCGACGGTCACCCACGAAGCGGCGCCACGCGGCTTCCAGAGGACCAGCCGCAGTACCGGCGGGCGTGATGACCGGCGTAACTGACACAAGCGCCGCAGAGGCCGCATCGAGGCCGGCGCGACCCGGCACCGCGCTCAGCATGCCCACCAACCGCGCACGCACCGAGTCGCGCACCGCAGGATTACCCGCCGCGCCACGCACCAGCGGCAACGCACCGCCTATTATGCCATCCTCCGCCGCGAGCAACTCGGCGATTGCTCCCGGCGGCACGGCCTCGCGATTGGTGAGATCGGCGAGCGTCGAAATAGCCGACGCGGGAAGCTCGGCGTGTCCAACAAGGAGATCCACCACGCGCTCCCGTTCGGCCGGGATCAGCGCGGTCGCCAGCAAGAGCGCCGACGCACCCTGCGGGAACACGCGCAGCCGAACCATCTGCGCGATAAGTGCGGCATACGTGTCGGCCGGAGCACTCAGGAGCGCGCGCCGGAGCACCGGTACGATGCGCGCACTCTCCTCCCACCGGGTGGGGGCGTAGTACGGCCCGATGAACGACGGCCGCGTGCCCCACCACTCACCATTCCACGTGGCCTCACGGTGCGCGAGGCGTGCGAGCGTGAGGACAACATCCGTCTCGGCCACACCATCGGTGGCGCGCGTGGCGCGGGCAATCAACGCCGACACCACGGCAGGACTGTGCATCTGTTGCAGCGCCTGCAACGCCCCGGCGCGCACGGCTGGCGTCCCGTCGAGTACCGCCAAACAGGCGGCCGACGCATCGAGCGCCACGAGCGCATTCACCGCGACATGTGCGACCGCCGCGTCGGGGCTTGTCGTGAGTTGCAGGAGAGACGGAGCCGCATCGCGAGCCTGCGTGCGCACGAGAGCGGCGATGGCCGCCAGTTGTACGGGTTCCTGCGGGTCAGCAAGCCGCGCCACGAGAATCGCGGTGGTGGTCAGCGACGAGGTAGTCGGATCGTCGACCAAGGCGCGGAGTGCGGCGGCGCGTACGGCGGCGTCCGCATCGCTGCTGAGGGTGTGCAACACGCCGTGCGAGGCCGCGCCGAGGAGTTGTTCGAGTGTGAAGAGTGCGGCGACGCGGGCGTACGCCGGCGGTTGGCGCGCCTGCGCCAAGGCGGTGATGGCCGCGGCGACACCGGGTCGTATGCCGCGGCGCAGTATCTCTCGCTGCGACTGCACCCGCAGCTCCGAATTTGCGCCGCCGAGCAGCACACGGAGTTCGGCGTTTGAACTTGTGCCGATCACTGGCGCTCGCGCGGGAGCCACGCCGCTGGGTGTCACGCGCACCACGTAGCCCACGGAGTCGCCTTGGTAGGTGTAGCTACCACCGGACAGGCTCGCCACGTAGAGGTGCGCCATCGGGTCGATCGCCAGATCGGCCGGATGCGGCACCGTCACGAACGGGTCTTGCTGCACGGTGAAGCTGCCGCCCTTTGGCGTGAACGGATGCCGAAGCACCTGATTGGTGAGCCAGTCTGTGGTATACAGCGTGTTGCCGAAGCCGTTGGGCCAGCGCGGGTCCTGCAGCCACAGTCCACCGGTGCCCGAGCCCCCGCCGTAGTCGGCGAGCGACGGCATGTGTTCTGTCGCGAAGTTCTTGTAGAGCGCCGGATAGCCCACGTTCACGCCGGCCAGCAGATGATGCAGGCGAATATCCCAGCCGTCGCCGTCGTTGGTGTTGTCGCGCGTGAACACGTTGAGGAACGGGTCGACCGCCACGTCGTAGATGTTGCGTGTGCCTCGTGCGTAGAGTTCGAGGCCGGTACCATCGGTGCGCACCCGCACCACGCCACCGCCGCGGTGTGTAATCGCGCTACCATCCTTGCCCACGGCTTTGCGGAAGCCGTAGTCGCCCACGGCGATGTAGAGCCAGCCATCGATACCAAGGGTGATGCCGTTGGTGGTGTGGTCAGCGCCTCGGAAATCGAGATCGAAACCCAGCCCGGTCACAAGATCCTCCGTGACATCGGCGATGCCGTCGCCGGTGGTATCGCGATAGGCGGTGAGCGCGGGCGGATGCATCACGTACAGCGTGCGGCCGTCGTGGGCGACGCCGCGCGGACTGTCCATGGCTGCGAACACGGAATACGTGTCGGCCGCGCCGTCGCCATTGCTGTCCACGAGGCGCACCACGCGCCCGCGTCCCTTGGTGGCGGTGAGTGAAAGGTTGGGGTCGACGCACACGTACACGGCCCCGTCGGCGGCCGTGGTCAGGCACACCGGATACATGGCCACGGGGGGCGCAGCAAAGAGTTTGGCGGTGAAGCCCGTGGGTACGCGAACCTGCGCCAACAGGACCCGCTCTCGCGCGGCGTCATGCGGAACGACGCCGGACTGGGGTAATGCGGGTGGTGCGGCGATAGGCGCGGCGGGGGGCACTGCCTGGGCGTGCAGCGACGGCGTATCGGCGGCGACGGTCGCCAAAGCAAAAACGACCGTCGTCGTGCACCATCGCGTCCTCGAACTCAGAGAGCAGAGCATGCGGCTAACGTGCCGCCGTGTTACCGGTGCTCGCAAGGGCGAACGCGCGGTGCTCCCACGATCCGTGACTTCGGGTGTAGATTGCACGACGCGTGCGGCGACAGACGTGGCTGCCGGTTGCGTGAGGGGGGATGGCCGAGCGGTTGAAGGCACCGGTCTTGAAAACCGGCGTACCTGCAAGGGTACCGTGGGTTCGAATCCCACTCCCCCTGTATCAGTTGTTACAACTGTACATGGCACCACAACAAATGCCCCGGCCAAAACGGCCGGGGCATTTGTTGTGGCCAGAAGGCGCAGCGCGACGGCGACGCCTCCTGAAGCGTACAATTTATGGCCTGGTGATCACCGCGCGCAAAGTGACGCCCGAGTAGGCCGTGAAACCGACCACCTGGACACGCCACGTGCCCGCTGTGAGCATGCTCGTGAAGGTACACGTTTCGTTCGGGCCTGCTCTTTCCGACGAGCACGCCGCCGTGGTGCTGCCTGGGCGGAACACGATCAGATCCGGATCCTGAGAGCCTGCGCCCACCAACGTCACCGTGATACCCGTGGCGCCGGCCGGTACAGTGAGCAAATACGTGTACGTGGAGTTTACCGGACCGCCGACCGTGAAGTCCGTGTCCGGCAACAACTCGTTGATAGTGGACGTAGCCGTCCTGCCTTCGCTCGTGGCAGTGACCGTAAACGTGCCCGGCGTGACCACCGTGACCAACCCGGTGGATGATACCGTTCCTGTAGCAGCAGACGACGAAGACCACGTAACGATACGGTCCGTAACCACCTCACCCGTGACGTCTTTCACTTCCGTGGTGAGTTGACGCGTGCCGCCCACCGACACCGAGGCCCCCGACGGCGACACGACGATCGTGCCCACCGGCTCGATGCGCTGCACCCTCACCGTCGCGGTGCCCGAACGCCCTTCCGACGTGGCCGTGATGGTAGTGGTGCCGCTCGCAATCCCGCTCACCACACCACTGGCGCTGATCGTGGCCACCGCCGGGTTTGACGACGTGAGCGTCGTCGCGCGGGCGATCAACGGATTGCCCCGGGCATCCAAGGTAGTCACCGAGAGCTGACGCGATTCCCCCAGCGGGAGCGCGCGCTCCACGTTGCCAATTGAAACCGACGCCACGGGGGCGACACCTTGGAAGGCCGCAGCGCCGTTCACGCCATCTATGATGGCCACGATGGCCGTGGAACCGTCAGTCAGCATCGTGACCAGCCCGGCCTCATTGACCGACGCGACGGCGGGATCGATGGACCGCCAGGTGACGGAACGACCCGACAGGACCGCGTCGGCCGCATCACGCGCCTCGGCGGCCAGCTGCTGCGTCTGTCCAATGCGAAGGGCCGTCACGCGCGGCGTCACCACGACGGAAGCTGGTCGGGAGGACGGTGCGGTCGCGTCGTCGTTGTCGCTGCACGCGGTGACGGACGTAACGAGAAGAGTGGCGGCGAACAGCGCGCGGAGCTGCAGCCGCCGATGGCGCACGGGAGGAAAAGTGGGCATTGATCTTGGGTAGAATGAGTCGGAAATATCGGACGACCGACGGTCCACGGCGCTCCTCCGAAAGCATGATTTTTAACTTGACCTTCATTCGTCCCAGCGCTAGCCCATGCAGAGAATTCTTTTGCGGAGTACCTTCCCGCGTATGCCCACTGGCCATTACACACTGCAGCGGCTGCGCTTCGTTGCCTCGCTCCAGCTCGCAGTACGTGTCGGGCTCAGCCTCTCCGTTGGCTTTACACCACTGGTGGCCCAACCTGTTGAGCCAGCCGTGGTCACCTCCCCGCAGGTGAGCGGCACCACGCAGCTGGTGCAAGCCCTGCATGCCGTCTCTGATCGCGTGGTCTGGGCCGCCGGGCATGGCGGGGTGGTGCTCCGCACCATCGACGGCGGCGACCACTGGGAACGTCGACCCACGCCTGTTGGCGATTCGCTCGAATTCCGCGACATTCACGCTTTCGGCGCCGACACCGCATGGGTGATGTCGGCAGGCAGTGGCGCCGCGTCGCGCATCTATCGCACCACCAACGGCGGCGCATCGTGGACGCTCCAGTTCAGCAATCCGGACACGGCGGCGTTCTACGACTGCCTGTCGTTCGGCACGTCGCTAACCGGCCTGGCGTATTCCGATGCCTCGAACGGCCGCACCAACCTGCTGCGCACCGTCAACGGCGGTGTCAGCTGGAGTCTTCTCCCCGACACCGCCGTGCCCGCCCCACTGCCCGGCGAAGGCGCGTTCGCGGCCAGCGGGCTCTGCGTGGTCCACGCCTCCGCGCAAACGGTCTTCGTGGCCACCGGTGCGCCCGGCGCCCGTCTCTTCAAGAGCCGCGACGCCGGCGCCACGTGGACCGTCGAAAACACTCCGCTCGTGCGCGGCACCTCCGCCGGTCTTACCGGTCTCGCGTTCCGCGACGGCACCATCGGACTAGCCGTCGCTGCGGACATCAACCGCCTGCGCACGGACACGTCGCGCGCGGCGGTAGGCTTCACCGAAGACGCTGGCCGCACCTGGGTGGTACGCCCACGCCCCCCGCTGCCGGGCGCGTTGGCCGGCGTGGCGTGGGTGCCGGGCGCTGCCAGTGGCACCGCCGTGGTGGTGGGATTTGGCGGGGCCTTCATTACCGGCGATAACGGCCAACGGTGGCGCACGGTCACCGACGCCGTCACCACCGGCGTAACGGCCTTCGGCAAGCGTGCGTGGATTGGCGGCGCCGGTGGGGTGATCATCCGACTGGACTGGTAGCCGCCTGTTCGGCATGATTGCGCATGATCGCTCCCATCTCCCACCCCACCCCGCGCCTGCTGACGGCCTTCGCCGCGGCCCTCGCCGCCGCGCTGTCCACCGCGTACGCGACTTCGTCGGATCGAGGCGCCACCTTGCCGGCCACCCGATCAGTGTCCTACGTGGAAACCGGGCACGGAGTTCATGCCAATTCGTGAGGCGGCGCTCAAGGCGGCGACGCCGTAACGCGCACCACCGTGCGCAGGCGACGTCCCGTCGACGCCGCCTGCACGGCCAAAGTTAATGTCTGTCGAGGTTCGCTTCGACCATCCACAAATGCTTGTCCGCCACACCCGTGATACGGGTGAGCAAATCGGCGGTTACCGCATCGTCGGCCGCAGCGACCTCGGCGATATCGGCGCGCGTCGCGTTTGCGAAAAAGGCCAACGCCTCGACCACCACTTGCACCCACGCGTCACCATTGGTCGCCGTGAGCGGCGCCTCCGGCAAACGGCTGCGGCTGGCGACCACCTGCACCGTCCCCTCCGCTGCACAACCCAACTGTACGGCACGCTCCGCCAATTCGTCGGCCCAGCTCACGGCCAGCGCCGCCGTGGCGTCGAAGAGCTCGTGGAGTGGCTGGAACCGAGGGCCGCGAACGTTCCAGTGGGCTTGCTTGGCTTGGCGTTCGAGGTCGAGCGCGTCGGCGAGACGTTCGTTGAGAATCAGGCCGAGCGCGGTACGCGAGTCAGCCGGGAGGTCAATGCGGGTAGAAAACTGGGTGGCAACGGCGGTTTTAGACATCACAGGCTCCTGAAGTCACCTACGGTCAATTGTGAACCACGGGTCGGTCCCGCTTCTCCTGAGACCTTGGCGGCCACGGGATGTTCCGCGACCCGTTGACCGACGGGCTCCCGCGGCACAGATTGCCATTCTGGTAGGACGCAGAAATCGCGTTCCAACCTGGAGGGATGGCCGAGAGGCTGAAGGCACCGGTTTGCTAAACCGGCATAGGGAGTAATCTCTATCGCGGGTTCGAATCCCGCTTCCTCCGCTCCGCGGGTCCGCCGCTCGTCGGCGGGCCCGCGTTCTTGTTTCCGCCAGCGACGTCGTGACGGTGCAGCGACGTCGCTGCTCGGGTCCGCTCATTTCGACCTTCCGGTCCGTCGCGTTTATGACGTCTGTGTCCAGCGCAAAGCGCCCTCGGGTGCGCTTCGCTCCGTCGCCTACGGGCTTCCTCCATGTGGGCGGCGCCCGCACGGCCCTGCTGAATTGGTTGTTCGCCAAGAAATTCGATGGAGACTTCCTGCTGCGCATCGAAGATACCGACCGCGCTCGCAGCACTGACGAAAGCACCCGCGCGATCTTTGAAGGGCTCGAATGGCTGGGACTCACGTGGGACGAAGCCGTGGTCTACCAAGGCGCGAACGTGGAACGGCACTACGCCGACTCTCATCGCCTCTTGGACAGCGGTGCCGCGTATCGCGACTTCACGCCACCGGCCGAGTCGGAGCGACTACGCGCCGAGTCGGAGGCGCGCAACGAGACGTATCGCTTTGACCGGGCGCTGGGCGATTTGCCGGATTCGGTGGTGGCGGCGAAGCTGGCCCAAGGCGAGCCGTATGCCATTCGTTTTCGTGTTCCGGATGGTATAACGGAATGGCACGATCTGGTGCACGAGCGCATCGCGTTCCCGAACAAGGATATCGAAGATTTCGTGATCCTCCGTTCCGACGGCACACCGGTGTACAACATGGCGGTGGTGTCCGACGACATCGCGATGGCGATCACGTTGGTGATGCGCGGCGATGATCACATCTCCAATACGCCCAAGCAGATTCTGCTCTATCGCGCACTCGGCGCGGACGAACCGCAATTCGGCCACGTGCCGATGATCCACGGCGCGGACGGCAAGAAGCTGTCAAAGCGCCACGGCGCCACGGCGGTAGGCGACTACCAGCATCAGGGGTTGCTGCCGCAAGCGATGGTGAATTTTCTGTCGCTCTTGGGCTGGTCGACGGGCGACGATGTGGAAGTGATGACGCTGCCGGAGTTGGTGGAGAAGTTCTCCGTGCATGGGCTGCAGAAGAAGGCGGCCATTTTCGACACGAAAAAATTGGAGTGGATGAACGGTCAGCATCTCGCGTTGATCGACATCAACGAACTGGCCCGCATCATGGCGCCGCAGTTCGAACGCGCGGGGTTGGCTACGGTCGCTGATCTCACGGCACGTCATGCGTGGTTCTGCGGCGTGCTCGAGCTATTGCGGGTGCGCGCACGACTGACCGACGAGATCGTGCAGCAGGCCGGTCCGTTCTTTCACGCGCGTGTGGAGTACGATCAGGATGCCGTCACGAAGCAGTGGCGCGATGCCGCCACCACGGCCGCGATTCTGCAGGACACGCACGATGTGCTGGCGGCGCTTGACGTGTGGGAGCCCACCGTGATGGAAGAGGCGCTGCGCAAGTTGGCGGAGACGCGCGGTATTTCCGGCGGGAAGATTTTTCAGCCGTTACGCGTAGCTTTGACGGGGTTGACGGTGAGCCCGGGGATTTTTGATGTGCTGTTGTACGTGGGGAAGGAGACGTCGTTGGGGCGGCTGGAGCGGGCGGTGGGGTTCCTTAAGAGCTAAGAGCTAAGAGCTAAGAGCTAAGAGCTAAGAGCTAAGAGCTTTTCGCTTTGAGCTTCTGGGCTTTCCGATGGAAACGTTGGGGGCGCGTTGGCAGCTTGGTCGAATCCAATGGCTCGGTCCAAGTTGCGCATGACGGTGTGCGCTGCGTAACCGTGCGGCAGTGCGTCGAGTGACGCGCCTATCGTCTGCGTGCTCGAGAACCGTAATGCACGCGACGATGGGAATCCTAGCGTCTGCACAACGGGATTGATGCACCCACACCGCGATTACGATACGCGGCAGCGATCAGCTAACGACAAAAACCAATCATACGTCGTGGTTCCGGTAAAAGGTTGCGCGCACAGAGCTTCCGGAGCGAACGCTCAGGCACACCGCACATGGTTGCCCAGCTTGCCACCGTCAACGGTGACTCAGCCTGACGTAGTGCGCGACGCATCACGAGGGAGCCGTCGATCCCCTCTCTGCCAATATGAGTGAGACACCGATCTTCCCTTCGTTTAGTGTACGAGGGTGATTGAGGATGTCCCGTTGTCTCCTGCTCCGACGCTCGTGCTGAATCCTGAGGTGAGTGTGTCTGCGACCCGTACCCGCCGCCGGTTCACGGCGGCGTACAAGCGCCAGATCCTCGACGCCGCGGCCGCGTGTACGCGGCCCGGGGAGATCGGCGCCCTGCTCCGCCGCGAAGGC
>JBBQUH010000081.1:0-13195 GCA_038212625.1 Gemmatimonadales bacterium | reverse complement strand
GAACAGACGGCGCGATCGCCGACCACGCGAGGCCGTCCGGACGGTGTGGCCCGTAGGCGGCACCGCCGTGGATTCCACCTGACCCCGCATCCCGGAACGGGATTCCGCGCACCGTACCGGGCGAGCCGAGTGGCGAAGGCGTGGTCCTCGTCGGAGCGCGCAAGGCGCACGAACAGCCGGAGCACGGCGCGGCGGAAGGCCTCCGTCAATCGCACCGTGTCGTGCACCGGCCACGAGACGCACGTCCCGTCGGGCCGGAAACCGCCGTCGGTGACGAGGAGGTGCCGGTGCGGGCGGCGACGCGCGCAAGCAGGGTGGTGTCCAGCTACTGCGTCCAGATCGCGAAGCGTGTGGCGTGGCAGCTCGGGCAGAAGCCAGGCACGTGCACGAGAACGCGAGCAGATATTTGTGCGCGCAGGTGTCGCAGCGGACGCGCGCGAAGCCGAGGTCGAGGACGCCGCAGACGAGGAACTTCTCAGCCACCTGTGCGACGACGGGACGCCACGGGCCATGCTCGCGGGCGAAGCGCTCGTCGTAGACCGTCTGCAGGCGGTGTAGCTGGTCCGACCCCAACCACAAGAGCGGCGACGCCTTCGGCCGTCGGGGGGTGTTGACGCCTCGCGCCTCGCGATGCTCGATGCAGCCGAGCGGTACCGCCCTCGCGTGACGCTCGGCATCTCTCGGTCCGCCCGCTTCAGAAGCCAACGCTCTCGGGACGAACTTCAGAGCGCTTGTACTGAATAATATCGGTTTTCAAGGCCGATGAACAGGGAGCGCTTGGCTGTCCCCCGACGCTTTGACCGTACAGGATCGGCGCGTCAGAAGCGAATCGGTGCGTAGAGGTCAACGCGCCAGCGCGCCCCAGCCGCCAACTCCCGCGCTGCATCCACGCGGATGGGCAGCCCGAACAAGGCGGCACCACCACCAACGCTGGTCCGCACATTGCGATGCGCACCAAAGTCGCCACGATTCCCCGCCCATCCGGCGTCCCAGAAGAGGCCGGGCTGGAGCCGCCCGGCACGCGCCCAGGTCAGCTCGCCGCGGCTCATCCAGTACGCGTCGCCGCGCATGGAGCCGGCCGTCAGTCCGCGCACGGTTTGCCACCCGCCGATGTTCCACCAGCGATGCACGGGTAACGTGCCGGTGCTGGTACCGCCGCTGATCGTGGCGGTGGCGCGCAGCGTACGGGTGAGTGCACGATTGAGTGAGAGATCGGTGGCGGCGCGCACGTAGTCCCACGCGCCGGTTGCGGCTTCGAGGCGCAACGCGGATCCGAGCCGCCACCCGGCCTCGTCCACACCGCGCGCCGCCAGCAGGCGCCACTGCGCGCCATATGAGGCGCCTCGCGCAAAGGGGAGCGTGTCGATCACCTGGTCATCAAACGTGCGAGCACGATTGAACAGCCACGGCACCGACACCGTACTCTGCGTGCCCACGCCCTGCTGCCACTCGGCAAAGAGACGAAACTCACGCCGAACGGCGCCGGTGCCACGTCCGCTGTGACGCCACACCGCTTCGGCGCCGGCAGCACGCGCGTAAAACTGTTCGTCCTGTGCGCTGAACAGATTCTGTAACGACGCAAACGGACCAAATGCGGCGCCGTAGTCATCGGTCTGCATCAGACGGCGATAGCCAGCCACGCTGATATCCCCACCACCGTTAGCCCGCGTGGCGCTCCATTCACCGTTGAGCTGCTGATCACCAAGCGATCCGCGCGCATTGAGTTCCCAGCGCCATCCGGCACCAAGCTGCTGCCGTAACGCTCCGCCCACCGATAGGGCTTCGACGCGATTGTATCGCAGATATTCCAATCCGGCATGCGCGGTGACTGGCTGCGGATCGAATTCGGCCTGCACATCGAGCGCCAGCGCCTCACGCGTGGCGGCGTCCATGGTACTGGCGTATATCTCAGCGCGAGTGGCAAGCATGCCACCCGACAACTCGGGCGCATTGGCCAGCTTCACCGAGTCACAGGGCACGGTCACCCGCGTGACGACGGCATTGCCGAGGCGTGTGCCGGTGCCGTAGCGCACCCCATCGCGGCGACAGTCTGCGGCGGCCTGGCGCTCGGACTTCGCGCTGTATCGCACGAACGCACTGTCCAACTCGGTCCGGCGCGCGTTCCAGCGTGCGGTATCCGCTGCTGTTCGTAACGCCGGGCGATCACGCCACAGTTGTTGCCACGGCGCATACAGTGAATCGTACTCGGCGCGTAATGCAAGATTTTCCGCGGGGATCGTGGGCACGTCGGCCGTCGCATTGACGCTCTGATAGCGAAAACCCTGTTCGATGGTCACTGTGGCTTCCAGTGGTCCGGCACGTACGGTGCCATCGACACGTCGCACACGGGGCAACCAGAAGCGCGACTCGTGCAACCCATACTCCAGCGTGACGGCTTGCAGCTCGGCCTTGAGCGGCTGCGCCAGGGCTTTGACGTACCACTTCGCCTTCTCGCCGGCATTGGCGACCTCAGTCCACACATCGTACGGCACGGACAACCGGTAGACCGCACGCACCAGCTGCATACGATCCGTATCAAACCAGTATGACCCCACCGATAGGTTCCAGCGCGGTGCACGCGGTCGGGTGCGCAGCTCACGCAACGTGATGCGCCGGCCATCTTGCGTGGTGATACTGGCGCTGTCGCCGAGTGCGAAGGTGTAGTAGGCCTCGCTGCCGGCGGAGAGGGGATGGACGAGATCTGTGGTGTCGGCTTCGGCGGCGCGGCCACCGGCACCCGTGGGCCCGCCGCTGGATGGCAGCCAGAGGGCGTCCATGCCGGGATACCATGGAATGGGGACAAGCAGATCCCCGGTGGAGTTGGGGATCGCAAAGCCAACACTACGTTCTCGGCGCCGTCCACTCAGCGTCACGTGGGCACCGGCCGCGCGCGACCACGTCACGTCACCCACCGTCTCCCGTTTCCCGAGCATCCGCTCGCGACCCACCGCCGCGAGGCTACCGCCTGTCGTCACGCGTTCGTACGACGTGGCTTTGTAGCTGTCAAGCGTAGAATCTACGCGAAAGCGCTCAAGACGCGCCCGCTCTATGAACCCGCGTGTTTCAGGATTGGCGAACGCGGAGGAGAGTTCCTCCGCAGTGGGTGGTCGGCGACGAGAGGGGCGCGGCTGCTCAGGCGGCAGGTCTTGCAGCAGCAGCGAGGCGAACAATAGCAGGGAGACTGGCATGATCAATACTATGCGGTGCTCCGAGCCAGAGTTTCACCGGCTATTTCGTCGTGGCTTCACCCACCACAACGTCTCCGGCACGATTCCGTCCCACGTCAGTTGCGCCGCGTCATCAGCGGCCAGCCACAGCGCACCGAACGACAGTTTGGAGACGTTCGTGATCTTCTGAATATCGAGCTTCGCCACATCGTCGCTGGGCCGATGATAGTCGGCGTGCTCACCATTGAAGAACTGCATGATCGGAATGCCCCGCTCCAGGTACGGACCGGCGTCGGTGCGCGGATAGTAGTACGAGGCACTGACATCTTCGTAACGACGGTCGAGGGCGATGAACGGGAACGCCGTGGTGGCGCGCTGCAAGGCGGCTTCAATGCGCGTACTGAGTAGCAGCGGACCGGTGACATAAATGGAATCGGCCGACGACAGCGTTTGCTCTTTCGGGCTGTTGTTGGGCCGACTCCGCCCGATCATGTCGTTGCTCACGTGGAGCACGAGCTTTTCGGACCATGCGCCGTACGCGATGGCACGCGTGCCCCACAATCCCACTTCTTCACCCGAGTCCCAAATGAGCAGAATAGAGCGTTTGGTACGCGGCGCGGCGACCAGCGCGCGTACGACCGCCATGTTCCCCGCGCTGCCGCTCGCGTTGTCATCAGCGGCATTGTACTGATCGGGGAGCGCGTTACCGGGCACACTGCCGTTGGCCGGTACGGCCCCGTCGAGATGCGCCGCGAGTGAGACCCACTCGTGTTTGAGCGTGGGGTCTGAGCCTTCAAGCATCCCCACTACGTTGTACGGGCGTGCGTTAAGGGTGGTGGCGGCGAAGGTGATGCGCAGCCGTTTGTTGGGGCCAAGATCAACCGACTGGCGCTCGAGCGTGGTATCGCGTGAGAGCACGGTTTCCGGTGACAGCGATGTGCCAGCTACAAGTTTTGACAACGTGGAGATTGAAATGGAAATACTCGGCACTTGATACTGCGCGTAGGCCACACCCAGCGAAGGGTTGAGATCCTGCCCCGTTACCGCCCGGCGCGAGGAGGTGGCGAGCACCGAATCGCTCACGACTGTGATGATGCCCAAGGCGCCACCAAAACGCGCCACCTCGGTGATGGAGAGGTAATCAACACCAACCTTCCCGCTGGGCATGCCACCACGCACCGCGCCGCGCCCCGTTTGTGGCGGCGGGCCACTGACCAGCAGCCACTTGCCGCGAATGTCGAAGCCGGCATACGGATTGACATTGCGCTTGAGGAGTTGCATGCCGTTGCCAACGTAGATCACGTTCGCTTCGCGCACGTCAGGCACCAGAAAGCTGTTGACCAGGAAGTCCTTGCCCCATACCAGCGGCGCCGTGCCAATCGCGCCCTGTGTGGTGGTCGTATCGAGGGTGCTGCGAGTGACGGTGTAGTGCTGAAAGTAGGTACCGCTGTCCCCCATGGGCTTGATGCGCATGGATTTCAGGAATCGTGCGACGTAGTGCGCCGCCGAGTCGTAGCCCGGCGACGCGAGGCCGGGGGAGGGGGTGCGTCGGCCCATGTTCGCGTCGGAGGCGAGATAGCTGACGTCTCGTAAAATGTCGTCGGCGCGAATGCGTTCGGCGGCGGCTTGGGTACGGCGCAGGCGGGCGTCGGTGGTCGGTTGCGACGACGCTGCATGGGGGGCGGCAGACAGACAGAGGACGGCGAGACTGAAACAGTGGAGTGTTGGCATGTAGCTGGGTGTGTGCCCGGTGTCAGCGTTAGAAATAGACCGTGCCCCGAATGGCGAGCGCTCCGAGGGTGACGCTGAGCGTGTTCACCCCGGTTTTGGCGCGCTCTGGCTCACCGATGCCGGATGCAGTAAACCGTTCGATATCAGCGCGCCCCGCCTGCAGATTCGCCGACCATGTCGCGCCCAGCCCGAGGTTGGAGGTGATCAGCCACTGCGCCCCGACCTCGGCGAAGACGCCAGCGGAAAATTCCACGCGGGACGCGTCGAGCGAGAAGGGGCGGGTGACCGAGAATGCGCCCGGACTTTGCTTGCTCGATGCATAGGTGCTGAGCACACCCACACCCGCATGGCGCACGACGCGAGGCGCCACGGTGCCATAGCGCCGCCACCCGAGTCGTACCTGCATCACGTCGGCATCGGTCACCACTTCGAACCGAGAGAGCGAACTGGTGTTGCCGCTTTGTCGCATGAATCGCCCCTGCACGTCGATCAGCCACGCGTTGCGCGGGCTGGAAAATCGCAGCGCGCCGACCCCACTGAAGTCGGACGCGGTGAACTCCGCCCCCCACTGGCCCGCGCGGAATGGGAGCGTGTCGGCCTGTTGCGCGGCGGCGGGCGTCGCGAGTGCCAGCATCAGGGTGGCGGCCAGTCCAGCGGCGGCTTGTTGTCCCAATCTCAGTCGCTGTCCCACTATACCCTCGTCAGTCATGGTGAATGCCGTGCTAACAGCATGCGCGCGTGCTACCGGGTTCCGTGACCACCGTCATGGGTATTGTGATACTACCGTTCCGGTGCCATCTCGCCCGAAAGCGACCGGCCGACGGCGACAGGTTCCGGCGTCACACGTACTGAACCGGTCGTCACGTACCCCGCCGTCCCGTCGGCGAGCTGCACCCGGAACCAGCCGGCACTCGCCCCCATAATACGCAGCGGGGTTTCGCCGGCTAGGCGACGAATGGAATCGCCCCGGACATTCGGTGCTGCGCGCAGCGTCACGGCCGCCGACCGCGTGCGGGCCGCGCGGCCCAAGGCGCCGGTGTCGGCACGCAGTTCGGGCATTGTAATCGTGACCAGTCGCACGTGCAACAGTGGATCGACCGGGCCTCGACCCGACACATAAATGCCGAAGTGCAAATGCGGCGGGGTGGTCCGGGCGTTGCCGGTATTGCCAACGAGACCAATCGTGTCGCCGGTGCGTACCTGTTGTCCTCCCTGCACGAACTGAGTGTCGAGGTGCGCGTAATACAACGTTTGTTCACGGCGCGAATCGCTGAGCCAGACCACGTTACCGCCTCGCGCGTTCGGGGACGTGCTGCGTACCACGCCATCGGTGGCGGCCAGCACCGGCGTGCCGCGTGGCGCAAAGATGTCGATGCCATGATGGTCACGTTGCCCGCCATCGCGTTCCGCGCCGTAGAAGCTCTGAATGGCCGCATTGCCACGACCCGAAACCGGGAACGCCAACGTGGGTTCAGCCTGCAGCGTGAGCTCGTACCGGCCACCGCGCAGCAATTCGGGCTGGAACCGTATCAGCACCCGCTGGTCGCGCGACGCTTCGAAGACGAGGCCCACAACCGCCGCCGCACTATCAGGCCCAGCCAGCGAGTCCGCGCTCACGCGATGCAGGAATGTGAGGGTCGTGTCGTCAGATTGCTCGAAGAGGTCGAGAAAGTACCGCGCGTGCTGACCGTCACCGCGCAGTGTGGCGCGCAGGCGTTGTCCGCCGCGTATGGTCAGCTGGTAGGCAACCGCGCGTGCTTCTCCCCGCGTGTACCACCCCACCTCGCGCGAAGGGAGCGTGGCCGCCAGCGGCGTCCGCAGCGCGCTGTCACTCGCCGCCAGCCACTCACGTCCCATCCCTGTCTGGTCGATTCCCGCGTCGCGCAGTGACTGCGCGTATCGCTCGTACGGCGTGATCCTCGAGGCGCCGAGGGTGCGCAGTGCGGATGTTGGGCCGCACGCAACGAAGAACATGGCCGCCAAGGCAAGCAGCATGGGTAACGCGGCGCGGGTACATGCCGCGTTGGGGAGAGCACTTTCTGGAGGCATTCTGTGTGGTACGCCCCAATGGCTGTGATGTGTCAATGTCGGTCGGACTGCGTCGTCGGAACCTCGCGAAAACTGAACAATCCCGTCTTTAACTCATCGGGTGCAACTTACGGACGCCGTCCGGGTACCAATCGTGGAATTTTGTTGTTGTGGGGGCGCCGAGGAGATCGCGACGATGGACGTCGACGATAATTGCCACTCGGACATGACTATGCCAATCGTACCGTGATAGATGGGAATCGCGTCTCTTGAACCTTCGCAGTCGATGACGTCTGGACTCGCCGAACTGCGTACCGAAGATGGTGTGCTGGTCGCTGCCGTGTCCGGCGATTGGTCGCTTGAGCAGGCCCCGCCGCGCTTCAGCGCACTGGTCGCGCAGCTTCCGGCGGCACGCGCGAGTGCGACCACCCTGTCCATTGATGCCTCTGGCCTTGGCTCCTGGGACAGCAGCCTGCTGGTATTCCTCGAGCAAGCGCAGGCCTATTGCGACGACCAGCAAATGGAAATGGACGGCTCGGCGTTGCCGGAACAGGTGACCCGACTGCTGACCCTGTCTCGGGCGGTGCCGGAGCGCAGCGCGGCGAACGATGGACGTCCCGAACCCAAAGCCCCTGCGCGGCTCGGCGAGTACGCGATCGGGGTCTGGGGGCGTGTTGCGGCGGCGGTCACGTTTGCTGGCGAGGTAGCACTCGCGGTGGTGCGATTGCCGAGCGGTACGGTCCGCATGCGCTGGCGCGAATTCTGGGTGGTGGTGCAGTCGAACAGTTCCGGTGCGCTGCCCATTGTGACGCTCATCGCGCTTTTGGTGGGAGTGATCATCGCGTTTCTTGGCGTGGTGGTGCTGGAACGTTTTGGCGCCGGATATTACGCGTCCTACCTGGTGGGGTTTGGTATGCTGCGCGAAATGGGGGCGCTGATGACAGGCATTATCATGGCTGGGCGCACCGGTGCAGGATTCGCCGCAGAGCTCGGCAGCATGAAGATCACGGAAGAGATCGATGCACTCGTGACGCTGGGCATTTCGCCCGTGGAGCATCTCGTCTTGCCACGAATGCTCGGAATATTTTTCATGATGCCGCTGCTCACCCTGTATGCAGACCTCGTGGGGATCATCGGTGGCATGGCGGTGACGGTATCGCTGCTGAATGTGTCCTCTACGCAGTTCACCGGTGGACTCCTATCCGCAGTGAGCATGACTGACGCCGTCCTGGGAGTGTTCAAAGGCGTCGTGTTTGGGGCACTGATCGGCTTTGCCGGCTGCTTGAAAGGACTGCAGACGGGTAGCGGGGCTGGTGCGGTTGGCCGCGCGGCGACGTCAGCCGTGGTGCTCGGCATTACGCTCATCATTCTCGCCAACGCCGTGATCGATTGGCTGGCCGCCTTGCTCAAGATATGAGCGCATCAGACACACCGGCCATCGAGGTGCGCCACCTGACAATGCAGTATGGCGACCACGTGATCATGAAGGATCTCAACTTCACCATCAAACGCGGTGAGGTGTTTGTGATCATGGGCGGCAGCGGCAGCGGGAAGAGTACGCTACTCAAGCATCTGATCGGGCTCCAATCGTCAGCGCAAGGCACCATACTCTTTGATGGCGAAGATTTTACCACGGCAGACGCCGAGCATCGAAAAGGTGTGCTGCGTCGCATGGGGGTGCTGTATCAAAACGGCGCACTCTGGAGCGGACTCACGCTGGCGGAGAACATCGCGCTGCCAATTACCGAGTTCACACAGCTCGACAAGCAATCGATTGCTGAAGTCGTGTCACTCAAGCTCGCACTGGTGGGGCTGCGTGGGTTCGAGGAGTTCTATCCGTCGGCGATCAGTGGCGGCATGCGCAAGCGGGCCGCACTGGCGCGAGCCATTGCACTGGATCCGGAAATTCTGTTCTTTGATGAACCTTCGTCGGGTCTCGATCCGATCAGCGCCAGTCGGCTGGACGATCTCATTGTGGAACTGAAAGCGAGTTTTGGTACAACCATTGTCGTCGTCACGCACGATTTGGAAAGCATTTTCCGCATCGCCGACCGCGCGCTCTTTCTGGACATTACGGAGAAGACCATGACCGCACTGGGACACCCCGCCGAGCTGCGCGACAATCCGCCGAGCGAAGAAGTGCATCGGTTTCTTACCCGTAGCAGCGAAGGTCTCTCATGAGCAGGCGCGCAAGTCCGACAGCCATCGGGCTCTTTCTTCTCGGAGCCATGCTGCTGGCCGTTCTGGCGGTCGCGGTGTTGGCGTCCAATACATGGTTTCAGCGACGCACCAATTTCGTAGCATTCTTTCCTGAGTCGGTAAACGGTCTTGAAAATGGCGCGCCGGTAAAATTTCAGGGAGTGCCGATCGGTGCAGTGACCGATATCATGATCGAGATCAATCAGCAGGAAAAAACGTTTCAGGTCCCCGTCCGGTTCAAAATCGACCTGCCGCGACTCACCACGCCCCAAGGCACCTACGTAAATCTCCGCGACACCGTTGTGTTGCGACAGCAAATCGCGAACGGACTCCGTGCGCAGCTGCAGATGGAGAGCATCGTCACTGGGCTGCTCTATATCGAGCTGGCGTATCGCACCGATTCGACGCCACCGCGCCTCGGGAGCGCTACCAATAGGTATCCGGAGATCCCGACCACGCCGTCGTTGATGGCGGCGATCGGCGGTGGTGCGGGCAGCGTGCTGGCGGATGTCATGAAAATACTCAATCGCGTAAATGCGATGCTGGGCGATATGAATACGGTGGAGCTCAATCGCGCCATCATGCAGTCGGCACACGCGGTCGAGGAACTGGTCAGCTCGCCTGAGGTGAAAGCAGCCATCCGGAATATTCCGGGTATGACCAAACAGGTGACCAGCACGATGGTCGAAGTGGAGCGTCTGGCAACGCGCGCCGAGGCTGCGATCGATCCCATGCAAACGCAAGTCACCGGTGCATCGACCGAAGCGATTGCCACCCTGAAGGCGCTGCGAAAGACGCTTGACGAGACGCAGGGGCTGCTGTCGGCGGATGCCGGACCGGGCTATGCGTTGCAGGGCGCACTCACCAGTCTGCGTGAGGCGGCCGATGCATTGCGTCTATTGATCACATCGCTTGAGCAGAACCCGGATATGCTGTTGCGTGGCAAGCGGCCGCCCCCAAACTGATATGGAGTATCCTATGCCTCGCCTCCTGCGCATCAAACAACTGCCCGCGCTGCTGACGCCGCTGTTGCTGCTGGCCGTTCCGGGGTGCGTCAGTCTCTCGCGCAATGCTCCGCCGGTGCAGCGCTTCGTATTGAGCGGCGCCCGCACGCCGATCGCGGCGCCTACGACCAGCCCGGAGGGACTTAGCGTTGGTCTCCGGCGGTTGGATCTTGCTCCCTATCTTTCCTCGTCGGCCATTGTGGTGCGGAGTGGTGTGCACACCATTTCGGCGTCGGAGTTTCATCGCTGGGGAGAGGACCTTGGCCAGGGAATCAATTATTCGGTCGCGGCGTACCTCGCCAACAGGTCGCCGGTGCAGCATGTGAACGTGGCCCCGTGGGAAGCGCGCTCACATCACGATTATCTGCTACAGCTGCACGTGTCGCGCTTTGAGGGAGTGGCCGACTCCACCGCTACGACGGCGGGTGTCCATGTGGTCACCGTCTGGGACATTATTCGACCGCGCGACGGCGCCCTGCTCGTGCGTGGCTCTACCGATTACAGGGACGGTCGTTTTCCTGTTGGTGACTATGACGCGCTGGTTGAGCAATTGAACAGCGCGCTCCGTACAGTGGCTGGTGACATTCGGGCCTGCCTGGGCCGCTTTCGCGCCGACTCGTTGCCTCTATCTGCCTGTTAGCGGCGCATTGTTTCCGTAACGCGCGTGGGAGCCGCAGCGCCGATTCCACGCCCACTCATGGACCGCGCAACATATGTCTGGGTACCATGCGTAGCGCGTCCGACGTAGCGCGGCGAAAGACGCGGCGTGCGGACGTCAGGTAGACATTCCCTTGTCACACGAGAGATTTGGTCATGGATGAAATCGCACGGAGCAGCACACAGGCTGACGGTGTTCAACGGATCGCCGAGCTCATCAAGGATCTTCGTATGGCCATGCTGGTCACGATCGATGTCCGCGGACTGCCGAACAGCCGTCCGATGGCTACGCAGAGTGAAGATTTCACTGGTACCTTGTGGTTCTTCACCGATCGGAACTCGCCCAAGGTCCGCGATGTGGTGAATAATCCGAGCGTGAACGTGGTGTTCATGAAGAGCGCCGCGGAGAGCTACTTGTCGCTCGTCGGCACGGCGGAGGTGGACAATGATCGTGATCGGATGCGCGCCATGTGGACTCCGTGGTTGAAGGCATGGTTTGACAGTGTCGAGGATCCGGATCTTTGCCTGTTACGCGTTCAGGTTGACGAGGCAGAGTACTGGGACACACCGGGTGGTAAGGTGGCGTCGCTGCTGTCGTTGGTGAAAGGTGCGGTGACTGGCGACGCGGGCGATATGGAGTCGAATCATGGACGCGTGACGTTCTGATCGGCGTGGTGCGGTGTTTAGCGAAAACGTAGCCGTACCACGCGCTCGATGCCATCGGCGTCGCTCGTGACGGTTGTTACCGTGTTACCGCGAATGACCGGGTGCCCGTTGTGGAGGTCGATCGCACGCGGCCACTCAGCCACGGCGATGAGGCGACCGTTGGTATCGAATACATCGGCTTCACGCGGACGCCCATCGGCGACGGCACGCTCAACCCAGAGTCGGCCATCTTGTGCGTAGAGCAGTCCTTCAATCGGCGCCTTGGCCTTCGGGACACCGAACGGCATGTTCAGCGCCTTCGACTCAGACATTGTGCTGTCGGCCCACTTGCGCTCTCTCGGTGACAGGCCGACGGCGGGTACCGTGCGCGTCACGGTTCGAACCCTGGTTCCATTGGCGTTGACGATGTGCACCTCGTAGCGCGATGTCACCGCGTCTGCGCGCAGGCCCGCTGGGCCGTATGCGCGTATCCACTTCGGGCCGAACGGCTGCCAGTGGTAATGTTGCGCCATACCGATGGTTTTGCCGCTAGCATCTTTGTGGGGAACCGTGATTCTGTGCACACCAGCGAAGGCACCCGGTGGTGGCTGCAGCGTGTCACTGCGCGTGATCGCCCCGCTCCCACTACGGCGCACGCGCACCGGATGGAATTGCGTCGCCGCGGGGTCGAACCATACGGTCTCGTCGATGAACGCACCGTCGGGCTCGAAGGTGATCGGCATGCGGCTTCCCCCGGTGAACTGCGTAAGCGGCACCGTTTTTGCGCTGTGAGCCGGTGTGGCCGACACATCGAGGCCGAGCATGCGCGCGTTGCCCTCATCGCGCGCCCAGAGCAGTCCGTCAGGGCTGAACGCGATGGTGGCAAGCCGCTTGAACTCCAATGGTCCGGATCCACTGCGCCCAATGCGTGCACCCGACGCTCCGGTTGCCGAAAACACGGCAATCTGTTCGTCCTGTGTGTCGGCCACGAACACCCGACCGGCGGCATCAACGGCGAGACCCGAGATCCGACCGAATGTCGCACTCTCGTCCGCGTCGGCACCACCGATCGTCATTTCGATGGTGGCGCGCCACCTTGGGGGTGGTACACTCTGCGCGGTGGCCTGTTCGGTGGGCGACATCAGACTCGCGAGCAGGACGACGGCGGAAACCGTCACGAGGCGAATATTGGACATGTGAGGGGGCTCCTAGAGAGGAACGGATGGCATGCTTGGCGGCGGATAGAGTAGTACGCGATCACCGCGTGGCGCAACGCCCGCCGGCAGCACCGCAACTGCGGCTGCGCCGTGCCCCTCGTGAATCTGGCGTGTGCACTCCATTCTTCATCGCACCGCCGCGCACGTGACTCCAGCAACGGGTTGCGCGCCCTTGAATCGAGACGTCTTGCCGTGCTTCTGCCGGAAATACGTACCACACACCGCATGCCGCCCCCTGTTACCGCCCCCGCTATCGCGTTTCGCGCCGGCCTCGCAGGCGCCTGCGCGGATGCGACATGATCTGCGGCTGGATGCGCTGGTGGCTGCCGGCGCGCGCTATCCTGACCTGCGCGACTGGGCAGGCGCACACGGTGTTCCCGGAGCGGCGTCTGCGTCCAACGTGTTCGAGGCGCCGCTTCTCGTTCCCCTGACGCCGCGTGAAGCGCAGCAGGAGGCGGTCACCCGGTGGATGGCTGCTGGCCAGCGTGGCACGGTGGTACTGCCCACTGGCGCGGGCAAGACCCTCGTGGCGTTGCTGGCCATCCAA
>JBBQUH010000080.1:0-13246 GCA_038212625.1 Gemmatimonadales bacterium | reverse complement strand
TCTTACAGCGCCCAGCGCAGTGCCCGAGCGCACGTATCGAGGAGGCGATGTTGCCACGAGCGGGTACGCCATTGCTCGATGGTCATCTCGCGGCTTCCCGCGAGGTCGTCGCAAAACGTGCGCTCCATTGAGGTACCACAGACGGTGTCGAACATGAGCACGTTGCATTCGGCGTTCAACCAGAACGACCGGAAATCGAGGTTGGACGAGCCAACCATCGATGCAACGCCGTCGACCACCACGGTTTTCGCGTGCAAAGTGGCCCGTTCGTATTCGTAAATGCGGACACCGCCTTGCAACATTCGCGAATACGCCCCGTGTGCCGCGTGGCGGACGAGCGGAAGATCGGTGCGCGCGCTGGGAAGCAGCAGGCGTACATCCACGCCGCGTCGTGCCGCCGAAAGTAGCAACGTGATCGCGCGGCGAGGAGGAGCGAAGTAGGGGGTGGTAATCCAGAGTCGTTCTCTCGCTCCGCCCACGAGAGCGGCGAGCACGCCGAGCATCTCGCGCTGGCCCCGTCCGGGGCGGGGGGCGAGCACCAGCACCGACCGCTCGCCGTTGCTGTCGCCCGGCGACGGTCGGCGCACCCGTCGACCCCGACGACGATCGCGACGCAGCCCGAGCTGCTGCTGGACACGTGCTTGCAGTGCCCGCGCGCTGTACGCGGCGATTGAGTCGAGCGGCGGCGGCTCGATGCCGGCGCTCCAGCTTACATATTCCAACGCGGGCAAGGCCGGTCCGCGGGCGCGATCCCATCCCTCCGCGAACACGGCGGCAAGTTCAAACGCCACCGATCCCCTCACTTCGATGAACGTATCGCGCCACGCATCGCGATAGCTGCGGATGGAGGAGCCGTACTCCAAGCCGATGTTCATTCCGCCGGTAAATGCCACGTCACGATCAACCACCAGGATCTTCCGATGATCACGTCGCAACGCGTCCAGCGGGTGGTGCCAGAACTTCTGAAACAGGCGGACCGTCACGCCGTGGGATTCCAGATCCTGCCAAAAGGCCTTGTTCGTACCAATGGAGCCCATGGCATCAGCCAGCACGCACACACGGACGCCACGCGCTGCGGCCGCAATGAGCGATAGCTGGACATCCTGCCCCAATCGGTCATCACGCAAAATGTACGTCTCGAGCAGGACTTCCTCTCGCGACGCGGCAATCGCCTCGCGCATGATGCGGAACGCTTCTTCCCCATCAATGAGGAGACGCACCGGCGGGCAATCATGTAAGGGGCCGCCGTCTATTCGCTGGACGAGGTCGCGGAAGGCCGGGTCGCGCACGCCCAGCGTGATTTGTCGCGCCGCGCCCCACGCTCGATACGCCCGCACCTCGCGCGGCGCTCGTGGGCTATCCATCAGATGACAGCATGGCCTGCAGCGTGCGCGTGACCTCCTCGCGCACCCCATCAGGGGCCACGACGGTGGCATCGGGGCCGTACTGCAGCACATGCCGCACGGCCCATGCGGTATCGGCCAATGGATAGCGTATCGTCACCGAGCCATCGGCGCTGAGCCCCACGTTGTCGCGTTCGGCGATCCACCGGGCCACCTCGGCGCTGTAGCGAATCACGAGTTCGTCGAGCTCGGCGTCGTCGCGTGCGAACACCCGACCGCCCTGCAACACCGACTCCACGGAAAAGCCCACCGGGGTTTCGAAGCGTTGCGTAGTGTCGGCCGCCGTGACGACACGATCCAACCGGAAGACGCGCACGGTGGCGGCGCGTTCGCAATAGCCCACCAGATACAGGTTGGCCTCGGCGCGCACGATGACATACGGATGCACGCGGCGCATGCGTGGTGTCGGCTCGTCTGGTCGGTGATAGGTGATGTCCACCGCCACACTTCGCTCCATGGCGCGATGCAAGGCCGCCAGCGTGTCCAGCTCGAGCGTCCTTGCCGGTTCCGCCGCCACACGTGTCATCTCGGCCTGCACGTCCTCCGTGCCGGAGGTGATCAACCGTTGCTGCGCGCGGCGTCGATCCACGACCGTCTCCACCACTTCTGCCGCCGCCTCGGTCAACTTGCTGCGCACACCGCGCACGATGCCGCGCTCCTCCGCCGCCACCTCCTGCGCCAGCATCCCGAGCCCGAGTTCGAGTGCCGCAATCTCTGGGCGGGTGAGACGCGGGGGCCGTTTGAAGTGCGACGAGCGCATCGAGACGATCCCAGGGCCGATATGCAATTCCACCGACTCGGTCCAGGCCGCCGGTACATCGTCACGATCGAGGGCGGCGAGATCGTTGCGCAACGTCTTGACCGTGGTACGCAGCCGCTGCGCCAGCGCCTCCATGGAGAGTTGCGGCTCATCCGCCATGAGCGGAAAGGCCTGCAACAGTCGCAGCAGCTGTTCATCGGCGCGTGTCATATGGTCTCCGGCGAGGCGCCGATCGTCTGCGCGGTGTGCTGATGCGCGGTCTGCGTGGCGCGGATGAGCTCCTGCCACGCCGTCACGGCTTCCGGTGGAGCCACGGGCCTCGCGTCGCCGGCGAAGCCGAGCAGCCAGCGGAGAAAGCGGTCCAGACGTCGCACCTCGAAGTCGCGCGCCGGTGCTCGCGACCCCACGTCATCGTCGTCTGCCGCGCGGCCCAGGCGCAACGCGTGCGCGACCTGCCCTGTACTGCCGCAGAACTGGACGCGTACCGCCGTGGCATCGCCGTTCCCAAGCTCCCACGCGAGACGCGATGCGGAGTGATCCTGCAGGTTGAACGCGGCGGGAATGTCGAAGTCGGGCGTCTGGGCTTTTTTGCCGTCGAAGTGTGGAGCACTCACCCGACTGAGGCGAAACTGTCGGATGGCTTGCGCGGTCAGATCCCGTGCGACGAGATACCAGTGTCCGGTGAGAAAGACGAGGCCATACGGCTCTACCTCCCGATGGCTGGTGATGTTGCGCTCGATGCTGTGATAGGTGAAGGTGAGTCGCTTGCGGGCATCCATTGCGTCGCCGATGATATCAAACACGTCGGCATTCACCGTGCGCGTGTTCACCATGGGCTCAGTCACTGGCATTGGACCGAGATCGGTCTCGAGCTTGCGCATCGCCGACGCAGCGTCGGCTGCGAGTGACGCGTTCCCGAGTGTGCCAACACGCGTCGCGGCCCGTTGAAAGATGGCCCGTTCATCGGGGGTAACCGAAAGCACCGGCAATCGTTGAAAGCCGATTCCGCTGGGGCGCGGAATGCTTCGGAGCTCCAACGCGCTGGGCATCGCCGACGCGCAGATGGTTAAATACGGCAGGTAGAACGCCTCCGGTTTGAGGCGGTAGCGCGCGGTGTTTCCCTGATCGTCGGCGAGCGTCTGAATCGGAATACCCAGCGCGCGTAACTCGTCTTTGTCGCGCTCGAAGGTGCGCATGATACTGGCATCCTGCACCGAGCCCGGCGCGTAGGCTGGTACGTCACGGCGTATTTCCTCGAAGGTGGCCGCCCCGTGTCGGCGCAGCAGCGCGGCGATGAGATCGAGCCAGCGCAGGAGTTTTTCACGAGCCGCCATTGGCCGTATCCGAAGAAGTGAGGGTTGGCATTACGCGGTGGTCCACCGCGCCGGGGTCATCGCACGAAGAATGGCACCAGGAACTGACAGAAGAGCGCGCCTACGATGGTCATGGTAAACCCCCAGCCCATCAGCTGGCGGAAGAGCACCTTGGCGTCGTAACCGGGCGGCAGCGCCGCAATGCAGAGCGCGCCGATGGTAGAGAGCGGGGACACATCAACCAGCGCCGCGCCCACGTTGATGCTGATGGCAATTTCCAGCGGATTGCCACCTCCCAACTTCTGTACCAGCCCCGGCACCGCCGGCAGGAACGCTGGGTACACGACACCTGAGGTGGAACTATAGGTGGAGATCATCCCCGTGATGCCACCGATCACGCCGTTCACCGTGTTAGGCGTAGCCAGATAGGCGAGCAGAGTGGTGAAGAGATCCATTCCGCCGGTCTTTTCGAGCACCCCGATGAGAACGCTCACGCCCGTGATCATCACGATCACGGCCCACGGCACCTGCTTGAGCATGGCGGCATCGTCACCGGCACGTGCCAACACCAGCAGCGCCGCAGCCGCGAAGGCGGTGAGTCCCGGCGGCAAACCAAGCAACAGCACACCTGCCACCCAGACGGCGCCCACGCCGAGTGTGATCCGGTGCGCGCGGGTGAGCGGCATGCGCTCGCCGTCCAAATCTGCGGCGGGCAGTGCCCGCAGCCCCGGTCCGCCAAACAGCGCCCACGCCGCCACCGACACCAGCGCGTTCGCCACAAAGTTGGCGGCCCAGACTTCCGTTACATGCCCGTCGAGATCGACCCGCGCCATGAGCGAGTGCACCAACACGCCGATCGCACTCACCGGCGACAGATTCCCCGCATTCGCGCCATTCGCCACCATGAGCGCCGTCAAAAACATCGGTGCGTTGGCGCGATGCGCCATGCCCATGGCCAGTGGTGCGAGCAGCGCCGTAGTGGCAATCGCGCCCGGTCCACTCGTGGAGATCACGAAGCCCAAACCGAAGAAGAGGGGCGGCAGCAGCGCCGGACTGCCACGCACCAGCCGCACGCCAGCGTGTGTGACCGCCTGCATGGTGCCGTTGGCCTGCGCGATGCCGAACAAGAGCGTGACGCCCAGCAAGGTGAGAAACAACGACGACGGAAACGTGGCCATGAGCTGGTCCACTTTCCAATCGGCGGCGTACACGGCGATCGGCCACGCCAACGCCACCGCCAGCACACCCACGTTCAGCCGTGACGACAAACTCACGGCCACCACCAACAACAGCGCCAGCAGGGAGAGTGCCGCAGGACTCACGCTGGTGACCAAGGCGGCAGCAAATGCCGCTGTACTTTTCCGAGCGCGGTGCGGGGCAAGGACTCCACCCGCACAAACGCGCGCGGTACCTTGAACGAAGCCAGCTGCGCGCGGACCTGCTCCTGGATCTGTGTCAGGTCCACCACGTCATCGCACACGAGATAGGCAATCGGCACTTCGCCGCGCGTCACGTCGGGTGCGCCCACGACCGCAGCCTCGTGCACCCCGTCGAGCTCCGCCAGACATTGCTCGATCTCGCGAGGATAGATGTTGAAGCCACCGGAAATAATCAGGTCGCTGCGACGTCCTTCCAGCGTGATGTAGCCATCGGGTGCGCGCACCCCGATATCGCCGGTGCGAAACCAGCCATCCTGAAAGGCGGCGGCGGTGGCATCAGGACGATTCCAATAGCCCGCGCACACATGCGGCCCCTGCACCCACAGTTCGCCGCTGATGCCGTCGGCCATCTCGGCTCCGGCATCGTCACACACACGCACCGCCGTGGTGGGGAGTGGCAGCCCTACCGTGCCGGCACGCCGCTCACCCACATAGGGATTGCTCACGTTCATGAGCGTCTCGGTCATCCCGTACCGCTCAAGAATGACGTGGCCGAATCGCACGTGAAACTGTTCGAGTACCGGTGCCGGTAGCGGGGCTGACCCAGAGACGAACAACCGCATGCCGGCGCCGATGTCGCGCGCCACGGGCTCTGGGAGTTCCAGCAGGCGCACGTACATCGTGGGTACCCCGAAAAACAGGGTAGGGCGGTACGCACGAAACCACGACACGGCTCGTTCATGATCGAACCGTTCCACCAACTTCATGTGACAGCCGCTCACCAGCCAGCTGTGCACGCCGTTCGCCAGACCATGCACATGAAAAAGCGGCAGCGCGGCGAGATACCGATCGGTGGCGGTGATCTGCCACGCCGTTACCAACGACAGCGCGTTACTGGCCAGATTGCCGTGCGTGAGCACCGCCCCTTTCGAGGCACCGGTGGTGCCCGAGGTATACACCAGCGCCGCAGGGGTATCGGCGGCACAGCGCACTGCAGGCCGCGTGGCCGGCACGTCGGCACACTGCGCCGCGAGTCGCTCAACATCCCAGCACCGCGTCTCGGCAGGAAACTGCGCGATCTGTGCCTCGGTGGTGATGACGGCCACCGGCGCGCTGTCCTGCACGATATGCCGGATCTCGCGCTCGCGGTACAACACGTTGATCGGCACCACGATCACCCCCAGCTTCACGCACGCCAGCCAGCAATCGATAAACGCCGGCCGGTTCACCAGATAGAGCCCCACGCGATCGCCGCGCTGCAGGCCGCTCGCGCGCAGCACCTGCGCCATGGCGTTGCTGCGTGCGTCGAGATCGCCAAAGGTGAAGCGCTCCACTCGGCCGTCAGCGTGCTCGAACTCCAGCGCCGCCGAGTCGGCGCGACCCACAAGCGACAGATCCAGCAGATCACACAACGACATGACAACCGGCCGAGGCCCCACGACACACCAGCCCGACACCATCGTCGGCGGGGGTGCGTTGAAAAAGTGCCTGCAGGGCCAGGGGGCGAGCAGGCTGTGAATTGCCAGAAGCGTCAGTCATCCCCCAATCTTCTCCGTTCAGTAGATTGCAGCCACCCTTTCCGACCCCGTGCCAACACTTTTTTTCGTCGTCTTTCTTGATCTGATCGGATTCGGGATGATCATCCCGGTCTTCCCATTCTACGCGGAAAAGGTGGGCGTCGACCCCGCCTCGGTCATTTTCTTCCTCGGGCTGTACTCACTGGGGCAGTTGGTGGGGGCCCCGATCTGGGGCAGTCTCTCGGATCGCATCGGTCGCCGACCCGTCCTGCTCATCACGCTGCTGGGCAACGCCGTGGCCTCGGTCATGCTGGCGTTCAGCACCAGCGGCGTGATGCTGGCGGTCTCGCGCATCGTAGCCGGTCTCGCCGCCGGCAATATTTCGGCGGCTTACGCCTACACCACCGATATCACCACCGACGCCACACGCCCCAAGGCGCTCGGCCTGCTCGGCTCGGCGTTTGGACTCGGATTCATTCTCGGCCCGGCGATGGGTGGGCTGCTGGCGGGCAGCGATCAAGACGATGGCTCAGCGCTCGCGCGCGTGGCCTACGGCGCGGCGGTGCTCTCGGTGGTGGCCTTTGTGCTCACCTATTTCCGGCTTCCCGAGTCGCTACCGCCGGAAAAGCGTGCCACGAAAACCACGGTACGACCCGGGCTTCGGAGCTACTTCACCCGCGCCGTCCTACGCGATCTACTCCTCGCCACAGTGATCGTGGTGGCCGCCGTGGCGCTGTTTCAGAGCACCCTCGCCCTCTGGGCGGCGGAGCGGCTGGGTGTGGGCCCGCGTACGCTGGGCTGGGTGTACGGCTTTACCGGCGTGGTGTCGGTCGCGGTGCAAGCGGGAGCGATCGGCAGACTCACCAAGCGCTTCGGCGCCCAGTCGCTCACGCGGGCCGGTGCCCTGCTGGTAGGAGTGGGGATGGCCTGTATTCCCGCCGTCGACTCCATCCCGTGGCTGCTTGGCGCGCTGGCTATTTTCGGCGTGGGGTCGGCGTTGTTCAATCCCAGCATGAGCGGGTTGGTGGCATCGGCCGCACAGCCCCATGAGCGCGGCGCGGTGCTGGGCGCATATCAGGGCGCCGCGTCGCTGGGCCGAGTGATCGGGCCGTTTGCCGCGAGCGCCTTGGCGCGGATGACGTCGCTTTCCATGCCCTTTGTGCTCGGCGCCGTGGTGTCGCTGATCGGTGTGTTCCTCATTCACACCCGACCGCGCAGCGGGGGCGACGGCACCACGTTGCCGCCTGCCGCCTGATGCTGATACGCTGCGGTGAGCGCGAGCCGCCGGGCTTCGTTGCCGGCGGCACGACTTACGATCCCGCCCCACCCACCACGCGCTTGAGCATCACGCCGCGCGGCAGCGCGGTCGTCGCATCGATGTTGTTGATGATGTAGACCTGCGCAACGGGGATCGAACTGGGATATCGCTGCACAAACTGCAGTCCCGTCATCGCGTCGGGGAGGGTGATCACGTCCACCCGCCCCGGTTGCACGTTGAGCAGCGCCGGATCCTCGAGGGCTCGGAACGAACGGGCCCAGGCCTCCACCTCGCCCCCCCGCTGCGCGGCCACCTGCGGCACCAGTAGGCCGAGCATCATGTACGTGGTGTTGCGGTAGCTGAGCGCCGTGGCGATGCCACGGAGCGTCCCATTCTCCGTGGGCGCATCGAACACCGCCTGCACCGCTGGCAGTCCGTTGATCGTGGTGCCTGCGCGCTGCCGCACCACGAGCCCTTCACGACCCAGCAGTGCCTGCATCGTTTCGGCGGGGGTGCCCTTTCCCAAGGTGAGCTGCACTTGCGCGCCGTTATCGGGACTCATCGCCACGACGGCGTCGGGCGTATTCGCCGTCTTCCATTCTGCCGGCATGTCGAACTGGAAGCGGAGATCCGGGTGCAGAAACCGCGCGCCGCGGAAGTAGCCCTGGCGTGGATTCTCGCCGAACATGAAGCCGTTCAACAGCTGCAGATACGACTCGCGCTTGACGATGGTTTGTGCCAGCGCACCCGGCGCCAACGTCGCCAGCCGCGCTTCGGCGCGCTGCACCCGATTGCCCGGATCCGGGTGCGTACTCTGCCACTCCGGCACGCGACCACCGTCACCGGCCAACCGCCCGAGTGTCTGGAACACCTTCGGCGCTTCGCGCACGTCGTACCCCTGCGCCAGCGAATACTGAAAGCCCAATGCGTCGGCCTGCAGTTCGTCGTCACGCCCAAACTTGAGGAACAGCAACGACGCCCCCGTGCTCAGCAGATCACCGTACTTGGCCACCTGCGAGGACAACACACTCGCACCAACGAGACCGATCTGCGCGACCTGTTGTTTGCTGATTGCCGCGACCGTGTGCTTGGCCGTGACATGGCCGATCTCGTGGCCGATCACCTCCGCCAGTTCCGCCTCGCTGTTCATGTGCGTCATGAGGCCGCGCGTGACGAAAATAAATCCGCCCGGATACGCAAACGCGTTGACGGCCGCATCATCCAACACGTGGAATTCCCACGGCAGATTGGGACGCTCGGACTTGGCGGCCATCTGCGAACCCATACGACGCACGAGGGCCTGCGCCTCGGGGTTCGTATACTCGCCGATGCGTTGCAAGTCGGCTTGCGCCCCCTCACGCCCCATCTGCACTTCCTGCGCTTCCGACACCAGCGACAGCTCGCGACGTCCAGTCACCGGATTGGTCGCGCAGGCCGTACTGAACAGCATTCCAAACAGCATTCCCACCCGCAGTGCGACATGAAGCACCCGACCATTTTTGTAACGCATATCACCCTCTTTGTGACTGTGGGCTTGCGGACGCGTCGTCCCGCTAAGAAACACTTATCATGTGATATAGCTTGACCCTCTCTTATGAGGGTACCACATTCGCTCCACTCCTCTGCCACGCACCGCGAGCGACCCTTTTGCCCACAGCCATGACGTCACAGCGTATGCGCTCACACGGAACAGTTCGACAGGCCGCGCGCCTTCCGGTGTTTTTTTTGCTACTCCTCGCCGCCTGCGGCGGTCCACGCGCCAGCACGCAGACGGCCCCCCGTCCTGTCACCAGCGCCGACAGCGCGCGCGCACTGACGCTCGCCGATGAACAAACGCGACTGGGCGTCGGGCGGCGCGGGGTCATCGGCGTCCCCCCGTTTTCCACCAGCTCCAGAGACTCCACGCTGACCCCGCTCGCCTACGCGCTCGCCGACCTGGTCTCCACCGACCTGTCGCGCAGCGGCCGCGTGACTATCGTGGAACGCGCTCGACTCGGCGAAGTGCTGCGTGAGCTCGACCTGACGGCCACGGGCCGCGTGGACCCTGCCACAGCGCCGCGCGTCGGACGCCTCATCAGCGCGGAACGCCTGGTGTTCGGCTCCGTCGACGCTTTGCCCGACGGTCGCACCATCCGACTAGGCGCCCGTATCGGTGACGTCGAGCGAGCGACGGTGTCCAAAGTGGTCGACGCCCAAGCGCCGCTCGCCGAAATTCTCGCGGCCGAGAAGGCGCTGGTGCTGCGATTGTTCGAATCACTCGGCGTGGTGCTCACACCGGCCGAACGGGCGGCGGTCGAAGAACAGCCCACCAAGAACCTGGGCGCCCTGCTCGCCTACGGCCGCGGCGTCCAACGCACCTACGAAGGCGACTTCCGCGGCGCGGCCGATGCCTTCCGCGACGCGCAACGCCTCGATCCGAACTTCCGCGCTGCCCGCACCCGCGAGATGGACGTCCGCTCGCTGCGCGCCAGTGGTACGGCCTCGCCGATCGGCATTCCCGGTGTGCGCCCGCTCGATGGCGCCATTTCCACCACGGTGGACCGCCTCAATCGTCCGCTCGATCTCATCACCAACGTGTCGCGCACGTTGAGCACCGCGCTCGATGCAGCGTTCCCCAGCACCACGGCCACCATCATTATTACGGTGACCCGTCCATGACCCCGGCCATACGCCTCGTGCATCCCGCCACACGCGGTGCGGCGGTCGCCGTACTGTCTGCGGCATTCGCCGCGACGCCCGCCACGGCTCACGCGCAGGACCGTCTCATCGGTTCCGGTGCGTTGGGCGTTGGGGCCACCGCGGAGGCCGTGCGGTTTGGCGGCAGCGGATTCTTTCAGCCCGGCGTAGCAGGCCGCGACTCCATCCGCCTGCGGAGTATCGAACAGATTTCGACGCCTTTTTCGGTCGCGCTCCCCATCGGCACCGCCTGGACCGTTGATGTCTCGTCGGTCTTCTCCTATGCACGGCTCACTGCCGACCCCAAGGCCGGGACCACCGGCCCCGAGCGCACCACGTATCTGTTCGGGCCGAGCGACGTGCGCATCCGTGCCACCGGTCGTCTGTTCAACGACGCGCTGGTGGTCACCAGCGGCTTCAACGTGCCCACTGGCAAGACGGAACTCGATGGCAACGATCTCACGGTTTTGCAGGCGGTCGCCGCACCGGCGCTCGGACTGGGCACCCCACCCGTCGGCGCCGGTCCGAGCGGCACGCTGGGGCTGATCGCGGCCCGCCAGATCGCCGGCTGGGCGGTCGCGGTAGGTGGCTCCTACGAGTTCCGCGGCACGTACCAGCCCATCGCGGCCTTGGTCGCAGGGTCACCGTCTACCGACTTCACGCCCGGCAATGTGGTCCGCGCCTCACTCGGGCTCGATCGCCTCATTGGCAAGCATCGGCTCAGCATCACCGGTGCGGCGGATCTGTACTCTGATGATATCCTGCGCGATCCCTTGGTGCCGGTGACTGCCGCGCCGATCGCCACCGTCATGCTTGGTCCTGTCTACACCACCGATGTCCAACTGCAGCTGGCCGCCCCGCGCGTGAAAGAGCTGGTGCTCTGGGGTTCCAACCGCTTCCGCTCCCGCTTCGAACGCGATGGCGTCGAAGTCGCCGGCACCAGCGGCAACTATCTGGACGGCGGTCTGCGCACCAGCGTCCCGCTCACCCGAACACTTGACCTCTTGCTTACCGGTGACGGACGCTGGCACACCGGACTGGCCATCAATCAGGGACTGGCCACCTCCGGCGTCATCAGCGGCGGCGGGACGCTCGGCCTCATCAAGCGAGCCGGCACTTTCTCGATCCAACCGTACATGCGCGCCCAAGGCGGTCAGCTCCGTCCGCGCGTCACGGGCACCACCCCAACGACGTCGTTCTTCGGCGGCTCCGCGGGTCTCGTTATTGTGACCCGCTTCTAACACGCCCATGACCTCCTACTTGACGTTCCCGACCCGATCGCGCACGGCCGCGTGGCTCTTTGCCGCCTCCGTGCTGCTGGGCGCCTGCAGTGATCCCGCCGCCGTCGTCAGCCCGGGCAGTTCCGACGCGTCGGCCAGGCTGGCGTTCGCGGCGTCCATCTCCAGCTCCCGCGCAGCGGTCGCTGATCTGCGTGTTCAGTCGTCATACTTACGACAGAATGGCAGCACCATCGACATATCGTCGCAGACGATAACGCTTGGCGACGCGGCATCACAGCAGGTGCCGGTCAGTATCGAGCTTGCCCCCTGCCTCGCCGATGCCTCGCGCGCCGGGCCGGGGGGCGCCGCGCCTGCCGCCGACGAATGTCTCGTGCAGGTGGCCGTTGAGCTCGTGCTCGACGGGCTCACCGTCGATCGACAAGTAGTCGGCCCGCTCTCCCTGCGCCCCGGTCAACAGAGCGTGGTCTCGCAGCCGGTCGCGCTGTTTGACATCGCCGACGTGCGGATCGTGCTGCCACCAGCCAACGTGGTGGGGGTCAACCAGCCGCTGCGACTGGAGCTCACTCGCAGCCTGGTGCTGGGCAGTCAGGTCTTCGACGGCGCTCAACGCCCCGTAACCGGTCGCACCCCCACCTGGACCAGCAGCAACCCCGCCGTGGCCACCGTCAGTGCCACGGGCTCCGTCGCGGCCGTCACCACCGGCACCACCCGTATTACCGCCGAACTTGGCGGCCGACTGGCCGTGGTGGACGTGCGCGTGGTACCACTGCCCGCCCTGCTCACCGTAGTGTCCAGTGGTTTCAGCGGTCAGGGCACGGTACGCTCGCAGCCAGCTGGTATCGATTGTGTCGTCAGCGGGTCGCAGGTCAGCGGCGCCTGTACGTTCACCTTCCCGGGTGACGCGCAGGTAACGCTATCCACCACGCTGGCCTCCGGCAGTGAGTTTGTGGCGTGGTCCGGCGCATGCCCAGTCTCCTCCAGCACCGCCTGCACGCTCAACATGGCCCAGCCGCGCACCGCCGGTATTGCCCTGCGCGCGCTGCGTAGCCTGACCATCACTGGGCTCGGCACCGGACTTGGTTTGGTCACGGCGAGCGCGGGCGGGATCTCGTGCACCATCGTCGCCGGCGTGTCGTCGGGACTGTGCACCGCCCAGTTCGTCGAGGGCGCCACCGTGACGTTGGCCGCCAACGCCAGCGGATCGAGCACCTTCCGCGGCTGGACGGGAGACTGTGCCGGGGCCATCGGGAGCAGCTGCGAGATCATCATGAATTCCGCGAAGATCGCCACCGCGCGCTTTGAAGCGCCGGTCCCGGTGTTCATCACCGGCACAGGTGCCGGCTCCGGCTTTGTGGTCTCCAGCCCATCGGGGATATCCTGCACACTGGTTCCGGGTGGAGGGATTGGCGCCTGCAGCAGCATCTTCCCCGACGGCACCGTGCTCACGCTGTCGGCGAGCGCGGGTTCGCAGAATGCGTTCCGAGGCTGGGGTGGTGATTGTGCCGCCAGCACCGGACCCACCTGCACCATCACCGCGACCGGTGGCCCGCGCACCGTGTCGGTCCGCTTCGATCCGCCCGCCACGCTCACCGTCGCGCCATCGGGAACCGGCGATGGCACGGTAGTCTCTGGCGGTGTAATCAGCTGCGCGCGGAGCAACAACGTGAACAGCGGTCGCTGTAGTGTCACCGTGACCAAC
>JBBQUH010000079.1:0-13307 GCA_038212625.1 Gemmatimonadales bacterium | reverse complement strand
GCCGATTCGCTCCCCAAACTCACGGCGTGGCGCCTTATCGAGCCGGTTTTCTCACTCGGCCCCCTCTGGCGCGTGACCATCCGGAGCGACAAAACCGACCGCCTCATCCATGATCTGGCATCGGATGCGCTCGACCTGGTGATCGCCGATGCTCCAATGCCCAGTGGCGCCCGGGTGCGCGCCTACTCCCACCTGCTGGGGGATAGCGGCATCACCGTATTCGCTGCGTCGGCGCTCGCGGCACAACTCACCCACGAATTCCCCCGGTCGCTGCACGGTGCACCGATGCTGCTTCCAGGCGAGGGGTCATTGCTGCGACGCCATGTCACGCAATGGTGCGCAGACACCGGCATCACGCCGGATATCGTCGCCGAAGTTGACGACATGGCGATGCTGCAACTCCTTGGTCACAATGGAGTCGGCGTGTTCTGCGCTCCGAGTGTAGTGGAGGAAGACATTAAGCGCACCTTCGATGTGCAGGTGGTGGGACGTCTACGCAGCGTACGGGAGCGCTTTTACGCACTCAGCGCCGAACGCAAACTCCGCCACCCTGCGGTGCTCGCCATCGCCGACTCGGCGCGACGACGGCTCGCCGCCAAACGCCGCGCGAAGGGATAGCGAAAACATGTCCCACCTAGTCACCGGGGCGCAGGATCACGAACTGGCTGCGCTGATTGAAGCACCCGCTCTACATCGGCGTCGCCCTTCGCTGCCCCCAACGGCGCGCGCAGGTACGGTGCTGTCCACACGGTCGGCAAATCGCGCAACGACGCAAACCACGCGTCGGCCTCGCTGTCACGCTGTAGTGCGCGAAGCGCCTGCACGTACGCCAACCGGTCCACCTGCTGCTGTAGCGCAGGCACTACCGTGAGGACACGCGCCGGGAGATCGACGAGGCCCGCCGAAAATTCCGCCGCCGCTTCGGCGTACTGTTCGCGGACCATCGCCCGGTGACCGCGCACGGCGCGCGCGAGGACCGTCGCCAATGGAACATTCCCTACCCCACGCGTCAACTGCTGCACGGCACGCTCCGCCATCCGTTCCGCACCAACCCGAACGCTCAGCACGCCTACCAGGTACCAAAGCACCGCGCGACCTTCGGCGGATGACAAGCCATTCTGCTCAAGGCTGATTCCGGCCGGTGCTTGTTTCGACGCCAAGCTTACCAGCTGCTCGTGCAGCACCCGCAGCCGGTCGGGACCGAACGGAGTTCGGGGAGAGAGCGCAGCCAGCGTCTGTGCCACGATGGTAGCGGACGCATCGAGCTGCTCCGCTGCGTTCCATGCCGCCTCGGGTGACTCACGCTGGCCGCCAGCAGCGAGCAGTGACGCGAGCGAGAGTAATCCCTCCTGTCGTGCGGTAGGTAACGAGGAGGTGGCGGCGGTACGGGCAAAAGCGACGGCGGTTGCGATTTCTCGCTCGTCGGATCCGACGCGCCGCAACGCAATCAAGGCAGCGGCTGGATCGTCCACGCCGTTACCGGCCCGCTGTGCGATCCGGGCGCTCCGTGATGAGCTGGTCGCCCCGTCGGCCACACGTCGTGCATGCAGTGCGAGATATGTTTGCCGAATACCTGGCTGTTCACCGGCGCTATTCGGACTGAAATACATCGTGAAGAGTGTGTCGAGCTCACCCGTGCGATTCGCTCGCGCGGCAAGCTCCATGAGATACACCGTCACTTCACGATTCCGCGGATCGAGGGACATCACCGTGCGAAAGGCAGACGTTGCGTCATCCCGCTGGCGGCCGCGAAACGGGTTGGTTTCAAATAGAACTTCACCAAGCAGCATCCACGCCTCGACATCGGTGGGATATGCCGCCACGATTTGGCGGAGCGAACGCTCGGCGTCGCTTGGGTGTCCGATCCGTGCGGCGTAGTATGCGTTGGTGATCGACTGGAGTCGCGGGGGCAGCGTCGGCGCCAGCGTGAACGCGCGCTTGATCGCAAAGCGGTTCAGCGAGTCCACCTCGCTCCACTTGGCAGCGCGCGCGAGCCGATACCAGGCAAGAGCAAACATCGAGTCGGCAGCGACGGCTTGTTGAAAGAACGAAACCGCCGCTACGGGTCGCGCATCCCGAAACTCCCGCTCCCCATCCAGGTACGCACGCAATGCGATCGACGACGTGGTCGTCGTCGCCGCGAGGGCAGCGAGCGTATCGCCGGGTGCGCGTAATTCCGCACTCACCAACTGTCGAACCAAGGCATCCATGGCCCGTGCCAAGGATCCCGCACTGGACATCGTAGTCAACGCCCGGCCACGCTCCTCGCCGTTGGCAAGAAACATCGTAGCCCGCATCGTGAGCGTCTCACCGGAGTCGACCACTGCTCCCACCACGTACCGAGTGGCTGCGACCCGCGCTGCCCAGTTACGTGCCGTCGCCGAGTCGAGGCGCGTACTTCGCGCCGCACCAGTCGCCGGTCGGGCGTCAGCGCCAAGCACGGTATTGGGATCGATCCCACGAAGCAGGCCGGTGGCATCGAAGACCGGCGTCAACAAATCGACGATTCCCTCGTGCAAGTAGCCCATGGCCGAGTCGCCCTGAATCGCGAACGGCAGGACGGCGATGGTTGGAAGGGGTTCGGTGCTTCGGGCTACCTCGAGCGCAGGCACCAACGCATCGGACACCGGCGCACGGCGGGTCCACGTCCACGCGCCGAGCGCTGCGACGAAGAGCAGTGAGCCAACGGCGGCATATCGCGTCCGTCTGTACCACGGCTCAGGCGCCAGCTCGGTTGCCGCGTCATTCACCGCTGCTGGTGTCGGGTGGTACACGGTCGGTGCGGGAACGGGAACTGCCGCACTGCCGATGGGCCACGCGGCTTGTAAGTGGATCAAGGCCTCGGCGCCGGACGCTGGGCGATGGCGAGGGTCTTTGTGCAGCAGCAGGTGAATCAGGCGCACCAGTGCATCGGGAACCGGGACGCCATCGTCGCGGTCCATCGGGGGCGGCTCTTGCTCGAGAATGGCGTACAGCACGCCGGCATCCGTGGGCGCGTCGAACGGTCGTCGACCGGTGAGCATCTCGAAACACGTGACGCCGAGTGCCCAGACGTCGGCGCGCGCAGTGGGTGTGTCACCCCGTAACAGTTCAGGTGCCATGTACGGGAGCGTGCCGGACACCAGTGCATTTCCGGTGGTCGTCTGCGTCACCACTCGGGAGGCGATGCCGAAGTCAAGCAGCTTGACGACACCGCGGTCGGCGAATCCGACGTTGGCCGGCTTGAGATCGCGATGCACGATCCCTTGGCGATGCGCACAAGCCAGTCCCGACGCAATCTGTGTAGCGATGGCCATGGCCTCCGCGATCGGAAGCAGCCGATTGCGTGTCCGCCCACGGAGCGTACCGCCGGCGCAGTGAGCCATGACGAGACAGATTCCGCCATCGTCGTCGTCCTCAATGGCGTACATCGCGCAGATATTGGCGTCGTCAAGTGCGGAGACCGCCTGCGCTTCTCGCACCAGCTGCTGACGCGCGGCATCGTCGGTGAAGCGCGTCGGCGCGACAAACTTGAGCGCGACATCGCGGTCGAGCCGTGTATCCCGACCGAGATACACTACGCCCATACCACCGCTTCCGATTTGTTCACGGACTTCGTAGTGTCGGATACGGGAGCCAATGCGGGTTGGTGCGGCCGGCGCGCCGTCGATGTCCGGCGTGAAATACGAGGCCGCAATACGCGCCACAGCCGGGGCGACGACCGAGTCCGCCAGCTGCTGCAGAAACGCCGGTGCGTCGGGTGAGGCGGCGAGCAGCGCGCTCAACTCGGTGCGAATGCCGGGACTCCCCTCACACACGGCATCCAGATACTGTTCACGCGACTCGGGCGGCAGCGACTGCGCCGCTTCAAACAGCCGGGACAGCCGTTCCCACGCGGCGGTTGACGAATCGGATGCTCCGGGTGTGTTGTCAGTCATGATCCGGGGCGTGCTCTTTCAGCGCGCGATGCAGCCACGCCTGCGCCAAGACCCAGTCGCGCTTGACCGTGGCTTCAGAAACTCCGACGGCGGTTGCGGTGTCAGGTATGGAGAGGCCGCCGAAATACCGACATTCCACAACGCGGCATGGGCGCGGGTGAATGGCTTGCAGCTGCTGCAGCGCCACTTCCAAATCCCAGAGCCGGTCGAGCGGATTACCGCCACCGTCGGTTCGGGGGATTCCGAGGACATCTAGCTGCTGCACGGAGATCGCCACCGCCTCGCCCCCTCGCTTCTGGGCGAGACGCCCGCGCGCGTAGTTGCTGAGCGTCTGCCGTGTGGCGCGCGCGGCCACGGCATAGAAGTGCGCGCGATCGCGCACCGCCAGTCCTGTTCCGCCGCACATCCGCAGGTAGACCTCGTGCACGAGCGCGGTGGTATCTAACGTGTCATCACCGTGCCAACGACGGCGTTGTGACTGGGCCACCGCGTGCAGGTCGCGGTACACCAGTGCAAAGAGTTGCTCGCCCGCCGCGGCGTCTCCCCCCGCCCATCGACGCACAAGAGCGGTGACAGGTTCCGCTGCATCGGGCGCGGCGTTCGAACCAGGGTCCATGTGAGTCACGCTGTAAAGTGGCCCAGCGCGCCGCGGCATCGCAAGGGTGTGGCGCCGTAGCGGTCGCATTGAGCCTCGCCATGGTGTTCCTGCGTGTGCCGATCGGTCGAGAATGAGCCGACGCGACCGCGTTCGGTGTGATAGTATTACAGTGCTCGGCGGCTTTGCCGCCGAGCACTGTCCACCATTGCGTCGGCTGTACGTTGCGATTTGCAGGTAATCCGCCGCCGCCCACCACTGAGGACGCACAACGTGAAAGCACACCCGTTGTCCACGTTGGCCTTGCTGTTCATGCTCTTGGGTTGTGGCGCGGAGCCGCCAACCGCGCTAGATGCGGTGATCGTCGATCCATCAGGTGGCGAAGCGCCCGCGGACGGTGTGACCGCACGGTGGACGCGGGTTCGGTACAATGCGACGGGGAGCGTGACGCTGGCGATCAGGAACGGTGTGGCGACGCTGCGCTTTTCACCGGATTTCACGGTGGACCAGACGCCCGGGCCGTTCGTGTATCTGAACACGACGAATAATGCCAACACCGGGCGGGCGCTTCGCGTCGGTGCACTGAGAGCCCGTCGTGGCGAACAGGTCTACACATTTCAGGTTCCGGCAGGCGTCCAGTATACCCACGTCCTGATCTGGTGCGACCCATTCAATGTACCGATGGTCGAGGCGGTGATCCCACCAACCGGGGCGCCATGAGCGGATCAGGGAGAAACCGGGTGAGAGGGGATGGTGGGGAGCACTCTCCCCCCATCCCCTTCATTGCCCGCAGAACTCTCGCTCTATGGTGCACCGGTTGTGCACTCTCTCATTGTAAGCGCGTGCAGTCACCCTGACCCTGCTATTCGGAACGACGATCTGCGTACGCTCCAAAACGGTGTGATTTCGTTCAGCACGGACGAACTGGCGGAGTTCAACGGCCGTACCACGGGCGCCGGGTACGTTTTAGAGAGTGCCCGAGAAGCCCACGAGGAGATCCTGACCATCGCGGAGCCGCATGTGTTCGCCGACGCGTCACGGCACGTGCCCGACGGCCGTACCGGCGTTCGCTCGCTATCCCACCGTGACGGTCAGGATGTCGCCGGTCCGCGTGATCGGGAGCGGTCTGAGCCCGCTCGTGGCGGGCCCCCTCGCCAAAACACCCGTCGCGGCGGCGAATTCGCTGCCGTGATTGGTGCAGCGCACGGCATTGCCCTGCGCTTGCCACGCCACGATGGTCCCGGCATGCGGACAGGCGGCGTCGTAGGCCACGTAGGAGTTACTGCCCACGCGCACCACCAAGGCGGGTCTGGCGCCACCGAGTAGAATGAGCAGGCCACGGGAGCTCAAGCCACTGGCTGACGGGACGTCGATAGTCCACACATTGCCGGCGCGCGTGGCGCCTGGTACGGTATCTGTTCCCGGACCCGTAGTCGGCGCAGTAGTCGACGTCTCACCATCGCCGCAGGCGGTAAGGAGTGCGCCCAGCGTTCCCACGGCGGACACCGATACAAATTGCCGACGCGTCAGTAAGCAGGTAGTGCAACTCGTGGTCATGCGGTCTCCGGACTCCAGGTGATTGACTGCGATTCGCGAGGCCCGTCGCGCAACGGCATCGCTTCCTGTAACGAACCTCAAGGGCAATCGGTCCGCTAAGATTTTTCGAGTTGGGCGCTTCGGGGACGGAGAGTCCGTTCGCACCGCTGCTCCTCTGGCCCACCTCCGTACTCTGCCACTGCCATAGCGGAGTTTCACGCGCGACGTTTTCTTCTCTCGTATGATGCACTCCAGCAGCTGGTCCCGGTGAGCGAGGAAATTATCGGTCTCGCGCGCAGCCTCGGCCAGCGCTACCGGATCGAGCGTGAGCTCGGTCGTGGCGGTATGGGCACGGTCTACCTCGCGCGCGAAACGCGACTGGATCGGCCGGTGGCACTCAAGGTGCTGCCGCGTGAGTTCGCGGCGGTGCCGGAGCTCCGCGAGCGATTCCTGCGCGAAACGCGGCTGGCGGCGGGATTTTCGCACCCCAACATCGTGCCCGTCTTCGCCATCGAAGACAGCGACGACGTGCTGGCGTTTGCGATGGGTTATGTGGAAGGGGAGTCGCTGGCCGCGCGCGTGACACGCGAAGGCCCCTTGAGCCAGCGAGACGCCGTGCGCCTGCTACAGGACGTGGCGTATGCGCTGGCGTACTCGCACGGGCGCGGCGTAGTGCATCGCGACATCAAACCCGACAACATCATGATCGAGCGTGCGACCGGTCGCGCGCTGGTGATGGATTTCGGCATTGCCCGGGCGATCACGCCGGTGCGCGAGACGGTGGGGCTAACGCGAATCGGCGAGGTGGTGGGGACGCCGGAGTACATGAGTCCCGAGCAAGCGATGGGTGAAGCGGTCGATGGTCGTGCCGATCTCTATTCGCTGGGCCTGGTGGCCTGGTTTGCGCTCTCAGGACGCACCGCGATGACGGGCGATTCCACACAGCGCATTCTCGTGCGCCAGATGACCGAGCCGGTACCCGCGCTAGCCACGATACGTCCGGATCTCCCGGCGGCGCTGTGCACCGTGGTGGATACCTGCTGTGCCAAGGAGGCCGATGCCCGCTATCCCACGGCCGAAGCGTTGGTGGAGGCGCTCGATGCGACGCAACTCGCAACGCCCGACGTACCGGTCGCGGTGCGGTTGTTGGTGCCCGATCTCACGGCCGTCCTTGTGCGGGTGAGTGTGGCCGTAATGGTCCTGGCGTACGGCACCTACCGCCTCACCACCTACGACAACGCCAGCATCTTTTCCTATGGGCTAATCGCGGCGGCGATGGCGTGGGTGCGGACGCTGTCCACGGCGCAGGAGATCCGACGGCTCGGTCGCTCGGGTTATTCGGTGGTCGAGTTGCAACGACTGCTGGCGCTGGTACAGGCGGAGCGTGATGCGGTCCGCGCGCAGCGGCTCACCGATGAAGTGCTCGTCAAGCGCCGCCGGTTCCGCGTAGTGATTGCCAGCGGCATTCTCCTTTCGCAACTCGTCACCCTTGCCACGTTGTTACAAGGACGTATCAAGGACGGCGATGCAAACATCGAAGAGCGATCAACGATCGTGCTATTCTTCAGCGCCCTGCTGGCCAGTGCGCTCACCGCGACGGTGCTGGCCAGCAGTCCGTTCCGCCGTCCATTGGTGGAGCAGCTCTTTGCAATCACTTGGCTCGGTCGCGTTGGACGGGCGCTGTTGACGGTGGGCGGTGGTCGGACAGGTAGCGCGTCCGGAGCGCAGCGAAGTGTCTCTCCCTACACGGAGTGAGAGCGAAGGTGACCCCACGCACTCGACTCCTGGTCGGCCTGCCCTTAACCCTGTGCGGATGCTTCGCGTATCAGCCGCCGCTGCGTGCCGCAGTGCCCGCGCAGCGCGGCGTGAAGCTACAGTCGCAATTGGAGTTTCCCGTGGTCATGCTCGATGCCCGCGGTGTGGCCACACGCTGTCAGGTCACCGAACTGCGCGGGGCACTGGTGGATCGCCAGCGCGATACGGTGCGACTCGCGACCATCAGCGCGCGGAATCGCTGGAAGGGCCTGTCGCCCGCCTGTGCCACCGGCGCATCCGCCGCCGTGTCCTTTGTCTGGGCCGTAGGGGTCGCCCTTTCGCAAATTTGAAGGTGGTGGTGGGGCTGCCTTTCCGCGGCTGGCAGGGAAAGTGTTTGACCGAACCCTCTTGGACGTCGATACTTCGCCTATGACCACTCCCCTCGCTCCCCGCGTCCCGCAGCATCTGGCCATCATCATGGACGGCAACGGCCGCTGGGCCGCCCAGCGAGGCCGACCGCGCTGGATGGGGCACGTCCGTGGCGCCCACACTGTCCGGGAAGTCGTGGCCTACTGCGCTCGGCTCGGTGTCGCGCAGCTCACGCTCTATGCCTTCTCCAGTGACAACTGGAAACGCCCCCGCGAAGAGGTCGGTTTTCTGTTCGACCTCTTTGCGTCTCATCTTGAGCGCCAGCTCGCCTCGCTGGTTGCGCACGGTATCCGCCTGACCATTATCGGGCGCCGGGACCGGCTGCCCGCTGCGCTTTGTGAAGCCATTGCGGTGGCCGAGTCGCGGACGGCGGCCGGTACACGCATGCATGTGCGCGTGGCGGTCGATTACTCAAGCCGCGCAGCGATCACCGAGGCCGTGGCGGCCGCCGTGCAAGCGGGCGACGCGGCCGTGGATGCCGCGCTGCTGCCACCGGTGGATCTGGTCCTGCGCACCGGGGGGGAGCGTCGCCTGTCGGATTTTCTGCTCTGGGAGAGCGCGTACGCGGAACTGGCGTTCCTCGATGTGCACTTCCCCGATCTGTCGGTGGCCGACCTGGATGCGGTCTTTGCCGATTATGCACAGCGTGAGCGACGCTTCGGCGGCGTGCCGACGGCGGAGCCGGAGTCGGGTGCGCCGGCACCAAGCGCGCCGGAGCCGACCGCGATGGAGCCAATCGCGACGGTACAGAATGCAACCGAGGCGTCATACGCCTCTCGGCTGTTAGCGTCATCGCTTTTCAACGCGCCGGACGTCACGCAGGACGAAACCCCATGACCCCCGATCCGCGCTCGCTCTGGCAGTACGTGGGCGACGTGCGCCCGCCGTTTGCCGACACACCCGCCCCCGGGCAGGAATCCGTGTGGGACTATCCGCGGCCGCCGCGACTGGTGGAAGACGCGCGCGAGGTGGTGGTCGTCGTGGGGACGGTGGAGCTGATCCGCACTCGCGGCGCGCTCCGCATGCTCGAAACGGCCAGTCCTCCCACATTCTATCTCCCCGTTGCTGATGCCACACCCGGCATGCTCGTGCCAGCGCCCCACGCGGGGCGTTCGCACTGCGAATGGAAGGGGAGTGCGAAGTATTGGTCGGTAACCACCGATCCGGCCATTGGCGGAACGGTGCTCGACGCCGTGGCGTGGTCCTACCCCCATCCACAGTCGCCGTACGAGCAACTCGCGGGATACTTCTCGATCTACCCGGGCCGCTGCGTCTGCACCGTGAACGGCGAGCGCGTGCGTGCGCAGGACGGCGGGTTTTATGGCGGTTGGGTCACGGCGGAGCTCGCCGGGCCGTGGAAGGGGAAGCCGGGCACGGGCGGTTGGTGAGCTGACGTCGCACGCACAGTGCGCGGATACAAAACGGGGGCGCATCGGATCGCCCCGGCACGCCCCCGCATCATATTGCTCGCTGCGTGAACTATTTCACGCCAGCTCGAACCGATCCGCGTTCATCACCTTGGTCCACGCCTTCACAAACGCGTGTGCGAAATGCTCGTGTGCATCGCCCTGCGCGTACACCTCCGCGATTGCACGCAGCTCCGAGTTCGATCCAAAGATCAGGTCCACGCGCGTCGCGCTCCACTTCACGTCACCGGTTTCCCGATCACGCCCTTCAAACACCTCGGCCTCGGGGGATATCGGCTTCCACGTGGTGCGCATATCGAGCAGGTTCACGAAGAAATCGTTGGTCAGCGTCTCGGCGCGGTGCGTGAACACACCATGCTTCGACTGCCCATGGTTGGCGTTCAGCACGCGCAGCCCGCCCACAAGCGCCGTCATCTCCGGTGCGGACAGCGTCAGGAGCTGCGCCTTATCCACTAATTGCTCTTCCGCCATGAATGACGACGCCTGCTTCGAGTAATTGCGAAAACCGTCAGCCTGCGGTTCGAGCACGTCGTATGACTCCACGTCCGTCTCGTCCTGCGACGCATCCATGCGGCCCGGCGCAAACGGCACGGTGACCGTGAGGCCAGCTTTCGAGGCCGCCGCCTCAATCGCCGCGTTACCACCCAACACGATCAGGTCGGCGATGGATAGGCGCTTGTCGCTGGTCTGTGCGTCGTTGAACTGCTTCTGGATCGTCTCGTAGATATCCAGCGCTCGCGTGAGCTTGGCGGGCTGATTGACGTCCCATTGACGCGCAGGCAACAGCCGAATGCGCGCACCGTTGGCACCGCCGCGCTTGTCCGAGCCGCGGAAGGTGGAGGCTGATGCCCACGCGGTCGCCACGAGCTGTCCGATGGAAAGTCCCGACGCCATGATCGTTTGCTTGAGCGAGGCGATGTCCTGCGCATCGATCAGCGTGTGATTCACGGCCGGGATGGGATCCTGCCAGATGAGCACTTCCTCTGGCACGAGCGCGCCGAGGTAGCGGATGCGCGGCCCCATATCACGGTGCGTGAGCTTGAACCAAGCGCGGGCATACGCATCCGAGAACTCGGCGAAGTTCTCGTGGAACCGCTTGGAGATGGCGAGATACGCCGGGTCGGTGCGCAGCGCGATGTCCGTAGTGGCCATCATCGGTGCATGCCGCTTGGTCGGGTCGTGTGCGTCGACAACGGTGTTGCCCGCCGCAGGATCGGTCGGCGTCCACTGGTGGGCGCCAGCCGGACTCTTGGTCAGCTCCCACTCGTAGCCGAACAACGTGTCGAAGTAGCCGTTGTCCCACGTGGTGGGGTTTGGCTTCCACGCGCCTTCAAGACCGCTGGTGATGGTGTCGGCGCCCACGCCGGTGCCAAAGCTGTTGACCCAGCCGAGCCCCTGCATCTCAATGGACGTGCCCTCGGGCTCCGAGCCCACGAACGCCGTGTCACCTGCGCCGTGCGTCTTGCCGAAGGTGTGCCCGCCGGCAATCAGGGCGACGGTCTCTTCGTCGTTCATGGCCATGCGTGCGAAGGTGTCGCGAATATCCTTGGCCGACGCCATTGGGTCAGGCTGACCGTTCGGACCTTCCGGGTTCACGTAAATGAGCCCCATCTGGACCGCCGCCAGCGGGAGATCGAGTTCGCGCTCCCCCTGATACCGCTTGTCGCCCAGCCATTCCACTTCGGTGCCCCAGTAGATGTCTTCCTGCGGCTCCCACACGTCGGCGCGACCGCCCGCAAAGCCGAACGTCGTGAAGCCCATCGATTCCATGGCCACATTGCCCGACAACACAATGAGGTCGGCCCACGACAGACGCTGGCCATATTTCTGCTTGATCGGCCACAGGAGCCGGCGTGCCTTATCAAGGTTGCCGTTGTCCGGCCAGCTATTGAGCGGTGCGAAGCGCTGTGTACCCGCCGACGCACCACCGCGACCGTCGGCGGTGCGGTAGGTGCCGGCCGCGTGCCACGCCATACGCACGAGGAACGGCCCATAGTGCCCGTAGTCGGCCGGCCACCAACTCTGTGAGTCGGTCATCAGCGCGGTGAGGTCGGATCGCACGGCTTCAATGTCGAGCGTCTTGAACGCCTCGGCGTAGGAGAAGCCCTCGTCCATCGGATTCGAGAGCGCGGAATGCTGACGGAGAATGCCCACGTTCAGCGCATTCGGCCACCAGTCGCGGTTTGATCGGCCACTGCCCGTCGTCGTCCGGGGAGCCGTCATCGTCGCGCCATGTATCACGGGGCATTTGCCGCCGCTCTCGCCAGTCATGCCTTCCATGGGTTTCTCCGATCGGTGCTACGGGTCGTAAAGGCGTCGATGTGGGACCGACGCATTCGGGGGTACTCGGTGGGTATCATGGGAATTTACGGAATTTGCCCATAGTCCGCAATTGGGGCTGTGCTATACAAGCCATAGGCGTATGCTATACTTGGGCCATGGATTCCACCCTGCTTCGTGCATTTCTCGAGACAGCCGACGCCGGGTCGCTGAGTCGCGCCGCGCGCCAGCTGGCCATTTCGCAGCCCTCGCTCACCGGACAGATCCAGCGGCTCGAGGCCCATCTGGCCGTGGCACTGTTCGACCGGCACGGCCGCGGAGTGACACTCACGGACGCGGGCAAGGTGCTCTATCCGCGGGCGCAGCGCATCCTCGAGGAGGTGCGCAGCACGGAAGACGCGATCCGTCGCGAGGTCGCTGAGGGGGCCGGCACGCTGAGCGTTGGGGCGATACCGACGGTGGCGCCGTACGTGCTGCCGACGGCGGTGCAACGAATGCGCGCGCGGCATGCGGCGCTGCGTGTCGAGTTGCGCGAGGATTACAGTGCGGTCCTCGCGCGGCTGTTGCACGAGGGGGCGTTGGATGTGGTGATCGCGGCGCTGCCATACCCGTTCGACCACCTCGACACCGAGCCGCTGGGAATCGATGCGCTGGTGGTCGCCGTGCCGGCCATTCATGCGGCGGCGCGCGCGGGACGCATTACGCTGGCCCAGTTGCATGAGGCGCCGGTGGTGACGCTCGACGCGGCGCATTGTCTGGGTGCGCAGGTGGCGGGATTCTGTGCGAGCCGGCAAGTGTCCCCATCGGTGGTGTGTCACAGCGCGCAGCTCGCCACGGTCTTCGAGCTGGTGGGCGCGGGGGTGGGGCTGTCCATTGTCCCTGCCCTGGCGGCGGCTCGGCACAACACGCCGCAGTGCGCGTATGTGCCGTTGGCCGAGCATACGCTGCAGCGCGAGATCGTGGCGGTGTGGCGACGAGGCGTTGAGAAGACGCCGCAGGCGCTGGCGTTTGTGGATTGTGTGCGGGACGTGGTGCGCGGGCGTTAGTAACGCTGGAGTGCTCGCGAGATCGCCTCGTTGAGTTCTGCGAGCGTCACGGGCTTGTTGAGCGCGACGATGTCGGTTCGAGCGAGAAACTCTTCGTCGTCGCGTGTGGCCGCCCCGCCGGTCATCACGATTAGCCGCCGTCGCAGCACGGGGTGCCTCATGGCGAGCTCGGCGGCCAGCATCGTGCCGGACAGTCCGGGCATCATGAGGTCAGTTACCACCACGTCGAAGGGCTGTCCGTCGATGAGAGCCAGCGCCTCGCTGCCTGTGGAGGCCACGCTGACGCTGTGCCCCAACCGTGACAGTGCGCGCTGCATGACGG
>JBBQUH010000078.1:0-13308 GCA_038212625.1 Gemmatimonadales bacterium | reverse complement strand
TGCGGCGATTCCGCCTTAGCGAACCCGCCCGTCGCCCTCCCCCAGCAACACCCCCAGTAGCGTGATGTGCTTCGCCGTGCGCAGCATCATCGGAATACTCGCCCACTCATCCGGATAGCCGCGCCGCCCGCCGCGCTCGCTGCCGATACCAATGGCGCGCGTCCCGTTGCCCAACGGCACGTTGAGGTTGGCAGAACCGGCGTTACCCAATCGCGGCGTGAGGCCCATCGACCTCGCGATGCCGGTGGACAGCCGCACCACACGCGATGTATCCGCGCCGGCAATCTGTCCACCCGGTGTGCGGCTCACTGGCTCCATGCTGAGCGCGATTCCTGTTTCGGTGCTCACCTCGCGGAGAATCCGTGACACTGCGGCCTCGTTCTGCGCAATCGTGAGCGCGTCGAGCGAGCGGATGTCTACCGAGAACCAGCCGGTGTCCGGCTTATGGTTGTACAACTCCCCGCTGCGCAAGACGGCCACATTCAGAATCGTGCGCTGCGGATTGTTGCTGGACGATGGCTGCGGCAGCGACAGAATGCGGTCCACTGACCGCGCGATGGCTTGGTTGACGTTGGGCAAGCCGCCAGTGAGTGAGTGCCCGCCGGGTCCGCGCGCGAGCACACGCGACCAGTGAATGCCAAGGGCGCCGTACGTGATACTCGAACCGTCGCCGAGTACGTCGATATAGGTGACGGCCGACGCGCCGAGCGCGGCGTAGAGCGCCTTCATGCCCCGCAGACCGGTCTCTTCCTGCGCAACGGCGGCAAATACGAGATCGTGCAGCGGCGCGCCCCCCTCCCAGCCGCGATACGCGAGCAGCACCTCGGCGGCAGCCAACAGGGCTTCGGTGGTCGACGAGGTGTTCGTGCCTGGGCCCACCACGCGATCACCGTCGATGCGGGGTGGGGCACCGGCGGCGCGCTGGAGCGCCGCGATCGACGTGAGGTCGTCGAGCGTGGACACGAACACGATGGCTTTACCCGATCGCCCCTTGATGCGGCCGATCACGTTCGAAATAGAGTCGACGCGCACATCGGCCAAGCCCATGGCGCGCATGCGGCGTTCCACCACGGCGGCCCGCGCCTGTTCGCGGCCGGAGGGCGACTCGATCGCGCCCAACTCGACCAGCCCGGCCGCCATCTGCGGTGTGCGCTGCTCCAGTTGCGTAAGTGCGGCGCGCACGGCGGCGCGCGCGAGGGCGGCGCTTACCTCAGGGTCGGACTGCGCGCTCAGTGGTCGGCCCAACGGGGCGGCGAGCGACGTGGCGAAGGCGAGAAGCGCCAACGGGAACAGCGGACGGGGCACAGGCACCGAGATACTCCGGGGACAAAGACCGAAATCAGCGACCGATTGGGAACCGGTCGACGGACCATGCGCTATAATGTGCACGTTCCTCACCCTGCAGATGACCAACTATGCCTGACTTTACGAAACCGTCGGCCGATGAACTGGCCGCCCGACTCACCCCCGCACAGTTCGCCGTGACGCAACAGTGTGGCACCGAACCACCATTCCGCAACGAATTCTGGGACCACCACGAAGCCGGATTGTATGTGGACATCGTCAGCGGCGAGCCACTGTTTGCGTCGGTGGACAAGTTCGAATCCGGCAGCGGCTGGCCCAGCTTTACCCGTCCGGCAGCCCCCAACGTGACCGAAGTGACCGACAGCAGCCATGGGATGCGCCGGGTGGAGGTGCGCTCGAAGCACGGTGATTCGCACTTGGGGCATGTGTTCGACGATGGGCCAGAGCCCGAAGGTGGGCTGCGCTATTGCATAAATTCCGCCTCGCTGCGCTTCGTGCCGGTCGGGGCGCTGGCGGCTGAAGGCTACAGCGAGTTTCTCCCTATGTTCAGCGAGGCGAAGGGCACATGAGTGAGTCGACAACCGCACCACGGCAGGAAGTGGCGATCATGGCAGGCGGCTGTTTCTGGGGGATGGAAGAGCTGCTGCGGGCCATTCCCGGCGTGCTGGACACCGACGTGGGGTACACCGGCGGCTGGCTGGAGCATCCCACCTATGACGACACGCACGACAGTAAGTCGGGGCATGCCGAGGCGGTGCGGATTGTCTTTGATCCGACGGTGGTGTCGTACGCCACGCTGCTCGACGAGTGGTTCTTCAAGATGCACGATCCGACCACACTCAACCGGCAGGGGAATGACACCGGCACCCAGTATCGGAGCGCGCTCTTCTACACCACGCCGGAGCAGCACACGACCGCCGAAGCGGTCAAGGCGCGGGTGAACGCGTCGGGATTGTGGAAGAAGCCGGTGGTGACGGAGATCGTGCCGGAAGCCACGTGGTGGACGGCCGAGGGATACCATCAGGACTATTTGAAGAAGAATCCGGGTGGGTACAGCTGCCATTTCATGCGCTGAACAGCCACTGAACACGCGATGATGGACAGACGGTCGGGACCGTAGCACGTTAGCGGGGTGGTTTCGTTCCCCTCCTCTTTCGTGAGTCCCTTCCATGTCTGTTTTCAGGCGCCGGGTGCTGTCCGGCGCGATGCCGCTGCTTGCCGTTGGTGCGCAGGTGGCGATTGCGCAGTCTCCCCGCGCTGCCGCGCCTCCGGCGGCAGCGGTTGCGCCGATTATCGGTGCGCCGGTGGCCAGCGCGTTCGACCGGCTCCATTTCCGATCGATCGGACCGGCCACGATGTCGGGGCGGGTCGCCGATCTGGCAGTATACGAGGCGAATCCGTCGATCTATTACGTGGGCACCGCGCACGGTGGTGTGTGGAAGACCACCAACAATGGCACCACGTTCACGCCGCAGTTTCAGAACGAGGGGTTGATCGCGATCGGTGATGTGGCCGTGTCGCCGCTCAATCCCGATGTGGTGTGGGTGGGCGCCGGTGAGTCGAACAACCGGCAAAGTACGTCGTGGGGCGGCGGCGTGTACAAGAGCACCGACGGCGGCACCACGTTTGCGCTGATGGGGTTGCCCACGTCCAAGCATATCAACCGTATCGTGATACATCCCACGAACACGGACGTGGTGCTGGTCGCTGCCACCGGGCCGCTGTTCGGGAGCGGTGGCGAGCGCGGTGTGTACAAAACCACCGACGGCGGCAAGACATGGAAGCAGGTGCTCAAAGGCGATGAGGACACGGGCGCCAATGAGTTGGTGATGTCGCATACTGATCCGAATCTGCTTTATGCGTCACTCTATCAGCGGCGTCGTTCGGCCTGCTGCATGAACGGCGGTGGGCCGGGCAGTGCGCTGTACAAGAGCACCGATGGCGGCGACACGTGGACGAAGGTGACCGGTACCGGCTTCCCCACGGGGCCACTGGGGCGCATTGCAGTGGATGTGTTCCGTCAGAGTGCGAATCTGGTATACGCCACGGTGGAGGGCCCGCAGGTGCGGGCGGTTGCGGGTGCTGCGGGTGCAGCGGGTGCAGCACCCAGTTCGGCCTCGCCGACCGTGAACAGCACGGGGCTCTATCGCTCCGACGATGGTGGCGCCACGTGGCGCAAAATGAGCAGTACCAACGCGCGGCCGATGTACTTCAGCCAGCTCCGCATCGATCCGGTGAATCCGGATCGCGTGTACATGGGCGGCGTGGGACTGCACATGTCACTCGACGGCGGTCGCACCTTCGAAACCGACGTGGCATTGGTTACGCACGACGACGTCCACGGTATCTGGATCAATCCGAAGAATCCTGACCATGTGCTCACCGGCAACGACGGTGGCGTCGCGGTGTCGTACGACATGAGCCGCACCTGGCAGTTCATTCCGAATCTGCCGGTGGGGTTGTTCTACCATGTGGGTTTCGACATGGAGCTGCCGTACAACGTATGCGGCGGTATGCAGGACAACTACAACTGGTGCGGGCCGAGTGCGTCGCGCATGAGTCGCGGCATCTTCAACCAGGACTGGTTTCAGATTCTTGGCGGCGACGGGTTCGTGGCCATTCCCGATCTCCGCGATTCTCGCATTATTTACACCGAGTCGCAGGACGGCAATATCATTCGCCGCAACAAGGTGACCGGCGAATCGAAGTCTATCCGGCCGACCACAGCCAATGTCTCGAACGCGACGCGCGGCGAGGCGTTCCGCTTCCACTGGGATACGCCGCTGCTGTTATCGCCGAACGATCCCGGTGTGTTGCTGGTTGCGGCCAATCGCGTGTTCCGGAGCCGGGATCGCGGTGATTCGTGGGAAGTGATCAGCCCGGATCTCACCAAGAACGGCGGCCGCGATAGCATCGTCACGATGGGTGTGAAGGGTAGTGACATCAACATTTCGCGCAACGACGGCATCTCGCAGTGGCCGACGATCGTGAACATGGCGGAGTCGCCGAAGCAGGCGGGCGTGTTCTATACCGGCACTGATGATGGCACGGTGAGCGTATCGCGTGACGACGGTGCCACGTGGCAGGATATCACGAAGAACCTTCCCGGTTTCCCGGCGGGGCATGCGTTCGTCTCGGAAGTGGTGCCATCGCGCTTCACTGCCGGTACGGTGTACATCACCGTCGCGAACTATCGGCTGAACGACTACGAGCCGTACATCTGGATGAGCACGGATTTTGGTGCCACGTTCCGTCGCATTACGTCGAACTTGCGCGGGGAAGTGGTGCGCACGCTCACGGAGGATACGCGCAATCCCGATGTCCTCTACATCGGCACCGAAACCGGCATTTTTCTCACGCTCGACCGGGGCGCGTCGTGGCAGCGTCTGCAAGCCAATTTTCCCACGGTGCGTGTGGATGAGCTGACCATTCATCCGCGTGATAACGCGCTGTTGGTGGCCACGCATGGCCGTGCGCTGTGGATTCTCGATCAGCTGGCGCCGATTCAGGAGTTTACGGCGGCGCAGAAGACCGACGCGACACTTTTTGCTCCTGGCATGGCGCTGCAATGGAAGGGCAAGGATGACCGGAACGATGAGTTCTGGGGGCATCAGTTCTTCACCGGAGAGAATCCGCCCACGGAGGCAGTGCTGCAGGTGCACCTGAAGAAGCCGCTGGTGAAGCCGATGCTGCGGATCAGCGATGCCAGCGGTGCCGTGGTGCGGGAGCTGGAGATTCCTGCCGCGAAGAACGCGCCGGGCATTCAGATGGTGTGCTGGGATCAGCGCGTGGAGCCGATCCGTGAGACCGCGGCGGCCGCGCCACCGGGAGGTGCCGGTACCGGTGCAGGCGCTCGGCGGCCGATTCCAGGGTATCCGGTGCCGTTGCCGCCGGTGGGGTACCTGCCGGAGAACCCGTGTGCCAGTGCTGGCGGCGCCGGGCGATTTGGCGGCGGGTCCACGCAGGGGCCGATGGTGGTGCCTGGCACGTACTCTGTCGCCCTAGTGGCCGATGGCAAGGTACTCGAGACCAAGCCGCTGACTCTCGTCATGGACCCCGAAGTGCAGCTCACGGGTTCGGCGCGGATGGTTTACAACGCGGTGGCCATGGAGATGCATGGGGCGCAGCAGCAGGGAGCGGCTGCGGCGGCTCCGCTCACGGCCCTCATGGCGGAGATGCGCCGGGTGGCGGCGAAGGTGGATTCCACGCCGGCGCTGCCAGACAGCGTGAAGACCCAGTTTGTCGCCTTCCGGAAGGACTTTGATGCGGTTCGCGCGAAGTTCGGTGTGGGCGCACCGATCGGCGGTGGGTTTGGCGGTGGTGGCGCGGCCGCAGCGGCGGCAGCCGAGGTGAACGTGCTGGGTCGGCTTGCCTCGCTCAAGAGCGGCGTGGTGGGCGTGTGGGAAACGCCAAGTCCGGTGGTGCTGGCGCAGGCGACGTCGGCGCGCCTTGCGCTGGCCGCAGCGGTGGGCGAGGCTGCCGCGGTCATGGAAAGGGCGCGCGGCATGAGCACGCTGTTGGCCGGACACGGGATCACGATGGCGGTCGGAAATTGACCGCCATCGCGCCATCAATAGTACACTAAAAGATCACCATAAGAACATCTGCGGCAGGTTTACGACACTGACCGCCGAGCCACGAGTTCGATCTCCACCGAAGCCCCGAGCGGGAGCCCGGCCACCGCCACGGTGGTCCGGGCTGGGTGAGGCGCCGCAAACCGTTCCGCGTATGCGCCGTTCATGGCTGAGAAATCGGCCATGTCGGTGAGGTACACGTTGCACTTGATCACATGGTCCATGGTCAGGCCGGCGCTTTCCACCACCGCCTGCAGGTTGTCGAACACCCGATGCGTCTGGGCCGCGACGTCACCGGTGATCAGCTGCCCCGTGGCCGGGTCAATCGGCGTCTGTCCGGAGCAGTAGAGCAGCTCGCCCGCCCAGATGGCTTGCGAATATGGGCCAATCGCCTTGGGTGCCCGGTCGCTGTGAGTCGCGTTGCGGGCCATCGTTACTCCGCCTTCTTGGCGGTGAAGGTGGCGCCACCCTGGCCCGCGAAGTCCACAAGGCCACGCATCGTGGTGGGCGAGTCGATGACCCCCATGAACGCCAGCGCCACTTCTCCGCCCTTGAGGACGAAGCGGATCGAGTCGCCCTTCACGGTCCCTTCGAGATCGCGCGGGCCGAGCATGCGAGACTCATAGGTGCCAGTGAGCGTCTCGCCGGTCTGCTTGAGGGTGACGGCGGGGGTGCCGGTGCCGTTTTCGGTCACCACCGAGAAGGTCCACTTGCCGGTGACATTTACCAGCAGGCGCTGCGCCGTGGCGGCGGCAGCAAAGGTCAACGAAGCCAGGGCGGCCGAGACGGCCAGCCGGGAGCGAAGTCTGAGCATCAGGTAACACCGGAATGGGAAAGCAACGCGTACCACCGAATGATCGGAAATCGGGGGTGCGGAAGCAAGATCAGGGACGAGCTGCCGATACTCAACGCAATGCCAATCGCTTCCGATCCGCACTCGGCACCCGCCGACGACTCACCCGTGCGGGCGCGCCTCAGTCGCATCCTGGATGGAAGCGATTTTCCTGCGCTCTCGAAGCAGATTCTGGATAGTATTTCAGCGCTCGACGACGATGCCAACTCGCTGCAGCGGCTTGCCAACGTGGTGCTGCAGGAGTACAGCCTCACTCTGAGCGTGGTCCGCACCGCGAACAGCGTGCACTACCGCCGCTCCGGCCGGCCCATTCAGAGCGCCACACACGCGATGATGATGTTGGGCGCGCGCACCGTCAGGCAACTGGCCAGCAGTTTGCTGCTCTTCGAGAATTACCAGAAGCGCTCTCCGGCGCTCAAGGAGCTGATGCTCCTCTCGCTCCTCACCGCCAATCACGCCCGCGGCGTGGCGCAGAAGCTGGGGATGGAGGAGCCCGAAGAGGCGCACCTGTGCGGCATGTTCCGCAACCTTGGCGAGGTGCTCGTGGCCTGCCACTTCCCCGACGACTACACGCGCATCCGCACGCTCATGCGCGACGACGACCGCAGCGAAGCGGCAGCGCTCAGCACCGTGCTCGGCTTTCGCTACGAGGACCTTGGCGTCGAGGTCTCGCGGCACTGGGGCATGCCGGACTCGGTGGTGCAGGGCATTCGCGCACGTGCCACGGCCGCTGTGTCACCGCTGGGATCCGTCATCGCCTTCAGTCACGATCTCACGGTAGCCCTGTACCGAGGTGATGCCGAAACCGGCACTCGGGGCACAGCACTCGAAGGGGTCCTAGAACGCCACGCCCACAAGGTGAGGCTGACGCGTGATCAGATCCGCGATGTGGTCACCGACGCCATTACCGAAACGAAGGAGCTCTTCTCGAGCGCGAACATCGCCCCTGATCGCGCCCGCCTGCGGAAGCTGTCTGAAGCCGCGCATGCCGCGCTTGGCGTCGCGCAGCAGGCCACCGGCGAATGGGAAGCATTGACCGCAGACGACTCAGTCCGTGCCGTCACGCTGCGTGAGCGACTCCGGGAGGAACTCGAGAGCAAGGCACTCGCGGAGGGCAGCGATCCCACGGAGGTCCTCCTGCTGGCGCTCGAGGGCGTGTTGCGTGGTGGGCCGTTCGATCGCGTGCTCGCCTGCGTGCTGAGTGCCGATCGCACGCAACTCACCGCGCGCTCTGGCTTGGGGCTCAATATCGATACGATGCTCGCGCAGTTTGATTTCCCGATGTCCGTACGTGGCGGACCGATCGTGGCGCTGCTCTCGCAGCGGCAGGCAGTATACCTGCCGGCCGAGCGGTCCATGAACACCAACGAGCTCCGCTGGGCGCAGAGTATGGGCATCACGCAGTTCGGCGTGTTTCCAATCATTGTGGCGGGGAAGATCGTAGGCTGTCTGTACGCGGATCGTGCGGCGGGCGGTGTACTTCCCGATCGTGCGACCGTTCGCTATGTCAAGTCGCTCACTGATCTTGTCGTCACGGCAATTGCCCGGCGGCGACGGCTGCAGGCAACTGGGTAACGCTGCGCTGGTGTGGCGTGGTGACGGCTGAGCGATTGCTGAGCGCTGGCTACCGCTGGCGGAAATACCGTGCCGCGAGCACCCCGCCCACGAACCCGCCGAGGTGCGACTGCCAACTGATGCCGGGTTGCGTTGGTAGTACGCCGAGCACCAGTCCGCCCCACAGCACGGTGACGAGCATACTGAGCGCGATGCTCATCGCGTTGCGCGCGTACCAGCCGCCGAGCATGAGGAAGCCGAGGTAGCCGAAAATCACGCCACTCGCGCCGATGTGCACCGAGTTCGGGGCACCGAGTGTCCAGGCGGCAAGTCCGGCGCCGAGCATCGCGAACAGTGTCACCGGCAGGAAATGGCGCGCGTCGCGGAGCATCACCAGCCAGCCGAGCGCAAGAAACGGCACGGTGTTGGCGACGAGGTGACTGAGACTCCCATGCAGGAATGGCGCGAAGAGCACACCGCGCAGTCCCACGGCGGTCCGAGGGATGATGCCGTAATTGAAGAGCGCACCGCCGAGGGCGAGGTTGACCACGAAGGTGCCCCAGAACACGCCGAGCGTACCGCCGATGGTGGTGACCTGCGATTTGAACGAGCGCGCGACACCGCGAGCCGTGCGAACAGTGGGCGCCGTTCGGGGTGCCATCAGACGGGCGCGCCGACCAAACGGCCGATGAGCGCGGTCGCTCCCATGGCGACCGCGAGTGGCGCGGGGACTCCGCGGGCTTCGTAGAGTCCGGCAAGTTCCGTGAGTTCAGCCTCCGGTTGCGTTGCCCGCTCGTCGCGCTCGCGTTCCCAATCGGCATTTTCGGTATCGGACTGCGAGGTGACGGAGACATATTCGCCCGCCGCCATGGACAGCGCCCCCGCCACGAGCCCGGCCGTCGCCGCAAGGAGTACTGAGGCGCGATCCGGTTGGGCTGCCGCGACCCCGACCACCAGACTGCTCGTGGAGATGAGCCCGTCTTTGGCACCGAGCACGGACGCGCGGAGCCAGCCCACATGTTCGGTCTTGTGCCGCTCGGTGTGTCGCATGTGCCGAAAGCTAAATGGCGCTGCGGGCTTTCGTACTGTGACCACGCCCTCACGGCTTGCCACTCGCTCGGAGAGTCTGCAAGCTCGGTAGATGGAGAATCCCTGGCAACTTCTCCGCGTTTTTCGAGCAATCCCGACAGCTCGAGTTCAGTACCATCCTCACGAAGCGCAGACTGGATGTGTGGAGACGACGTTGCTAAATGATGTTCTGTTCGCGAAAGGGCTGCTGCAAGCGTACCCGCTCCACGCCAAGCGGTGAGAGATCCAGCGTGCGATACGTCCCCTCGGCGATCAGCTCAGCAAGCGCCCGACCGACCGCGGGTGCTTGCTGCAGGCCGTGACCGGAAAATCCAGCGCCTACGTACAAATTGCTGAAGTCAGGAACGCGCCCCACGAGTCCGTTCTGATCGAGCGTGTTGAACTCGTAGTAGCCACTCCACGCACTGGTCACGCGTAGTGCATCAAACGCGGGAACCCGTTCCGCCAATCGCGGCCAGATCCAGTCGGTAAAGAGGCCGTGATCGACGCCATCGAGCGGCGCGTCATCGGGATCGACGTGTCGAGGCGGGGCGCCGCAGAGAAAGTGTCCCGGTACACGCTCCGGGCGAAACCAGTAGCCGCTGGGGTCGATCACCAAGGGGCAGTCCGGTAAGCTCACGGCGGCCGTTATCGCAAACACATCGCGTTTGCGAGCGCGTATTGGTAGTGCGAAGCCCGCCGTGGCCACTATGGGAGCACTCCATGCACCTGCCGTCACGACACACGACGATACCGGATGGCGGGTGCCGGTGTGCGTCATCACCGCGCGGATCGTGCCGCCGTCGTGTTCAAGCGTGATGGCGTCTTCCTCCACGAATCGTGCACCATGGGCGATCGCGGCGCGCCGGAACGCCTGCAGCACGCTGTAGCCGTCAAACCAGCCTTCCCCGCTGGTGGCGGTGGAGAGCCCGAGGGAACCCAACACGACGCCGGTGGTGTCGAGCCACGGATAGCGCGCCGACAACTCGGCGACGGTGAGCAGCGCCACCGATACGCCAGCGTCACGCTGCACGGCGTGATTGGCGCGCAGCACGGAGGCGCCGGCTGCCGAGGCGAGGTAGAGGTAGCCCGGCTCCACCAAGCCGATGTTTGGGCGTTCATCGCCGATGGCGAGTTCGTCGCCGATCTGCCGATAGAAGGCGAGGCTCGCCTGCGAGAGGCGTATGTTGATGGCGGTGGAGAACTGCTGGCGGATGGCACTGACCGACAGGGCGCTGGAAGCGCACGCGTAACTCGCATCGCGTTCCAGCACGAGTGCGTACACACCATGCTCCTTCGCGAGCATATACGCCGTGGCCGCGCCCATGACGCCACCACCGATGATCACCACCGTCATCTCGAGCCACCTCTGACCACCAGTACCGTTCCGTTCACCGGGTGAATGCGTAGAATAGCACGAATGATTCCTTTCTACGATGCCGCGCAGGTCCATGCCGCTCTGCCGTGGGACGCGCTGGTTCACGCGCTGCGTGAGGCGTTCCAACGCCCGGTGGAGGTCCCGCGCCGCCACGCGCACCGACTGAGCGCCCGTGACACGCTCCTGCTCATGCCGGCGTGGAGCGAGGTGGCACTCGGCGTAAAGGTTGTGACCGTGATGCCGCAGGCGCCACAGTGTGGTAGCCGTTCGGTGCAGGCTACGTACCTCTTACTCGACCGACATACCGGCGCGCCGCGCGCGATGTTCGATGGCGAAGCGCTCACCGTTCGGCGAACGGCTGCCGCATCAGTGCTGGCCGCGTCGATACTGGCACGTGAAGATGCCGACACCTTGCTGATGGTCGGTACCGGCGCCTTGGCGCCGTACATGGTGCAGGCGTATCTCGCCATGCGTCCTGCCATCCGACGCGTGTTCGTGTGGGGGCGAGACGTGACGCGGGCGACGTCGATGGTACAACGCTTGGTGGTGGACGGTGTGACGATGTCGGTGGCGACTGATCTCGAGGCCGCCGTGCGCGACGCATCGATTGTGTGTTGTGCGACCACAGCCACCGCGCCGCTGGTGTTCGGACGCTGGCTCTCGCCGGGCACACATCTTGATCTGGTGGGAGGATTCACGCCCGCCATGCGAGAAGTCGACGATGCGGCGATTCTGTGCAGTCGCGTGGTGGTCGATACCTTCGCCGGTGCGCTCTCGGAGGCTGGCGATCTCGTGGATCCGATTGCGCGCGGCGTGGTGGCGGTCTCGCACGTGACGGCGGAACTCGCAGACCTCCTGCCGATGGATACGCAGACCTCCGCGCATCGACGTCGAGATGAGCGGGAGATCACGTTGTTCAAATCGGTGGGTACGGCGCTGGAAGATCTCGCCGCGGCAACGCTCGTGCTGTCCACGACGGTGGCGTAATCGCCATCCGTACGGTCTTTGGTGCTACGCGTTGCGCCCTGACCCGGGAGACGTATGTTGGCAATGCACGCGCTGTTTCGCACCACCACGCCTTTGGAGGAAAGATGGCCCTGCGTGACCGCAACGGAGTTCCGTTGCCCCGATACTCAACGGTGGGCGCGTTGTTGGCGCTCAGCTGTCTCATAGCCGCGCCGCCTTCCGCGCGGCTTTTGCACGCGCAGGCGAACCCTGCGGCGGCTCAGGCTGGCCGCGTGGTCGGCCTGGTGAGCGATACGTCATCGTCACAGCCGCTCTCGGGCGTGCAACTGTTCCTCACTCGAGGCACCTCACGCCTAGAAGCGCGCACCGGGACCGACGGTCGCTATGCGTTCAACAACGTCGCGCCCGGCACATACACGCTCGAAGCACTGCGCCTCGGGTATCGTCGGGAAACGCGCCCTAACTTGGTCGTTACCGACGGTGGCACGCTCAGCTACGATCTCAGGATGGCCACGGCGGCGCTCAACCTGCAGGCGATCGTCACCACCGGCGTGGTCGATCCTGCCAGTGGTACGCGTGTGCCGTTCAGCGTGGGTCGTGTCAGCGCCGAAGATGCGCCGGTTCCCGCAACGAATGCGCTGGAGACCATTCAAGGCAAGATCGCGGGTGTCAGTGTTGTGCCGGCCGGACAGGCGGGTAGCGGCACGAGCATTCAGCTGCGGACGCCCACGTCTATCAGCAAGGGCAATGCGCCGCTGATCGTGGTGGACGGCGTTATTCAGACGCAGAGCTTCGATGCGGCCAGCGCCGATCTCCAGAGTATGGATATTGAAAGCGTGGAAGTCGTGAAGGGCGCCGCGGCAGCCTCGCTGTACGGGTCACGCGCCTCGGCGGGTGTTATTCAGATCCGCACGCGCCGCGGCACCGGACTGGCGTCGGGTACCACTAAGTTCACAGCGCGTACGGAGTATGGCGCGAACTCCCTCAATAACGCCGTGGAGTGGGCGGCTTCACACTTCTTTCTCGTGAACGGTGATGGAGACTGGGTGAACACCCAGGGCACCGTGGTGCCGCGCGAGCAGCGCGTACCGGAGCCGGCGGTCAGCCGGTTTCAGGACAACGCCTACAAAGCCGGCACGGTGTTCGATCAGGTGGATCGATTTTTTGATCCCGGCAACTTTGTGCGCAATTCGTTCAACATGTCGCAGAACAGTGGTAACACGAACTGGTTCTTCGGTTATGTGAACCAGCGTGAAGACGGCGTGGTGCTCAATAGCGGCCGCTACGACCAGAACGATTTCCGCTTCAATCTCGATCATCGTCCACGCAGTGATCTCTCGATTGGCATGAGCGCCTACCATAGCCGCTCCAAGCGACAGAACCTGTACAACGACACGTTCTTCGACCTGATCAACCAGGCGCCCGACGTGGATCTGCGGCAGCCGGACCCGGATGGGACACCCTTTATTTTCCAGCCGGACTTCGAAGGCCGCGAAGAGAACCCGTTGTATGTGCTGTCCACCGAGCGCAACAATCGGAATCGTGCCCGAACGCAGGGTAGCCTTGAGGCGCGCTATACGCCGCTCTCATGGCTGACCGTCGACGGTAAC
>JBBQUH010000077.1:0-13376 GCA_038212625.1 Gemmatimonadales bacterium | reverse complement strand
AGCACAATGAACAGAACGAAAGAAGCCACGGCGCCCGTCAGCTGTTCTTGAGCGCGATGCTCTCGAGGGCATTCGACACGTCCTCGCATTCGTCGATCGCGTTCTCAAGCGAATCGAAAATCTCCTTCCACTTGAGCACCTCGATCGCCGGCTCGTCATGCTCAAACAGCGCGCCCACCGACTGCGCGTAGAGCACATCACCCTCCTCTTCCAGCACCTTCATGGCCCGACCATGCTCCATCATCCGCTGACGCTTCGTGATGTCACTGGCCGAAGTCAGGATGATCTTCCCCGCCCGCACCAGCACGTCGGCCATCGCGACGCCACCCTCACGCGGCATTGTGATCCGGAACATCACCACGCGACGCGCCGCGCCGTTGATCAGGTCAATCACGTTGTCCAAACGCTTCGCGAGCACATGGATGTCCTCACGATCCAGCGGCGTGACGAAACTGGTATCAATGCGCTGGTTAATAACCTGAACAATCGCGTCTCCGTCCGTCTCCACCTTTTTAATCTGCTTCGCAATCGCCGCCCCATTGGACGGCTCCTGCATCAACTGTTTGAGAAGTGTCGCCGCTTCGCCGATATGCACGGCCAGCTGGCGAAAATGATCGAAGAAGGTCTCGTCCTTCGAGAAGAGCTTCACGGTCAGGAAGGCTGAAGAGAGGCGCGCCACCAGTGTGTCTCGCGCCAAAGTGGAAAGAAGCCGTCGCCGTGGCTTCACGGAAGCGTCTCCACGCGTAACGATTGCGTCACTAGCCCCGTCGCGCCATCGGGTCCCGCAAAATTGTGCGATGTACCGAGCACCGAACGGTTCAGCGCCAAACCACTTCCAGCGCCGCAGCTCGGTCAAAATGGCAGACTGTCAGGGCGACAGGCGCCACAACCCAATTTGTCGCCGATTGTCCGCCGCTCCGGCAGAGGAATTCCGGCCCGAGCCTTGCACCTGAGTAGAGTGAGCGATGGGGAAACGGCCGTAGGTCGAGCACACCACGCGTTGACTACCAAAACGAGATCATAATGGCTGAAAAAGTTATCGGCATCGACTTGGGGACCACAAATTCCGTGGTCTCTGTGCTGGAGGGTGGCGATCCCGTCGTGATCCCAAACGCCGAGGGCGGTCGCACGACCCCATCGGTGGTGGGCTTTACCAAAGACGGCGAGCGCCTCGTGGGCCAGATCGCCAAGCGACAGGCTGTCACGAACCCCCAGAACACCATCTTCTCCATCAAACGCTTTATGGGACGCCGCGCGGCGGAAGCCCTCAGCGATCAGTCTCGCGTCCCGTATACGCTCGTGGCCGGCCCGAACGACGTGGTCGCCGTGGAAGTCGGCGGCAAGCGCTACACGCCGCCCGAAATCTCGGCCATGATCCTGCAAAAGATGAAGCAGACGGCCGAAGATTACCTCGGTCATACCGTCACCAAGGCCGTCATCACGGTGCCCGCGTACTTCAACGACGCACAGCGCCAAGCCACCAAAGATGCCGGGAAGATCGCTGGCCTCGACGTGCTGCGCATCATCAACGAGCCCACAGCGGCGGCCCTCGCCTACGGCCTCGACAAGAACAAGAAGAAAGACGAAAAGGTCGCCGTGTTCGACCTCGGCGGCGGTACGTACGACATCTCCGTGCTGGAGCTGTACGACGTGGACGGCACGCGGCAGTTCGAAGTGAAGTCCACCAACGGTGACACGCACCTCGGCGGCGACGACTTCGATCAGCGCGTGATGGACTGGCTCGTGGCGGAGTTCAAGCGCGATCAGGCAATCGATCTGAGCAAGGATCCGATGGCCATTCAGCGTCTCAAGGAAGCCGCCGAAAAGGCCAAAATGGAACTGTCGAGTGCGAACAGCACCGACATCAATCTGCCGTTCATTACGGCCGATCAGTCGGGCCCGAAGCACCTCAACTACTCGCTCACGCGCGCGAAGTTCGAACAGCTCGTGGATGACCTCATTCAGCGCACCCTCGAGCCCATGAAGCAGGCGCTCAAGGACGCCGGCATGCAGCCGAGCGAAGTCGACGAGATCATTCTCGTGGGCGGGTCCACGCGTATTCCGAAGATTCAGCAGGTGGTCAAGGAGTTCTTCGGCAAGGAGCCCAACAAGGGCGTGAACCCCGACGAAGTGGTGGCGGTCGGTGCCGCGATTCAGGGCGCCGTCCTCACCGGCGAGCAGAAGGATGTGCTCCTGCTCGACGTCACCCCGCTCTCGCTCGGCATCGAGACGCTCGGCGGCGTGATGACGGTGCTCATCCCGCGCAACACGACCATCCCGACCAAAAAGGCGGAGACCTTCTCCACCGCCGATGACAATCAGACCACGGTGGAAATCCATGTGCTGCAGGGTGAGCGCGAGCTCGCCGTGTACAACCGCACGATCGGCAAGTTCCAGCTCACGGGCATCCCGCCCGCTTCGCGTGGCCTGCCGCAGGTTGAAGTCACGTTTGACATCGACGCCAACGGTATCCTGCACGTAACGGCGCGCGACAAGGCGTCGGGCAAGGAGCAGAAGATCCGCATCGAAGCGTCCAGCGGCCTCTCGGACAACGACATTGACAAGATGGTCAAGGACGCCGAGAAGAACGCAGCCGAAGACAAGCAGCGTCGCGAAGAGATCGACACGCGGAACCGCCTGGATTCGCAGACGTACGAAGTGGAGAAGAACGTCAAGGAGTGGGGCGACAAGGTGGCCGCGCCGCTCAAGGAACGGATCGATGGTTCCATCGAGCGGGCCCGCAAAGCGCTCCGCGGTGATGACATGGCCGAAATCCGCGCCGCGCAAGAAGAGCTGAGCAAGGCGTACAGCGAAGCCGGTCAGGCGTTTTACCAGCAGCAGGCTGCCGAGAACGCGGCGCCGGAGGCCGGTACGACGGCGGGTGCTGACGGTGGCGCCACCGGCGAGACCAAGTCGGACGACGTGGTCGAAGCCGACTACGAGATCGTCGACGAAAAGAAGTAAAGAGGGCGGGTCCCGGGCATTGCTGGAAACACTCAGCCGTTCTCCGGTGTCTCACTAACGGGGGCCGTCCTGCGACATTGCGGCCGGCCCCTGTCTTCGCACCATCCAGAAAGTCACCGAACAGCGCAACCCAAGGGTCTCGCACATGGCAGCACGATATTCCCGCTTCCGTTTCGCCACCGCGGCCGTGGTCTGTTTTTCGGCCGGGGTACTCTTCGCGTCAGGCATGGACTGGACCAAGGTCAGCTGGGCTCAGACGCGGTCTGGCAGCAGCGCCGCAGGCGCCCCCACCATGCGCGGTCCGATGACCAACGACGCCCCCGGATCGTTCGCGGATATCGCCGAACGCGTCACGCCGGGCGTGGTGGCCGTGAATACCGTCCGGACTGCACGTCCGCGCGCGCCGAACGGCCGTGGTCGCCCGCCGCAGGGCATGGAAGACTTTCTCGAGCAGTTCGGACCGCAGATGCCGCGCCAGCAGCGGGGCGAGGGCTCGGGTTTCATCATGAGCGCTGATGGCTACATCGTGACCAACAATCACGTGGTCGCCGACGCCGATCAAGTGTCGATCCTGCTCAGCGATGGCCGAAGCTTCAAGGCCACTGTGGTCGGCACCGATTCCACCACCGATGTGGCCGTGGTCAAGATCGACGCCAAAGGGCTGCCCACGCTGCCCATCGGCGATGACGAAAAGAGCCGCATCGGCGACTGGGTACTCGCCGTTGGTAACCCGCTCGGTCTCGACTTCACCGTGACTGCCGGCATCATCTCGGCCAAGGGCCGCGGCTCGGAGATCCAACTGCCCAACTCCGGCAATTTCACGATCTCCGACTTCATCCAGACCGACGCGGCCATCAACCCCGGTAACTCCGGCGGCCCGTTGCTCAACATGCGCGGCGAAGTGATCGGCCTGAACAGCGCGATTGCAAGTCAGACCGGCTACTATACCGGCTACGGCTTTGCCATCCCGATCACGCTGGTGAAAAACGTCACCGATGCCCTGATCAAGGAAGGCCGCGTGCGGCTGCCGGTGATGGGCGTGCTGGTGCAGGCGCTCAGCCCGGAGGATGCGGGTATCAATGGGTTGGCACGTGTGGCCGGTGTGAAAGTGGGTGGTTTCAACCCGGCCAACGGTGGTCCGGCCAAGCTGGCGGGTATCGAAGTCGGTGACGTGGTGGTCAGCGTGGACGGCAAGCCCGTCGATCGCGTGAGTTCGCTGCAGCGCGTGGTGCGTACGCGGCGTGTGGGCGACGTGGTGCCGGTCGAGGTGTTGCGCTTTGGCACCAAGAAGAGCTTCAAGGTGAAGCTTGTGGAGGCGGAGCTCACCACCGCGGTGGCGCAAGCGCCTGAGACACCGGCCGCCATTGCCAATCCATCGGCGGGGAAGCTGGGCATCACGGTGGAACCCGTACCGGCCGATCTGGCGGCGCGCCTCAAGCTCGGCGCCGGCCGTGGCGTTCGCGTGTCCGTCGTGTCGCAGGAGGGCCCCGCTCGCGACAAGCTGGCGGCCGGCAGCGACATCGTGCTCGAGGTGCTCTATCCCACACCCCGCCGCGCCGTGAAGAGCGTGAGCGACCTGCAGGACGTGATATCCGGCCTGAAGAACGGTGACTATATCAGTCTTCTGGTGCAGTCGCTCGACCCGCGGCTTGGCCAGCGGGTGGTGAACATCCGCGTGGGGAGCTGAGCCGGGGGAATCCGGCCGGCGCGGGCTTTGCTGAAACAATCAATGGGCCACGGATTCGCAATCCGTGGCCCATTGGCTTTGGTGCATCTGTGGTGGGGCGTATAGTTTGTGGCAGCTACGCGGACGTGGCGAAATTGGTAGACGCACCAGCCTTAGGAGCTGGCGGGGCAACCCATCCCGGTTCGAGTCCGGGCGTTCGCATGTGAGCCACTTTCAGAGGGGAAAATGCGACTTCTTGAGGGCGCGCGCTGGCATCTGTTGGCGATGGGTTTCGGAGATGTCGCACAAACTGTCGCATGTCGTGCGGGCAGCTCCAATGGCGGCTAGCGAGCTCGCCAGTGCTCGCGACGCCGCAGTCGGGGCGTTAGACTGTATAATTACCGATGCCTCAGGTTGACCCCGATGCCACCTATCCGGCCGCCGCGCCGCAGTTGGGCGAGAACGCCGACGCTTCCGATATTTCTGAAGTCGGCCAGCCGAGAGCCGACTTTGTCGAAGAGTGGTTGGGGTCCCGGGCGTCTGACGGAAAGCACGATCCGGCCTTGGTTGCTCTGCTTGTCGAGCATCGTAAGAAGGACATCATTGCCGAGCCGGCCCTGTTCAGGTCTTTGGGCCTATACGCTCGACAGCTTGCGGTCGATGGGCCACATCAGCCCACGCCGCTGTCCACAGCGTTAGTGGAAACCGAATGATCGCTCCGAATCTGACGGTGCGCAGTATTCGCCTTCGCGGTTTCCGCGGTATGCTTGCGCCCTTCGAAGTTCCTCTTTCCGGGAAGTCCGCTTCGGGGATCGTGCACGGGAGAAATGGAAGCGGGAAGAGCTCCATCACCGATGCCTGGGAGTTTCTGCACGTAGGCAAGATTGGGCACCTCGCAAAGGAGGGTGCCGGCCCAGAATCGTATGCGCATCGTAAAGCACTCGCAGACGATTCATACGTTGAGATTGAGTTCGTTGACGCGGCGATGGGTGTGGTCCGGTGGTACACAGACGGGCGCACCAATTCGAAGGAGGCGAAGGCTGCAAAGAAGAAGCTGGAGCTGCTTCGTAGGCACGCGCCGCACCCGTGTCAGATTCGGTTCGCAGATCTAGCGCGCTTCGTGGAGTTGACCAAGACAGAACGCCACGACGCATTGGCCGGGCTGATGGGTTTCACGACGCAGGTCGAAACGCAGAAGGCGCTACGACGCGTGCACAAGTCACTGAAGGAACAAGCAGAGGCGGGTCAAGCAACAGTTAGCGCCATCGCGCGTGAGATCTCTGTGTTGCTTGGGGAGGCCGAGTGTGACGATGTGCGCATTCTTGAGCTGCTAAATGGAGTTTTTTCGACGCACGGAGTGCTTCTAGCCCCGTCACGGGAAGCACTTGGCCCGTGCGTCGAAACGTTGACTGCGAGGCTGGCCCGCGACAGCGCCGCCGTCGCACTGTCGTCCACAGAGGCGTTCCATCGCGCGCTCACGCGCCTCGTGGTGGCTCCGGGCATCCGTGAAGGCGTGGAAAACTATGTGGCGCATCTTCTTGACCTTCGCGCCCACCAAGCTACGGTCGTCGACGCGCTCTTGATGACACTGTACGATGCCGGGGCCGCGACACTTCGCGAATCAGACTACCGAGAGGACGATCCCTGTCCGCTGTGTGGCCAAGTATTTGAGGGGGACCTGCGTAGCCACATTGAGACAGAGCTGGACTCGCTTCGTTCCCTGAAGCAGCTCCGCGATCAAGCCGACATTCAACGTCGGAAGGTGATTTCCACTCTGTCGGCCGCAACGGCACTGCATGGGGCGCTCACAACGGGACTTGCTGATTCCGCGGCCGGCGGCGTCGAGTGGAGCGCCGATTCACTTGTGGCGTGCTGCGGGGACATTGAGGACGCGTTCGACATGGTCCGCGAGCTGTTGCAGCGTGCTCCAGAGCAGCTTGATGACATCCAGATAGCGAGCCTTGCCAGGCTCGTTGACGAGCTCGCGACGATGCAAGGACTGTTTCTCTCGCATCACGGGGTGCTGGTCGGCGATGCGACGCAACGCATTCAGGCTTTGCGGGCTGATACAAGTCGTGCCGCGCTGGTCGCAGACCACGCAAAGGTTTCGCGTGTCGTTGAGCGATGGTCCGCGCTGATCGATGCGCGCAATGCCGACATTGCCTTGTCAGAAACAACCCGTCGATTTGGGGTGCTGGTCGAGGACTTTGTCGCTTCCAGTATCGCGAACGTGCAGGCGCGTTTCAAACTCATCTCTGATGAGGTCGAGCAGTACTTCAACATTCTTGAAGCGCATACTGCTGGGATTAAGAATCCCGCATTGCGCCTGCTCCACGATCAAGACCGTGCGGTTGTGCTGGAGGTTGACTTTCGCGGCGAGGTGATCTCGCCGGCGTACAAGTATCTCAGCGAGTCACAATTGAACTCGTTCGGGCTGGCCGTATTTCTTGCTTCGGCGCGCCGATTCAACCCGAATTTTCGCTTCTTGGTGCTGGACGACGTCGTGAACAGTTTTGACGGCCAGAAACGGCCGCAAGTCATCAAGCTGCTCAAGCAGGAGTTCGCGGAGCATCAGATCCTTCTGCTCACGCATGACCGCGTGTGGTGGGCCCAGCTCACCAACGCTTTCAGGTCATGGACGCGCCTGCACATCGTCCGCTACGAACCTCTGACGGGGCCGGTGGTAGCCCAGGGGCGGTCCGAGATCGAAGAGATCGAGCGGCTACTCGCGGTTGACGATCCACGTGGCGCTGGGGGCCTGCTCGGTCCGTTTCTCGAGAGAGAATTGCAGGACCTGTGCGAGGGCTTCCAAGTGCTCGTAGCCTACAACCGGCGAAACGAGTATACGCTCGCGCCCCTTCTCGAACGCTTCCGCGTACGCGTCAACAGCAAGCTCGGTGCGACTCATCCCGTAACAATCGCGGGAGTTGCACTCGAATCAGATCTAACGTTCCGCAACTTCATGGCGCACTGGAAAGATCCTGACAACGAGGTAACCGTGGAGGAGCTGTCGACGGTGCTCGAGCGTTGGAAGGCTCTCGGTGCGTTGCTTACGTGTGCAGAATTAAAGTGTCATGGCGTACCCGAGTACGACGGCGAATCTGCGTTCGTGTGTTCGTGTGGTAACCTGGTGCTCAGCAAGTAGTGCACTGACATTCTAGTCGTTCAGAAACTTGCTCCAGTAAAGTCTTCACGCGGATCCACCTGGATTGGGAGGAGTGTCGAACGGCATAGTATCTCGTCTTCGACGAACCCGAACGCGACGAATAGACGCGTCGCTTCAACGTCCTCACCTAGTTCGCGATCAGCAACGCCTGCAGCACTACCTGCAAATTCTCCCGACTGAGGATTTGTGTCAGTCGTCCAAGATCCACGGTTGTGGGCACAGCTCGACCGTTAGCCGCGGTGATCGTATGGCCCGCTAGTGAGGCCGCCACCTCAAGCAGGATGCGCTCACCGCTCGACCAGTGTCCCTGTTCCAGCATCCAATCGAAGTCGACGCGGTCAGGATGGAACCGCGGTTGCGCCGGATTGCAGAACATCGCGGAGTTGAGGAGGAGCATGGCGGCACGTGCGGTGTTGCTCAGTGTGACTGGCGGTTGCTCGGTGTTCATTGGCATCGGGATGATGTTGGAGATGGTGTAGCTGACTGGAACGTGGTCCGGCTCTGTGACTTCGAGCCGAGGGGTGGGGCCGATTGGCGAATGGGCGCTCGTTGAATTCATTACACTTGGTCGTCTAGAAGGCGCTTTACCTCGCCGTCGAAGTGCACGTAGACCTTGTAAGTGGTATGCATGTTGGAATGCCCGAGCCACTCAGAAACGTCTCGGAGCTTGGCGCCGTTCAGGACCGCGCGGATTGCATAGGAGTGCCTCCCGTCGCGCAGCAAGTAATCGGATACTCCCGCTCTCGCCGCCGCTCGAACATGGGCCCGTGATATGGCGTCGCCAGACAATCCCGGAAACAACAGATCATCGGGCTTGAGATTGGCGCACACTTCGCGCAGATACGGCATCGCCCACGATTCGATCGGTACGTTGAGCCGCTCACGAGTGGCCGTTTTGGTGCCTATGAACCTGACGGTTGCACGATCAAGGTCGATGTGCTCCCGACAAACACGGAGCAGGTCTGCTCGATCTGCACCCGTGGCGTGGCCGAAGGCAATTGGTGCTTTGTAAGGGAGATCCGCGACCTCCACAATCGCCTGATCAACCTCTACGCGAACCCAGCGTCGCCGCGAGGGGTTCTTTCCAGGACGCTCCACCTGATCCCGGTTGGCGGCTGGATTGTACGAGAGAAACTTCTTGCTTACGAAGTATTTGCAGAGTGACCGAATCGCTGTCAGATACTGTCGCAGCGTGCCGGGCGTGACGCCGAGGGCCGCCAAGCAATCGATGATGGTGCCCTCGTTCAATTCGTGCACATACTTGACCGCCGCCTTACCCGCTGGCGCGCGGAGCTTGCGGATGCGCTGCCGGTAGAGGGACACGCTGCCGGGGCTCATGCCGTGCGACCGCTTCACGGCGAGCCACGCCTCAACATGATTATCGATCGGAATGGCACGCAGGCGCGCGCGCAACTGTTGTATCGTGTTGTCCTCATGCGCCTTATACAGGTCCTTCAACGACAGGGACTTGTCCGCGACCGCGTCCAAGAGTTCGTAGTCCGCCCTGTCCTTCAGGCTCGCGACCAAATTTGCCACCTTCTTCGCGACTTCCTTGCTGCGCATTCCAGTACTGCGCAATACCGGCGTTCCCGTCGACGAGGGCACGTAGAATGAGAAGGTCTTGCCGCGGCGGCAGACAGCGATCGACATTAGTAGCCTCCCATCGCGCCGTTGCGGGCGGCGACGTAGCGCTCGAGATCACGGAGATCGTATCGGCGGAGACGGCCCAACCGCTTAAACGGGATCGTCGAGCGCTTCATCCAAGACACGCTCACCTTCAGCCGCCGTGCGGCCCCGTTGATCGTTTCGAGTTCGAAGTCGCCGTGTCCCGCGGGGGTCGCGGGCGGCGGCGACCGGCGTGCAAGAGCGGAGGGACGGGTGTCTTCTGTCGGACGCGTGTGCGACTGTGGCTTACGGCGGCGCGCGGTGGGGCTCAGCGACGATGCTGCGGACATGACGGGCTCCGTTTCGATGGTTGCAGCCACCGTAGCGTGCACGGACGTTCCTGCCTAGCCGCCACGCCGGCGCCTCCCGACAGCGCGGAAATTGCGTTCCTCTCGGGGTGTCGTTGTGGAACCATTGCCTAGTGGCCAGCCCCAACTAAACCGCATGATACGAGGGGTTTCTTCATCGTAAGCTGTTGTAGTGTAGATGGTTACGTACTTCTCGTATGTTGCGGCGCACGTCAGTTCGCGAGTGGCCGCAATTCAAGAGAGATGAGGCCGAGCGGCTGAAGGGGTGGGCCGAGGCCGTCGCAGGAACGGGCAACCGCGATGGGCGAGAGCCCCCGAAGTGGGTCTCCAAGGGGTCAGAAGGCGGGCTTGGAGCCTCAGGTCAGAGTTCGGGGGCCTGTGTCTCACTCCCCCTGCAACGCGACAGTCAGGCGCATGCGTCGAGGCTGCTTGGGACAGCAACCACGCCCAAACGGCCTCCAATCGCCTCGATCTGCCATATGCTGCAACGCGTTACGAGGCGCTCCTCCAGCTAAGTGGCCGCGTCCAGACGGTTGATTATTACAAACCGGAGCGGAAACTGTAGATTATTGGGCATGCTTACGTCAGAATTCCTGCTGGGGTCGTTGCGCGGCTCACCAAAACATCGCGTGGCGGTCGGCATCTGATGGGAGAGCAGAAGCAGTATCATCGGCTGATTCTGGCCGGCGATGTGGATCTCAGCTTCCGGTACGCTGCGATACCCGTCGACACGCTTCAGCCGTCTCACGTAATGGAAGACGGCGGGCTCGGCCCCACCGTTCAGCCGAATCGCCGCTACCGCGGTCGTGTCCAGGGGCGGGTCTATTCGGAGGTGACGCTTGCCGGCGATGCAATGGAGAGCGCCGCGCGGGTTCCACGAGTGGACTTTCTTTTGGATCTGACAGCCACCGCCGCCTTCGGCCCGCCTCTCTGCGTTCATGAGAAGGGCCAGTACAAGGTCGTGGCGGGACATCAACGCGCTGCGATCCTCCGCTACCAATTCACAAAGCACGCGCCGACGGCATTTCGAACAGAGTATCGGGCGCTGGCAGCCGCGCGCTTTTCTGACCTGCTCAACTCAACGTCGCCGGCAGATGTGGTCATAATTCGAGTGCTCACGCTTCCCGCGTCGGTTCCTGATGAGACGCTGCGAGCCATCAATCGCGTCTCGGATGCACCCCTGACCAAACCGCGTGATACACTCGCTGTCGTCCGCGGGCTGTCGGCCGACGTGATCGATCGGGGGCCACTCGCCGCCGCCCTTCTGGATTGCTTGCCGAAAAATGCGAGGGCATACACGCAGGTGGATTCGGTGCAGCGTGACATGTTCGCACCCGAGCGCACGGTGGACTTTGTTCAGAGTCAAGTTGCTGCGCAGCCAGAGCCCTCTTCTCCTCACCGATTCTTGTCTACGCTCTTGCGCGCCATCGGCGACCGGATCCGCGATCGCTACGGCCCGCCGCTTGAGTCGCTGCTCTTCGCAGAGACCGCGTGGTCGCGCGGCGATTCATCGAAGCCGCTGACGATGCCGCTACTCACGCAGAGTGACCGCTTGGCATTTCTGCAGCGCAGCAGCCAGAACCGGACGGAGCTGACGGGGGACGCTGCGCGCAACCTTGCCTATCTCACCCTAAGTATTCTGCTTGGAGGAAGCGACCGACTGGAGCGACTCGCGGAAGTGCGTGCACTGCACTTCGCTCAATCGCGGTCGACGAAACGATTACCGGGTGCGCTGGTGTTGCGGAAATCGACCGCCTTGGTTGCATCTGCCGACATCAAGTTCATGAGTTCGTCTCAACGGCGACGCCTGCTCGACATGCTTGGTCGCACGCTGCTGGCCGCGCTGGCCAACGACGCTGTCGTAAAAACGGCTCGGCGCCAACTCGGGCTGGCCGGCGGCGCCTCGCTTGACGTGTCGTGGTGCGAGGAGGCTCTCAACGACTCGCCGGCCTCGCGCTCGTGGAATCTTCTGCAGTCCACTCCGACGGCGTGGAGGCAGTTCCTGATCGACCACGCACAGTCGGCCCCCGCACTGACTGACGCTGTCTTGAATGAGTCCGACATCCAGACTGCACCGTCTCCAAAAGCGAGACAGCCTTCACGTGACGAGATCGTGGAACTCATCGCTGACTCGCTGTCAGTCTTCTGTACGAAAGAGCTGCAAAACCCGACGCATCAAGCGCGGAGTGGCACGGGGCGACCGAAGGTGTCCGAAGCAGACCTTCGTTTCACGATGTTGGTGTTGCTCCAGCACCTCCGATTGACTAACCAGCATGCAACAGGCCCATTGCTTCTGCAGCTGTTTCGGCAGCGGGGCTCTGAACGATACGTGCAACTCTTAGGACCGATATCCGATCTGCTCGGGCCCACTCATGGCTGCGCAGGGCTGCACCACTTGCTGCGGGACAAGCTGGAGTTGATTGATGTCCGGCTACCGCGATTGGTAGGTGCACGTCGCCTCCGCGAGGCGATCGCCGCGCATTCTCCCGAAGCGCTGAGAGCCACGCTGCTTGATCTCTTGGTTTGAGGACCGTTGGGGAAGTCAACGTACCGATTCAACAATGGACTGAGGTTACTGACGAGGCCGTGAATTAGTGCGTGACGTCGTCATGCGGCGTAGCTGACGTGCTGTTCACGAAAGAGGTTCTGGATCACCTGCGGTTGCTTCTGACGGCGGAAGAGATGGCGACGCACGGCGGACATCATCTCGGCGCGATCCCGCGGCCGACTCTTGCCCAGCGCGTTGGTTTTAACATCCTGATTCAGCAGTTCGTCCGGATTGAGTTCGGGGCAGTAGCCTGGGAGCTGAATCAATCGAAAGTCGGCCGCGTGCTCGGCCACGAAGGCTTTCGCCAGCCGCGACCGATGCACGGGATGGCCGTCCACAATCAGGTAGACCTTTCCGGCACTCTGCCGCCGCAAGCGCCGCATGAAGTCGACGAACATTGGTGCACGGAACGTGCCCTGAAAGACGCGGAAGACCATCTGCCCACGATTGGTGATCGCTGACATCATGGAGCATCCAAAGCGTTGCCCCGTGGCCCGAATTACCGGAGTCTGCCCGACGGGCGCGTAGCTCGTGCCGCTGACGTGATCGCTGCGCAACCCCATCTCGTCCCCTCAATAGATCGTCGCTCCTTCACGTTTTGCGTCGCGGGCGATGGCCGGATACTCGCGCGTGAGCCAGCGCTGAATCGCGACGTCATTCCGTTCGTACGCGCGCCGCACCGGCTGCTGCGGACTGAAGCCCCACTCCTGCAAGTACCGGCCAACGGTCGTCAGCGACACGATCACGTCGCATTCGCGCGCGATCAGCGCGACCACGGCGGCCCGCGTCCAGAGAAAGAAGCCGAGCTTCAATTGATCCGGCATCTTGTCGAGCACCAACTGCCGCATGCGCACCGCCTGTGTCGGCGTCAATCGGCCTCCGCCGACGCGCCGGCCGCGTGGCTGCGCCTTGAGCGCTCGCAGTCCGCCAACCTTGTCCTTGGCCATCCACCCATTCACCGCGCGGACGCTGACGCCGAAGGTGGCCGCCGCGAGGGTCTGTGTCATGCCGGCGCGCACCGCTTTCACGGCGAGGCGGCGCACCTGCGCTTGCGTGGCG
>JBBQUH010000076.1:0-13920 GCA_038212625.1 Gemmatimonadales bacterium | reverse complement strand
CTCTTAGCTCTTAGCTCTTAGCTCTTAGCTCTTAGCTCTTAGCTCTTAGCTCTTAGCTCTTAGCTCTTAGCTCTTAGCTCTTAGCTCTTAGCCCTCAACTCCACCAATACCCCACCGCCGCGAATCCGGCTAGTGCCAGCCCGACCCAGATGGCGTTTTGGTGTTGGCTGGGGGGCGGGGGCGTCACGGTGTCGTTCGCGGTGGGCGACGCTGGCTCGACGGTAGGCTGGGCCCCGGCGACTAAGGCGTCGATGGCGCGCACGATGGCTGTGGCGGAGTGCGGACGGGCGTGTGGCGCTTTCTCCAAGCAGCGCGCGAGCAGCTCGGCGATCGGTGCGGGGATATCCGGGCGGACGCTCTGGAGTGGAACGGGCGTTTCGCTGACCTGCGCGAGCATCGTGGCGCGCAGTGAGCGGCCGGCGAACGGGGGAGCGCCGGTGAGCAGTTCGTAGGCCACGCATCCGAACGCGTAGAGATCGGCGCGGTGGTCGACGTTCGTCGCCTCGTTGATCTGCTCCGGCGACATATACGCCGGCGTACCAAGGGTGGCGCCCACGGAAGTGACTCGCTTCGTGCCATCGAGATCGGCGACCACGGAATCATCGAGCGCCTTGGCGACGCCGAAATCGGTAATCATCGCGACCCCCTCGCACAGCAGGATATTCTCCGGCTTGATGTCGCGGTGAATCACCCCACGGGCGTGCGCATAGGCGAGACCGGAGGCCAGCGCCCGCAGAAGCGGCATAGCGCGCGTGAGGGGCAGGGCACCTTGCGCGGCCACCAGATCGTGCAGCGTCTCCCCTTCGATGAAGGGCATGCTGTACCAGTGCAGCAGCCGGCCCGCGTCGTCCGCACCCGAGCCCGATGCGAGCAACGGCACCAGATGCGGATGCTGCAACTTCGCGGCGATATGAATTTCCCGCCGGAACCGTTCGGCGTCCATATCGGCAGTTTTGCCAACGGACAACACCTTGATCACCACCGCCCGGTCAAGCGCAGTGTCGCGCGCCCGGAAGATATGGGCCGAGGCGCCGCCCGCGAGCTCCCGCTCGATGAGGAATGCGTTGCCGAGCTGCCGTTGGAGCTGCTGGCGCAGGGACAACGGCGGCGGCGACGCGGAGATCACAGGCTGGCGATCAGGCGAGCTTGGCCGACTCGGGCTGAGCGTCCAGCTCATCGGTCGCATCGTCCGGTGTCGCATCCAGCACTTCGTCGACGATGGCGTCATCGCTAGACGGCTCGTCTGCGGTGGCGGTGGGCGCGGCGGACGCCGTGGGCTGTGGCCGACTCCATTTCTTGACCACCGGGGCGGCCCGGCGCTCGAGCAGGAAGTCGTAATACGCCACCATCCGCTCCTGCACATTGTCCTCGGTGTCGTCATCCATGGCCCGGAACGGTGCGTGGCGCTGATGCTTCTCCGTGGACACCTCGAACCACCACCAAGGGTCAGGACCCAGCACGCGGGACGCGGCGACCTCACAGACGAAGGTGCGGCCATTATCCACGAACGAGAACTGACGGAGAACTTCGGGCATCGACAACTCCTGGCAACCTGCTTGAACCAACTGAGCACCATATGAAACGTACTGGTGAAAGGTAATCAGCGGTTGGGGGAGAAGAGAGGTCGAGGGGGGATTTGCGCTTCGGCGGGAACTGTTGTACTATTGTCCTCAGCGATGCACGTGCGCGAGCGCGTGGACTAGTTCTGACAGAACCGGGCCTGCCAAAGCGAGCGGGTCTTTTTTGTAGGCATCGTAGCTCCCGAGTTGGGGGCGCCCGTCGTGAGGGTGTTCACGAGCATGTGTTGTCGGTTCGTTTTGCATCCGGTCTCCCGACCGAGCTCCGACACCAGGATCATTAGGAAATAGGAGATACGCGATGCGTACGACCGGTACTGTGAAGTGGTTCAACGACGCGAAGGGCTTTGGCTTTATCACGCCGTCAGACGGCCAGAAGGATTGCTTCGTGCATCATTCGGCCATCCAGGGCGGTGGTTTCCGCTCGTTGACCGAAGGCGAGCAGGTTGAGTTCGATATCGTGCAGGGCCAGAAGGGACCCGCAGCGGAGAACGTGACGCGTATGCGCTAAGGCGCATCGCGACTCGCTGTGATCAATTCTTGATGCGCGCCTGATCATCGGCGCGATATCGCACCGAGCGCCGTCTGGGAAGACTCTCGTCTACCGGGCGGCGCTCTTGCTTTGCCTAACACGGAGCCGCCATGTACGATTCAAGCCATGCCACGGAAGAGTTTGTACCGACCGATATTGGAAATGCCGGTCCTTCATTTCTCTCAACGCATCGCGCCGTCGCTGTCTGTGCCCGCGAATTTTCCCGGCTGAGTGATGAGATGTTGCTCGCCGTGCGTGCTCTGTACAACAGTGGAGGCTACGACACGCCGCCCGTTTTTCGTCAGTCACCCGAACGCTGCATTGCGCAGCTCGGCAATGTCGCACTCACCGTCGCTTGGATCCGGCACGGGATGGAGTCCATCGCGACCGGTGAACTGCTCGTCATCGTCTGGGACGGCATGGTCGCCCCGCCCAACGATTTCAGCCCCGAACGCGCGCGCCTGTACGGTAAAGCCGCACCGGTGACGGCGTTGTGGGAAGAGGCTCTGGTTCCGCAGGCGTCGAGTGAGGCCACCTGGCGCTGGCACATCGCCTCCTCCAAGCCGGCCGCGAATGCGACGGCCGTCCTCGAGTTCGACGCGCCACCCCGCGATTTCTCGTCCGCAGAGCTCGCCGGCCATTGCGTTGCGCGTCTTCAGCAGGCACACGCCGCGCGCGTCTGACCGCACGGCGCTGTTGCCGTATTGTGACATCCCCACGTACTGGGGCACGCCCAGGGCGGACTCGGTGACAGCCTCACCGTAGTCCGCCTTGTTGCGTTGGGCGATATACGGTGCGTTCCGGCGGCGGGGCCCCGAACCGTATCAAGGAATACCTCCTGGCAGAATCGTCTGCACGTGGTACTTTGACTCCCCATGAATTCCAACGCGTCTGAGCTGGCTCGACTGCGGTTGATTCGCTCGATGGGATCGATCGGCACGTGGGAGTGGCGTGCGTCGAGTGACTCGCTCACCGGGGATGTCGAGCATCACCGCATCTGCGGCGTGCCGGAAGTCGGCGTTGCGCTCACACGCGATCTCTTCCTCGGCCTCATTCACGAAGACGATCGGGAATCCGTGCTCCTCGCGCTTGCTGCGGCGCGAGCCAGTGGCGCCGACTTCGCGGCGCAGTTCCGGATCCGCCGATGGAACGACGGCACGGTCCGATGGGTGGATGCCCGCGGAGTGTTTCTTCGCCGCAGAAACCGTGTGAATGCATGTACCGGCGTGCTGGCCGATGTCACCGATAGCAAGGAAAACGTAGAAGCGCTGCGGCGCGACACCGACGGATTCCGGATGATCTTTGAGCGCAATCCGGCGCCGATGTGGATTTTTGATCGCGAGACGTTGCGCATTCTGGCCGTGAATGATGCGGCGGTCGACGAGTACGGCTGGAGCCGGGAGGAGTTTACCGCGCTGACCATTCTCGATTTGCGCCCGGAGGAGGATCGTGAACGGCTACTCGCCGAGTCCCGAGATGGATTTACCGACGGGCGTGTGCGACAATCGTGGCGTCACCGGCTACGCGATGGGTCCATCCGCCAAGTTGATGTCACTGCCGATTCAATCATGTGGCGAGGTCGGCGCGCACGCTTGGTGCTCGCACAAAACGAGACGGCACGACATATCCTCGCGGATCGCCTGCGCCACGCGCAAAAAATGGAGGCGGTTGGGCAGCTCGCTGGCGGTATTGCGCACGACTTCAACAATCTGCTCACGGTGATTGTCAGCAACCTCGAGCTCGCACGGGCCGCGCTGCCGGTGGCCCATACGATCGACACGGAGCTCGAGGAGATCACGCAGGCGGCGGAACGAGCTCGTACCTTGGTCAGTCAGCTCCTGGCGTATGGTGGTAAGCAGCACATCGAGCTGCGGGATGTCGATCTCAACGAGATCGTGCGCGACGCATCCTCCATGGTGGAGCGGCTGATCGGCGACCAGGTCCGTCTTGATCTGCAACTCTGCGATCAACCCGTCATGATGTGTGCCGATCGTACGCTCATCGAGCGGGTGCTCTTCAATCTCGCCATCAACGCCCGGGATGCGATGCGGACACCGTTGCATGGCCATGAAGGGAACGGCGGCACGCTGACGATTTCTACCCGGATTCTTTTGTATGATGCCAAGCTGGTAGCCCGCCTACCCGATCTCCCTGGCACTCCCATGGCGGAGCTTGCGGTCTCGGATACGGGACATGGCATGAACCCGGAAATCCTTGAGCATTTGTTCGAGCCATTCTTTACCACGAAGCCGCAAGGACAAGGCACCGGGCTCGGTCTGGCCAGCGTGTTTGGCGCGGTGCAGCAGAGCGATGGCTCCCTGTCCGTGGAGAGCAGTCTTGGTCAGGGCACCTGTTTTACCATGTTGTTTCCCGCCTTGCCCGCCGCTGCCGATCAACGGCCACTGACTGCGCGCACTGTGCCAGCCACACGTGGCGAAGGTACGGTGCTGTTGGTCGAGGATGAGGACGCGGTACGGCGCGCGACACGGCACTTGCTTGAGCGCTACGGCTACCAGGTCATCGAGGCGTCCGATGGCGAAGTGGCGCTCGAAGAGTGGACCGTGCAGCGTGATCAGATTTCGGCGGTCGTGACGGATGTCCGGATGCCGCGCGTCGGGGGGCATGAGTTGGTGCGGCGCTTACGCGCCGAGGCACCGCGCTTGCCCATTGTGTTGGTATCGGGGTACACCGCCGAGAACCACATGGCGACCGACTCGTTGACGCAATTTCTTGACAAGCCATTTACAGGTGATCAGCTAAACCGCGCACTGGCCGACGTTATGGCCGCGTCGGCAGAAACGCTGTGAGCGTCAGGCTGGTCGCTGGGGCAGCGCAAGGAGCGCGGTCATCAGCGCTTCGGGATGGTAGGGCACGGGAAGCAGGATGTTGTGTGGGTGACTGGAGACGACGAGCAGATCACCGACCTAGGTGCCGCTCGGTGCTGCCCACGATGCTGATTGCGCCTGCTGTCCGTTCACCCACGGTGCCGCCTGTCGCTGTGCCTCTGCGTCGCGCAACCAACTGCTCGGACAGACACGCGTATCCGATGGGGATACGAGAATCCCGCCCACCGGTACGGACTGCGGCGTACTGACGACGACGACCGAGGCCCGTTGCAGGTCTGCTCGTATTGCCGCGACATGTTCCTCGAGGGTGTGCGCATTCGTCGGGAGCAGAAGTGCGAAGTGCGAGGCGTCGATCCGGGCGCTACGCGCCATGCTGGCGTAGGCCGCGATCCGTGCGGCCGCGGTGTGCATGGCTGGGGCACCGCCGTGAATCTCCACGCTGAGCAGCGGGCGATTCAGCACCTCGTTCGATGCCCCGTAAAGCACACCGGTCGCACGGAGTGTGGCCATCCGGCTCGGGGCGCGAAGCGTGGTATGAGACAAGACGGCCGGTGTCCCGTTGCGTCACGAGATACCGGCCGTCCCGTACCACCCACCACGCCGGTGAGCGTTACTGGCCGAGCGCCTTTACCACATCGGTAAGTGTCCGCACGCGAGCGCTTTTGTTCGAAGTTCGCGCGTCGGCGCTGAGCTGCGACGTGAGCAGGCCGGGCGCTGCATGACGCGCACCCACATTCGCCTTTTCGGCAGCGTTGAGTGACTTGGTGATTGCCGCGATACGTGCGGCGGGAAGCGACGTCCCGCGCTCCAACTGATCCCTATAAGCGCGAGCCATGGCACGTTTGCACGGCCGCAATCTCTTTCGGATTCTCGATGTCCGCGATATCGAAGCTGCGGACCCCGCGAAAGCGTTCGGCGCTCACGGTATCGGTGACGCCCTGAATTCCGCAATCACGCCAGATCGGACGTGGCAAAGCCGAAACCGTAAGCGCACTGAGCGCGAGCAGTGTGGGAAGAAGCGCTGTAGATCGCATGGGCGGACCGTATCAGGGAGTGGAGAGACGCGTGAGCAGCGCCACCATCCGGCGAATCTCGGCGCGTTGATCGGTGTCGACATCGGAGACAATCTGGTACAGCTCTGGCTCCTGCGCCGCGCGCGGTGTGCGTAGCAGATCGCGCACCATCACGAGGGCCCCGTCGTGGTGTTGAATCATGAACTGGAGGAACAGCCGGTCGAAGGCGGTGGCCTGCGCACTGCCGAGTTCGCTCAGCTGGGCGGCCGTCAGCTTACCCGCCATGCCCGGAATGGGCGCCGCGGCGGTCGCGGTGGAGTCGACCGGCATTGCGTGGCCGGCATGCGCGCCGCCGTCCGCAGGGGAAGGTACTGATTCTCCGCGATCACGCAGCCACGTTTGCATCACGGCGATCTCCTCGCGCTGCGAGATGGCGAGGCGTTCCGCGAGAGCGCGCAACGCGGGGAGCGCGGACCGCGCGGGGACCAGGGCCGCCATGGTGAGGGCCTGCGCATGATGGCCGATCATATCGTGCATGAAGGCTACGTCGGCGGCGGTGTATCCGGTGCGCGTTGGCGGCGCGACCTGTTGTGAGTCCGACGGTGGCGAGGCCATACCGGGCATGTCGTGATGCGCGTGCGCGCCGCCAATGGCCGCTCCCGACTTGAAGCCCGTCATCGCACCGGACTGCCGGTCGTGCGTCATCACGGCGCCGTAGGTCACTGAGGGCGTGGGGAGTACGGGAAGGAAACCGACCGCCGGCCCCCCCATGTTCTCGGCGCCCATCTGCTCCGACATCACGCGCCAACCGGCCACCGGCATGACGTACGACGTGTCGTCGCGGAACAGTTGGGCGGCGCGCAGGATTTCCGCGCGTTTGCGACTGCGTGGTACACTCGGATTGGTGAGAATGTCCGAGACGACGTCGTGCATGGAGTGCAGATTGTCAAAGATGATGGCCGCCTCGGGGAAACGTGCCGCGAAGGCAGGGGCTACTGCGGCAGTCATCGGCATCTGATGCGGGAGTGTATTCGGGGGATCGGCGAGCATCTGCCAGAACCGCGAAACGGTGGCGCGAACACCGGCCTGTCGTTCATCGACCGTCTTGCCGACAATGAGTGGTTCGTACAGACCAACCTGCAGCCAGTGGTAGCCCCAGATGAGCCCATTGAACTTCGGGTACCGCTGACGGAACGCGAGTGAGTACGGCTGTTCCTGCATGAGCTCCATACTTTTGGGCTTACTGCTGAACGCCACGCCCGGACGCGAGCGATAGTACGAGACAAGCCGCGCCACCTCGGTGTCCTTCTCCGCGTCGCTGCGACGTTCATCAGCGAGCACATCGTACAATTGCCGATGCAGAATGTGCGTCCAGTCGAACATCACCTTGGCTTCTGGCGCAAGCTGTGCATACATGGGTTCGATGGCCGCTTCTTCGAGCGGAACACGCGGCGGCCGCGTGAGCACGCGCTGGGTGAGGTGCGTATAGATCCGCGTCTCCAGCTCCGACGCCGGCGCATCGGGCTTGGTCCACAGCGTTTCGTACAGAATGGCATGCCCGTAGTCGAACGCGTTGAACAAGCGGTCGGCGTGGGCGTACTTATTGCGGAACTGCCAGTTGTGCGAGGCCTGCAGGTAGAACTGTTCGTACGCGGTGGACCACTGCGCCGTCGCCGTCTGCGGCGAAAGCGTGCTGAGCGCCAGCGCGGCCGTCACGACCGCGGTCATCCGAAATGGGGTGTTACGCATCAGCGAGTCCTCCAAGGGAGACCCAGCGCGACGGCCGCGCCGGCAGTGATATACCAGCCGCCATCGTCGCCGCTCAGGCGATAGCCGCCCCCGAGATCGGTGGCGAGTCGCGGGCTCAGTTGGTAGCGCGTGCCGGCCGCAGCGTCCCACGTGAGATCGCGTGAGCTGTCGAGAGGCTGCCGGGCCACGACTTCAGCGGTCAACAGCATGGCCTGCAACGGGAAGGTGCGATCAACCGCCAGGCCGACGACCCAGCGCGAGAGTTCGGCGTTTGGCGTAGCGGCGGCGGCATTGGTTACGCTCCCGTCGATCGATTCCTTGAAGGTCACGCGACCGTTGAGGTGAAAGCGCGCCCACGGCAACGTCTTGGTGGCAATGCCTTTTATGGACGGAATGACCTGATCAGGGCCCAATGGGCCAGCCGGTAGCGTCGCATCAACGGCGATGGCAAGCGCGGGTATCCGCGTTTCGGCGTTCAGGTTGTAGAGCGCCGACAGCTCGATGCCGGCGAGTCCGGTTTTACGTTGTCCGACGCCTCGTTCGACGTGGGCGAGCGGAAAGCCCACTTCGAGTTGCGTGCGGGGAAAGAGGCCGACGGCAATTTCCGGTTCGATGCCCCAGCGGTAGGTACCACCGCGCGCGCGCTCGAGACGGAACGGGGCAATCTGCAGTTCGATCGCCCGTCGCTCGATGGCGTAGGCGTCTTCGGTTTGCAGCGGACGACCGGCGTCCGTGTTGTAGTAATCGGTTTGCGCGTGCGCGCGGGCGAGCGGTGCCATAAGGAACAGCACTGCGCCTGCAGCGGCGATGCGCCATGCAGCGAGAGACATGCGACCTGTAGATGAGAGTGAGTCAACGTCCGGAAAACCAGCGGGGCGTGACTCAGACTCTCGGCGGCGGCGGCTCGGGGGCTCCGCGCAACGTCGCGGGGGGGACTGCCGGCTCCACCGATCCCTGTGTCTGGGCGACCGTGAGCGGCGTGGCGGACTCGGTGGCCGTCATGGGCACGGCGACTGCGGAGCAGGCCATCGCCATGGGGCAGGCGACGGTGGTGTGCTCGTGCGCCGGGATGTGGGCGGGCGTGGGTACTTCGGGCTCGGCCGGCGCGTGATGAGCGTGGTGGCCATGGGCGGGCGCCAATGAGTTCACCGCCACGTTGGTTGATCCGGGGTCGGCGCTGGCCGGTGCACAAGCGCCATCCGAGGCCAACAGCACGAGCTGGAGGACCGGAAGCACGACGAGCACATGCGCAAGGCGACGGACACGAGACAACCACATAAACCGAAAAGTAATCACGAGCGCTTTGGTCTGTTATAGCCCATCCCGCAACATCTTCGCGGCCTACTGCGGAACGAAGAGGTCGATTTGTTGGGGTTGCATCGCCACGCCGAGCGCCGCGAGTGCCGTTGCGGTCCAGCCGCTGCGGTTTACCGGGTCGAGCTGGACCACCGGTACCCCGTAGTCTGCGATCAGCGCGTCGATGATCCCGTCGATTTCCAACTGGAAGGTCGGACTGACGGCGCGCTTCCCGTCGAACGCAGGCGCGTCGAGCACCGGCACCTTGAACAGGGCATCGTAGCTGCGCACCCAGTGCGCCACGAGCGCTTCGAGTTCGGGCCGGCGTCCGACCCGTGCCACCAGATAGGCGTAGTTATCCAGGGCTGACCGATCGCAGATGACGACATCGTACAACGCCGTAGCCTCGATCTCCTCAGCGATCTGGGTGTGGAGAATCCAGAGCTGGGCATCGAGGGTGGTCGCTTCGTTGATCGGGAGCGGGCAGCGACGGGCTACCTCGCGGACGATGTCTACGCTCACATCCAGGCGCTTAAGCTGGGCTGCGACGTCAAAACAGAGGGTGGTTTTTCCCACGCCGTGGGTGCCAACGAACGCCACCTTCACGCGGTGTGGACCAGGGGGGGCAGGGTAAAGGACGGCGGGGACAGTCATAGTCTGCGCAGGCTAGCTGTGTGACCCGATCGGCGACAGGGGCGGTGATCGACGCGCGCTGGAGCTTGCAGTGGGAATACAGTTGCAGATGGGACGAGCCGACACTCGTTCCCAGACGCCGACGCTGGCACCTCAAGTTTCGTGGGAGCGCCTCCCACTCCTCCCCTGCTCGTGCATGCCGTCACCCATCGCATCGTCACCCACGTCACCAGCGGCTGCGCCACCCCCACGCCGCCAGTGGTGGGTCGACATGATCCAATTGGTCGGGATTATTGGCGCGACCGAGATATTTTTGCACCTCGCCATCGAAGCCATTGGCGACGGACTCTCGCCGCTCGGCCGCGCCGCGGTCGATGCGGTGGGCATTGCCGTCATTGTTGCGCCTCTGTTCGCGAGCATGCTGTACCGGCAGCGTGTGGCCTCGAAGTTCGTGGGTTCGTCCCCAGGACGACCCTCCGCCGTAGCGTCGCGCAGCCCGCATCGGCGTATGCGTTGGGCGGTGATGGCCTCGCTCGGTGTTATCGCGGCGATGATCGGTGGCATCTTTCTGGGGTATCAAGCGACGATCGCGAATATGCAACACGAGGCCGCCACGATCAATCTGGCCGGCCGCCAGCGCATGCTGAGCCAGCGCGTCGCACGCTTTGCTGCACTAGCAGTGATCGGCAAGACCGACACGGCAGTCAACGTCCAACTAGGCAAGGAAGTCGCGCGGCTGGAACAGGAAGCCGCAGAGCTATCGCGGCGCTTTGGCCTGTTCAAGCGCCGCGGCATCGCGGGGGCCGCCGAAGCTGACAGCCTGCTGCAGCTCTCGGTGCCTAACCGATTGGCGCTCGGCAGGGCTGCCCGCCAGGTGACCCAGTCGGCGGGGAGTCCTGACATTCAGATCGACTGGCAGAACTCCGTCCAGAGACACGCGGACGCGTTCCTGCTACAGGCCGAGCTCATCATGTCGCACCTGCAGCGTCAATCGGAGCAGCGTGTCGCCAAGAGCGTCGTGGTGTCACGATTGCTGACTGTGATGATCCTTCTTATCATCGCCTTCATTGCCGCGTTCGTCTTGGAGCCGATGATCCGCCTCTTGCGGCGGCAGCACGGACTGATGACCGCTCGGGGTGAGGAGTTCGAGCGTCTGGCCATGGTGGCGCAGCGCACGAGCAACGCCGTCGTCATGACGGATGCCGATCGCCGGATTACATGGGTGAACGAAGGCTTCACGCGTATCACCGGATTCACCATGGAAGACGCCCTCGGCAAAAGTCCCGGCGCGCTCCTCCAAGGACCAAACACGGATCCGGAGACTGTGCTGGCGATTCGGGCCGCGCTCGATACGGGTCAGTCGTTTCGTGGTGAAATCCTGAATGTCAGCGCTGATGGCCGGGAGTACTGGCTCGACCTCAGCCTCGAACCCCTCACTCAGGGCGCGCAGCTCACCGGCTTTCTCGCCATCGAAAGCGACATTACCGAGCAGGTGCAAACTCGACAGGCATTGGAGCTGCAAGGACGTCGCTTAGACCTGATCGTGCAGAGCGCGAACGTGGGCACATGGGAATGGGATCTGCGGACCCATGCCATGCACTTCAATATCCCGTTCGCCGCCATGCTCGGCTATGCCTTGTCAGAGATCGAGCCGCACGAGCGCTACTTCGGCGCGCTCGTTCATCCCGAGGATGAGCAGCTGGCACGAGAGCGGATGATCGCGCACTTGGAGGGTCGTGAAGCGGAGTATCGTTGCGAGCATCGACTGCGCCGCCGCGATGGCAGTTGGTGCATGATCTTCTCGTCCGGTCGGGTCACCGAGCGCGACGCCGACGGGCGCGCAGTGCGCGTGGTGGGTGTCCATATCGACATGTCGATGGTCCAGGACGCGAATGTTGCATTGGAAGATGCGCGAGCGAAGGCGGAGTCCGCCCTGCGTGAAGTCACTGCGCTACGGAACGCGCTCGACGAACATTCGATCCTGTCCGTAGCCGATCGGTCGGGCCACATCGTGGATGTCAACACCGGATTTTGTCTCATCAGCGGCTACAGCCGCGAAGAGTTGCTGGGCCAGGATCATCGGATCCTGAATTCCGGTACCCACCCGCCGCAGTTCTGGCGAGAAGTCTGGCGCACCATTTCTTCGGGTCGTGCGTGGCGCGGCGAAGTGTGTAACCGCCGCAAGGACGGCTCGCTCTACTGGGTGGACAGTACTATCGTGCGGTACATGGGCCTTGATGGGCGCACGGAAAAATACGTCTCCATTCGCTTCGACATCACGGCACAGCGCAAAGCCGACGCGGAGCTCCAGCGCGCTACGGCGTTGCTTGAGGAAGCGCAGGCGGTCGCGCACCTGGGTAGCTGGTCCTTCAGTCTGGATTCGGGCGCGATCGAGTGGTCGCGCGAGGTGTTCCTCCTCCACGGTCGTAAGGAGCTCGACGGGCCGCCAGACTTCGCCAGTATGCTTTTGGACTATGTGCCTGAAGACGCCGCGTTGCTCGCCGAAGCCGCGCATCAGACAGCCACCTATGGCCTGCCGTACTCGCTGGTTTTGCGGATGCAAGCCGGCGTCAACGGTGCACGCGTCATACGAGGTGAGGGGCGCGCGCAACGGGACGTCGATGGTCGGATCACCGGGCTCTTCGGCACCGTGATCGACATAACCGTTGCCGTAGAACGTGAAGAGGCGCTCACATTAGCTCAGTTGCGTGCCGAGGCTGCCAGTCAAAGTAAGAGCGAATTTCTGGCTAATATGAGCCACGAGATTCGCACACCGCTGACCGCGATTCTCGGGTACACCGACCTCCTCCGCGATGAGGCCATCGCGACGCACGTTCGCACAGAGACGGTGCAGCAAATCGACACTGTCCGTCGTGCGGGTGAGCACTTGCTCACCCTGATCAACGATATTCTAGACCTGTCGAAAATCGAAGCCGGACGATTGGAGATCGAACAGATCGAGACGGCGCTGCCGCGCGTCCTGTTTGACGTGGATAGCCTGATGCACTCGCGTGCGGCAGCGAAGGGTGTCACAATGCAACTGCATCTCGATTCACCGATTCCCGACCGGATACTCACCGACCCTACCCGGTTGCGGCAGATTCTGATGAATCTTGTGGGTAATGCGGTCAAGTTCACTGACGCGGGGCGCGTTGACGTGCGCCTCGGTGTGACTACCGTTGACAATGTAAAATTGCTTCTTATCACGGTCGAGGACAGTGGCCTGGGACTCAGCGCCGATCAGGCACGGTTGTTGTTCCAGCCCTTTATGCAGGCCGACAACTCGATGACCCGGCGTTACGGTGGCACGGGCCTCGGGCTGACAATTTGTCGACGATTGGCGCTGTTGATGGGCGGTGACGTGGCGCTTACACGAACTGCTTTGGGCGAGGGCGCCCGTTTTGAGGTGACGTTACCACTCCGCCCGGCCGAGGGCGCCAGCATGGTGCAGGATCTGGCGGTTTGCACGGACTACCTAGCCGCCTCGCAGCCCGCGACGGTGGGAGCCGCGACGCGGTTGACGGGACGCATTCTGCTGGCAGAAGATGGCGAAGACAACCAGCGACTGATTTCGCATCATCTGCGGGCGGCGGGTGCCGAGGTGGTGGTTGCGGAAAACGGTCGCTTGGCGCTGGACGCCATCTTGGCGGCCGACAGCGAAGGACGGCCATTTCACTTGCTCCTGACGGATATGCAAATGCCCGAGATGGATGGATACACGCTCGCTCGCCACCTGCGGGCCCAGCAGCATCCGGTACCGATTGTGGCGCTGACGGCCCATGCCATGGCCGAAGATCGCCAGCGGTGTCTGGATGCGGGTTGTGATGACTATGCCACCAAACCGATTGACAAGAATCAGCTCCTAGCGACCTGCGCACGGTGGATGACGCGGGACATCGTCGCCACCATCCCGGAGGATGGCATCGAGGAATCGATCTTTCCTCTGTCCGTGACGGCTCCGTCCGTGGTCTCGGCTAACGCCGCCGCCGTGTTGCGAAGCGATCTGGCCGATGACCCGGATTTCGTTGAACTGATCGTTGGATTCCTGGAGGGCCTCGAAGCCAAAGTGGCACATCTCGTCGAGTACGCAAACGCGGGAGATCATGCCGCGCTGCAACGTCTGGTGCACCAGCTCAAGGGGGCAGCAGGTGGTTATGGATTTCCGACCATCAGCGACGCCGCGCGTGACCTTGAGCGGCACGTCGCCGAGGAGTCCGAGGCATCAACCATGGCTGCGGCCGTGGCCGAATTGGTGGGCCGCTGCGAGGCGGCAA
>JBBQUH010000075.1:0-13930 GCA_038212625.1 Gemmatimonadales bacterium | reverse complement strand
CCATCCCGAACACGGTCGTTAAGCCAAGCAGCGCCAATGGTACTCCGGTCGTGAGACCGCGGGAGAGTAGGCCGTTGCCGGCACCTTCTGAAGCCCCCGTCGCCCGTCCGCAAGGATTCGGGGGGCGGGGGTTTCGTGCGTTTATTACTCTTCGTGTTCCGCCATGTGGCGGCGTTTGACGGGCCCACGGGTCCGCTCACTGACTACCTCGCTATGACGACCACTCGCTCCGGAATTGTTACGGTTGCCGGTTTCCCCAACGCCGGCAAGTCCACCTTACTCAATCGCTTGGTGGGGCAGAAACTCGCCATCACCTCCAATAAGGCGCAGAGCACGCGACATCGCGTGGTCGGGCTTCGCACCGAGGCCGACGTTCAGATGATTATCCTGGATACGCCCGGTCTCCTTGAGCCGAAGGACACCCTCCACAACGCCATGCGCAACGCCGCGCTGTCCGCGGTGCGCGACGCTGACGTCATCGTGCATGTGGTGGACGCCACCGGTGGCCCACCCAAGCCGTTTGCCGAGGCGGCCTCCATGCCGCATCCACCGCGTGCGCCGGTCATCGTCGTGCTCAATAAAACCGATCTGCTGCCATCGGCGGTCCGCAAAGGTCTTGCCGAGCAGTATCCGGAGGCCGTCACCGTTTCCGCAATGTCCGGAGCAGGAATTTCGGAATTAGTGACTGCCATCACTAGACGGTTGCCTGAGAGCCCGTATCTCTACCCGGAGGACGAGGTATCAACGCAGCCGGTGCGTTTCTTCTGTGCCGAGTTCGTACGCGAAACGGCGCTCGAGCAACTGGGTGACGAACTCCCTCACGCGCTCGCCTGTGAAATTGAGGAGTTCCGCGAAGGCTCCTCGCCGCTGTACATTCGGGCGGTCCTGCATGTTGAACGCGATAGCCAGAAACGGATTGTGATTGGAGCCAACGGCCATCAGATCAAACAGCTCGGTCAGGTTGCGCGCGAGAAGATCGAGCGCTTCCTTGGGCAACCCGTTTACCTCGACCTTTGGGTGAAAGTGCTGCACAACTGGCGTCGGAACCGCAGCGCGGTGGTCCGACTCGGCTACGACGATCCCACTGAGCGTGCGTGAGTAGTAGGTCTCTTTGCGTGGTAACGCTCGCGTGCCGTGCGCTGCGTCGGGTGTCGGCGCTTTGCCATCGCCAGCGGTCTTTCCTGATCGCCCCAGCGGTGGCCTCGGTGGTCCTATCGGCTGTTTCAGCCACGCCCTCGTTGGTGCATGCGCAAAATGGCGGGCTCTTCCTGCTTGTGCCTTTTGGTGCCCACGCGATTGGTCTGGGCGAGGCCGTCATTGCTGACACCACTATGGGCACCGAGGCAGTGTGGTGGAACGCTGCGGCACTGGCCCGACTTGGTAAAAAAGAGATTGCGATCCACCATTCACAAACGGTGGTCGCCACCAGCGACATGCTCACCTTCGCCGTGCCGTCTCGCGTGCTGGGTACCATTGCCGCGTCAGCGTATCTCGTGAACTATGGTGATCAGGAAGCTACCGACCCGTTCAACGGAGCGCAGATCGGTACGATTACCAACCGGAATTATCTGCTGGCGCTTTCTTATGCAACGCCCGTCGGTAAGCGCTTCAATGCCGGCGTGTCGTACAAATTCCTCATGCTGCGCTTTCAGTGCAGCGGGATTTGTGGCGATGTTCCGGTGATTTCAGGGTCCACCAGTGCGCTCGATGTCGGGGTGCAATACGTGATGCCCACGAAATTTCCGCTCACCCTGGGCGGCGCCGTGCGGAACATCGGTCCGGCTCTGCAAGTGCGTGATGCCGAGCAGGCCGACGCGCTCCCTCGCATCATTCAGGTGGGCGCCCGCGCTCGGGTGCCGGTCCGTTCGCTGGATGAGGCAAACGCCTCGCTCGATGTGTCGCTCGATGTGCAGCAGGCAGCCGCGTTCAATGGCCCGGCTGGCGGGCTCGGTGTCGCCCTCGGCTATCGCGATCAGGCGTTCCTTCGCGGCGGTTACAAGCTGCAGCCCGGTGCTGGGCGAGGGCCATCGATTGGCGTTGGCTATCAACGCGCGGGATTCGCGTTGGATATTTCGCGGCGGTTCGATGCCTTGTCATCGCAACTCGGGGAGCCGCCAACCTATGTCTCGTTGCGAGCGAGGTTTTGATGCGACGCGGATGTTGTACGTCGCTGACGATCGCCCGCGTATTGTTCGTGGCTGCGGCCTTGGTTCGCACGCTGGGTGCGCAGTCGCCGTCCCCGGTGGGGGTGGTATACCGCACGACGTCGGTCGCTGACGCTCACGTCACGGCGCGTTCCACGGTCGATCTGCGCCTCTTCGCCGTCGCGCCGACTGTCCCGTCACCATCCGCGCCGTGGTGGGCTCCGCTCGCCTCCGGCGTGGTGCCGGGCGCTGGACAGTTCGCTCTCGGTCAGCAACGCAGTGTGGCGTACCTCGTCGTGGAGGGGTACCTGCTACTGCAGGCGGTGTCCGCACGTCGTGATGGGGACCGGGACCGCGACGCCTATCGGGCTCTGGCAGCCAATGTTGCGCGGAGCGCATTCGGTGGTGATCGACCGCTCGGGCCTTGGGAGTACTACGAGACCATGGAGCGTTTCCTGGAGAGTGGGCTCTTCGATCGCGTACCGGGCGGCGCGGTCGATCCGGAAACCGATGCCACCACCTTCAATGGCGCGCGCTGGCTGCTCGCGCGAGAGACCTTCTGGCGCGATCCCAATGTGGCCCCACCCGTTTCAAGCCCGGAGTATCAGCGAGCGATGGCCTTTTACGTCGAGCGGGCGGTCGGAGACGCGTTCCGCTGGAGTTGGCGTGATGCGCAGTTGGAGCAGGGCGTCTACCGCGATGTCATCGCGAGCGCCAACCGTCGATACCAGCGAGCGGTCACTATGACCGGGCTGCTAGGGGCGAATCACCTGATCAGTCTGATCGATGCGTATGTCAATGTGCGAGTGCGTCGATACGGTGGCGCGGGCATGGGCGGATTGCGGGTGTCGTCCGTCCACAGTCAGCTCAGGCCGGTCGGGGACCCGGCGTTGGGTCAGGCCCAGTGGCAAATGTCAGTGCGACTGGTACCGTCGCGCTGACGCGATCGGGAGGCGTTGGTGATCCAGCACACAACGTGCCGTCTGCGGGTCAGCAATCGTCGATAGGTTGACCTTTCGATCAGAGATGCCGGTTTCCGGCAGCGCGATCCTGCCTCCCCGTTGCTGATGCCCGGATCCGAGTGGACACACCACCAGCCTTGACACCTATTGCCGCGACCGCTTTCCAGGTCGCCGTTCACCTGACCTGCGGTCAGGGGGATCCGGCGTGGCTATCGGCGTGGTGGGAGCGCGCCCAGCTCGCAGCGCAGCGCGTGCAGGCGGTGGATAACGTGGTGGACCTCGCGCTCAAGTCCCGGCCTCGGGCGATGGTGCTCGACGCCCGTGGGGCCGCGGCCTGGCAAGACGCCGTGCTGCTGACCTGTCGGCGGCTCAAGCGAGACGCGTATACGGCGATCGTTCCGGTGCTGGTCATCGTTCCGGCCGAGCGATTTGGCGAGGCGTTCGCCGCTGGTGCTGACGATGTCCTGCGGGACGACGTCTCGGCCGAGGAGGCGGCGGTCCGGCTTGATGCGTTGCTGTCGCGCAGTGATCGGGATACCGACGTGCATCCATCCACTCGGCTACCGGGGGCTCGGGAAATTTCTGCGGAACTCTCGCGTCGCGTGGCATCCGGTGAGAAGTTTGCGACATGTTATGCGGACCTTGATCACTTCAAGGAATTCAATGATCGCTACGGCTATCACCACGGCGATCAGGTCATCCAGTTGCTTGCCCGTATTTTGCACGACGTCGTCAAGGGGCTATGTGGTGAGCAGGGGTTCGTGGGACATATCGGCGGCGATGATTTTCTGTATGTCGTGCCGTTGGTGGCGATGCCGAGAGTCTGCGATGAGATCGTTCGGGTGTTTGACGAGCTGATCCCGTGGCAGTATTCCGAGCAGGACCGGCGTGTCGGATATTTCTTTGGGAAGGATCGTCGGGGGCAGCTGCATCGTGTGCCACTTATGACGCTCTCGGTCGGGGTGGTCACAAATCAGCGCCGTCATTTCACGCGGGCAATCGAGGTCAGCGAGTTGGCGACGGAAATGAAGACGTACGCGAAGACTCTTCCTGGGTCGGGGTGGGCGGTGGACCGGCGTCGTGAAGAGGCTGCGGTGCCGTTGCAGGTCGGAGCGGGCGCGGAGCTCGGCCGTGTGCGACAGGGGCTGCGAAGCTCGGGAGGCGCGGCGTGACAGTTGCCTGTCCTGACTGCCGGTCGGTATTCCGGGTCGATCCTGCCAAGGTGCCCGCCAGCGGTGTGCGGGCCCGCTGTTCGGTGTGCGGCGGCGTCATCGCGATCTCGGGGGGGACGCTGCCTGTGGCCGTCACGCCAACGACATCGACGGCCGCTGTGTCGGCGGCGTTTCCTGGAAGTAGCCGGCGTGCGACGGCCTTTGCCACGGCGCCGACCGCCGCGCCCTCATCGTCGGCCACGCCGTTGAAGCCGTCGACGTTCGAGGTTGCGCCAGTGCCCGTCATGACGCCGCCGGTTCCAATGCCCGCGCCGTCGTTTACGCCGTCGGTCTCACCGGCCGTTGTTTCCGCTGCGACCGCCGGTACACCGGCCGACGGTCGACGGGCCATCAATCCCTTCCTTCGGGCCGACCCCGAGCAGCGTGCCCGACGACTGGCGCGAGCCTTGGTGTCAGACCTGGTGGCGTACCATCCGCAGAAGCAGGAGGAAGGGCTTCGCGATGGCACCCTGCGCCAGCTGTTCCGCGAGGAGATCAAGAAGAGCTACGAGGAATATGTGGAACAGGTGGGGCGTGAGACGGCCGAACGGTCGCCGCACTTCCAGGACGCGCTCAATGAAATCCTCGGCGGTGGCCGGAAGTTGTTTTGATCGCGTGTTGCGGCGGCATCCCGCTGGATGCGGACGCCGTGACCCGATAGCTTCCGTCATACTCGGATGTTGGCTGAATTCAGGGCCGCTTTCCTCAACGGGGAGCGGTCCGCGTCGTTTGTGGAGGCACGGCATGCAGGATGGGGAACGCCTGAGGGTGTTGACGCGCTCGGAAGAGCGGCTGGTGGACATGCGGAGGTATCTTTGACGTCGACGCCAAGCGATCAACGCTGAGTGCATACGAGGAAGAGATGTCCGACGGCGCGTTCTGGAACGATCAGGATTATGCGCGCGACATCGTCCAACAGGTCAAGCAGCTCAAGGGCTGGATCGAGCCCACGGACGCCCTGACAGCACGCATTGCCTCCGCGCGGGAATTGGATGATTTGCTCACGCTCGAAGAGGACGACGATATGTCGGACGACCTCGATCGCGAGGTCGAGCGGATCGTGGAGGAACTCGACGCCTTCGAACTCAAGTCGTTGTTGCGTGGACGTGATGACTTCCGCGATGCGCAAATCGAAATAAGTGCCGGTGCCGGAGGTACTGAAGCACAGGACTGGGCGCAGATGATCATGCGCATGTATACGCGCTGGGCCGAACGCAAAGGCTTTGAGCTGGAGATGCTTGATCTGAGCGAGGGCGAAGAAGCAGGGATCAAGGGCGCGGTCATGGAAATCAAGGGCATGTACGCGTACGGATTCTTGCGACCCGAGACCGGCGTGCACCGTCTGGTACGCATTTCGCCGTTCGATTCTCAGGCTCGGCGACACACCAGCTTCGCGTCGGTATTTGTGTATCCTGTGGTCAACGAAGAAATCACCATTGAGATTCGCGACGATGATCTGCGGATCGATGTGTACCGAGCATCTGGCGCCGGTGGGCAGCATGTCAACAAGACATCGTCGGCGGTGCGCATTACTCACTTACCGACGGGTATTGTCTGTGCGTCGCAGGCCGAGCGTTCGCAATTCAAGAATAAGGCGACGGCGATGAAGCAGCTCAAGAACAAGTTGTATCAACGGGAGTCGGACAAGCTGGCCGCCGCCAAGGCGCTGCTTGACGCCGATAAGCAGGACGTCTCGTTCGGCAGCCAGATCCGCAGCTACGTCTTCCAACCGTATACGATGGTGAACGATCACCGCACTGAGCTCAAGATCGCCGACGTCCAGAAGATCATGGATGGCGGGATCGACCCGTTCATTCAAGCGTATCTGAAGCAGGAGAGCGAGCAGGCGGCAGAAGGTCGTCCGCTGTGAGCGATGACATCAACTTCCTGATGCAGGCTCGGCGCGACAAGTTGGAAACGCTGCGAGCGGCAGGTATTGAACCGTTCGCATATTCCTTCGACCGGTCGCATACCGCCAGCGAGGCGGTCGCGTCGCTCGGTGATTCGGACGACGGGCCGGAAGTCAGGGTGGCCGGCCGTCTCACGTCGTGGCGGAGTCAGGGCAAAACGGCTTTCGCGCATCTGGCGGATATGGACGGTCGTGTGCAGCTGTATTTTCGGCGCGACGAGGTTGGCGAGGCCGCGTGGGCGCACCTCGATGCCTGGGACCTCGGCGATTGGGTCGGGGTACGCGGCACCATGATGCGGACGCGGACCGGAGAAGCAACGGTGCGAGTGCAGGAGGCGACGCTGCTCTCGAAATCGCTGCGCCCGTTGCCGTTCGGGAAAGAGCAGGTGGTTGATGGCCAGATTGTTCGGTATTCGGCCTTCTCCGATACCGAACAGCGGGCACGCCAGCGTTACGCGGACCTTGCGGTCCATCCCGAGGTGCGTGCGTTGTTCCGAGCGCGATCAGTGATGACGCGCAGCATCCGGTCGCATCTGGATGGGTTGGGGTATCTCGAAGTCGAGACGCCGGTGTTGCAGCCGCTCTATGGCGGCGCCTCGGCGCGTCCGTTCATCACGCACCACAACACACTCGATATGCCGCTGTATCTGCGTATCGCGGATGAGCTCTATTTGAAGCGGTTGATTGTTGGCGGTTTTGAGCGGGTGTATGAAATCGGCCACGATTTCCGCAACGAAGGCATCGACCGGACGCACAATCCGGAGTTTACGATGCTCGAGTTTTACGAAGCCTTCGCCGACTATTCCACGATGATGACTCGCGTGGAGACGTTATTCGTGTCGGCGGCTGAGGCAGTACGCGCAATTCCGCTGGTCGGGGCGAAAGTGCCGCAGTTGGTCACTCCGTTCCCGCGGATCGAGTGGGTGCCGTCGCTGTCGCGAGCTGCGGGCGTGGATGTCATGACCAGCTCGGATGCGGAGCTCCGGCAGCTCGCGGAACGCATCGGCGTGCCAAAGGTCTCCACCATGAGCCGCCCCAAGATGCTGGATGAGATGTTTGGGGAGCTCGTGGAGTCGAAGATCGACACGCCGACGTTCGTGGTCGATTATCCGATCGAGCTGTCGCCGTTGGCGAAGCCCAAGCGAGGCGGCCCGCCGGGACTGACCGAGCGCTTCGAACTGTTCGCGCGTGGGAAGGAACTCGCCAATGCATTCTCCGAGCTGAATGATCCTATCGATCAGCGCGAGCGGTTCGAGGCGCAGGCGCGTTTACGCGACGCGGGCGACGATGAAGCGTCGGGCGTCGACGAAGATTATCTGCGCGCGATGGAGTACGGGATGCCGCCCACCGGTGGTGTGGGTATCGGCATCGACCGGTTGTTCATGTATCTCACGGACACCGCGAACATTCGCGATGTGATTCTGTTTCCGACCATGCGCCCCGAGTGAGTACGGTGACTCGGTTGGAACTCTCGATTGCGTGGCGCTACCTGCGGAGTCGCCGCGGGTCGAAGTTGCTGTCGCTCATCAGCGTGATTGCCATTGGCGGTGTGCTGGTGGGCGTCAGCGCGCTCATCGTGATCATGGGGGTGATGAACGGGTTGCAGCGGGACCTGCGCGAGAAGATCCTTGTGGGTAGCCCGGACGTCCGCGTGTTGCCGTACGGCGATGGGATGCGACTCCCCCAGTGGCGGCCGTTGTTACAGTCGGTGCGGGCGCAGCCTGGTGTCCAGCTGGCGGCGCCGTTCGTGCAAACGCAGGCGCTGGTGCGGAACCTCAGTGGATTCCGGACCGGCGCACAGGTGGTGGGATTGGAGCCCGACGGCGTACCGAATGCCGCGGTGACCAGCATCCGTGAACATGCCATCCTCGGGAATTTCCTTTTCGTGCGCGAGGGCGTGGGATTGCCCGGAGCAGTCATCGGGAAATTCCTCGCATCCAAGCTGAATGCCTTTCCCGGTGATACGATTGTGCTGCTCGGCGAGGCCGGTCTGGAGATGAACGCGTCGACCGGCGCGGTGATTCCTCACGCAGACAGCGTGGTGGTGTCGGGAGTATTCGAGACCGGGATGTACGAGTACGACGACTCGTACCTCTACCTCGACCTCCGGGTCGCTCAGCGATTCGCTGGTATGGGCGACGACGTCACGGGTCTCGAGGTGAAGACGCGCGATCGCTGGTCGGCCCCGGCCGTGGCGGATTCACTGCGCGAGGCGTTATCGGCGACCCCCGTGTTCGTGAAAGACTGGCAGGAGCAGAACCGCTCGCTCTTTCAGGCGCTCAAGCTGGAGAAGCTCGGCATGGGGGTCATTCTTCTCCTGATCGTGCTGGTGGCGGCCTTTAACATCGTGAGTACCTTGACGATGGTCGTGGCGGACAAGACGCGGGAGATCGGGATTCTGCGGGCGATGGGGATGTCCGCCTCGTCGATCCGACGGATCTTTCTCTATCAGGGTGTGGTCGTGGGCGCCGTCGGGACCGCGGGTGGGTTGGTGCTGGGTTTGGGCGTCGCGGTGCTGCTGGAGCATTATGAGCTGATCACGCTGGACCCTTCGGTGTATTTCATTGATCACCTGCCGGTGGCGATTGAGTTGTTCGACGTGGTGAGCATCGTGGCGGCCAGTCTGGTAGTGGCGGCGTTGGCTACGCTGTATCCCGCTGCGCAGGCCGCCCGTCTGTATCCCGTGGATGCCATCCGTCATGAGTGAGCTCGTGTCGGCGCCGACCGCTCCGACGACGCCTCGTGGCACCGAGGTCCCGGTGGTGCGGGCCGAGGGGCTGGTGAAGGAGTTCCTAGGCGGGGACGGCGGGGTCATCCGGGTGTTGGATGATGTGTCCCTCACGGTGCAGCGCGGCGAAATGGTCGCGATCGTCGGGTCGAGTGGGGCGGGAAAGAGCACCTTGCTGCACGTGCTGGGGGCATTGGAGCGTCCATCGAAGGGACGAATCTCGATTGCGGGGGAGGCGATCGAGTCGCTGTCCGACGAGCGCGTGGACGTTCTTCGGAACCGTGCGGTGGGATTTGTGTTTCAATTTCATCACCTCTTGCGCGAGTTTTCTGCGCTGGAGAATGTGATGATGCCGTTGCGGATCGCCGGGGTGCCCGAGCCGGCGGCCCGAGAACGGGCGGCGGAACTGCTGGATCGCGTCGGGCTGTCCGCCCGTGGATCGCACCGCCCCGGCGCGTTGTCGGGTGGTGAGCAGCAGCGAACAGCGGTGGCGCGTGCTTTGGCGGCACGGCCGGCGCTATTGCTGGCGGACGAGCCGAGTGGCAATCTCGATTTGCACAACGCGGAACGATTACACGACCTGTTCGCTGAGTTAGCACGGGATATGTCTCTCGGGTTGGTCGTGGTCACGCACAATCAGTCGTTGGCTGCGCGCGCCGATCGCGCGCTTTTGTTGGAAGGGGGACGACTGGTGGATACTGACGGACAGCGGACGGAGAGCTGATGTTGTGCGATAGCTGTAAAGAGCTGGACGCGGTGGTGCATCTGACGCGGATCGTGGATAACGCGGTCACGCAGTTGCATCTATGCGAAAAGTGCGCGGCGGAGAAGGGCGTGCAAACGTCCTTGGCCACGCCCCAACATCCGCTGGGGGACATTCTGCAGGCGGTACAGCAGCAGGCGGCGGCATCGAGCGAAGATGCGGCGTCCTGCGCGTTCTGCGGTGCCACGGCGCGCGACTTTCGCGCGACCGGTCGATTGGGGTGTCCGCACTGTTACGACGCGATGGAGAAGAGCTTGCGCGAGTTGCTGCGGCGGTTGCACGGCAGTTCTCGGCACGTGGGTTCCCGCTACGAGGTGCCGGTGGCGCACATCGACGCGAAGCCGGATTCGTTGTACGATTTGCGCGATCGGTTGCGGCGTGCGGTGGAGTCGGAGCAGTTCGAGTTGGCGGCCGAGCTACGGGATCGGATCCGGGTGATCGAATGACGGGCGCGCGCGCGGGACTCGACCTGTCACTGCTTCCGGATGGCGGCGTGCGCTGGCTGGATGCGTCCGGCCCGAACGCCGATGTGGTGATTTCCACCCGGATGCGCTTGGCGCGCAATGTGTCGGGGTACGCCTTTACCGGACGGGCTCGGGATGGCGAGCGACTACGGATGTTGGCGCAGGTGCGGGACGCCCTCACGGGCGTCCGCGCTCTCGACGGGAGCCTGTTGGTGCGGCTCGATGAGTTGCCTCTGGGTGACCGTCAGCTGTTACACGAACGGCATCTGGTGAGTAAGGAGTTGGCGGGACTGGACGCCCAGCACCCCGTGCGCTCCGGCGCCGCCGTGTTTTTAGGGGAGGACGTCGGGCTGCTGGTGAACGAGGAGGATCACCTCCGTTTGCAGGCGCTGCGGTCGGGCTTCGCGGTACCGCAGGCGTACGAGGCGGTCGAGCGTCTGGACCGGGAGCTTGGTGCACAGCTGCCGTACGCGTTTCACCGCGAGTTCGGCTTTCTGACGGCCTGTCCCACCAACGCGGGTACCGGACTTCGGGCGTCCGTATTGATCCATCTGCCGGGGTTGGTGCTCACCAAGGAAATCGGCAAGGTGCTTGCCGGACTGCAGCAGATGGGTCTTACCTACCGGGGACTGTACGGCGAGGGGAGCGAAGTGGTGGGGAACTTCTTCCAGCTTTCCAATCAAACCACCTTGGGGCGGTCTGGGGAGGAGTTGCAGGACCTGTTGGTCCGCGTGGTGCGGCACGTGATTGAGCGCGAGGAAGAGGCGCGCCGTGTGCTGGTCCGCGATGCGGGCTATATTATCGAAGACAAGCTGTGGCGCGCGTACGGGACGCTGCGGTACGCCCGCAGTCTCACGTTCGACGAGGCGATGAACTACCTGAGTGGCGTGCGTCTGGCGGTCGGCCTGAAACTGATCACTGGGCTCAGTGTATATACTCTCAACAAGCTTCTGATCTTTGCACAGTCGGCGCATCTGGCCCACTTGGAAGGGCGGACGTTGACTGAAGGCGAGACGAACCTGGCGCGCGCTCGATACGTGCGGCAGGCGCTGGTGAGCGAAGGCGGCGGCGTCGAATGATCCGCTTCCCTACGACCCTGAGGGGACGATGAACGGGTACAACTTCACCGAGCGGGTGCGGAAGGTTCTCGCGATGGCACGCGAGGAAGCGGCGCGGCTGCACCACGAATACGTGGGCACCGAGCACATTCTCCTAGGACTGATTCGAGAGGGCGAGGGGGTGGCTGCGGCGGTCTTGCAGAACCTCACTGTCGACCTCGATGATGTCACGCAAAAAATCGAGGACACGGTTAAGAAGGGGAAAGCGGCGCAGGCCACAGGCCCGGATCTGCCGTACACGTCGCGTGCGAAAAAGGTGCTCGAGCTGGCCATGGCCGAAGCGCGGGACCTCAACCACAGCTACGTCGGCACGGAGCATCTGTTGCTCGGCCTCGTCCGCGAGGAAAAGGGGATCGCCGCGCAGGTGTTGACCGACGCTGGGGTCAATCTCGAGGCGGCGCGTGCGGAGACGCTGCGCCTCCTCGGAACAGAGATGCCGCAAGCGGGTGAGGCGCCGAAAGCTGAAAAGGTGGGCAATGCGCCACCGTCGGCGGCGTCGGCCAAGGGCGACAAAAAGTCCAAGACGCCCGCGCTCGATCATTTCTGCCGCGATTTGACGCAGTTGGCATCTGAAGGGCAGTTGGACCCCACGATCGGTCGGGCCAAGGAGATCGAGCGGGTCATGGAAGTGCTGACACGCCGGAAAAAGAACAATCCGGTGCTCATCGGCGAGCCTGGTGTGGGCAAGACCGCCATTGTGGAGGGTCTCGCGCAGCTCATCGCCAACGGGGACTGCCCGGATTCCCTGCGGGACAACCGCGTGCTGTCGCTTGATATGGCAGCGGTCATCGCCGGCACCAAGTATCGCGGTCAGTTCGAGGAGCGCCTGAAGGCGGTCATGAACGAAATCGCGCAGAATAAGCAGGTGATCCTGTTTATCGATGAGCTCCACACGCTGGTAGGTGCCGGCGCGGCCGAGGGCGCGATTGACGCAAGTAATATGCTGAAGCCCGCGCTGGCACGCGGCGAGCTGCAGTGTGTCGGGGCATCTACGCTCAACGAGTACCGCAAGTACATCGAGAAAGACGGGGCCCTTGAGCGTCGGTTCCAAACGGTCGTGGTTGATCCGCCGTCGATCGATGAAACCGTGCAGATTTTGCAGGGGCTGAAGAAGAAGTACGAAGATCACCACCGCGTGAACATCCCTGATTCGACGCTGTTGGCGGCAGCCAAGCTGTCGGAACGCTACATCACGGATCGGTTCCTGCCGGACAAGGCGATCGACGTCATCGACGAGGCTGGTGCACGCGCTCGTCTGGCGGCGCAGGTCCCGCCGGCCGAGGTCGCAGACCTCAAGGAACAGCTGGAAGCGCTCAACAACGAGAAGGAAGCGGCGGTTCGCGATCAGAACTTCGAACGGGCAGCGTCGCTGCGTGACAACGAACGCGAACTGCAGGCGGAGATCCGTCGGAAGCAGGACGAATGGGAGCAGCGTCGGCAGTCGTTCCGGCCCACGTTGGGCGAGGAGGAGATCGCGTTCATTGTGAGCCGCTGGACGGGTATTCCTCTTACGCGTCTTCAGGAGGCGGAAACGTCGCGCCTGCTGCGGATGGAAGAGGAACTGCACGAGTCGGTGGTCGGTCAGGACGAAGCCATCAAGGCGATCGCCCGATCGCTGCGCCGAAGCCGTGCGGGCCTCAAGGATCCGCGTCGCCCAATCGGTTCATTCATCTTCTCGGGTCCTACCGGCGTCGGAAAAACGGAGTTGGCGCGGTCGTTGGCCAAGTTCCTGTTCGCGGACCCGTCGGCGCTGATTCGGGTGGACATGAGCGAGTACATGGAGAAGTTCTCCGTGTCGCGGCTGATTGGTGCACCGCCGGGTTACGTGGGCTACGAGGATTCGGGCACGCTGACCAAGGCGATCCGGCGCAAGCCGTATAGCGTGGTGCTGCTCGACGAAATAGAAAAGGCGCACCCTGATGTGTTCAACATTCTGCTCCAGGTGCTCGATGAAGGTCATCTCACCGATAACTACGGTCGGGTGATCGACTTCAAGAACACCGTGGTGATCATGACGTCCAACGTGGGCGCCAAAGATATCACGCGTGGCAAGGCGCTGGGCTTCGCGGGACAGGATTCACGGGCAGACTTCGAGCGGATCTCCGACAAAGTGAAGGAGGAGATGGCCCGGGTGTTCAATCCGGAGTTCCTGAACCGGCTGGACGATGTGATTGTCTTCCATCCGCTCGGCAAGGAGCACATCTCGCAGATCGTGTCCATTCTGTTTGCCGACGTGCAGAAGCGTCTCGCGGAGGAGGAGCTGACCATCAAGCTGACCGACGCGGCGACCAAGTTCCTGGTGGATCATGGGTATGACGAGCACTATGGCGCGCGTCCCCTCAAGCGTGCTATTCAGCGATACATCGAGGACCCGCTCTCGGAGAAGATCCTGACGGGCGAGTATTCCAAGGGCGACGAGATTGAAGTAGACGTCTCCGTCACGGAGAAGGAAAAGCTCGACTTCCGCGTTCTGACACCCGCGCCACAGGCGTAAGGGCGATGAGCCAGGCGGGCGGGCCCCCAAGCCGGGCCGGCCCCGGGGGTGTTGTGGGTTTTATAAAAAGGCGAGAGGTCAAGACACAACCCCCAAGGTGTGTTACCCCAACCCCCCCGGGAGCCCGGTGTGGGGGG
>JBBQUH010000074.1:0-15370 GCA_038212625.1 Gemmatimonadales bacterium | reverse complement strand
CGGGTCCAAAGTTTGCACTGGTCGATGTGCGCCGAGGCCAGCAGATGGACATCCACGTGAGGAGCGCCACAAGGGTCGCGTCACCGCGTCGCAGGTGGTCGATCCAGACGGAGGTGCCGACGAGAATCATTCGGTGGCGCGCGCTTTCGCGGGCAATCAGCGCTTCGAGTCCCGCGCGCACCAGCGCGGTTTTCTCGTCGATGCGCGTGAGACGACGCGCCTCTGCGAGTAAGTGGTCATCGATGTTGTGCGTCGTTCTCATATGTATGCGTATGGATATTTCGACCACATCATGCAAGCTGAGGCCTAGCTGTATACCCTACAACCGCACCAGATGCTGCGCGGAGGCGCCCCGCACGGCTGCCAAGGCGATGGTCCGGTCGAAGGTGACGAGGCGGCCGCCGTGCCCCACCGCCAGTGCCAGCAGGTACACATCGGTGAGCTGGCGCGGACCATGAACGCGCGACGTATCGATTCGCCGGTCATCAAGCAGGCTCTCGTCATCGGCCCAGAATTGATGGACGGGATGATCGGTGGCGGCGCGCAGTCGCTGCACCGTGGCGACCACCGACTGCGCGTTCGGATATCCCGCATGGGACATGATCCGGATGCACCCGTTCTGCGTGATCGGACACGAGGCCCACCCCTGTTCAGCGTGCTCGGCGAACCAGGCCATCGCGGTACCATGCGAGCTGTGATCGGCGTCCAACAGCGCGATCAACACATTCACGTCGAGCAGTGAGCGCATGGTGTGAGACGTGATGTCGGGGATAAGCGGCGTGATCAGTACGCGTCGTCGTGGCGCAACTGATCGATCAATGCATTGGTGACGATGCCACCGCGACTCGGGAACGGCGAAAACCCGTAGACGGCCGGGGCTTCGCGAACCGAGGACACCGCAGTCGGCGAGGCCGTGAGCGCCTGCCGAAGCAATGCTGAGACGATCTCGCCCGCTGTCTTGTGTTCGCGACGGGCCCGCTCTTTTGCGGCGGCGAGCACGTCATCATCGATATCCAGTGTTGTGCGCATGCATCAAATGTAATCTCATCACGCATCTGATGCGAGCGAGGCCATGAGCGTCGTGGCTTGCCACCCAAACGACCCGGATCACACCCAGATCACGGTCAGCTCACCCACGCGCCCCACACTCCGGCTGAACGCCAGACGCACGCTGCCGATGGCGCGACCTCAACCGGAGTGTTCTCATGTCCGTTCGCCCGTTACTCAGCACCCTTGGTCTCGCGTTCCTCCTCGGTGCCTGTGGTGAGTCCCAGATCGCCGACCCGCTGTCTGATGTTCCCGATACCGCGACCCTGATCCGCGCCGCGGAAACGGCTGGCTTGGTGCGGGTCACGGTCCCGCAACCGGACCCCGGCATTCCAGCCTATGCCCGCGCGTTTCCGGGTGAAAAACAGTTCTTCCACAACGGCGAGTGGCTGGCCATCCCGTTTTATCGGGCGCCGAGCGCGATTCCCGCAGACTTCAACTTGATGACGTTCTTCCACTTCCCGGGCCTGGGTGGCCCCGGCGCCTTCGCCACCCCGATCCTGATCAAGGGTTTCTACTTCATCGAGCCCAACGCGCCCCTCGGCACCTTCCCGGTACTCGCCGTCTCGACCGGTGATGCGGTACCGGTCTGGTTCGTGCGCTGGTCTGTTTACCAGACGGCCATGGCCGATGGTGTGGTCACCATCGGCGACCTGAACGCCATGAACCCGTTGCGGGGAATCGCGACCACGTTCACCGAAACACTGAAGCCGCGCGCCGGCGATCACCTGACGGTCATCACCGCAAAAGGGAAACTCGCCGACGGCCGCACCTTCGATTTTCACGTGACCCACGTCGGCGATACGTCGCGTGCATTGCGCATCAACTTCGGACGATAGTTCGAACGCCAGACGCGACGACCGCGGAGGACGGGGCGGACCAGAGAAGTCCATGGCATTTGCCGTTCTCCGCGTTCTCCGCGAGCTTCGCGCGAAGCAACCAGCGATCGGACTGCCCGACGCTATCCGCACGCACGCGCCGGGGGTGGCACCGCAGGAGCCCGCCCCCTCACCGCATCGTGGCCGCCCACGCCCCGAATCCAGGCTCGATCGCATCGAGACGCCGCAGCAACTCGTCATGCGAGGCCGAACGCGTCGCTCCCCGGGGAAACGCCTGCTTCACACGCCGCAGGAATTCCACGCCCTGTGTGTCGTGCACGCGCTGCACTTGCTGCTGAAAGCGGGCCTGATACCACACATAGTTTTGCGCGCCGACACCGAAGTACAAGCGCTCGAACGCCTCGAGGGTACGGTGGTCGGGGTGCGCCGCGTCGCGATACCCCTGCAGAATACCTTCCCATAGCTTCGCGTCCACGGGGCGTGCCGCACGCAGGTACGTGTAGCAGAAGTAGGTCGCGAGCCACTCGCTGAACCATTGCGACGGCACGTCGATGCCGTAGGCGTCGGCGAAGGCGTGACCCAGCTCGTGGAGACCCACGAGGTCGACGTAGCGCTTCGATGCTTCGGTCCACGTGCGACCGGATGCCGTGATCAATCGCCGCGCTGTGTCCGAGATCCCCGCTTCGAGTGAGAGGGCGTCGTTGGCCGCGAGGTTGTCATCAGTGGCGGGCAGGAACGCCACCGGCGGTCTACCTTCAACACCAGGGATACCATACGGCTGGGCCGTGATCACACGCTCCCAGGTTGGCCGCTCGAGCACGGCGATCGACAGTTCCGGAGAAATCCCGAGCGAGTCGGCGAAGAACTGCCGCGCGTCCTGGATCAGCGTCCGGAGGCGAACCGCCTTGGCCTCGTGGCCCGGATTGAAGTAGACCGTCAGTTGATCGGTCGAACTGGGCAGGCCGAGTGCGCGGATTCGCCGCAGGAGATCAGCAGGCCCCACCGGCGGCGCACTCTGAGCGAGCACCGACGACGGCACATCGGCCAGCGCGACAAGCACTATCGCCCAAAGCACGACGCGGCGTACAATCGTTTGCGGGGTGTAGGATTTCGATGCCATAACACGCTCCAAAGGAAGAAAAGGAGTCACACTATTGAGCTCTTAGCTCTTAGCTCTTAGCTCTTAGCTCTTAGCTCTTAGCTCTTAGCTCTTAGCTCTTAGCTCTTAGCTCTGAGCCGCTACCCGCAGGTGACCCCAGCGTGACCTGAGAATCCCGATTGTGCGATTCCTCGCCCTGTGACTGAAAACCGATGATCCGTATCGCGGCGCTGGGTCCGCTCAACGTCAGTGAGCCGACTCGAGGGAGTTTGGCCACGCTGTTGGCGCAGCCGCGTCGCGCCGCGTTGCTGGCCTATGTCGCAATCGAAGGTGACGGAGCATTTGTCTCTCGTGATTCGTTGTTGGCGCTATTCTGGCCCGATAGTGATGATCCACGGGCTAAAGCAGCGCTCCGGCAGGCGCTCACGTTTCTGCGCCGCGCGTTGGGCGAACACGCCCTCCTGAACCGTGGCGACGACGCCATCGGCCTCGACCCGGCCCACGTGGCCTGCGACGTCTGGACCTTTCATCAGGCGCTCGCGGCCCGTCGAGACGACGATGCGCTGGCGGTGTATCGCGGCAGCCTGCTCAACGGACTGGTTGTCGACGACGCCCCCGCCTTCGAGTACTGGGTCGCCAATCGCCGGCAGACGCTGGCTCGGCAAGCGGCCGGAGCCGCCGCCCGGAGCGCCGACGCGCACGCCAGCCGCAGTGATCTCGAGCGCGCCGTCGAATTGGCCCGACGCGCACAGACGCTGGACTCGTTCAACGAATCCCATCATCGTCGGCTGCTCACCGTGCTCGACCGCGCCGGCGACCGGTCCGGCGCCCTGCGCGAGCACGACGCGTTTGCCGCGCGACTTCGATCGGAGCTCGATGCGGAGCCTGCTCCCGAGACGCTGGCGGTGGTCGTGGCCGTTCGGGGACGAACTATATCGAACACGTCGCTCGACACCGCGCCGGTCGCCTCGCCTGAGATGTTCGATGCAACGAGCGACCCCGCAACCGTCCACGTCCCGCCGAGCGCGTCGCAACCCATCGCGCCGCCAGTGCGAAACGCACGGTGGTTGATCCTCGGCGCGGCCGCAGTGGCAATGGTGTTGATCGTCACAGTGGTCGCGCGCCGACCGTCGTCGGTAACCAATGGTACGGCACCTGCTTCAGGGCTCGTCGCGAACCGCGTCGCCGTCCTGCCGCTCACGGAATCGGTGCCGGATTCCGCGCGATCCACGCTCGGCATCATGGCCGCTGACTGGATCACGGAAGGACTCTCCCGCCTGGACGGCATCGAGGTGGTGCCCGCCACCGCCCTCCTCGCCACGGAGGCCACGCTCGACACCGCCGCCCGCTCCGCCGCTGCGGTCGATGATCGCTGGCAGCGCGTGGCGCGCGACGTCGGGGCGGGCATGGTGGTGCGCGGCGCGATCTATCGCGAGGGGCGCATGGTGCACCTGCAGGCGCAGCTGCTCGAGACGCACACGGGACGACTGCTGCGTCCGGTCGAACGCGTGAGCGTTTCCGACGACAGCCTCATGATGGGCATCGACCGGCTGCGCACCCGCGTAGTGGCAGCGATCGCACCGCTCACCGATACGGTCACGCATCTGCGGCGCGCCATCGCCCCGCCCACGTACGAGGCGTATCGCGACTACGTCGCAGGCCTCGCGACGTTCGTGAACGGCGACCCTCGTGCCGCGCTGTCACTGTTTCAGCGCTCAGCCGCCGAAGACTCGTCGTATCCCATGCCGCGCATCGCGGCGACCATCATGCACCTCAACCTGAACGAGGCCGATGCCGCACAACGCGTCATGGCGTCGCTGACGGCCGAGCGTCTGCGACTGGGACCGCTCGAGCAGAGTACCCTCGATATGGTACAAGGACTGCTCGCCGGGAACCTGCCCATGGCGTACGACGCCGTGGTTCGGCAGGCCCGCATTGCACCGGGCACGATCGGCGAATACATGGTCGGGGAGCTGGCGCGAAAGATGAACCGGCCGGCCGAGGCGGTGAGCGTATTGCGGGCGCTCGGGCCCGACCGCGGTGAACTGCGTGGGTGGCGTCCCTATTGGCAAGAACTGACGTTCGCCGAGCATCTGCTGGGCAATCATGACGCAGAGCTCATCGCGGCACGCGACGCGATGCAACGATACCCTGATGACATCACGATCGCCGGCTACGAGTTACGCGCGCAGGCAGCACGTGGCGATCGTGGTGCCGTGTCGGCGGCGCTGGTTCGACTCGATGCCTCGTTGGCCTCGCTCGGCGAGCGTGCGACACTGCGGGTAATGAGTGCCACGGAGTTTGTGGCGCATCACCCCGACGAAGGACGTGTGATGGCGCGCGCGGTCGCTGCGTGGTTCGACTCGCTTCCACCTGCCGCGCGCGATGCGCCACTGATTCGTCGTCAGGAGGCGCATACGCTCCTGTTGCTCGATCGCCCCGCCGAGGCCCGCGCCAGACTGCGGCCGCTGATCGCTCAACCGATCACGTCGTCGACGATGTCGTTCGCGTTGATGGGGTTGGCGGGCGCGGTCGCCGCCGCCGACGGCGACTCGGTCGAAGCCCGTGGCTGGATGGTTCAGATTGCGGCGCGAGCTCGGGCACTGACACCGGCCGCACGTGCACTCTTGTTGGGCGAGCCGACTTACTGGCGGTCAACCATCGCTGCCCGACTTGCTGACAGCACGCTCGCGCTCACCTTATTGCGTGACGCGCGTCGCGAGGGGCTTGGCATGGAGCCATCGGTGCACGCCGAACCGGCGTTCACGGCGCTGCGCCGATGGCCGCCGTTCTTGGCGATGATGGCGCCGGTGACGCGGTAAAGGTCGCGAAGCACACCGACAGATCGCGGTGCTCCTCGAGCGCACCGCGTCGCGGATCACGCCATCTCACCGATCCACTCACTCGGCGCGCGCACGTCGGCCGCATACACCAGCACATTCGTATCGACGACAAACACCTACCGCTCCTCCATGACCCGGTACAGCGCATCGCGGTCGGCCACGTCCACCAACGCGCCACCAGAATCGAAGCTCGGGAGCGGTGCGAGCTCGGTCACCCCGGACGGACGCCGGAGCAGTTGCCGGAGCGCAGTCTCCACGAGTTCGGACATCGTGCGCCCCGTGCGGGCCGCCTCACGCCGGAGGCTGGCCATGACCGTGTCGTCAATGTTGAGCGTGGTCTTCATGTGGCCAACCACACGGTGTGTATGGCTATACGTCAATGACACCAACGACGGAGCTTCCACGTCCATCGGTGACAAAGCAGTTCACGGTACCGTCCACCACCCCACGCAGCGACGCACGCCGATGCACTGGCGATCGGCCGCTACCCGGCCGATCGCCAGCACGATTACCGCGTCACACTCACCCGTGCATACACATAGCGGCCATTGAAACCGAACGGTGAAATTCCGCTGAACGGGAAGATGCCCCCATTGTTGGTGAGGGCCGAGTTGACATCGGGATAGACGTCCAACAGGTTGTCGGCGCCGAGCGTGAGGCGTACGGCGCGCGGCAAAGTGTACGAGAGTGAGAGATCGGTGATCACTTTGCCGCCATAGGTGTTATCCAGCGAGCCATTCGGATTGGTGCCGCGGGCGACGACCTCTCCGAAGCGTTGCGCACGCACCGTGAAGTCAAGCGCACGACGCGTGAGGTTGGCGGAGAACATGATGTTGCTGCGTGGCTGGCCGAGCTCGATGCGCCCGCGCTCGATGCGACTGAAAAGCGCTTCACCCTGCGTGTTCAGCGCCGCCGGTGTGGGCTTGACGTACGTCACCCTGTTCTCTGTGACGTTGTACGCGCCCGTCAAGCGGAGGAAGCCCACGGCGCCCGCTTGCAATCCGTAGTTGGCGACGAAATCCGCACCCTGCGTCCGCGTGTTGATGGCGTTGGTGAAATACCGCCCGCCCGACACACCCGACAGCCCGTTGGCTGCGAGCAGCGCGGTCACCTGGGCACCGGTAAAGTTCTCCGAGAAGACGACGCGATCGCTGATGAAGATATTGTAGTAATCAGCGGTGAATGAGAAGTTGCGTGTGGGTTCCACGGCAAATCCGCCGCTCCAGTTCACCGACTGCTCGGGCTTCAGGTCTTCCGCGCCGAGCACGCGGGCAATCGGATCGTTCACTGGAAACGTGCGCACGTCAAACGGCACGCCGTCAATGAAGTTGGTGGCGGTCGACGAGAACCATTGCTGGTGAAGGGACGGCGCGCGGAAGCCGGTGCTGAAGGCGCCGCGAAGCTTGAGTTGATCGAGCACCGAGAAACGGGTGGCGAGTTTTCCCGTGGCCGTTCCGCCAAAGTCGCTGTAGTTCTCCGCGCGCGCCGCGGCTGACAGCAGCCACCGGTCGGTCACATCATTCGAGGCCTCGATGTACGCGCCCACGTTGCTGCGTGTGTTCGTCCCGGCGTCGCTTGGACGAAAGCCCGGGAACACTTGCGAGCCTAAGGCGCCCTGACGCCCCCTATTTGGGCCGTCGAGAATTCGGATACCGCCATCGCGATAGGAGTCTGGCTCACCGTCGGTGATGTCATAGCTCTCGTAGCGGAATTCAGCGCCCGTGGCAATCTGCAGCGGCTTGCGCAGGCCCACGTTGAAGTTGCGCGTGAAGTCGGCGTTGGTGGTGCTTTGCGTGAAGCCCAACTGTCCGGCGTAGAACTGTCGCGGACTCTGCGCCCCCAGGGTGACATTGCCGGAGTTGGCGATGTCGAACGCAAAACTGTTGCGGCCCGCCACGGTGCTTACATCGTAGCCCCATTTGCCAATGTCGCCTTTCACGCCGAGGGTACCCGAATAATCCCAGATCGTGGATGTGATCAGGGGAAGAAACCCCCCGGGATAGAGCGCGCGTACGGTGCGATCATCGAGCGGACGTCGGAAAAAGCCGGCCGCCTCACCGTCACGGCGACTGACGCCGATGTTCGAATAGACCTGAGCGCCGCTGTTGAGCGTCCGGCCGTAGTTCAGGAAGCCGACCACATCGCGCACCTCAGCGTCGCCTTGGCGGTGATTGACCACCGGTGCGTTGCTGTTGCGCGGATCGCCGGCGAAGAACTGCGTCCGCGTGTCGGGGAGTGAGCGGTTGGTGGGCGCACGGTCGCGATACTCCGCGCCCAGCGTCAGGAATCCTGGTCCGCCGAAATCGGTGGAATAGCTGCCGGCAAGCTGCAGGACTTCGCCATCGGTGAGGTTCTCATTGAAGTTCTGCGTCGCTGCGGGGACGTTGGGATTACCTTGGAGTGTGGTCTGTGTGCGGCCAAGCGTTGCCGAAAACTCGGCTGGGGCATTCGACTTGAGGATGATGTTGATGACACCAGCGATCGCGTCGGACCCATACTGTGCCGCGGCACCGTCACGGAGAATTTCGATTCGATCGATCATGCTGGCCGGAATGGCATTGAGGTCCACCGCTGCCTGACCGCGTCCGATCGTGCCGTTCACATTGACCAACGCGCTGACGTGCCGACGCTTGCCGTTCACGAGCACGAGCACCTGATCGGCGCCCAAGCCGCGCAGCGTCGCCGGCCGCACATGATCAGTGCCGTCGCCAACCGTGGCCCGCGGAAAGTTGAACGATGGCGCGATCATCTGAATCATCTGTGCCGTCTCCACGCGACCCGTCGCACGGAGCTCGGACGCGCTCAGCACATCGATCGGAACCGGCGCGTCGAGCACGGTCCGCTCGGCGGTACGCGAGCCGAGCACCGCCACGGCACCCAGTGTGTTGGCCGACTTCTCGAGAACGAAGTCCTTGGTGAGGGTACTCCCAGCGACGATCGTGATCGAGTCGCTGACCGGAGCGTAGCCCACCAACCGTGTTCGGATTTCGTAGCGACCGGGGCGCAGCGAGATGCGATAGCCGCCGTCACCGCGTGTGATGGTTCCCGACTGCGTGCCGCTGATAAATACCGACGCGCCGACAACCGGCTGTCCGGACTCGGTCACCCGCCCGGTCACGGTACCGACCAGCGATTGCGCCGCGAGGGGCGACGTCGCGACGACGGTGAGCAGAATGAGTGTGCGGAGAGTTTTCAAGGGTGATTGCATGCCTGCGTCTCGAATTGAGGAAGGGTGAATGATGGCCATCCCGCATACAATGGAGCGCAGCACACGGTTGCGGAAGACAGCGCGCGCACCGCCGTTCAACAAGCTGTCAGCTGGCCTGCTCCCCGCGCCGTGGCGGACCAGCGGCCTCCAGCGCCTCCCACTCCGCATCTTCGAACAGTCGCGAACGCGTCAGAAAGCGCAGCCCCTCCGGAGTTTCCACCGAAAAGCCCGCACCGCGTCCCGGAACGACATCGATCGTGAGATGCGTGTGTTTCCAGTACTCGAACTGTTGGGCGCCGATGTAGAATGGCGTATCCGCAATCGTCCCCAGGTAAACATCCTGCTGACCAATGCGGAACTCTCCTCGCGGAAAGCACATCGGGGTGCTGCCGTCGCAGCACCCCCCGGATTGATGAAACACCAGCGGGCCATGCTGGGCTTGCAGCTTGTGCAGCAGGGCGGTGGCGGCCGGGGTGACAGCCACCCGTTCCACTGGTGTTTCGATCATCGGAATGTCCTGGCTCAGAAAAATCCGAGCGCGTTCGGGCTATAGCTCACGAGTAGATTCTTGGTCTGCTGGTAATGATTGAGCATCATCTTGTGGTTCTCACGCCCGATGCCGCTCTGCTTGTAGCCACCGAATGCCGCACCCGCCGGATAATGATGGTAGCAGTTCGACCACACCCGCCCGGCCTTGATGCCGCGTCCCATGCGGTACAGCGTGTTCACGTCGCGCGACCAGACACCGGCGCCAAGTCCGTACAGCGTGTCGTTGGCGATGGCGAGTGCGTCGTCCATGTCCTTGAACGGGGTAACCGAAACGACCGGGCCGAAGATCTCTTCCTGAAACACGCGCATCTTGTTGTGGCCTTCAAAGATCGTGGGCTCCACATAGTAGCCGCCTGCGAGTTCGCCCTCATGATGCGCCCGCTTACCTCCGATCAACACTTTGGCGCCTTCTTTCACGCCGATATCAAAGTAGCTCAGAATCTTCTCGAGCTGATCGTTTGACGACTGCGCGCCAATCATGGTGCCTGGATCCAGCGGATGGCCCATCTTGATCTTCTTCACACGGTCGATGGCCCGCTCCATGAACCTGTCATAGATCGACTCCTGCACCAGCGCACGCGACGGGCAGGTGCAGACTTCCCCTTGATTCAGTGCGAACATCGTGAACCCTTCGAGCGCCTTGTCAAAAAACGCGTCATCCTGATCCATCACATCGGCAAAGAATATGTTCGGTGACTTGCCGCCGAGTTCCAGCGTGACCGGAACGAGGTTTTCCGATGCATACTGCATGATGAGACGGCCGGTGGTCGTTTCACCAGTGAAGGCCACCTTCGCCACGCGCGGGCTCGAGGCCAGCGGCTTGCCGGCTTCGACGCCAAAGCCCTGCACGACGTTGAGCACTCCGGCCGGCAACAGATCGGCGATGAGCTCCACAAACGCCATGATGGCCACGGGCGTCTGCTCGGCGGGCTTGAGCACCACCGCATTGCCGGCGGCGAGTGCCGGCGCCAGCTTCCAGACCGCCATGAGCAGCGGGAAATTCCACGGGATGATCTGCGCAACCACGCCGAGGGGCTCGTGGAAGTGATATGCGACCATGTCTTCGTCGAGCTCACCGGCAGTACCTTCCTGCGCACGAATCACGCCGGCGAAGTAACGGAAGTGATCCACGGCCAACGGTAGATCAGCCGCCTTCGTTTCGCGAATCGGTTTACCGTTATCAATGGTTTCGATAACGGCGATCGCTTCCAGATTCTCTTCGAGGCGGTCGGCGATCTTGTTCAGGATGATCGCACGATGCGTCGCCGATGTGCGTCCCCAGGCAGGCGCCGCGCGATGGGCGGCATCGAGCGCCAGTTCGACATCTTCGGCGGTGGAGCGCGCCACATCGCACAGGTGTTGTCCCGTAATCGGTGTGGGGTTGCTGAAGTACTGACCACGCACCGGCGGTGAGAACTTGCCGTCGATCCAGTTCTCGTATCGGCTCTTTATGGAAATCGTGATTGCGTACTGCGCCGCGCCCTCTGGAAGAGTGGCGGTACTGTTCGGAACGGCTGACGTTGCCATGCTCGCCTCGATGAGACCAGTGGATGCCGAGCGTGCTGGGTGGGACCGGACGGTACGGATTGTCCGGTGAGGCACGCTAGGGTAAAGCCGGATTCTTAGTGTCCTTGTTCCCGCCGAAGCTGCCAGCTTCGAGGTTCACCGGCAGTCGGCCGCCGTCCTTGGGACCGGTAGACGCGGTAGAAGTCCTCCATATTGGTAGACAACGCCATCGGGCGCGGCACACAGCGAATACGGTCAGAACACCAGCGGAATGGTCTGCAACTGGTGGCTGATCAGCCACTCGCCGTTCCGGCCGGAGACATAGCCGACTTTCGTTGCCCCCCAGCTCGCGAAGACGCCGTGGCGGGTTCGTCCATCCCACGGCCACACCAGCGCCCCGTTGCGATCGCTCACCACCAGCATGCCCGCCGACCAATAGGACGGACGAATCAGCCCCCGCCATCCTTCGGCACCGAACGCTTTGCCGAACAGGTAGCGACGGAGTCCGAATTCGGATGCCGACACGGCAACCGCGCGGCTCGAGTCCACGGTGGCATACGTGGGCACATAGGCGGCCACGGCCTCCCAAGGACTCGGACCGCCACGCGGGGTTGGACGGAATCCCGGGATCCACTTCTGTGCGCCCCAATTGGCCAGCACTTCCACGCCATTCAGCCGCGCCGAGGTGGGGCCGAGCTTACGTTCGTAGTTCGCGAGACGCTGCAACGCCGCATCGCGGGCATCGAGTGACAAGAGGCCGAACGCGGTTTCCGTGATGACCGCCAATCGCTGGGCGACTGAATCGCCAAGCGCCGAACGTACTATCGGTCGGACTACGGGACCGCGAACCAGCATGCGGAACGCATCCATCGCCTCGAAGGTCGTTGCGCTGGTGCCACCGTACGCGCGCGTGCCCAGCCGCGTGAGGGCGCGCAGCGACACGGGCTCGGTACCGCGAAGCGCACGCAATGACAGCGACGAGGGCTGTACCGCGCAAATGATGCCGGTACTGAGGGCCGCTGCCCGTTGGTCATCCCCCAGCGCCTCGTGTACCGCCGGAGCCGCAAGGACATCGCGGGCCATGCGGCAGTACTCACCCACCGTAATCGAGCCGGCACGCGCCAAGAGAATTGAATCGTTTCCCGGCGCCGCTTGGGCGCCGCCCACCGAGGCGGCACACGTGATACCAGCCACGAGCACCGTCGCCACACAGCCGGGTACGCCGGTTCGTATGCTCATGTCAGCAGCACCTCGCGCAACGTAGCGGTTTGGCTGGTGATGTAGCGGCTCCATGAATGGGGATCGTTGAGCTGCAGCGCTGTCTCACCGCTGGCGGCGGCCTGCAGCGCGAGCGCCAGCGACTCCCGGTCGGTGACGTTGGTGAGGTGCTGTGGCACGACGATACTCCGCTGCCCCGTAAGATGCATGTACGCCCATTTCTGTAACCCGCCCAGGAGATGCCCGCCCACCGGATCCTGCGTACCGGTGACCGAGATAAAGGCGTCGGTGCAGGTCACGGGCTTTGAACGTCGCATCTCGCGGGGGATCCCCAGGGGCATGGACAGCGTGGCCAGTGTCTCTCCGCTGGGAATGACGGCCTTGATGTCTTCGGCAACAGAGCGGATAAGCTGCACCGGTGATGCCATCAACCACACGGACGCCAAGCGGAACAGATCACTCGCTGGCCGGAGTCGGTGCGTCGGTTCGGTGGCGGCTTCCCAAAGCACCTCGTATGTATGAAAACAGCCGAGACTGTGCGCGATTATCGAGAGTTTGTTGTCCAGCGGATCCTGTCCACGACTGAATGCAGACTCCGCGCCATCCAATTGAATCTGGATGAGCTGTGCAAGGTAGGCCGAGCGAACGGCGAGCCGCAGGTCAGCGCTGAGCACGGGCCACAGGACATCGCCGGCATAGTCGGCAATCACATCGGCTTGATCATCGCCGCCTTCACGGACGCTCAACACACGCTTGAGCCGACGAATCTCCGCACCGAGCGCCGTCTTGGTCACGAGCCAGTCGTTGATGAAGTCGTAGTTGAGCGTATAAATAGCCACGCGATCGGCTTCCTGGCCGAGTGCGGTGCGGAACGCCTCGAGCGGGAACGCCGCATCGCCGGCGAGGCTGGCTCGTCCGATGCCGTGCACGAGCAGCACCGCACGGTCGGCCGGCCACTGCATGGATTGAGGCGTAAACGTCATGTCAGCCCATTGGTGGTAAGTGATCAGTCAGGCGCCGCCGTATGCCGGTAAGACATTGCGTGGCGGCGCGACAATCCGCTAGCCGTGGATGAGCCCGAGCGCGCCGTGCGTTATTTTTCGACATGCCACTCAGCGCCCTGAACTTCGACAACCAGTTCGTCACCACGCTCCCCGGCGACCCCGACCCGTCGCTCCGTCGGCGTCAGGTGCTGCATGCCGCCTGGAGTGCGGTCACCCCGACCGCCGTGGCTGCGCCCACACTGGTCGCTCACGCCCATGAGGTCGCCGCACTGACGGGCTTCACAGAGGCCGACGTGGCCTCACCGGAATTCGCCGCCGTGTTCGGTGGCAATGCGCTGATGCCGGGCATGTCGCCCTATGCGGCCTGTTACGGTGGCCATCAGTTCGGTAATTGGGCCGGCCAGCTGGGCGACGGACGCGCAATCACGTTGGGTGAAGTGCTCACTCCCGGCGGCGCACGCTGGGAGTTGCAACTCAAGGGCGCTGGCCCCACGCCGTACTCGCGCACGGCCGACGGACGCGCGGTCCTTCGGTCATCGATCCGCGAATTTTTGTGCAGCGAAGCGATGCACCATCTGGGGGTGCCTACCACGCGCGCGTTGTCGCTGGTTGCCACCGGTGAACCCGTGCTGCGCGACATGTTCTACAACGGCAACGCCGCTGAAGAACCCGGCGCCGTGGTGTGTCGCGTGGCCCCGTCGTTCATCCGCTTCGGCAATTTCGAAATTCTCGCTGCGCGCGATGACCTCGCGCTGCTCGAACAGTTGATTGACTTCACCATCACCCGCGACTTCCCCCATCTCACCGGCGACACAGCCGCGCGTCGCGTCGCGTGGTTTGTGGAGGTGTGCACGCGCTCAGCGCGCATGGTGGTGGAATGGATGCGCGTGGGCTTTGTCCACGGCGTGATGAACACCGACAACATGTCCATCCTAGGCCTCACCATCGACTACGGGCCATACGGCTGGCTCGACAATTTCGATCCGCACTGGACACCGAACACGACCGACGCGCAGGGACGTCGCTATCGGTTCAGCCAGCAGCCGGCAATCGTGCAGTGGAATCTCGTGCGACTGGCCGAGGCGCTGGCGCCGGTGTTCGGCGCCGAACAGACGCTGCACGAAGGCCTCGAGGCATTCGATACCGTGTACCAGGCCGAGTACGAAGCGATGAACACCGCCAAATTCGGTTTTACCTCGCGAGGTGAAGCCGAGCAGCAGTTGATCCGCGAAGGATTCGCCCTGCTTTACGCGGCAGAGATGGATTACACCAGGTTCTTCCGCGCACTCGGTGAAATTCGAGATCTCGTAGATACCTCCAACGCACTCGCACCGGCACTCGGCGATGTATTTTACGACGACGCGAAGCGTTCCGCGCAGTGGGACGCCATCAACCAGTGGCTCGTTCGCTGGCACACCATCGTGCGCACTCACGGTCGCGATTTCGAAGCACGCCGCGCCGCCATGCACGCAGTGAATCCCAAGTTTATTCTACGCAATTATCTCGCGCAGGAAGCGATCGACGCCGCACACGCCGGCAACTACGAGCCGGTCCGTACCCTGCTCGAGGTCATGCGACATCCGTACGACGACCAGCCCGGCAACGACCACTACGCCGAGCGCCGCCCTGAGTGGGCACGGAACAAGGCGGGGTGTTCGATGCTTTCGTGCAGTTCGTGATACGGAGCTCAGAGCTAAGAGCTCAGAGCTCAGAGCTAAGAGCTACTGCTGTTGCTCTTAGCTCTGAGCTCTTAGCTCTGAGCTCTTAGCTCTTAGCTCTTAGCTCTTAGCTCTTAGCTCTTAGCTCTTAGCTCCTACTTCATCTCCGCCTGCCGCTGCACTACCGTGCCTACGAACGCCAGTGCGCCGGCTTGCGTGAACGCGGCCCCTTGGGCGCCGTCCTGTACCTCAAAGATTTGCATACCCAGCCCACGGATATCAAACCGTAAACGGCCCTCGGCGTAGCGCACATTCTCCACGAGCGTTGCGGGGACACTCACCACACTGTTCGCGTGGAGCACATGTACCGAATCGCCCACCACTTCCAGGGCGACTGAG